>NZ_PQJY01000003.1:0-727363 GCF_002920195.1 Leclercia sp. LSNIH8 | reverse complement strand
TGGTTTAAGCCCCTGCTGACACGAAGCGGGCTCCGGCCACCGCTACAGCCCTCTGGGCCTTACAGAGCTCAATTTTATACCGGAAGTTCTGGTATACCCGCTTGGTCAATTCGGCAGAATAGCTGGAGGTTCAGCAGTAATTATCAATAGGCAGGGCTTTCTTGATCTGCTCCCTCTTTAAAACCACTGTATTTAAACACAGTAAAAATAATAAGGAGGGGTTATGCCACGCAGAATTGATATTGAGGGGGGCTTTTCGCACAGCTATTAAACACGAGGCCAGCGGGCGCCGCACGGTGACAACTGAGGACTTCGTGAAGCACCTGGCCTGCGCTAACTGGAACTGGTCGCTCAAAGAGGCGAACGACTGGATCGAGAGCCACATTTCGACCTTTAAAGACATTTCACCTGACGAGGGTCAGGCGCGCACTTTCATGCTCTTCAACCCGAACGGAGGTCTTTAATGGGCTTCGTATCTCCGGCCACGGACTATGTAGAGCGTAGGCTCAGTCCTGAGACTATCTGCAATGTTGATATCGATACTCGCATCCTGGAAACATCATCCGGGTTTGCGGTTATCGAGCCAGTCACCAGGCTTGTGCAAGGTCAGGTGCTGCTAAATACTCGTTGATGGCCGGACTCAATTTGCGAAGCTCAGGGGGAGGGCATTATTCACGGATGACGGCGAAGCGATAGAAGGTGAGTCTGCGGATGAGGTCGAGGTGATAGGGCGTGTTACGTTCTTCATCAACGGCACGGATGCAGATGACGTTCCGGTGTAAGAAGCAGTGCGCGGTTGTATGTTGAAAGGGGGGAAGCCCAGGGGGCTCTTCTTAACAGGTTTGATGTCCGCTATGAGCGAAAAGCGGACGCCCGCATAGCGTAAACAGGCGTCCGATATTTTGAAGTGGGTAGTTTAATTAACCCGCTTCCCCGTTTCGTCAATGACCTTCTCGCCATCCTCTTTGGTAAACGCTCCTTTCTGGCCTTCCGGTAGAATATCCAGCACTATTTCTGAAGGGCGGCAAAGACGAGTGCCAAGCGGCGTAACGACAATCGGCCGATTAATCAGGATCGGATGTTGAAGCATGAAATCAATCAACTGCTCATCACTAAATTTCTCTTCATCAGGACCCAGGTGTTCATAAGGCTCAACATTCTTACGCAGTAATGCACGCACCGTAATTCCCATATCTGAAATAAGTTTAATCAGCTCATCACGGGTCGGTGGCGTATCGAGATAATGAATTATCATCGGTTCGTTGCCGCTGTTACGGATCATCTCCAGCGTGTTGCGTGAGGTGCCACAGGCCGGGTTGTGATAGATGGTAATGTTGCTCATATCAGTATCTCATTACAAAGTGACAGAGAGCCGCCACGCCAGAGCGGCCAGAGTGACAAACAGCACCGGCACAGTCATGACAATGCCGGTACGGAAGTAATATCCCCAGGTGATCGTCATATTTTTCCGGGCAAGCACATGCAGCCACAGCAGGGTTGCCAGACTGCCTATCGGGGTGATTTTCGGGCCTAAATCACAGCCAATCACATTGGCATAAATCATTGCCTCTTTGACGACGCCAGTCGCCGTACTATCGTCAATCGACAGCGCGCCAATCAGCACCGTCGGCATATTGTTCATCACTGATGAGAGAAATGCCGTCAGGAAGCCGGTGCCGAACGTCGCTGCCCATAACCCTTTGTCTGCCAGCAGATTCAGCACACCAGACAGGTACTCCGTGAGCCCTGCATTGCGCAGGCCATAGACCACGAGGTACATGCCCAGCGAGAAAATAACGATCTGCCATGGCGCACCGCGCAGGACTTTCCCGGTGTTGATGGCATGGCCTCGTTTCGCCACCACAAACAGCACTGCTGCGCTAGCCGCCGCGATCGCACTGACCGGGATCCCCAGCGGCTCCAGAACAAAGAAACCGACAAGCAGCAATAACAGGACAATCCAGCCCGCCCTGAAGGTTGCCGGATCCTTGATTGCACTGGCAGGCTTCTTCAGCAGCGAAACGTCATACGTTGCCGGAATATCCCTGCGGAAGAAGAAATGCAGCATGATCAGCGTGGCCGCAATCGCTGCCGCATCCACGGGGATCATAACGGAAGCGTACTGCGTAAAGCCCAGACCGAAGAAGTCCGCCGAGACGATATTAACCAGGTTAGAAACAATGAGCGGCAGGCTGGCCGTATCTGCAATAAATCCTGCAGCCATGACAAAGGCCAGTGTCGTGCCCTGGCTGAACCCCAGTGCGAGCAGCATCGCAATCACAATCGGCGTCAGGATCAGCGCGGCGCCGTCATTGGCAAACAACGCAGCAACAGCGGCACCGAGCAAGACTATCCAGGTGAACAGCAGGCGGCCACGTCCGTTACCCCAGCGGGAGACGTGCAGTGCGGCCCATTCAAAGAAGCCGGACTCATCGAGCAACAGGCTGATGATGATGACCGTAATAAATGCTGTTGTTGCGTTCCAGACGATATTCCAGACAACGGGAATATCAGCGATATGGATGACACCGGTGGCCAGCGCCAGCACAGCCCCGATACTTGCGCTCCAGCCAATACTCAGGCCTCTGGGTTGCCAGATCACCAGTATCAGCGTCAGTAAAAATATACTCCCTGCCAAAAGCATCTCAGACTCCGTTATATATGATTATGTGAATGTGTTTCTCTTTCTCAGCAGGAGGTGCAGGCTGATTTATCCAGCCATTCACGTACTTCCTCCCGCATACACTGCCAGGACGTAGTGATTGTCTCAGCTGCCCATGCCGGTATGTGGGGTGACAGACGATAATGGATCCATTTGCCTTCACGACGGTCAAGAACCAGCCCGGATTCGCGCAGGATAGCCATATGTCGCGAGATTTTGGGCTGCGATTCGGAGGTGGTCGCACAGATATCGCAGACGCACAGTTCTCCGGACTCCCGGAGAAGCATGACGATGGCGAGCCGAGTTTCATCCGACAGGATTTTGAAAAGCTGAACAGGTTGTAGCATTTTTCACTCCGTTCCCTTTAGAATACACATATGTTAAATCATATGTAATAATTTTGAAATCACCTGTTCTCTCCGGAGGAGAAAAATGGAACAATTTCCTGCTCTGAATACTGAATGCTTTGATCAACACATTGCCGAACGCCTGCACCTGCAGGAGCCGCCACGGATTCTGATCCTGTATGGCTCAGTAAGGGAACGCTCCTACAGCCGCTTCGCCGCGGAGGAAGCTGGTCGCCTGCTAACGGCGATGGGCGCGGAGGTAAAACTCTTTAACCCCTCCGGTTTACCCCTGCCGGATGATGCGCCGGACACGCATCCTAAAGTCACCGAGATACGCGGTCTGGTCAGATGGTGTGACGGGATGGTGTGGAGTTCTCCGGAACGGCACGGGGCTATGAGCGCAGTTATGAAGGCACAGATTGACTGGATACCATTAAGTGAAGGGGCGGTTCGTCCTTCGCAGGGCAAAACACTTGCAGTTATGCAGGTCTGTGGGGGTTCACAGTCCTTCAATGCCGTGAATCAGATGCGTATTCTGGGCCGCTGGATGCGGATGTTTACGATCCCAAACCAATCATCAGTAGCCAAAGCCTGGCAAGAGTTCGACGAAAACGGCCGAATGAAACCTTCGTCATGGTATGACCGCATCGTCGATGTAGCCGAGGAATTGTTTAAAATCACATTACTGCTTAAGGGACAAACTGGTTATCTTGCGGATCGTTACAGCGAGCGTAAAGAGAGCCATCAGGATCTTTCATCCCGTGTCAATCAGGACAAAATATAATGTCTGATCTTCGTGAATCCATACTGCATGAGCTTAACAACGCCCGCTATTGGCACTTCAAAGACAAATAGTTTTGAGCGGGTAAGGCACTTTTAGTCATGAAAAGTGGTTATCAAAACTTTAAGCAATTATTGGAAAAACAGAGGCTTATAAAGCAGGTCAAACAAGACATAAAATCTGATTTTTTGTTATCATTTTTATATAAAGTAATAACTTACAATGAATGCGTGGAACTACTGCTGCGTCACATGGAGTGGTTCGAAGCCGCAGACCTGATCGTTAAAGGTATGGAAGGCGCGATCAACAACAAGACCGTGACCTATGACTTCGAACGTCTGATGGAAGGCGCTAAGCTGCTGAAATGTTCAGAGTTTGGTGATGCGATCATCGAAAACATGTAATCCGCTTTTCGGGTTGTATGAGAACGGGAGCCTGATGGCTCCCGTTTTTTATTAGCATTCTTGCGCTGCAGCGGATGCCCTACCTTCTTACTCCCTCTTTGTCTCTTTTATTGATGCCATGAATGGCTAATATCGCAACGTCCGGACAGACGTGCTGATGCACATCCGTCGTCGCGTTTGAATAACAAACACAGGCTTACCCGAACATCGCAAAAAAGGAGATATGCATGAAGCGTCCAAACTGGTTTCAGGTTTCTGCTGAGGGTGGAAAGGCTATGGGAGCACTTCATCATTACGCTACTACCGGGACAGATTTGCCTGCCGATCTGATTCATCTGGTTTTTTTACGTGTTTCACAGATTAACGGTTGTGCGCACTGCATTGATATACATACGCGCGACCTTATCAAAAGCGGCATGTCCGTCGAAAAATTGGTCCTGGTGCCGGTGTGGCGAGAAGCGACCTACCTTTTCTCGGATGTGGAGCAAGCTGCGCTTGCATGGGCAGAAGAAGTTACCCTTATCAGTGAAACACACGCTTCTGATGAAGCCTATTCCGCAGCGCTTGCTCTATTTGGTGAAAAAAATCTGGTTGAACTGACCATTGTGATTGCCACCATGAATGCCATCAATCGGATGGGCATCAGTTTCCGCATGAAGCCGCTCGCTAAAGCCTGAAATCATACCCGTTGGTTTAGTTTCACTTTGTGCGTACAGCAGATCTTAGCCAGACCGCAGAGGGCTCAAATAAATGAGCCCTGAATTTAGCTGGAGGTTGATAAATCCCGTTATTTTAATTTGAAACCGCGCTGCATGACCGTTTCGCGTAAATTGATTCGCCCGCCGAGGTAATCCATGCTGGTCGCGGAATCAACGACGGAGCCGGCCCAGGTTTTGTCGCGCATATTCTGGCGACGACGAAATGCCTGATATGCATTTTCATAGCCTTCAAGGTACGAGCGATAACGATCCTGTTGGTATTGATTGTAATGGAGCACCATTGGCTGAGCCGGTCGCGGGCGAATACTGCTGGTTCTGGCTCTGTCGGGCCGCCCGGTTGCCATGCCAAACGTGACAAAGCTGTACTCAGGCAGGCTGATGATTTCCGCTACCTCTTTGGCGATATTACGCATCACCCCGAGATAGACTATTCCTAAGCCTATGGATTCCGCTGCAACGGCAGCGTTCTGGGCGGCAAGCGCGGCATCAATCGATGCCATCAGGAAAGAGTCGAGGTAGTCGAACACAACAGGCTCTTTACCGGCATCTTTTGTTATTCCTGCACCTCGCGACAGATCTGCTACCCATAGGAGCAATGCGGGTGCTTCCTCAATCCACGGGATACGGTCCACTGGCACTGAACGTGCTACGGTATCTGAAATACGCTGTTTAAGCGCCGGGTCCGTAACGGCTACCAGGCTCCACTGATTCAGGGCAGAGGAGTTTGAGGCTGATTGCGCCGCAGCGACCATGGTCTCTATTGCCCCATCCGGGAGAGGTTCAGGCAAAAATGTCCTGACAGATTTATGGCCCAGCAGGGCTTCGACCTGCGGCGTCCAGATAATGTTGTCTGGTTTGGGTTGCTCAACACCGTATCGGGCTTCCAGCAACGCCTGTTGTTTTGCAGTAACGTCAGTCATGGTTTTACTCTCCTTCGGCAAATTTCATGACCGCAGGATAGCTGGAGTTGCCACACGGATAAGCCCCCCATTTGCGACTTCAGTTTCCATGTGTGTGCACAATCAGATGGCATACTTTAAAATAGAGTCATGGATCATCTGTTAGCTATACGCATATTCCAGCGCATCGTAGAGACGCGCTCTTTCACAAAGGCCGCAGCACACCTGGATTTGCCGCGCTCCACTGTCGGTAAGAATCTCAAATCATTAGAGGAACATATAGGCACTAAGCTGATACAGCGCACGACACGTACTGTCACCTTAACGACTGAGGGTGCCGAGTATTACAGAAGGATCAGTAAGCTCGTCACTAAACTTGATGAAACCGAAGGTGCCATTCGGGATATGGGCGCCGCCGCGAAAGGAAGGCTGCGCATTGATCTTCACTCCTCGCTGGCGAATTTTGTCCTGATGCCGGTACTCGAAGAGTTTCGTGAACGCTATCCCCATATACAGCTGGCGCTTGGGGTGGGCGATCGCCCGGTGAATCTCATAGAGGAAGGTGTTGACTGCGCCATTCGCGCAGGTGAGCTGACGGATTCTTCTCTGATTGCGCGAACGCTGTATAAAGATCGCTTAATCACCTGTGCAAGCCCCGGCTACCTGAAACAATATGGTGTGCCGAGGAAACTGACGGACCTTGAAAATGGACATAAAATCGTCGGCTATTTCAGTGCTGCAACCGGTGAGGCCTGGCCGCTGCGTTTCATGAGCAGGGGAGGCGAAAAACAGTTGGCAGCATTTGATATCGCCGCGAATGACAGTGCCGCGCTGATAAGTATGCTTGTTCACGGCATGGGCATCGGGCAAACACATGCTTCCGTAAGCCGTCGCTTTATAGCATCGGGTGAACTTGTTCCTGTTCTTGAAGACGTTACGCACAGACAATTTCCTGTCTCTATTATTTACCCGCCAACAAAGCCGTTAAATGGCCGATTGAGAATATTCATCGACTGGATGACTGAGAGATTTTCTGGAAATAGTGCCTGGTAGGAAGTCGTTTTTTATGGTTACGCAGGAGGAATAATGCTTGATGATACAGCGCTTCGCCGCATTGCCGCAGGTGAACTCTCCGCGGTTACGCCAGCAGAGCTTGCCGCCGAACTTCTGACCCTCCGCCAGGAGAACGCCCGCCTGAAGCAGCTTCTCGCAACCGAAGTGAAGCTCCCCTACGTCAGCGCCAGCCCGGTGTGCGATATCGAGGCCGGATACGCGGCAGGCGTCACCGACAGCAAGGAGGCGATACATCGGGCAGGGTTTTTAATCGAAGGGGATGATTAACAGATGAAACCCGGCGGGATGCCGGGTCTGCTCACGTTAAAACCAGTTAAATTTGTCCGAAAGTATAAGCAACAAGGAACTGGCACAAACAAGGTTAATACAAATCACGAATCTGCTGGAAACATTCATGTTATCAATACCATTATGGCTGTACTGGGATTGTGCTAATAAGCGTAATCGCAAATTCCAGAACGTCAAATCGCAGGATAACAGGCAAAAAAAAGCCCACGAAACGTGGGCAAGTAATACTGGAAGCAATGTGAGCAATGTCGTACTGAATACCTGAGTGATTAGCTCAACTATTCAGTGTTGAGAAAGATAATGTTTCTCATTAACGATTGCAACCCCATCTTTTGTGTGGGACGCCCTTTGTGGACTTAATCTTAAAATCTTCACGTGATGGCTATCACAAACTTGCATTTCTGAATCCTGTGCTAAGCTTTCTGTGTACTTGATTTGACGACAAAAACCATATAGAGAGGAAAGCAGTTATGGGAATCATATCCTGGATTATCTTTGGGCTTATTGCAGGTATTCTGGCGAAGTGGATCATGCCGGGCAAAGATGGCGGTGGGTTCATCGTTACGGTCATTCTGGGCATCATCGGTGCCGTAGTGGGTGGCTGGATCAGTACCCTGTTCGGATTCGGCAGAGTCGATGGCTTTAACTTCGGCAGCTTTATGGTTGCAGTAATTGGTGCGCTGGTGGTGCTGTTTATTTACCGTAAGGTAAGAAGCTAATCCGACACACTTCAGAAAAAAGACCGCCAATGGGCGGTCTTTTTTCGCGATTTACCACCAGCCTAACTGGCTTCCGGCCACGGCCACAATGGCGACAATCAGCATAATAATCGTCGTTTTTCTCATTTATCCCCCAGGCGCAGCGTAGCCGCCGATAAAAAACCACGTTAAAAACACCACCGCCGTGATAAAAATCACGATCGGGAACAGAATACCAAGCCGCATGCTATCACCTGTCCTGAAATACAAAACCCGTCGAGTGTACGGGGTTAATCGATATTGAGAAAGGGCGTTTTCCGTTTCCCTTTTTTATCGCTGTACATGGCGGCGTCGGCTACCCGCGGTGCGCTATCTGCATCCAGTCTGGCCGGATCCACCTCAATCACCCCCAAGCTGGCACCCGGGTAGACCAGATGCACATCCCCCAGCCAGTACTCCCCGGCGATCTGCGCGCTTAGTTGTCTCTTCAGCACCATCAGCGACGTCTGCTCACCGCTTTCGCTATCACTACTCAGGCAGGCCACCAGGAACTCGTCGCCACCCAGCCTGCCGACGATATCATCCTCGTCGCGTCCGTCGTTGAGGCGCTTGCCCACCTCAACCAGGAACCGATCGCCCGCCTCATGACCAAAGCGATCGTTAATGAGCTTAAAATTATCCAGGTCGATGTAGGCGATAATGGCGTTGCGGTTCATATGGCGCGCGAGCGAGAAGAGGGTTGTGAGATTCTCGAAGATGGCGCGGCGGTTCGGCAGGCCAGTAAGGGCATCGGTATAGGAGTAAGCAATCAGAGCGGCGTTGGCTTCGCGTAACTGCCGGAGCAGCGACTCTTTCTCAATGTACTGGGCGATAAGCCCGGCGAAGAGCTGTAAAACCTGCTCGCCGCGTTCGCTCAGCGGCTGTTTAAGGGTGCTGGTGGCGCACAGCGTGCCGTAGAGCGAACCATCCGTCAGATGGACCGGGATACTCACGTAAGTGGTGATACCCAGCGCTTTTGCCGCGTCGCAGTCCGCAAAGCGTTCAGGTACGTTATCGCTATAGAAACAGTCGGAGTCGATCGCCCGTTTACACAGCGTATCCCCCCAGGGAACGCTGAGCCCTTCCGGGATTTGCATCTGTTTGCTGTTTCTGGCGTAGAGAATATGCTGCAGCCGGGCGTTGATATCAATTTTGGTAAGATAGGTGGACTCCATGCCAGTCACTATCTCAAGCATTTCGAGCAGCTGACGCACCAGGCCCTCAAGTGATTGCTCAGTGCTGAGCGTTTCTGAAACACGGGCAAGAATAATATCCGACATGACGCTGCTCAACTCCCCTTACAGATGATCTCTGTACCTGTCTGATTTGCTCAAAGATTGACGGCGGATAGTAAAACATGAATTAACAACATTTCATATATTCAGGCGAGGAACGGCAAAATCTGGCAGGAAAAAGCCCCGGCGCAGGGCCGGGGAAAATAACAGCTTGATTACGGAATGATGTTCTCTGGTCTTTGCGAGAACGACATCACTATAGCGAGGAAAGATGTCGCCAGAATGAAGAAATCATGGAGAAAGATTAACCGCTCCCCCTGGTGACAGGGCAGACCGGCTGAGATAAACTTTGCTAAGATAATTCTTAAACTCTCAGTATCCAGCACGAGGAAGTATGTTCCAGTTAAATCCGGGCAGCCTGGCGATGGTTATCGGCGCCCGCACGCCAGCAGGTCGTCGCAATATTGGTAAATCTGTGGAGCTGTTTAGCCTCTGTCAGCCGGGGCAGCGTTTTTTAAACCCGGTTAACGGCGTGGTGACCGAGTTGCCGCGAGGGGCAAAACGTTCCCTGTGGCTGGTGACCGGTGATGTCTGGTCGGTGGATAACCAGCACGGCTTTGCGTTTGTTCGCCCGGAACACCTGATGCCGCTCACTCCTGAAGAGGCGCCTGAAACTCTCGACGCGCTGATGCTGGACTGAATTACAGCTCACGCAGCCAGTCGGCTAACACCAGCGCGTGATTTTGCTCCCGGTCTTTCGCGCCATAGAGCAGCGTCACGGTCTGGTTGTCTGCCAGACGGGCAATGCGCCGCCCCTCATCCTCCTGCAACGCCAGCTCCTGACGATAAAGTTTGCTGAAGCTGGCGAAATCGATCGCCTCACTGTGAAAGTCCTTGCGCAGTCCATTGGAAGGCGCCAGCGTTTTACACCACTCATCGCACGCTAACGCCGCCTTTTTCATGCCCCGCGGCCAGAGCCGATCCACCAGGATACGGTAGCCATCTTTCTGGTTTGCTTCGTCATACAGTCGTTTGCACTGAATCATTCTCTTGCTCCTTAATCCGGGTGATGCGGTGCTGGCGGTCACGATCGTAACGCTATCACAGGTTGGCTTTCCGCTTTCGCCCACTTATTTTAAGGTGTTGTGATATCAACGAAAGATCGGTAGTCTGACGCGCCTTATGTTATCTGATATTTATCTGGCATAAGGATCACTCTATGGAACTCTCTGCCCAAAAAGATACCCTCCGAATTGCGCTGGTCGGCGACTACAATCATGACGTGCCGGCTCACCAGGCGATCCCTCTCGCCATTGATGATGCCGCCGCGGTGCTGGACATTACCGCCGACTACGACTGGCTGGCCACCACCGAATTAAGCAGCCCGGAAGACCTGGTCGGCTACGACGCGATCTGGCTGGTTCCTGCAAGTCCTTATAAAAATGCTGACGCTGCGTTCATTGCGGCGCGGTATGCCCGTGAGAACAGCGTGCCGTTTCTGGGCACCTGCGGCGGATTCCAGCATGCGCTCATTGAATATGCGCGTAACGTTCTGGGCTGGCAGGATGCCGCCCACGCAGAAACCGATACCGTAGGGCGAATGGTCATTGCCCCACTGACCTGCTCGCTGGTGGAGGTCGCCGATACCATTGAACTACGCGCCAATACCCTGATCGCTAAAGCCTATGGTCAGGAGGAGATCGAGGAAGAATATCGCTGCAATTATGGCGTTTCGCCTGAATTTGCGCAGGAGCTGGAGAAGGGCGATATGCGCGTCACCGGCTGGGACGCGCAGGGGGAGATCCGCGCCATTGAATTGGTCACCCATCCATTCTTCGTGGCGACGCTGTTCCAGCACGAGCGCGCTGCCCTTGCAGGGCGTCCTGCGCCGCTGGTGCAGGCGCTGCTTCGCGCGGCACAGAGTTACTGAACAAAAGGGCTTAGCCGGGTGTGATCTCCCGGTCACGCCCGGCAAGGATCCCGCACACGGCCATGATGACTGACACCAGCGCACAGGCCAGCAGCGGGATCCGCCAGTCGCCGTTGGCATCATGGATTTTACCCATCAGCGGCGGGCCACAGGCGGCAAGCAGATAGCCGACCGATTGCGCCATCCCGGAAAGGGCTGCCGCCTGATGGGCCGAACTGGCGCGCAGGCCAATAAACGTCAGGCCGAGGATCATCGTGGCACCGGAGCCAAAGCCAAAAATCAGCGTCCACATCACCGCCATCGTCGGCATAAACCATAGCCCGGCAGCACTTACCGCACACATCATCGCCGCCAGTCCGGCGATACCGCGCTGATCTTTCAGGCGAAGCAGGATCAGCGGCACGACAATTCCCGGTGCCGCGGTCGCCAGCTGTAACAGCCCGTGCAGGGAACCCGCCTCGGTTTCGCTGTATCCGTGACTCTGTAGGATCGCCGGAAGCCAGCCAATAATTACATAGTAAATCAGCGAGTTAATCCCCAGAAACAGCGTCACTTGCCAGGCCAGTGCGGAACGCCAGATGCCCCGGCTGTGCAGGGCGCGAGCGCCGCTCAGGGAACCGGCAGGGCGCTGACGCCATTGCGGGAGCCACAGCAGCAGGGCCAGCAGAGGAAATACCATCAGCATTAACAGCGCGCCGTGCCACCCCGCGCCGCTCAGGGCAACCGGCACCACCAGCGCCGAGCCCAGCGCGGCGGCAGCTCCCATGGTCAGGGAGTACGCCCCGGTAAGTTTCGCCACCTGGCCGGGGAAATCGCGTTTGATCAGCCCCGGCAGCAGGACGTTGCCCAACGCAATACCGCAGCCAATGATGGCGGTGCCGCCAAACAGCAATGCTGAAGAGGGAAGCGAACGCAGGGCAATCCCGGCGATGATCAGCAGCAGGGCGATAAAGAGGCTGCGCTCCATTCCGATGCGCCGGGCGAGGCCAGCCGCCAGCGGCGAAATCAGCGCAAAGGCCAGCAGGGGAAGGGTGGTAAGCAGCCCGGTCTGGGCGGTGGTCAGGGCATAATCTGTACGAATAGCATCCAGCAGCGGCGCTGCACCGGTAAAGGTCACCCGCAGTGAGGTGGCAATCATCAGGATCCCGGCAATCAACAGCGCTCGCTGTTTGCCGGTAGCAGAAAGGGCAAGGGTCATGGGAATCTCTTACGTCGAAATGAGGCTACAGGATACGCATTTTCACCGTGGTTGAAATCAAGCTAAAATGACAGATTATCGCTAATATCGGACAAAATGATGCCTGGACTCGGCCTTGCGGGATACGATCCCGACAGCCAGCACGATCCTGCGGTGGCGTTTCATGTGCGCGTGGTGGAAGACGAGCAGCGCATTCCATTCCACCAGCACCGCAAAGGTCAGCTGATCCTCGCCCTGCACGGGGCCATTACCTGCGAGGTGGAAAATGCCATGTGGATGGTGCCCCCGCAGTTCGCCGTCTGGATCCCCGGCCTGCTGCCGCACAGCAATAAGGCCACGCCCAGCGCCCGCCTCTGCTTTTTGTTTATTGAACCCGGCGCGGTATCGATGCCGGACCGCTGCTGCACCCTGAAAATTTCACCTCTGGTGCGGGAGTTGATCCTGACCCTGGCGGAGCGCAGCCCCGCTGAGCAGGAGCCTGCCACCCGGCGGCTGGTGCAGGTGCTGTTTGATGAGCTGCCCCGACAGCCGCAGGAGCAGTTGCAGCTCCCGGTATCCACGCACCCCAAAATCCGCCTGATGAGTGACACCATGGCCGAATCACCTGCCGCCTGGCAGACGCTGCACCAGTGGGCGCGCCATTTTGCGATGAGTGAGCGCAATCTCGCCCGGCTGGTGGTCAGCGAAACCGGGCTCAGCTTTCGCCGCTGGCGGCATCAGCTCCAGCTGATTGTCGCCCTGCAAGGGCTCATTAGCGGGCAGTCGGTGCAGCAGGTGGCGCAAAACCTGGGTTATGACTCCACCACGGCGTTTATCACGATGTTCAAAAAGGGGCTGGGCCAGACCCCGGCCCGGTATGTCGCCAGCCTCGCTACGACTTCCCGATAAACAACGATACCAGCCCGGCGGCGATCAGCGGGCCGACCGGGACGCCGCGGAAGAGCGCCACGCCCAGCACCGTACCCACCAGCAGGCCGGCGACCAGCGTGGGCTGGGAGCTCATTAGCGTAACGCCGCGACCGCCAAGCCAGGAAACAAATACCCCCACGGCAATAGCGATCAACGATTTCCAGTTCATAAAAGCATGGATAAGCGTAGAGGCCGGTAAAGTGCCGCTGGCAATGGGGGCCATCACCCCGATGGTCAGGATGATGATCCCCACGGTTAGTCCTTGTTTTTCAATCCACGGGAAAAAACCGCTAAGCGGCGTCACGCGGACGATGATCAGCACCAGAATTGATATTGCGACCGTGGTGTTATGGCTGATAAAGCCCAGCGCGGCCAGGCCCAGAAGAATGAGCAGGGTAGGGTCAAACATGTGGTATTCCTTGCCAAAATAGAAAAGTAAGCCTGCTTACTTTACGTGCTCGCGCGCCGGTAAAAAGGGTTTTGTGCAAAAAAGAGTGTGATTTGGGCGATTGCCTGAAGTAGAGATACGGGGCGGACTAACGCCAATGAACAGGCGTGTCAGAGGCGGGAAAATGGCGTACTTTTCGAACAATCACCGCTGACGTTAAGTATCAGCAAAACCAACAACATGACAATTTTCAACTTTTTTCTACAGCTCTTATTCTCTTCAAGCAGCGTTGTTCCGGTGTACACACTTCTGCAAAATTTACGTCAGTTTATGTGCCTGCTCGTTAAGCACTTTCGTTAACGAAAGGATTCGGTTTGGCAGCGGTACACCACGCCACTCTTCGCTCAGGCACAGCAATGAAAAAATTAACGTTTAACCCCCATCCCCTGACTCTGGCGCTGATGACCCTCTTTTCCGGCGCAGCGCTTGCCACGGACACTATCAGCACAGCGCCGGTGAACGATCAGGATGTGATCACCGTGACGGCTCCGGTTCTTTCTCCACTTGAAGTGGTCACGTCGCCTAAAACTCCGCGCCAGCCGGTGCCAGCCAGTGACGGCTCGGATTACCTTAAAACCATCCCCGGCTTTAGCCAGATCCGTAACGGCGGCAGCAATGGCGATCCGGTATTTCGCGGCATGTTTGGCTCACGTCTGCGCCTGCTGACCAACGACAGCGAAATGCTGGGCGCCTGTCCGGCGCGAATGGATGCGCCAAGCTCGTACATCTCGCCGGAAAGCTACGATCTACTGACAGTCACCAAAGGGCCGGAAACCGTGCTCTGGGGGCCGGGAAACTCCGCCGGAACGGTGCGCTTCGAACGTGAACCGCCCCGTTTTGACAGCGCCGGCATCAAGGGCGACGCCAGCTTCCTCGCCGCTTCGAATGACCGCTTTGATGAAAATGCCGATGTCAGCTTTGGTAACGAGACGGGTTATGTACGTCTCAACGGCAATAAATCGAAATCGGGCGACTACAAAGACGGTAACGGCGATCGCGTGGCCTCGAAATGGGACAAGTGGAACACCGATCTGGCCATCGGCTGGACCCCGGATGCGGATACGTTACTGGAACTCACCGCCGGTCAGGGGGATGGCGACGCAAGCTATGCCGGGCGCGGCATGGACGGATCCCAGTTCAAGCGCGAAAGCCTGGGCCTGCGCTTTAAGAAAGAGAATATCGGCGACGTTTTCGATTCCCTGGAGATGAGCGCCTATTACAACTACGCCAACCACATCATGGACAATTACTCCATGCGCTCCCCCGGCACCCCGGATTCCGGCTCCATGAACGGCATGCCGATGGGATCGATGGATATGTCGATGCCGATGGAAAAACAGGTCGATCGTCGCACCGTCGGCGGCAGGATGTTGGGGACCTGGCTATGGTCAGATTTCCAGCTGCAAAGCGGGCTGGATATGCAGACCAACACCCATCGCAGCAATGAAGATGATGAGGACAAAGGCTGGCAGGAGGATGCACGTTTTCACGATTACGGCGCGTTCAGCGAGCTGACGTGGAATGCGACCGATCTGAGTAAAGTGATTGGCGGCGCACGTCTGGATAAGGTCGAAGTGGATAACTATACCGGCATCGGCAGCGACAGCCGCGAGGATACCCTTCCGGCGGGCTTCCTGCGCGTGGAGCATAATCTGGGCACGGCACCGGCGATGGTCTACGCCGGGCTCGGTTATACCGAACGTTTCCCCGATTACTGGGAGCTGTTTTCGCCTACCTATGGCCCGGATGGCACCTCGGATGTTTTTGATAATCTCAAACCAGAGCAAACCACCCAGCTTGACCTCGGCGCCCAGTACAAAGGCGAGCGCACTACCGGGTGGATCTCCGCCTATGTCGGGCGCATCAACGACTTTATCCTGTTTAGCTACGATCCAAACGATTCCCACGTCAGCCAGGCCGACAACGTGGATGCCACCATTATGGGCGGGGAGATGGGCGCCTCGTATCAGCTGAGCGATCAGTGGAAAACCGATGCTACCCTCAACTACGCTTGGGGAGAGAACACGGACGATCACCAGCCGCTGCCGCAAATGCCGCCGCTGGAGGCACGTCTTGGCCTCACGTGGGAGCAGGGCGACTGGAGTTCAACCGGCCTGCTGCGCATGGTGAGCCCGCAGCATCGGGTGGCGATGAACGAAGGTAACGTGGTCGGGAAAGATTTCGATCAGAGCGCTGGCTTTGCCATTCTCTCCGCCAACGCAGCATGGAAGGTGAATAACTACCTGAAGCTGAGCAGCGGCGTCGATAACCTTCTGGACAAGAACTACAGCGAACACCTGAACCTGGCGGGGAACAGCAGCTTTGGCTACTCCTCCGACACGCCGGTCAATGAACCGGGTCGGACCGTGTGGGCAAAAATGAACGTTACGTTCTGACAGAGAGCTAAAGTAAAACCGCCGGTCAATGACCGGCGGTGGCGTTAACTGTTGCTGGTGGCAGATTGCTTATGGAAAAGCTCTCTGAATACCGGATAGATATCGTCCTGGTCGCGAATGTGCTGCATCGCGAAATTATCAAACGTGCTTTGCAGATGTTCATACTCACGCCACAGCGTCTGGTGGGCGCGGCGGGTGATCTCAATATAGCTGTAGTAACGCACCACAGGCAGCAATTTTTTCGCCAGAATTTCATGGCACAGCGGCGAATCGTCTGCCCAGTTATCACCGTCCGACGCCTGAGCAGCATAGATGTTCCACTGCGCCGGGTCGTAACGCTCTTTCACCACCTCATCCATCAGCTTCAGGGCACTGGAAACGATAGTACCGCCCGTCTCCTGTGAGTAGAAGAACTCATGCTCATCCACCTCTTTGGCTTGGGTGTGATGGCGAATATAGACCACTTCCACGTTCTTATAGGTCCGGCTCAGGAAGAGATAGAGCAGAATATAAAAGCGCTTGGCCATATCTTTGGTGGCCTGATCCATCGAGCCGGAAACGTCCATCAGGCAGAACATCACCGCCTGGCTTGAAGGTTCAGGACGCTTTTCATAGTTCTTGTAACGCAGGTCAAAGGTGTCGATAAACGGCACGCGCTCGATTTTAGCGCGCAGTTCAGCGATCTCTTTGCGTAAACGCTCCTCTTCCAGCAGCTGCGCTGGCTCGCTTTTTGCCACGATATCCAGGCTTGCTTCCAGCTCGCGCAGTTCACGCCGTTTGCCCGCGGTCATGGCGGTACGGCGCGCCAGTGAGTTCTGCAGCGAACGCACCACGCTGATATTTGCCGGCACGCCGTTGGCGGTAAAACCGGCCCGGTGGGTTTTGTATTCGTTTAACTGACGATGCTGGTTCTTCTTCAGATTCGGCAGGGCCAAATCTTCAAACAGCAGATCCAGATACTCATCCTTGGAGATCTGAAACACAAACTCGTCCTGACCTTCACCATCCTGGCTGGCCTGGCCCTGACCACTGCCGCCGCCACCACCGCCCCCTTGTGGACGTTCAATACGGTCATTCTGCACAAAATGGTCATTACCGGGATGAACGCGATGGCGCAGACCACCGCGTCCCTGATGGAACATCGGTTCGCTAATATCATCCGTCGGGATAGAGACGGACTCCCCGCTGTCTACGTCGGTCACCGAACGCTTGTTAATGGCCTCGGAGATCGACTGTTTGATTTGCGCTTTATAACGACGCAAGAAGCGCTGGCGATTCACCGTGCTCTTGTTTTTGCCGTTAAGACGCCGGTCAATAAACCAGGTCATATGCCCCCCGTACTGCATTTGCCAACTTTCAGTGCCCGTAAGTGCCGGATAGCGCTGACGCTTATCCGGCCTACGGAACATTGTTGTAGGCCCGGCAAGCTACATGCCGCCGAGCTTTTTGGGTTGTTAAGACGACTTACGCACGCGCAGGTACCATTCGCAGAGCAGGCGAACCTGTTTGCGGGTGTAGCCTTTCTCCATCATGCGGTCGACAAAATCGTCGTGCTTTTTCTGCTCGTCAGTTGAGGTTTTGGCATTGAACGAAATGACCGGCAACAGCTCTTCGGTATTGGAGAACATTTTCTTCTCAATCACGGTGCGCAGTTTTTCGTAGCTGGTCCAGTTTGGATTCCGTCCGCTAAAGTTCGCTCTGGCGCGCAGTACGAAGTTGACGATCTCATTACGGAAGTCTTTCGGGTTACTGATCCCGGCAGGCTTCTCGATTTTTTCCAGTTCCGCATTCAGTGACTCGCGGTCAAACAGCTGGCCGGTATCCGGGTCGCGGTACTCCTGATCCTGGATCCAGAAATCGGCATAGGTGACATAGCGGTCAAAAATGTTCTGCCCGTATTCGGAGTAAGATTCCAGATAGGCGGTCTGGATCTCTTTGCCAATAAACTCGGCATATTTCGGGATCAGATAGCCTTTCAGGAACTCCAGATAACGTTCAGCCTGCTCCTGCGGGAACTGTTCACGCTCAATCTGCTGCTCCAGTACATAGAAGAGGTGTACCGGGTTAGCGGCCACTTCGGTGTGGTCAAAGTTGAACACACGGGAGAGGATTTTGAACGCGAAACGCGTGGAGAGACCGTTCATCCCTTCATCGACACCGGCGTAGTCACGATACTCCTGATAGGATTTCGCTTTCGGGTCGGTATCTTTCAGGCTTTCACCGTCGTAAACACGCATTTTCGAGTAGATGCTGGAGTTTTCTGGCTCTTTCAGGCGCGACAGGATTGAGAAGCGCGACAGCGTCTCCAGGGTTCCCGGGGCGCAAGGGGCATGAACCAGCTCACTGTGGTTAAGCAGTTTTTCGTAAATCTTGATCTCTTCGGAGATCCGCAGGCAATAAGGCACTTTGACGATGTAAACACGGTCAAGGAAGGCCTCGTTGTTTTTATTGTTTCTGAACTGAACCCATTCAGATTCGTTGGAGTGCGCCAGGATAATGCCGTTAAACGGCAGGGCGGAAATACCTTCCGTCCCGTTGTAGTTACCTTCCTGGGTTGCCGTCAACAGCGGATGCAGCACCTTAATCGGCGCTTTAAACATCTCGACGAACTCCATAATCCCCTGGTTGGCGCGGCACAGCGCACCGGAATAGCCGTATGCGTCAGGATCGTTTTGCGCGTGGTTTTCCAGTTTACGGATATCCACTTTACCCACCAGCGCAGAGATATCCTGGTTGTTCTCATCACCCGGTTCAGTTTTGGCAATCGCAATCTGCTCCAGAATGGATGGCCATACTTTCACCACGCGGAATTTGGTGATATCACCGCCAAATTCATGCAGGCGTTTCGCTGCCCACGGCGACATGATCGTCCCCAGATAGCGGCGAGGAATGCCATACTCTTTATCCAGTATCTGCGCATCTTCCTGCGGGTTAAACAGGCACAGCGGATGATCGTTAACCGGGCTGCGTTCACCGTTGGCGCTCAGCACGTAAATCGGCACGCGCTGCATCAACGATTTCAGCCGCTCGGCCAGCGAGGATTTACCGCCGCCAACGGGACCCAACAGATACAAAATCTGTTTCTTCTCTTCCAGACCCTGAGCAGCATGTTTCAGATAAGAGACAATCTGCTCGATGGCATCTTCCATGCCGTAAAATTCTTCAAACGCAGGATATCGGGCGACGACCCGATTCGAAAACAGACGGGAAAGCCGTGGCTCCTGGGCGGTATCAACCATATTTGGCTCACCGATAGCCATCAATAGTCGTTCCGCCGCATTGGCATAAGCACTGCGATCTTGCCGGCAGATGGTAAGAAACTCCTGCAGTGTGAACTCTTCGTCCTTGGCAGCTTCATAACGCTGGCGATAGTGATCGAATATATTCATGGCATGCCGTCCTTTCGTTTTTTAGCACAGGAAAAGAGCCGTTCATATGAATAGTAGAGGCTCCCGGAAGCGGGATCCGTTGCACCTCACTGCCAGAGCAGCAACCCGTGTGCCAGGTCGGGCGGCTGAAACTGCGGGGTGATCAGGTATTCAGCTTCTTAAAATTAAGCGTAGATGGCATTTGCAAAACTTGCATGTATGCAAAAACTAATTTCAATGACATATCAATAACTCATCCAAAAAAATAGCCAAATCTTAAACGTCAAACACACTTCTTTCACTGAACGGTAATGCGCGTGACAGCGTTTCGTCATCTGCCGCAAACAAAATAGTCGGTTAATCAAAATGATTAGGAGACAAAAAATTTTGAGCAATGGGGGGGATGACGGTTACACTTCACACGCTGATTATTTGACTACAGGAAAGAATGGATTGTGACCAAACTCAAACTTCTGGCACTGGGGATTATCGTTGCCACCTCAGTGAGTACAGCATACGCGGAGAATCAGTGGTCAATTGGTGCTGGTGTCGGCGTAATCAATAGCCCTTATAAACAGTACGATCGTGATTTTTACCCGGTTCCGGTTATCACCTATGAAGGCGATAACTTCTGGTTCCGTGGGCTGGGCGGTGGCTACTATCTGTGGAACGACCAGATCGACAAACTCTCCATCATGGCTTATTACGACCCGACGCACTTCAAGCCAGGCGACAGCGATAACTATCGGCTTCGCCAGCTCGACAAACGTAAGAGCACTATGATGGCGGGCGTTTCCTGGGTCCATAACACCGAATACGGTTTCCTGCGCACCGCCCTGGCTGGCGACACGCTCGACAACAGCAACGGTTATATCTGGGATCTGGCGTGGTTGTACCGTTACACCAACGGCGGGCTGACGCTCACCCCGGGCATCGGTCTGGAGTACAGCAGCGACAACTACAACGACTACTATTATGGCGTGTCCCATAAAGAATCACGCCGCAGCGGTCTGCATAGCTATGATGCAGACGATGGCTGGAGCCCGTACCTGGAGCTGACCGCCAGCTATAAGTTTGCCTCTGACTGGAACGTCTACGCTACGGGCCGTTATAACCGCCTGAGTGACGAGGTGAAGGATAGCCCGATGGTCGATAAGTCCTGGACCGGTCTGATGTCGATGGGTGTGACTTACAGTTTCTGATTGTGCATTTGTACTGCGCAATTTGTGCATCATAACGGGGCCCTCGGGCCCCGTTTGTTTTAGGGTGGTGCAGACAAACAGGAGCGTATTATGAGCGAAAAAACCGTCAACTTTGGCGACAACAGGGTGCTTCCGGCCATCGGTCAGGGCACCTGGTATATGGGTGAAAAGGCAAGCCAGCGCCGCCAGGAGAGCGATGCCTTACGGGCAGGCATTGACCGCGGGCTGACGCTGATTGATACCGCCGAGATGTATGCCGAGGGCGGGGCGGAAGAGGTGGTCGGTGAGGCGATTAAGGGCCAGCGTGATGAGGTTTTTCTGGTTTCCAAAGTCTACCCGTGGAATGCAGGAGGACAAAAAGGGGTTGCTGCCTGCGAAGCCAGCCTGCGCCGTCTGGGCACCGATCATATTGACCTCTATCTGCTGCACTGGCGGGGAAATTACGCTCTGGCAGAGACTGTCGAACTGATGGAGACGCTGCAACAGCAGGGCAAAATTGGCCGCTGGGGCGTCTCGAACCTTGATTATGCGGATATGCAGGAGCTGGGACAGGTGCCGGGCGGGCAGGCCTGTGCCACTAATCAGGTACTCTACCATCTGGCCTCACGCGGTATCGAATATGATCTGTTGCCCTGGTGCCAGCAGCAGTCTATGCCGGTGATGGCCTATTGCCCGCTGGCGCAGGCCGGGCGACTGCGCGCCGGGCTGATGAATCACCCGGTCGTCAATGCGATTGCCAAAGAGTACAACGCCACGGCGGCCCAGGTGCTGCTGGCGTGGGTGATCAGTCACCCTGGGGTGATGGCGATCCCGAAGGCGTCATCAATCATGCATGTGGAAGAGAACGCGGGCGCGCTGGGCATTACCCTCTCAGCAGAGGCGTTACAGAAGCTGGATGCCGCCTTCCCTGCGCCGAAAAACAAAACGGCATTAGACGTGGTGTGAAGTGAACGTCATGCCCTCTCAGCATGGAGAGGGCAAGGGCAGGGCATTAACGCTTCACAATGTGAATGGTCTGTCCCAGACGGGTCGGTTTCTCTTCCGTCGCTTTTTGCGGTTCGCTAACGCAGGCGGTCTCTACGCAAACAAAGGTTTTATAACCGTCATCCGGCATATCACCCATGCTGACTGACAGCGCCGGGCCAGGGTTCCAGCCAACCACGTTGCTGTGGTGGTGATGAATTACTTCAATGGCGCGGTTCAGGGAGGTATCTTCGATAACGCTGCACGCTTCCGGGTTCAGATAGACGCGGTCGGTACGATCCGGGAAGGTCTGTGCGCCGTCGGTCAGTCGGCCTTCTTTCGCATTATCCACTTTGTCGATAAAGGTATCGCCAAGACCATTCACGGTGACGGCAGCGATATCGCCGACGTTGAAATAGGTGTGCAGAGCGGAAGTGGTTTCAAATTCACCGTGCGCTTCCAGTTCGATCTCGCAGGTTTTACCCAGCTTAAAGCGAGCGTAGAGAGTGAAGTCGTGCGGCCAGAGTTTGCGCGTTTCATCATCGCTTTGCAGTTCAAAGGTTAACACCACGCCGGACTCATCTTCGTTGTGGGCTTTCAGCGTCCACGGCAGGTTGCGGGCAAAACCGTGCGACGGCAGACCCTCCAGCGTCGCCGGGCCAAACCACGGCCAGCAGATTGGTACGCCGCCACGAATAGCGGCCCCTTTTTTAAAGGAGGTGATATCGCTTAGCCACAGCGCTTCCATCTCACCTTCCGGCTGCCAGGAGAGCAGGTGCGCGCCGTGCAGGGCAACAGAAGCCTGAACTTGCGGATGGTCAACTACGATCACTTCAACATCGTCAATCTGACGGCGGGAAAGCACAGGGGTAAGCTGTTCGACTACCGGAAGTGCAAAAATTGTTTTAATCATTACGCAATCCTCTGTCTTTAAAGCAAAAAAAAGGCGACCAGGGGTCGCCTTTTTGGATCAATTTCTCATCTCACTTATTTGGAGATGTGAGCGATCAGGTCCAGAACTTTGTTAGAGTAGCCGGTTTCGTTGTCGTACCAGGAAACCAGTTTCACGAAGTTGTCGTTCAGTGCGATACCTGCTTTAGCATCGAACACGGAAGTGCAAACTTCGCCGTTGAAATCGGTAGAAACAACGTCGTCTTCGGTGTAACCCAGAACGCCTTTCATTGGGCCTTCAGAAGCCGCTTTGATTGCTTTCTTGATTTCTTCGTAGCTTGCTGCTTTTTCCAGACGAACGGTCAGGTCAACAACAGATACGTTTGGAGTTGGAACGCGGAACGCCATACCAGTCAGTTTGCCGTTCAGTTCTGGCAGAACTTTACCTACAGCTTTAGCTGCGCCGGTAGAAGATGGGATGATGTTCTGAGCTGCGCCGCGGCCGCCGCGCCAGTCTTTGTGAGACGGGCCGTCAACGGTTTTCTGAGTCGCGGTGGTTGCGTGAACAGTAGTCATCAGACCTTCGATGATGCCGAAGTTGTCGTTGATAACTTTTGCCAGCGGTGCCAAGCAGTTAGTGGTGCAGGATGCGTTAGAAACGATGTCCTGGCCAGCGTAAGTTTCGAAGTTAGCACCACGAACGAACATTGGGGTGTTGTCTTTGGAAGGACCGGTCAGAACAACTTTTTTCGCGCCAGCGGTGATGTGCTTACGCGCAGTTTCGTCGGTCAGGAAGATACCGGTTGCTTCAGCAACAACGTCAACACCGATTTCGTTCCATTTCAGGTTAGCTGGGTCTTTTTCAGCAGTAACACGGATGGTTTTGCCATTAACAACCAGGTGGCCGTCTTTCACTTCAACGGTGCCGTTGAAACGACCGTGAGTTGAGTCGTACTTCAGCATGTATGCCATGTACTCAGCGTCTAACAGATCGTTGATGCCAACGATTTCGATGTCAGAACGTTCCTGCGCAGCACGGAAAACAATACGGCCGATACGGCCAAAACCGTTGATACCTACTTTGATAGTCATATATTCCACCAGCTATTTGTTAGTGAATAAAAGGTTGCGTGTAAAATTACAAAAACCTTACGCAGCGTCAAGCGGAATCGTGTCAATCATTGCGACAAATCAATCCTTAGCATTAGCTTTGCTCGATTGACCTACCTCACATTCCCTTGGAGCTTGCACCCATATGGGGCCTGCGCACGGAATTTTAAAGGGCTGCCCACATAAAAACGTGGAGTAGATCACATTTGTCTGACCGCCTCTGCGCAACGAGTAAGTTTAGATCAAAAGTTCATACTTCAGTGTTAATGTTTTGTTAGAATCGACAGTAAAAGTTGTCTGTTTCAACTGCGAGATGTAAGCCTATGTCGAATCAACATAACTCCGATGAACTGAAAAAAAACCTCACCGAAATGCAGTTCTACGTGACGCAAAATCACGGGACAGAACCGCCATTCACCGGGCGTCTGCTGCATAACAAAAGGGACGGTGTTTACCACTGCCTGGTCTGTGACGCTGCGCTGTTTAACTCCCAGAGTAAATACGATTCTGGCTGTGGCTGGCCAAGCTTCTATGAACCGGTTAGTGAAGAGGCCATTCACTATCTGAAGGACCTCAGCCACGGTATGGAGCGCATCGAGATCCGCTGCGGAAACTGTGACGCCCATCTCGGTCACGTCTTCCCGGATGGCCCACAGCCGACAGGCGAGCGTTTTTGCGTCAATTCCGCCTCCTTAAGCTTCACCGACGACGAGAATGGCGACCAGACGAAAGGCTGAAAAATCGATTCAGCAAATTATTCCTTCGGAGCCCGATTTAACATGAATATTGAAGAGATGATCAACGGCATGACGCCGGAAGTGTATCAGCGTCTGGTCACGGCGGTGGAGCTTGGCAAATGGGCCGATGGCGTGGCCCTGACCCCGGAGCAGAAAGAGAATTGCCTGCAACTGGTGATGCTCTGGCAGGCGCGCAATAACACCGAAGCGCAGCATATGACCATCGACACCCAGGGCCAGATGGTGATGAAAAGCAAACAGCAGCTGAAGGAAGATTTTGGTATTGCACCGAAGCCGATTGCGACGCTGAAGGTCCAGTAATCAGAACCATTGCAGCCCGGTGATGGCTCACCGGGCCTGTTTAACGTTACGGGTGTTTTATCCCCAGCGACTCGGCCAGCTGCTTCGCCAGCTGGTTATTGTCATCCGCGCCGTACTCCCAGAACATCGCTCCGGCCAGACCTTTCTCTTTGATGTACTCGGCTTTGATTGCCACCGAGCGCGGATTTTCATACGACAGGGCAAACAGCGGATTGCCGTTATCGGATTTCACCGACAGCCACGGCACTTTCGCCTCATCTTCCCACTGCTCGGTAAACCGTTTCTGCGGATCGTTTAAAAACGTCTTCACAATGTCGTTGTATTTCACGTAGGTATCTTTGGTCAGATCGTAGCCCAGTGATTTGAACAGGGCGATCTGCTGTGCGCTGAAGTAGGGCTGGGTCGCGGGATTTTTCTGCGCGTCCGGTTTGCTCCAGTCGATACCCGGCTCGACGGCGCGTTTCGGCACGCGACCATAGAAGCCGATACCCAGGTTCATCTGTTGCGGCTTCAGCCCGGCGGCCAGATAGTTGTTCACCACAAAGTCGACGCTGTATTTATCCGCGGCGGCAACGGTCGGCCAGGCGCTGGAGTCATACAGGTTGGCGTTAAAATACTGGGTGCCATACGCCATGTCGTAGGTCATCAGGTTGATGTAATCGAGCAGGGGCGCCACTGCTTTCACGTCCACCCAGCTTTTCGGGCTCTCGGCGTTGGCGCCCACCGCGATGGTCACCAGTTTTTTATGTCCGAACGCGGCACGCAGTTCTTTCAGCAGGGCGGTAAAGTTAGCCCGGTCTTCTGGCTTGCTGGCGACCAGCCCCCATGCGCCGTTAACCGGAAACTCCCAGTCGAGATCGATCCCGTCGAGGCCATATTTCTCTACGATCGCCTGTGCGGAGCGGATAAACACTGCGCGGGTCTCTGGGGTGGATGCCGCGCCCGAGAAGCCACGGGCCCCCCAGCCGCCGACAGAGAGCAGAACCTTGAGAGCGGGGTTCTGTTTACGCAGGACAGGGAGCAAAGCCAGATCGGCTTCAACCTTAGGGGATAGCCAGATTTGATGCAGTTTAGCGGGGTCTTTTAACGCCGGATTGGTTTCGTCTTTCTCGTCGTTATAGATCAGGCCAAAGGAGTAGTTCAGATGGGTGATCTGGCGAACATCGAGTTTATTGATATCCCCGCCCGGCCCGGCGGTGACGTCGCCGCCGCCGTTAAAATAGCCGACGGACATCAGCGAACTGGCGGAAGCAATGGATGCGCAAAACAGGGGTAAAGCTGCCAGCAAGGGCAAACGTTTCATACAAGTTCCTCTTTGACTTAATAAAAATAACCACGCCACGGAAAGGCGTGGCGAAAAACAGCCTGAACATCGTGGCATAGTGCGAAAATGAAAACTGCGAGGTCATTCACGGCATGGTAGTCACAAGGATGTGAATGTTGCTGATTTTTAGCAGTTTATTTAATGAAATGGCTGATATTTCAGATTGCGGCAAGCGAATCACATTCAGGATACCCATAAGTAACAGGCGCAATCTGGACTTGAGTCTATGGTTTTTGTACTAAGGGCCCCGAATATTTACATAATGCTTTTTTTCTGCGGGTTAACTTGTTGACCTATAAAACATATATAGCAAGCACGGCAACGGGTGCCGTCAATAAGGTGCCAAAAATGAGAGCTGCTCGTTTACTACTAACAGTTACACGGCATTTTTTGATTTTTTCAACAACGTTACGCGTTTCATTGATCGTGTTTTTCTTTAAACGATCTAACGGATGAATAAACCACAGCCATAACTGGTATTTATAGTAGTCATGCTTGCTGAGCTTAACGATAGGAGACCGTAAGCGCGCATAAGCGCTTTTGCGTATCTGCTTAAGGACTTTTTTGTTCACATTGCAATAAACAAGGCCAATATCACGATGATTTTTAACTATTTTTATCGTATTATCAGATTGCGCTGCGCGAAGCGCAAGTGTATACGTAATAGGGCCACTGGTGCGTAATACGCCTCTCATACCTATTCCATATACCCAGGGTTTGTAATTCTGCAGTCTGTCAATCACTTCGCGAATGACACATTTCATCTGGAGAGAACCTTGTGCAGCAATAATATTCCACTGTTGATACTCACCATGGCTAAGATAAGACAATTCGGGGTGCAACCCTTTTTTATGATCACTACCTGATACGGCATTGTCCCAATGGCAAAGAATCATTTCATAATCGCCGGTAATGAATTCGTCGAGTGGACGAGAACAAAAGCTTTTAATATCAAGGTAAACGCCACCTTCATTATAAATCACCAGATAACGAAAAAGGTCGGCTCTCACAGCACCATATTCCGGGTTGATGCGTAGATAAAGTGCCAGCATCTCCTTACCAAAAAAAGCATTTATGTAACGAACGATATCCTTCTCATCATAAAACCGGTATTCCCATCCTGGGTTTTTTTGCCTTAATGTATGAATTTGATCCTTTATATCATCAGGCAATCTGTACCACCCACGCGTGTAGATCTGATGAATGATTTTAGGGATAGGTTTCATTGAATACCCTTGATTTCAGGATGGTGATGATAACTGTATAACCACTGATTATTGTGTATTCAGACTACAGGTATGGAACCAAGTTCAACGGATTACAGTAAAGGTAGTAAAGAATGAGAGACGAATTGCAAAAAGAAAGGGGAACAGATTTTTTTCCGGAAAAGTTAAAATTTAGCGTATGAAAGAACTCATTCCGGTTACTTCCGTAACCGGAATGTATTTTACCGCTGCGTCTCCTGCCAGTCCGCCAGCGTATACAGAGTGGCACCTTCGGCCGCCATATCCATAAACGCCTGGGCGCTGTCCTGGCGCTGAATATTCACCCCGCGACAACCGTCGGTAATGACGTTCACCCGGTAGCCCAGCTGCAACGCATCCAGCACGGTAAATTTCACGCAGTAGTCCGTCGCCAGCCCCATCACAATCAGCTCCACGATTTCGTGATGGCGCAGCCACTGATCCAGCCCCGTTTTTTGTCGGTGCCCATTGTCGAAAAAGGCGCTGTAGCTATCGATGTCAGGGTTTTCACCCTTCTGGAACACCGCGTCAATGGCTTTGCTGTTAAGCAGGGGATGCAGCTCGGCGCCTTCGGTATGCTGCACGCAGTGATCGGGCCAGAAGGTCTGCGGCAGGCCGTCCAGTTCGCCTTCGGTGAAGGGCTCGACGTCATGCTGTCTGGCAAAGCTACCGTGATCCGCCGGGTGCCAGTCCTGGCTGGCAACCACCGCTTCACCGCGCGCCTTACACCACGCAATCAGTTCGTTGGCGATGTCGACCGTGCTGTCGCCTTCGGCCACCGCCAGCGCGCCGCCTGCACAAAAATCATTCTGTAAATCGACCAGTAACAGGGCTCGTTGCTTCATAGGAACTCCTTATTCGTCTGGCGTCAGTTCGCCACGCAGGTTTTGCATCATCGCGGTGCGGATCGCCTGCACATCCAGATCCTGACTGAGTAAGTAGTGAAGTTTAGTCAGGGTAGCCTCTACCGTCATATCGAATCCGCTCACTACCCCCGCTTGCGCCAGGGCGTTACCGGTGGCGTAGCCGCCCATGTTCACTTTACCGGACATACACTGGGTCAGGTTCACCACCACAATCCCGCGGCTGCTCGCCTCCTGAAGTTCTTTCAGGAACTCGCCGTTCTGCGGGGCGTTACCCACGCCGTAGGAGCGCAGGATCAGCGCTTTCACCGGCTGACGCAGGAAGTTACGTACCACCTCAGCGGAGATGCCCGGGTAGATCGTCACCACGCCAATCGGCTGCGGGGTGATCGGATGGACCACCAGCTCGCCGGAGGTGTGCGGCGCCGGAGGCGTACCGAGGCGGCGAATATGAATACCCGCTTCCAACAGTGGCGTGAGGTTGGGTGAGGCAAAGGCGTCAAAGCCGTCCGCGTGGGCCTTGGTGGTACGGTTGCCGCGGTAGAGCCGGTTATTGAAGAACAGGCTCACTTCGTTAATCGGGAAATTGGCCGCCACGTACAGGGAGTTAAGCAGATTGATCTGGCCGTCGGAACGCAGCTCCGCCAGCGGGATCTGCGAGCCGGTGACGATCACCGGCTTACTGAGGTTTTCCAGCATAAAAGAGAGCGCCGAGGCGGTAAACGCCATGGTGTCGGTGCCGTGCAGGATCACAAAGCCATCGTAGTCGTCGTAATGCGCTTTAATGTCGTCGGCGATGTGCTGCCAGTCTTCCGGGGTCATGTCGGAAGAGTCCATCAGCGGATCATACTCGTGAATGGTGAAGTCCGGCATCTCCGGGCGGTGGAATTCAGGCATTAATGCCAGCTGGCGCTGCAGGTGGCCAGATACCGGGATGTAGCCATTTTCTGAACGCTGCATACCGATGGTACCGCCGGTATAGGCCACATAAATTGATTTCTTTTGCATGATGTAATGTTCTTGGGCTTCAAAGAAAAATCCCCTCTTTGTGGAAGAGGGGATGAGATTTAACGTACGTTAGCGCAGGTGAGGCAGAACGCGTAGCGGTTTTGCGGATCGTTAAAGGCGGCCAGCTTGTCGCCCTCGGCTTTGACCGCTTTCGCCGCCGTGGCGACCGGAGCGGGCAGGTAAGCCTGCAGCGCGTCTGGCAGCATGGCTTTTACCGAGCCGGAGACGCTGTCCATCACGAGATCCATGAAGGTTGGCTCATCCTGATAGAAATCGACGTGCCACTGCTTCAGCTTCGCCAGTTCAGCGGCTTTGGCGACGGCATCATCGAAGTCGCCCAGGTTATCCACCAGACCGTTGCTCTTCGCATCCTGACCCGTCCAGACATGACCCTGAGCAATCTGGTCGATCTGTTCCGGGGTTCGCTTACGGGAGTCGGCCACCAGGGTGATAAAGCGCTTATAGCCGTTCTCAATGTTGAGCTGCATCATCTGCGACACTTCCGGCGGTAACGCTTTGGTCACCGCGATGTCGGCCAGCGGCGACGTGGCGACGCCATCGGTATGCACCCCCAGATAGTCGAGGCTGTTTTCAACGGTGTTAATCACCCCGAAGATGCCAATCGAGCCGGTAAGGGTGCTCGGGTTCGCCACGATGTAGTTCGCCGGGGTGGAGATCCAGTAACCCCCGGATGCCGCCATACCGCCCATGGAGACCACTACCGGTTTCCCGGCGGCGCGCGCGGCTGCCAGCTCAGCGCGGATCACTTCCGATGCGCTGACGCTGCCGCCCGGGCTGTTAACCCGCAACACAATCGCTTTCACTTTCGGGTCGAGGCGCGCGTCGCGGATCTGCGCGGCAGTGGTATCGCCCCCAACGTTGCCCGGCGTCTCTTCGCCATCCATGATCGCGCCGTTCGCGAAGACCACAGCGATGCTGTCCCCGGTATCGGCTCGTTTTTTCGCCTGATAATCATAGAAACTGATGGCGCTGTAGTTCTTCTCTTCTTTGCTCCAGCCGAACTGTTTGGTCAGGAACTTTTCAATTTCGGCGCTTGAGCCCAGGGCATCCACCAGCTTGTTATCCAGCGCATATTTCGCGGTATCGCCATCAACCTTACGCAGCCCATCCAGCACGCCCTGGGCGCCCGGGAAGACCTGCTCGGTGGTGATCTGGCGGTTAGCGGCCACGGTGCTGAGGTAGTTCTGCCACAGTTCGCCAATCCAGCGGCTGTCCGCTTCACGAGCGGCAGGGGACATATCGTCGCGGATAAATGGCTCAACGGCAGATTTATAGGTCCCGACGCGGAAGACGTGGGTGGTAACCTTCAGCTTATCAAGCAGCGATTTGTAATAGAGGCCGTTAGTGGCAAAACCGTGCAGATCGACGGCGCCCTGCGGCGAGAGCCACACTTTATTGGCAAAGCTCGCCAGATAGTATTGCCCCTGGCTGTAGTTATCGCCCACCGCAATCACCGGTTTGCCGCTGTCGCGGAATTCCCGCAGCGCTTTACCGATATACTGCATCGAAGGCTGATCCGCCCCGGCAAAATTCTTCAGATCCAGCACAATGCCGGTAATGTTGCGATCGTCCTTCGCCTGACGAATGGCGTCGACGATATCGAACAGGGAGTTTTCCTGCAGACGGTCGCCGCTGGCGCCAAACAGCTGGCGGCCCAGCACGCCAAGGCGATTGCTGGTGGATGGTTTATCCACCACCACGCCGGCGATATCCAGCAGCAGCGCGCCACGTCCGGCGCTCTGACTCTGGCTGGAGGCGCTGAGGTGCATCCAGACACCGACGCAAACTATCACAAACAGGATGAAAAAGAGGTTCATCACCAGGTTGCGGACGAAATTCAGCAGTCGCCACGTCCATTTAAAAAAGCCGGCAAACAGTCGCCAGAGGGTTCGCATGTATTCTCCCTGTCCAGATAATTACCTATTCCGTCGCTACTGGACGGCGTTGTCGGGCTATCGTAATGACCCGACCGTCACTTGTCAGCAGGAATCGCCTGCTACGCTGTAACAAAATCTGCCGTCGTGTTAATTTTGGGTAAATTTCAAGACAGGAGTTAACCCAATGGATGCACTCGAACTGCTTGTTAACCGTCGTAGCGCAGCGCGTCTGGCGGAGCCCGCGCCAGCAGGCGAACAGCTGGAGAATATTCTTCGCGCCGGAATGCGCGCCCCGGATCACGGTACCTTGCAGCCGTGGCACTTCTTTATCATCGAAGGGGAAGGGCGCGAGCGCTTCAGCACCCTGCTGGAGAAGGGCGCTGTTGCCGCCGGGCAGGATGAAAAAGCGATTGAGAAAGCCCGTAACGCACCGTTCCGCGCCCCGATGATTATCGCAGTGGTCGCGAAATGCCAGCCGCAGCACAAGGTGCCGGTGTGGGAGCAGGAGATGTCAGCGGGCTGTGCAGTGATGGCGATGCAGATGGCGGCGGTCGCCCAGGGCTATAACGGTATCTGGCGCAGCGGCGCACTGGCCGACAGCCCGGTGGTTCGCGAAGGCCTGGAGTGTGGCGCAGACGATAAAATCGTCGGTTTCCTCTATCTGGGCACCCCGCAGCTCAAAGCTTCCACCACCGTTTCCGTGCCCGACACCGTGCCTTTTGTCACCCGTTTCTGATTAATGGCATAAAACTGTCTGGATCCTGAGCAAGTGCAGCAGAATTCAGACAGTCATACTTATCACTTAATGGAATGAGCGCTAACATAGTGCAATTGTAATGAAAGGAGATTGTCATGAGCGAGCAAGCCATTCGTTTAACGCAATACAGCCATGGAGCCGGTTGCGGTTGTAAAATTTCCCCCAAAGTGCTGGAAACCATTCTGCACAGCGAGCAGGCGAAGTTTATCGACCCGAACCTGCTTGTTGGCAATGAAACCCGCGATGATGCTGCCGTCTACGATCTGGGTAACGGCACCAGCATTATCAGCACCACCGATTTCTTTATGCCGATCGTCGACAATCCCTACGACTTCGGGCGCATTGCGGCCACGAACGCCATCAGCGACATTTTTGCGATGGGCGGTAAGCCGATCATGGCGATTGCGATCCTTGGCTGGCCGATTAACACCCTGGCCCCGGAGATCGCCCGCGACGTGATCGAGGGCGGGCGTTTCGCCTGTCAGCAGGCCGGGATCGCCCTGGCGGGTGGCCACTCCATTGACGCCCCGGAGCCGATTTTTGGCCTGGCGGTGACCGGCGTGGTGCCCACGGAGCGCGTCAAGCGTAACAGCACCGCGGAAGCGGGCTGCAAGTTGTTCCTCACCAAGCCGCTGGGCATTGGCGTGCTCACCACCGCCGAGAAAAAATCGCTGCTGTTGCCTGAGCACAAAGGGCTGGCGACCGAGGTGATGTGCCAGATGAACCTTGCTGGTGCTGCCTTTGCCAACATCGAGGGGGTGAAGGCGATGACCGACGTCACCGGCTTTGGCCTGCTGGGCCACCTGAGCGAAGTGTGCCAGGGCGCAGGTGTTCAGGCACAGGTCTGGTATCAGGACGTGCCGAAGCTGTCTGGCGTGGAAGCCTACATTGCGCAAGGCGCGGTCCCGGGTGGCACACAGCGTAACTTCGCCAGCTACGGCCATCTGATGGGCGAGATGCCTGCCGAATGGCGCGATCTGCTGTGCGATCCGCAGACCTCCGGCGGCCTGCTGCTGGCCGTGACGCCAGACGCCGAAGAGGCGGTGCGCGCGACCGCCGCCGAGTACGGTATCACCCTGACCGCCATTGGCGAGCTGGTGACCGCCCGCGGTGGCCGTCCGATGATTGAGATCCGTTAATTCAATGCGGTTATTTATTGCCGAAAAACCCAGCCTCGCCCGGGCAATTGCGGATGTATTACCCAAACCGCATCGCAAGGGTGACGGCTACATTGAGTGCGGAAACGGGCAGGTGGTCACCTGGTGTATCGGCCACCTGCTGGAGCAGGCCCAGCCGGATGCCTACGACAGCCGCTATGCGCGCTGGAATCTTAACGATCTGCCCATCGTGCCGGAGAAGTGGCAGCTGCAGCCGCGCCCGTCGGTCACCAAACAGCTCAACGTCATTAAGCGGTTGCTGAACGAGGCATCCGAGGTGATCCACGCCGGTGACCCGGACAGGGAAGGGCAACTGCTGGTGGACGAGGTGCTGGATTACCTGAACCTCGCGCCGGAAAAACGCCAGCAGGTGCAGCGCTGTCTGATTAACGACCTTAACCCGCAGGCGGTAGAGCGGGCCATCACCCGTCTGCGCGCCAACAGCGAGTTTGTCCCGCTGTGCGTGTCGGCGCTGGCCCGCGCCCGCGCTGACTGGCTCTACGGCATCAACATGACCCGCGCCTATACCATTCTCGGGCGCAACGCGGGTTATCAGGGGGTGCTCTCGGTGGGCCGGGTGCAGACGCCGGTGCTGGGGCTGGTGGTGCGTCGCGACGAAGAGATCGAGAACTTTGTCGCCAAAGACTTCTTCGAAGTAAAAGCCCATATTGTCACCCCGAAGGACGAACGCTTTACCGCAGTCTGGCAGCCGAGCGAGGCCTGCGAACCCTATCAGGATGAAGAGGGACGCCTGCTGCATCGTCCGCTGGCCGATCACGTGGTGACCCGCATCCAGGGTCAGCCCGCCGTCGTCACCAGCTATAACGATAAACGGGAATCAGAACCCGCGCCGCTGCCGTTCTCCCTTTCTGCTTTGCAGATTGAGGCGGCAAAACGCTACGGCCTGAGCGCGCAAAACGTGCTCGATATCTGCCAGAAGCTGTATGAAACGCACAAACTCATTACCTACCCGCGTTCCGACAGCCGCTACCTGCCGGAAGAGCATTTCGCCGGCCGCCACGCGGTGCTGAACGCCATTGCCGTACACGCCCCCGATCTCGTGCCACAGCCGGCGGTCAACCCGGATACCCGCAACCGCTGCTGGGACGATAAAAAGGTGGATGCCCACCACGCCATTATCCCGACGGCCCGCAGTAGCAATGTCAGTCTCACGGATAACGAATCGAAGGTGTATAACCTCGTGGCCCGTCAGTATCTGATGCAGTTCTGCCCCGATGCGGTGTTCCGCAAGTGCGTCATTGAGCTGGAGATCGCCAAAGGCAAGTTTATTGCCAAGGCGCGTTTCCTCGCCGAAGCGGGCTGGCGCGCGCTGCTGGGCAATAAAGAGCGGGACGAGGAGAACGACGGCACGCCGCTGCCGGTGGTGAAAAAGGACGATGAGCTGCTGTGCGAGAAGGGCGAAGTGGTGGAGCGACAGACCCAGCCGCCGCGGCACTTTACCGACGCCACGCTGCTCTCCGCGATGACCGGTATCGCCCGCTTTGTGCAGGATAAAGATCTGAAGAAGATCCTCCGCGCCACTGACGGGCTGGGAACTGAAGCGACCCGCGCCGGGATCATTGAGCTGCTGTTCAAACGTGGTTTTCTGCATAAGAAAGGACGTTATATCCACTCAACGGATGCCGGAAGGGCGCTGATCCACTCTCTGCCGGAGATGGCCGCCAGGCCGGACATGACCGCCCATTGGGAATCGGTGCTGACCCAGATCAGTGAAAAGCAGTGTCGCTATCAGGACTTTATGCAGCCGCTGGTGGGCACGTTGTTCGATCTGATCAACCAGGCGCGAAACACGTCGGTGAGGGATTTTCGCGGTATGGTGGCGCCGGGCGGCGATAAGAAGAAAAAGTTTAAGAAGAAGAGTGCGGCGTAAAGCATTGCCGGGTGGCGGCTACGCCTTACCCGGCCTACAAAGCACGAACCGTAGGCCGGGCAAGCGCCAGCGCCGCCCGGCGTAGCATCCGCAGTGAAGGCTTAGATCACACCCTGACCCATCATCGCATCCGCCACCTTCACAAACCCGGCGATGTTCGCGCCGCGAACGTAGTTGGTCTGCTTCTCTTCCCCGCCGTACTCGACGCAGGCGTGGTGAATATCCAGCATGATGTGATGCAGACGTGCATCCACTTTCTCCGCCTTCCAGCCCATACGCGCGGCGTTTTGCGCCATCTCGAGGCCAGAGGTCGCCACGCCGCCTGCGTTAGCCGCTTTACCCGGTGCGAACAGCACGCCCGCTTCCAGGAACAGGTCGGTGGCTTCAATGGTGGTGGGCATATTGGCCCCTTCAGCCACCGCTTTCACGCCGTTGGCGATCAGCTGTCGCGCGGCATCAACATCCAGTTCGTTCTGGGTGGCGCAAGGCAGGGCGATATCTACCGGCACTGACCACGGCTGTTTGCCTTCATGGTAGGTCAGACCGAATTCACGGGCATAGTCGGCCACGCGACCGTCGCGGCTGGCTTTGATTTCGCACAGGCGCGCCAGTTTTTCGGTTGTGAAGCCCGCTTCATCCACCACGGTGCCGCTGGAGTCGGAGGCGGTAATGACGCGCGCGCCGAACTGCATCGCTTTTTCGATAGCGTACTGAGCCACGTTGCCAGAGCCGGATACGGCGACACGCATGCCCTCAAAGCTCATCCCATGACGCTTCAGCATCGCTTCAGTGAAATAGACCAGACCGTAACCGGTGGCTTCCGGGCGGATCAGGCTGCCGCCGAAGGAGAGGCCTTTCCCGGTAAAGACGCAGGCGCTGTTGTTGGAGAGTTTTTTCATCATCCCGGCCATAAAGCCCACTTCGCGTCCGCCAACCCCGATATCGCCAGCTGGGACGTCGGTGTCGGCGCCCAGGTGACGATAGAGTTCCGTCATCAGCGCCTGGCAGAAACGCATCACTTCGCCTTCGCTTTTGCCTTTTGGATCAAAATCGCTGCCGCCTTTGCCGCCGCCCATCGGCAGGGTGGTGAGGGCATTTTTAAAGGTCTGTTCAAAGCCGAGGAACTTCAGAATCGACAGGTTTACCGACGGATGGAAACGCATGCCCCCCTTGAATGGGCCGATCGCCGAGTTGAACTGTACGCGCCAGGCACGGTTAACCTGTACCTGGTTGCGGTCATCAACCCAGACCACGCGGAACTGGATCACACGCTCGGGTTCAACCAGGCGCTCAAGCAGGGACATCTGACGATAGCGGGGATTTTGTTCCAGAAATGGCCAGAGAGTGGTCATCACTTCACGGACTGCCTGAGCAAATTCGCTCTGATGCGGGTCACGCTGCTGAACACGATTCAGAAAGGAGTCAAGGGAGCAAGCCTGGTCCATAACTATAAGTTCCTCTAATATATTGGGATTATTTAATTTGTAACAAATATCTTCGTGATGTTGTGTTTTTCGACTATACCACCCGACAGGCTTTGTGACGCAAGCTAAATTTCGTCCTCAAGTTAAATTCATTAAACGCGCCGGGTCATAATAAAAAACGATGACCGAGGGGGGATTAAAGCTCCGCGCTGTTTTTACCGTTATAGTGAATATCAGAACATAACAGGAAGAAGCGTCGATGAAGCGTATTGTGATGGCTGTTTTGCTTGGGGTTTTCGCGGCTGGCAGTCAGGCCGACCAGCGGTTTGGAACCGGGGTGGATGTGAATATCCCGCCGGAGATCTTTAGCTCCAGCGGTCAGCGTCCACCGCCGTGTAACCAGTGCTGCATCTATCAGGAACAGAACTATTCAGAAGGGGCGGTGGTAAAAGCCGAGGGGGTCCTGTTGCAGTGCCAGCGCGATCCTAACGCTCTGAGTACGAATCCGCTGGTGTGGCGTCGCGTAAGAGAATAAACGCCTGTAACAAAGGGATATCCGCCGGGGCGAGGTTGTAATCCAGCGCCTCGTGCGGTGAACACCATACTAACTGGCTGTGATAGCGCGTTTCCGGCGTGCCGCTGAATTCCGCGACGTGCCAGGCGTGTAGGTTAATCAGCCGCTGCGACACTTCCCGTTGATGGCTGGCGATATACTTTGCGGGGCAGGCCTCAATGCCTAACTCCTCGCGCAGTTCACGCACTAACGCCGCGGGCTGGGTTTCCCCCGCCTCCACTTTCCCCCCGGCAAACTCCCACAGACCGGGCTGATCCGCATGCAGCGGACGCTGCGCCAGTAAAATTTTGCCATCCCGTTCGAGAATAGCGCAGACAACATCGAGTGTTTTTAGCATGGTCGTCAATAATGAATAAAAGAAAAAGAGTTAGGATCTGCGCACTTAACACGCCAGGAGCATCCTGTGAACGAGAGACCACCCGTCTGGGTTAAACCCATCGAATCCATCCCCACCATTCTAACGCCTGTCGCGGCAATGCAGAAAAAACATTATGGCGCAGTGCTTAATCCGCTGCGCTGGTGGGGAAGAATGCCCCGGCTGTTCTGGCTGGTGGCGCTGTTTGTAGGCTTTCTGGAACGCAAAAAATCGCCCCTTGAGCCGGTGCTGCGTTCGCTGCTGATGACCCGCGTCTCGCAAATTTGCCACTGCGCCTTTTGCATCGATGCCAACGCGCTGCGCCTAGCGGAACGCAGCGGCGGGCTGGATAAGGTGCAGGCCGTCGCGACATGGCGCGACAGCAGCCTGTTCAGCGAAGAAGAGCGCGCCGCGCTGGCCTATGCGGAAGCCGTTACCGCCACGCCGCCGGTGGTGGATGAGGCCACCAAAGTGGCGCTGCGCAAGTACTTCAATGACGAGGCGATTACCGAGATGACGGCGCTGATTGGTTTTCAAAATTTATCCGCCCGATTTAACGCGGCGCTGGATATCCCCTCCCAGGGATTATGCGCGATGAGAGGAGAAAAACCCGATGCTTGACCGTCACCTTCATCCGCGCATCAAGCCGCTACTCAACCGGCTGGTCGCAACCCTGGATAAACCGGGCATCACCCCGGATGGTATTACGCTGATCGGCTTTGCCATCGGGGTACTGGCGCTGCCGTTTCTGGCGCTGGGCTGGTACCTGGCGGCGCTGGTGGCCATTGTGCTGAACCGCTTGCTGGACGGGCTGGACGGTGCGCTGGCACGGCGGCGTGGATTAACCGATGCCGGAGGCTTTCTCGATATCGCCCTCGATTTTCTGTTTTATGCCCTGGTGCCCTTTGGGTTCGCGCTGGCCGATCCGGCGGTTAATGCGTTGCCAGCCGCCTGGCTGCTGTTTGCCTTTATCGGCACCGGGAGCAGTTTTTTGGCGTTTGCCGCCCTGGCCGCAAAGCACGAGATAGACAATCCAGGCTATGCCCACAAGTCGTTTTACTATCTGGGTGGCCTGACGGAGGGGACGGAAACGCTGCTGCTGTTCGTGCTCTTTTGCCTGTTCCCGGCGCATTTCGGGTGGCTGGCGTGGGTGTTTGGCGCGTTGTGCTGGCTTACCACCACAACGCGCATCTGGAGCGGGTATCTGACGCTGAAGGAGATTCAGCGCCAGCCGGGATCAGAGTGAACTGTCTGGCCCGCGTTCACCGCTCACCACCGGGTTCTGCGGATTGCTGCTCCACTCATACCAGCCGCCGTCATAGACGCCGACATTTTTCCAGCCCATCGCCCGGGCATACATAAAGGTTTCTGATGCCCGCCAGCCGGTGCCGCAGTAAAAGGCCACCTGCTGATCCGGCAGAATGTTCCACTGCTTCCACATCCTGGCGATATCATCCGCGCTGCGCATGGTGCCGTCCGGGTTATGGAAATCCTCCATATGGGTCGAGTCGCTTCCGGCGTGGCCCCAGCGGGCGCCCTGGATTTCACCTTTGGGTTTGATGTAGCTGTAGCCGCTGGTGACACCGGTAAACTCCGGCCACGAGCGAACGCTCACCAGCGAAGCGTCCTGACGATGCAGCAGGCCGCGGGCCTGTTCGGTGCTCAGCATCAGCTGCGGCTGACCAGGGATCGGTGCGCCAAAATCGGCGGCGGGTTTGACATTGTCGGGCGTGCCGCGCTCGACCGGCAGCTTCGCGTCATCCCACGCTTTCCAGCCGCCGTCCAGCAGGCGTACATCTTTCACGCCGGCATACAGCATGATCTGCGCCACGCGCGCGGCGGCGTAGACATCGCGTCCGTAGAGGATCACCGTGGTGTCATGGCGGATGCCGTGTTTCGCCAGCATCGCCTTCAGATCGGCATCAGAGACCTTGTTCCACAGCGGCTCGCTTTCCACTTCGTTGGTATCGATATAGTCCGCACCGGGAATATGGCTCAGCAGATAAAATTTCGGCGCACCCCAGGCGGCTTCAATCACTTTCCACTCGCCGGCAGGAGAGGCAGGGACCGGTTTTCCCTGCTGGAGCTGATGCAGCCACTGGGGATAGACCAGCTGTTCGAAATGGGCGAGACGCTGCAGGCGAGACGGGGTTTGCAGGGCATCATCGAGCAGGGTGATGTTGCTGAAGCCCGCTTCAGTCAGCCGCGCCTTCACGGCCTGGTTATCGCTGTCGCTGCCATATAACGCGATGGGGGTGGCCAGCGTCAGTTGATGCCGCATGGCCCAGGCTTTCAGCTGCGCCTCGGTCATGGCATCCAGCCAGTTGGCAGAGAGGTTAAGGGCCGAAGGTTCATGTCCGGATGGGCCATTCAGCGTCTGGGGCCAGCCGTTGTAAAAGGCGCTAATGCGGGTATCGATCACCGCGCCTTTCTGCTGCTGAAGCTCTGAAAGTGTGAGGGAGGGCGCCATATCAGCGGCAAAAGAAAAGAAAGAGGCGAGACCTAACGCGGCGGTCAGCGCGGTCAGTTGAGAAACACGTTTCATCGAAATGCCCGTCGTAAGAAAAAAGAGCGGTGATTGTGGCAATCCTCCCGACAAAAAACGTTGCGTTTGCGCAGGTTGCCATGGGATTCATCGCCAGTTTTCCATCACCAGCACCCGGCCCTCTGCGGAAATATCCTCTTCATCGTGGGTCACCTGAACGACGGGAATGCGCCGGGCACGCACTTCGGCAAAGACCCAGCGGCGAAACTGGTCGCGCAGCGTTTTATCCAGTCGGCTAAAGGGTTCATCAAGCAGCAGCGCCTGGGGCCGGGCCAGCAGCGCGCGCAGCAGGCTTACGCGGGCACGCTGCCCGCCGGACAGCGTGGCGGGATCGCGCTGAAAGAAACCGGGCAAATCGGCGGCATCCAGCGCCGCGATTACCTGCTGTTTACGCTGCTCCCCTTTGATGGACGCCGGAAGCGCCAGCAGCAAATTCTGTCCGACGCTGAAATGATCAAAAAGCAGTGCATCCTGAAACAGCAGACCCAGCCCGCGCTGTTCGGTGGGCTGCGTGTCGCAGCGCCGGGCGTTGATCCAAAGCTCCCCTTCGGCGTGAAAATCAGCGGGCAGGGCGCCCACCATCCAGGCAAACAGCGACGATTTGCCGCTGCCGGAAGGACCCATCAGGGTGAGAATTTCGCCGGGCACCACCGAAAAACTGACGTTGTGCAGCAGCGCCGTCTGGCGCAGTGAGAGCGAAACATCCTTAACCATCAGCATTAACGTAACCCCTGTCGAAAACGGCCAACCAGCCGGGAAAGCAAAATGCAGGCGGCGAAAACCAGCATCGGCAGCAGCAGTTGCCAGAGCGCCTGGGCTGCCAGCACCGCGCTACTGCCGCCGCTGCTGAGCGCTACCGCGTCGGTGGTGAGGGTGGCAAACCGTCCGCTCCCCAGCCACAGGGTGGGCAGATACTGCGCCACGCTGACGGAAAAGCCGACGGCAAACGCCGTCAGTGCCGGGCGGATCATCTGGGGGCATTTGATCAGCCAGAAAATTTTAAGCGATCCCCAGCCGAGGGTGCGGGCTGTCAGGATCATACGCGGATCGAGCCTGCGCCAGGCCGGTTGCATCACCAGCAGCATCCACGGCAGCACCCACAACAAATGTCCCCACAGCACGGCGACAAACTGCCCGTCCAGCTGCAACAGCAGCGCCAGCCGGTACTGCCCGGCCACCAGTGGCAGGGCGGGAAGGGCCAGCGGCAGCCAGACCCAGAAGCCCCCGCGCTGCGGGCCCCTTTCGAGCCAGAGGAGGATCATCCCCAGCGCTATCCCCGCTGAGAGCAGCCCCAGCGTCAGGCTCATCCCGGCCGTCTCCCGCGAAACGCTGGCATTTCCCGCGATCAGAACCAGCACCGCGATGCTGGCGATCCCGGCCAGGGGGAGCAGCAGGCCGCAGGCTCGCCCCAGAAGCAGCGGACGCGGCATCGGGCGCTCCCCGGAGATGGCCGGAATGGTGGTGCGCCAGCGCCGCCAGCTGATAAATATCGCGATGGCAATCAGCTCCAGCAGCAGAAGCAGGATCACGCAGACCAGCATCCCCTTCGCCTGCTGGACGCTGTCCCCCTGCGTCAGCCACTGCCACGCCAGCACTGCCAGCGTGGGAGGATTACCCGGCCCGAGGATCAGGGCCACATCCACCACCGACAGCGACCAGGCGATCACCGCCAGCATCACCGCCCCCAGCGCAGGCGCAATGGCGGGCAAGATCAGCCAGCGCAGCGCCTGCCAGCGTCCGTAACCCAGCGATCGCAGGATCGTCACCTTTTGCGCCAGCTCTTTTTCCGGCAGCGAGGCGTAAATCGCCCAGACCACAAAGGCGCTCTCCTTGACGGCGAGGGTCAGCCCCAGCCCGATCCCGTAGCGATCCACTATCGGTGAACAGAGCGAACAGAGGCGGTAGAGTTCTCCCCCTTCGGCAAATATCAGCAGCACGCTGACGGCAAACGCCACGTGCGGGATCGCCAGCAGCCACGGCAGGTGGTTGCACAGGCGTCGCCAGCGGCTGCCAGGCCACAGCGCGGCCACCACCGCGAGGGCCAGCATCAGCGCCCCGGCGGCGGCAATCAGGGTGGAAACCAGAGTGGCGGCCAGCGCCTGCGGGATCTGCGGATCGGCGGCCAGCGCCCGCCAGTTCTCAAGGGAGAAGATCGGGGGCAGCAGCAGGCCGAAGGCGGGCAGCAGCGGCAGGTACACCGCCGCCATCAGCACCCAGGCAAGCCCGCTTAGTGGGTGCCGTAACGACGCAGCCATTCCTGCTCCAGCGCATTCACCCAGGCGGCATGTGGTTCAGCGAGCGTTGGCGGAAGCTCAGCCGGCATAAACTGGCGCAATTTCTCCGCCTCTGCCGCCGGGAGTTTCTGTGGATCCAGCACAGTGGGATCGCCCCAGTTAGCCGGGTCCGCCTTGCGGATCTGTGCCTGCGGCGAGAGCAGGAAATTCGCGACAACTTTCGCCCCCGCGCTGGCGGAGGCGTTGGCCGGGATCGCCACAAAGTGTACGTTGCCGATCATCCCCTGCTGAAAACCAAAGCTGTAGCTGTCTGCGGGCAGCGCTTTGCTGGCCACTTTCTGCCGGGCGTGGGCCGGGTTAAAGGTGATCGACAGGTTTAAATTGCCGCTGGCCAGCAGGGCATCCATCCGCGCCGGTGAAGGCGGGAAGTCTTTGCCCTCGCGCCACAGATAAGGATGTAGCTTATCCAGCCAGGCCCACAGCGGAGCGGTGACCGCCGCAAAGGTGGCGCTGTCCGGCGGCTGTTTCAGCGCCTCCGGCTGGGTGGTTTGCGTCAGCAGCAGTTGTTCCAGAAACGCGGTGCCGGTAAAGTCGGGCGGCCGTGGGTAGGTGACGGTGCCGGGATGTTGCGTGGCGTACGTCAGCAGCGCCTGCGGGTCAGCCAGCGGTTGCGGCAGGCTCTTGCGGCTGGCGATAAAGGTCAGTTGCGCGCTGCCCCACGGAGACTCGGCTCCCTCGATCGGGATGGCAAAATCTTCGGTGACCGGTTTCGTGGTATCCACATAGCGCCAGTTAGGGAGCATTTGCGCCCAACCGGTCTGCAACAGCCCGGCGGTTTTGAGGGTGCGGAAGTTCTCACCGTTGACCCACAGCAGATCCACCGAACCGTTGGTTTTACGCCCGGCGCTGGCCTCGGTCTGGATGCGCTTCACCGCGTCAGCGGCATCCGCCAGACGGACAATCTTCAGGTTTATGGCGTAGTGGCTTTTCATCTCCCCGCTCACCCAGTCCAGGTAGCGGTTCACCGCCTCATCGCCGCCCCAGGCGTTAAACCAGACGGTCTGGCCGCGGGCATCCTCTTTGATTTTCTGCCAGCCGTCATCGGCCAGCGCGTGTCCTGCCATCAGCAGGCCCGTTAACAACATGCAAAAACGCACACGGCGCATAGTGCCTCTCTGTTATGAAGAAGTGCGGGAAAAGCGGGCGAACAGCCAGCGGGTGATAAGCGGCAGCAGCCCCAGTAGCGTAAAGGCAATGACCACGCCGGGGGAAAGGATATCACGCAGCGCGGCGATCTGCCCCAGCTGGTGTCCGGCATTAAGATAGACGATTGCCCCTGGCAACATGCCGAGCTGACTGACCCACCAGTAGCGCCACAATCCGATCGGGGCGATCCCGGCCAGCAGGTTGACCATAAAGAACGGAAACAGCGGCATCAGGCGCAGGGCAAAGAGGTAGAACGCCCCGTCCCGCGAGACACCGTCGTTAACCGTGCGCATTGGCCCGGCAAAACGGCGCTGCACCCAGTCCCGCAGCAGGTAGCGGCTGCTCAGCATCGCCAGCGTGGCCCCCAGCGTCGAGGCGAACGACACCAGCAGGATCCCCGGCCACAGGCCAAACAGCGCCCCGCCGAGCAGGGTCAACACCGCGGCGCCCGGCAGCGACAGGGTAGTGACCAGCACATAGAGAAGGAAAAAGAGTATGGCGCTTTGCAGCGGGGCCTGCTGGCAGTATTGCTGCAGGGCCTGATGCTGCGCCTGAAGGTTTTCCAGCGTCAGCGTTCCGGGCGGCAGTAGCTTAAAGAGAAGGGTAAAAGCGCCCAGAAGGGCGCAAATAAGCAGAACTTTACCGCGACGTACAGCCATTTACTTCACGTCGAAGGTCGCCCAGACCGGGGCATGGTCGGACGGTTTTTCCATGCTGCGAATTTCGTAGTCGATCCCGGTTTCGATGCAGCGCTCCGCCAGCGGGCTGCTTGCCAGCAGCAGATCGATGCGCAGGCCGCGGTTATCGTCAAAGCCCTTAGAGCGGTAATCGAACCATGAGAAGCGATCCTGGGTCTCCGGGTTGGCGTGGCGGAAGGTATCCACCAGACCCCAATCCATCAGACGGGCCATCCACTCGCGCTCCTCCGGCAGGAAGGAGCACTTCCCGGCGCGCAGCCAGCGCTTGCGGCTCTCTTCACCGATGCCGATATCCAGATCGGTGTGGCTGATATTCATGTCGCCCATGATCAGCACCGGATCGTCTTTCTTCAGCTCGGTTTCGAGGAAGGACTGAAGGTCCCGGTAGAACTTCTCTTTGGCCGGGAATTTCAGCGGGTGGTCACGGCTCTCGCCCTGCGGGAAGTAACCATTGATGACGGTGATGTTGCCAAGCGGCGTGGGTATTTCCGCCATGATGATGCGGCGCTGGGAATCTTCACCGTCTCCCGGGAAGCCGCGTCGCACCGAGACTGGTGTCTCTTTGGTGAGCAGCGCCACGCCGTAATGACCTTTTTGACCGTGATAGAAGACGTTGTAACCCAGTTTTGCCACCTCTTCGAGAGGGAACATATCGTCGTGAACTTTTGTCTCCTGCAGGCCAATGACGTCAGGCTGATGTTTTTCGACGATGGCCTGCAGTTGATGAGGACGGGCGCGCAGGCCGTTGATATTAAAAGAGACAAATTTCATAGTCGCTGCCAGTGCAAGGTGATTAGTGCAAGGATGGTAGCAGAATTTCCTCCCGCTGACTGCCGCCGCTGCGTATGTTCCACCCATTACTGCAACAAATCCTGCCGATAGTGCAATTTCTGCACCGTTCTTGCGCGTTACGCCCTCCGATGGCGCGTAAAAGGTATACAAATTTCGCGAGCGATCACAATTCCAGAATTATATTTTGCCTATGCATAATATTTCTGTTTTTCCTTCGGTAAAGCTGCGCTTGTTGTAAAAATATTCACTTTTTATGCAATAACAGTGAATAAATCCATGTTGTAACCTGTTGATATTTCGTTACCCCCTCCCGTTTATGCATTTTTATCGCTGGCTGGCACGAACGCTGCAATCTACATTCACAGGGCAAACACATAAATATTTAACATTTTATCAACCTTTTATTTACCGGATGAGGTCGCTATGTCTCTGTCAATTACGCGTGAAAACTTTGATGAATGGATGATGCCGGTTTACGCCCCGGCGGCTTTTATTCCGGTACGGGGAGAGGGCTCGCGCCTGTGGGATCAGCAGGGCAAAGAGTATATCGACTTCGCCGGAGGTATTGCGGTTAACGCTCTGGGCCACGCCCATTCGGCGCTGCGCCAGGCGCTGAACGACCAGGCGGCGAAGTTCTGGCACACCGGCAACGGCTACACCAACGAACCGGCGCTGCGGCTGGCGAAAAAACTGATCGACGCCACCTTCGCCGAAAAAGTGTTCTTCTGTAACTCAGGCGCTGAGGCCAACGAAGCGGCGCTGAAGCTGGCGCGTAAATATGCGCACGACAATTTTGGCAGCCAGAAAAGCGGCATCGTCGCCTTCAAAAATGCCTTCCACGGTCGCACGCTGTTTACCGTCAGCGCGGGCGGTCAGCCTTCCTATTCGCAGGATTTCGCGCCGCTGCCACCGGATATCCGCCACGCGGTCTATAACGATCTGCAGTCCGCCAGCGAGCTGATTGATGAGTCCACCTGCGCGGTGATCGTCGAGCCGATGCAGGGCGAAGGCGGCGTTGTGCCTGCCGATAAAGCGTTCCTGCAGGGGCTGCGCGAGCTGTGCGATCGCCACAACGCGGTGCTGATTTTCGATGAAGTCCAGACCGGCGTCGGGCGTACCGGTGAGCTTTATGCCTATATGCACTACGGCGTGACGCCGGATGTGCTCTCCACCGCCAAAGCGCTGGGCGGCGGCTTCCCGGTCGGGGCAATGCTCACCACCGATAAATTTGCCCGGGTGATGACCGTCGGCACCCACGGCACCACCTACGGCGGCAACCCGCTGGCATCGGCGGTGGCAAGTCAGGTGCTGGACATCATCAACACGCCGGAAGTGCTGAACGGCGTGAAGCAGCGTCACGACTGGTTTGTTGAGCGTCTTCAGGCCATTAACAGCAAAACCGGCCTGTTTAAAGAGATTCGCGGTCTGGGGCTGCTGATTGGCTGCGTGCTCACGGATGAATTCGCCGGAAAAGCTAAACTCATTTCACAGGAAGCGGCAAAAGCGGGCGTAATGGTCTTGATCGCCGGGGCTAACGTGGTGCGCTTCGCGCCTGCGCTGGTTGTCAGCGAAGAAGAGGTGCGGACCGGGTTAGATCGCTTTGCGCTGGCCTGCGAACAGGTGAAGTCCGGGGTGTCATCATGATGGTCATCCGTCCCATTGAGCGCGGGGATTTATCCGCCCTCATGCAGCTTGCCGGTAAAACAGGAGGTGGGCTGACCTCGCTTCCCGTTGATGAAAACACGCTCTCGGCGCGCATTGAGCGCTCCATCGAGACCTGGCAAGGGACGCTGCCGAAAGGCGAACAGGGCTACATGTTTGTGCTGGAAGATACCGACAGCGGAACCGTGGCGGGGATCTGCGCCATTGAGGTGGCGGTAGGTCTGAACGATCCCTGGTATAACTACCGTGTGGGCACTCTGGTGCATGCCTCGAAAGAGCTGAACGTCTACAACGCACTGCCGACGCTGTTCCTCAGCAACGATCACACCGGCAGCAGCGAACTTTGCAGCCTGTTTCTTGATCCCGACTGGCGCAAGGAGGGCAACGGCTATCTGCTCTCCAAATCGCGATTTCTGTTTATGGCCGCCTTCCGCGATCGCTTTAACGAAAAAGTGGTGGCCGAGATGCGCGGCGTCATCGACGAAACCGGCTTCTCGCCGTTCTGGAAAAGCCTGGGCGAGCGCTTCTTCTCCATGGAGTTCAGCAAGGCCGACTACCTGTGCGGCACCGGGCAGAAAGCCTTTATTGCCGAGCTGATGCCAAAACATCCTATCTACACCCATTTCCTCAGCCCCGAGGCGCAGGCGGTAATTGGCGAGGTCCATCCGCACACCGCTCCGGCGCGGGCGGTGCTGGAAAAAGAGGGCTTCCGCTACCGTAACTATGTCGACATCTTCGACGGCGGTCCGACGCTGGAGTGTGATATCGACCGGGTGCGGGCGATCCGTAAAAGCCGTCTGGTGGAGGTGGCCGAGGGGCAGCCCGCGCCGGGCGAATTTCCGGCCTGCCTGGTGGCGAACGAACAATATGACAGCTATCGCGCCACGCTGATCCGCGTGGACCCCGAATGTGAACGTCTGGTGCTGACCGCAGCGCAACTGGATGCCCTGAAATGTTGCGCTGGCGATCGTATTCGCATGGTGCGTCTGTGCCCCGAGGAGAAAACGGTATGAACTTATGGATTAACGGTGACTGGGTAACCGGCGAAGGTGAACTTCGCAGCAAACACAACCCGGTGGGGCAGGAGAGATTATGGCAGGGAGCGGATGCCAGTCCCGGGCAGGTTGAGCAGGCGTGCCGCGCCGCGCGCGCCGCGTTCCCCGGCTGGGCGAAGCTGCCGTTCAGCGCTCGCCAGGCCATCGTGGAGAAATTTGCCACCCTGCTGGAGACGAATAAGCAGGAGCTGACCAGCATTATTGCCCGCGAAACCGGCAAACCGCGCTGGGAGGCGGCAACCGAAATTACCGCGATGATCAACAAGGTCGCCATTTCAATCAAGGCGTACCACACCCGCACCGGCGAACAGCGTACCGAGATGGCGGACGGGGCCGCCACGCTGCGCCACCGTCCGCACGGCGTGCTGGCGGTGTTCGGTCCCTATAACTTCCCCGGCCACCTGCCGAACGGCCACATCGTGCCCGCCCTGCTGGCGGGTAATACGGTGATCTTCAAGCCGAGCGAGCTGACGCCCTGGAGCGGCGAGGCGGTGGTCAAACTGTGGGAGCAGGCCGGGCTGCCGCCGGGGGTGCTCAACCTGGTGCAGGGCGGGCGCGAAACCGGTCAGACGCTGAGTGCGTTGAGCGACATTGACGGGCTGCTGTTTACCGGCAGCGCCGGCACCGGCTATCAGCTGCACCGCCAGCTGGCCGGGCAGCCGGAAAAAATTCTCGCCCTCGAGATGGGGGGCAACAATGCGCTGATCGTTGACGATCCGGCAGATATCGATGCCGCGGTCCACCTGACCATCCAGTCGGCCTTTATTACCGCCGGGCAGCGCTGTACCTGCGCCCGTCGGCTGCTGGTCAAACGGGGCGCTGAAGGGGATGCTTTCCTGGCCCGTCTGGTTGAGGTGAGTGGGCGGCTGCTGCCGGGCGAGTGGGATGCCAGCGACCAGCCGTTCATCGGCGGGCTGATTTCCGAACAGGCGGCAAAAAATGTCTATCACGCCTGGCGGGAACATGTCGCCCGCGGCGGCCAGTCGCTGCTCGAGCCGCGGCTGGTGAAGGCGGGAACCTCTTTATTAACCCCGGCAATCGTCGAGATGACTGGCGTGAGCGGTGTGCCGGACGAAGAGGTCTTCGGCCCGCTGCTCTGCGTCTGGCGCTATGACGACTTTGACCAGGCCATCGCGATGGCAAACGCCACGCGCTACGGCCTGTCATGTGGGCTGATCTCCCCGGATCGTGAGAAATTTGATCAGCTGCTGCTGGAGGCACGCGCCGGGATCGTCAACTGGAACAAACCTCTCACCGGCGCGGCCAGTACCGCCCCGTTTGGCGGGGTGGGCGCCTCCGGCAACCATCGTGCCAGCGCCTGGTATGCGGCAGACTACTGCGCCTGGCCGATGGCAAGCCTGGAGACGCCGGCCATCGTCCTGCCGGAGCAGCTGAATCCGGGCCTCGATTTTACACGGGAGAAGCGTCATGAAAGCGCGTGAAGTTAACTTCGACGGGCTGGTGGGGTTAACCCACCACTATGCCGGACTGTCGTTCGGCAATGAGGCCTCCACAAAACACCGTTTTCAGATCTCCAACCCGCGGCTGGCGGCAAAGCAGGGGTTGTTAAAAATGAAGGCGCTGGCGGATGCGGGTTTTCCTCAGGCGGTGATCCCGCCGCAGGAGCGGCCTAACGTCCCCGTCCTGCGCCAGCTCGGGTTTACCGGCAGCGACGAGCAGGTAGTGGAGAAAGCGGGCACCCAGATGCCGCAGCTGCTCTCTGCCGCCAGTTCGGCCTCCTCCATGTGGGTTGCCAACGCCGCGACGGTGGCCCCCTCCGCAGATACCCTCGATGGAAAAGTGCATCTGACGGTGGCGAACCTGAACAACAAGTTCCACCGCGCCAGTGAAGCTGGCACTACGGAACAGGTGCTGCGGGCTATTTGCCGCGATGAGTCCCGATTCAGTGTCCATACAGCGCTGCCGCAGGTGGCGATGTTCGGCGACGAAGGGGCGGCTAACCATAACCGTCTTGGCGGCGATTATGGCGAGCCGGGTTTGCAGCTGTTTGTCTATGGTCGTGATGAGGGGACAGGCCCCGCGCCTGCCCGTTACCCGGCCCGTCAGACCCTGGCCGCAAGCCAGGCCGTTGCCCGCCTGAATCAGGTCAATCCGGGCCAGCTGATGTTTGCCCAGCAAAACCCGCTGGTGATCGACCAGGGGGTGTTCCATAACGACGTGATTGCGGTCTCGAATCGCCAGGTGCTGTTCTGCCACGAGCAGGCGTTTGTTCAGCAGTCAGCGCTGCTGCACGCCCTTGGCAATCGCGTGCCCGGATTTATGCCGATTGAGGTGCCGACGGAAGCCGTTTCGGTGCAGGATGCGGTGGCAACCTATCTCTTTAACAGCCAGCTGCTGAGCCGTGACGACGGCAGCATGATGCTGGTGCTACCCCAGGAGTCGCAGAACCATCCTGGCGTCTGGCGCTATCTGAATCAGCTGGTGGCAGAGGATAACCCCATCAGCGAGCTGCGGGTGTTCGATCTGCGCGAAAGCATGGCCAACGGCGGCGGTCCGGCCTGTCTGCGCCTGCGCTTGGTGCTCACCCCTGAGGAGCAGCGGGCGGTTAACCCGGCGGTGATGATGAACGATACCCTGTTCAACACGCTTAACGACTGGGTGGATCGCTACTATCGCGATCGGTTGACCCAGGCCGACCTGATCGATCCGCAGCTTTTACGAGAAGGGCGCGAAGCGCTGGATGCGCTGACCCGCATTCTGCAACTGGGCTCCGTCTATCCGTTCCAGCAATAAAGGAGGCGTTATGGAAAACTTTCTGGCGCTGAACATGGCCAATGAAACGCCCGCCCGACGGGAGGGCAAAGGGGCTTCGTTTCACTGGCGCTGGCTGGCACGCGGCGTGCTGGAGCTGATCCCGGAGGCAGAGAGCGAGCGAGCCCTGGTGCTCTCTGCCGGGATACACGGCAACGAAACGGCGCCGGTAGAAATTGTCGACCTGCTGGTCAGGACGTTGTTTCGCGGCGAGCTGACGCTGCGCTGCCGCCTGCTGGTCATCTATGGCAATCCACCTGCGCTGAGGGCGGGCAAGCGCTACCTGACCTGCGATATCAACCGCCTGTTCAGCGGGCGCGGGGCGCAGTTTCCGGCCTGCGAGGAGACCGAACGGGCGGCGTTACTGGAGGCACGGGTAGAGGCGTTTTACCAGCAGGCGGGGTCCGATCGCTGGCATCTCGATCTGCATACCGCTATTCGCGCCTCGTATCATGAGCGCTTTGGCGTGCTGCCCCAGCGCAGTCAGCCCTGGGATGAGGCGTTTATTCAGTGGCTCGGCGATGCCGGGCTGGAAGCGCTGGTCTTTCATCAGGCCCCGGGGGGCACCTTCACCCATTTCACCTGTGAGCGCTTTGGCGCCCTGGCCTGTACGCTGGAACTGGGCAAAGCGCTGCCGTTCGGCCATAACGATCTGACCCGCTTCGCCACGACTCATCGGGCGCTGTATGCCCTGCTGAGCGGTGAGGCACCCGAGCAGCATGTTGCTCCTGTCGAACAGTACCGGGTGGTGCAACAGATCACCCGCCGCAGCGAGGCCTTTGTGCTGCATATGGCCGCGCATACCCTGAACTTTACGCCGTTCCGTCAGGGCGTTTTACTGGCGGAGGACGGGGAGGAGCGCTATGAAGTACAAAAGCCGACCGAGTATGTTCTCTTCCCCAATCCGGCGGTGGCGTTTGGCTTACGCGCCGGACTGATGCTGGAAAAAATCCCCTGATAAGTCACAGCCCCGAAAAGCGTAACGCGGCGGGGCTGTTTATTTTCTGATTCATTTCTTCCATCATGCCGTTTATTGCAGATTATTCCTGGTTGTTTGCTTTATTATTAATCTGTTTGTCGGTATACTTCTCCACAATCTCTTTAAAATCATCTGCATGCATATTTTTGTTTCATCTCTCCACGCTTTATCCTTATTTCCTCCATATTTGACGATAATTTGTTTTTTACACTTTCATTGTTTTACCGTTGCTCTGACTAATTGACGATAAACCCCGTAAAGTTAATCTCGTCAACACGGCATAGCGCCGAAGAATAACTGAAAGGAAGGACAAAATTATGCGTAAATTAACTGCACTGTTTGTTGCCTCTACCCTGGCTCTGGGCGCTACCAGCGCGGCGTTCGCCGCTGATACCGCCACCACCACCACGGCTGCACCGACCGAAGGCAAAATGATGCATCACAAAGGTAAGCCGGGCATGCATCACGACATGATGTTTAAAGACCTGAACCTGACGGATGCGCAGAAAGAGCAGATCCGCGACATCATGAAAAGCCAGCGTGACCAGATGAAGCGTCCGCCGGTAGAAGAGCGCCGCGCAATGCATGACATCATCGCCAGCGACTCCTTCGATAAAGCGAAGGCCGAAGCGCAGGTTGATAAGATGGCCGAGCAGCATAAAGCCCGCATGCTGGCGCACATGGAAACCCAGAACAAGATTTACAACATCCTTACCCCGGAACAGAAAAAGCAGTTTAATGCCAATTTTGAGAAGCGTCTGACAGAACGTTCCGCGGCGAAAGGTAAAATGACCACCTCAGCCGAATAATCGGTTCAGCTATTCAAGACCGCCGGAGTCTTGTCCACTCAAGCAGATTTGCTGTGGGCAGGTCCGGCGGTTTTTTCTTTTCCAGCCTCTTGCCAGCCGCCGCCATCCCGGTATTCTCCTGTTATCGATTTGCAGAATGTGTTTGAAATTTCTGACGTTACTTTTTTCATCGTCAGACTAAGGCCCACCCGCACATCTGCCGATACTGTTCTGCAGCGACCTAACGATAACAAACAATAAGCGACCGCCCTGGGCGGGATGCTCTGGCGCGTATTGCGCCATTTGGAGTGGTGATGGAATTCTTCGATATCCGCAAAATGCCGATCAACCTCTGGCGCAACGGCGCGGGAGAGACGCGCGAAATATGTTGTTTCCCTCCTGCAACCCGGGACTTTAACTGGCGCGCCAGTATTGCCTCCCTTGCCAGCAACGGGGATTTTTCTGTTTCCCCCGGTGTTGATCGGGTGATCACCCTGCTGGAAGGGGGAGAAGTGCATCTGGATGGTGGAAAGGCGTTTACTCACACGCTGCGACGTCATCAACCCTTCAGCTTAGCCGGAGAACTGCCGGTCAAGGCGCAGCTGCTGGAAGGGCAGATGTCGATGGACTTTAACATCATGACCCGCCGGGATTGCTGTCGGGCTAAGGTGCGGGTGGCGGACCGCACCTTCACGACATTCGCCTCACGCGGCGGCGTGGTGTTTGTGCTGAGCGGCGCCTGGCAGCTCGGCGAAAAGCTGCTGACCGCCGATCAGGGCGCGTACTGGCATGAGGGCGACCATACCCTGCGATTGCTTAAGGACGAGGGCACCCTGCTGTTCAGCGAGATTTTCTGGCTTCCAGGCCACTGAGCGGAATGATCTCATACTTGCCCGCCAGCAGCGGCTTGCAGAGGATTTTATACCCATCCTGATCAAAACCGGCGGGCGTACGCAGCAGTTCCGCCGCCTCGTCCAGGCTTTCCACCGCGCCCAGCCAGAGCCAGTTATGGATAATGTGGTAGTGGGTCATCTCCGGGCGCGACTCTTTCAGCGCCACGGCGCAGTCCCACGGCCAGCAGGTGACGCCTATCGCCTGCAACCCCTCAACCAGCCGCTGCTGATGCTCTTCCACGCTCTCTTTCCCGCAGCAGGCCCCTGCACAGCGCTTCAGGGCGGAGCGGAAACAGGCCCGCCCACGGCTTAACGACTCCAGCCCGAGTAGGCCGTAACAGAGCTGTCGCTCGTCGGCCAACGTCTGTAAGGTTTGCAGCGCCGCCCGGCGGTTGGCGAACAGGCCATACAGGTTCGGGGTATGGGAGAAATCGACTTCGCGGGCATACACAATCTGCGGTTTGCCCTCAGCGATCTGCAGCGAGCAGAGCTGGCGATTGCGGCGTAATCGTTTATTGAACAGCGGCTGCTGCTCCTTGATTAAACGCGCTTCCAGCAGCAGGGCGCCCAGCTCGCCCGCGGTTTGCGTCCAGGTGATACGCCGGGACTGGCGCAGCATAGCGGCCTCGTCCGGCGTGCGCAGATGCGACAGCACCCGGCTACGGATATTGACGCTTTTGCCGATATAAAGCGGCATGGCATCGCTTTCGCCATGAAAGAAGTAGACACCTGGCTGCTTGGGGAGTGCCTCAAGCCACGGGCGCAGATGTTCGGGATATTCATAGATTGCTGCCGCTTCGAATTCAAGCCGCGGTGCCGATTGACGCCTGCTCACAACATACTCCTGATACTGTTCAGGCATACAGTGTAGCAGCAGTGGTGTGGTTAAAAAAGAGGCGGCATAAGCCGCCTCGTCAGAATTACGCTTTCCAGAAGTCGTCGAACACCGTGATCGGCGGGCGACGTTTGTGCTCGGTCTTCAGATACCAGCCTTCGATAATGCGAGCGGTGCCTTCGTCCAGCGTCTTGCCTTCCAGATAATCATCAATATTTTCATAGGTCACGCCCAGCGCGGCTTCATCCGGCAGGGAAGGACGATCGTCTTCCAAATCTGCGGTAGGGGCTTTTTTATACAGATGCTCCGGACAGCCCAGCGCGGCCAGCAGCTGTTTGCCCTGGCGCTTGTTGAGACGGAACAGCGGATTAATGTCGGTACCGCCATCGCCATATTTGGTGAAGAAGCCGGTCAGGGCTTCTGCTGCATGGTCTGTCCCTACTACTACGCCGCTGGTCATCCCGGCGATGCTGTACTGCGCCTTCATGCGCTCGCGAGCCTTTTCGTTGCCGCGGACGAAATCGCTCAGCTCAATGCCCGCATCGCGCAGCGCTTTTTCGCTGGCCAGCACCGCTTCTTTAATATTGACGGTCAGCACGCGATCGGGCTGGATGAACGCGATGGCATCCTGACAATCCTGCTCGTCGAACTGCACACCGTAAGGCAGGCGTACCGCGATAAACTGCAGGTCGTTATTCCCCGTTTCGGCACGCAGTTCGCTGATCGCCATCTGGGCGAGCTTCCCGGCAAGCGTAGAGTCCTGACCGCCGCTGATGCCCAGCACCAGCGTTTTCAGGAACGGGAACCGGGTTAAGTAGGATTTCAAAAAATCGACGCTACGGCGAATCTCTTCTTCCGCATTGATGGTGGGTTTAGCACCCAGTGCCTGGATAATCTCTTGTTGCAGAGCCATCTAGCCCCTCCGTTACACAAATTTGCCTGATGAATGTACTGTTAAAGCTAACCCGTCATGGGGAAAACGACAAGGATCACAAATTTGAATGGAGCGAAATAGAGCGATTTAGCAGGTTATCTTTGTTTTGCAGGAATTTTCCGAAAAAACTTTGCCGTCACGCTTGAGGTTGAAAAATGTGGTTTTCTATTCCAGGCTTACTTAACACGCTGATAAACAAGAGGACGGAATATGAACAAGAACGTAGCAGGAATGTTAGGCGCAGCGGCTGTACTGACTTTACTGGCGGGCTGTACCGCTTATGACCGCACAACCGATCAGTTTAAAGAGCCTGTGGTCAAAGATGTTAAAAAAGGGATGAGCCGCGCTCAGGTAGAGCAGCTGGCTGGTAAGCCATCATCTGAAGTGACGATGATCCATGCTCGCGGTACCTGCCAGACCTATATCCTGGGTCAACGGGATGGTAAAACCGAAACCTATTTTGTTGCATTAGATGACACAGGTCACGTTATGAACTCTGGCTACCAGACCTGCGCGGAATATGACACCGATCCGCAGGCGCCTAAAGCCTGATAACACTTTCCCTGAGCAGACCCAAACCGGCCAACTGGCCGGTTTTTCTTTATTCCCCTCCCTAATCTTAATTCTTATCGCGAATTATTTGCCCGAAGTGTGAAGGCTGTCATAACTGCAGGTCAATGAGAGACAATTCTAAAACTTCCTGGATTACCACTGACATTTCCCTTGCCGTATACTCATCCCATCAGACCAGCCTGCGAGAAGGACGCCCGGTAAGGGCGCTGATGTCGCAGCTAACGCGGTGGCCATATAAGAGGGAAGTCATTATGGAAAAGAAACATATCTATCTGTTTTGCTCAGCGGGCATGTCAACATCACTGCTGGTGTCAAAGATGCGTGCGCAGGCCGAGAAGTACGAAGTCCCGGTAATCATTGAAGCCTTCCCTGAAACGCTGGCAGGCGAAAAAGGCACCAGTGCCGATGTAGTACTACTGGGGCCGCAAATTGCCTATATGCTGCCAGAAATTCAACGTCTGTTACCGAATAAACCGGTTGAAGTAATCGACTCTGCGCTGTACGGCAAAGTGGATGGTTTGGGTGTTCTTAAAGCTGCTGTAGCAGCGATTAAAAAAGCTGCTAATTAATTTATTTTTTATTTTTCCCGTCAAAGAGCAATTTCACACACACTTACGCCGCAATATTATTGCGGCATTTAAGGGCATTTTCTATGAGTAGATTTATTGCTGCGCTTGAAAAGGTACTCCTTCCTTTTGCAGTTAAAATAGGAAAGCAACCGCATGTCAACGCCATTAAAAACGGCTTTATTAAATTAATGCCGTTAACACTGGCTGGGGCCATGTTCGTTTTAATTAACAACGTTTTTCTTAGCTTCGGTGATGGTTCATTTTTCTATTCATTAGGCGTTCGTTTAGATCCCTCAACTATTGAAACGTTAAATGGTTTCAAGGCCATCGGCGGCAATGTGTACAACGGTACGCTGGGTATTATGTCGCTGATGGCACCTTTCTTTATCGGAATGGCGCTGGCAGAAGAGCGTAAAGTCGACTCGCTGGCCGCCGGTTTATTATCTGTCGCGGCCTTTATGACCGTTACCCCTTATAGCGTCGGTGAAGCCTATGCAGTAGGCGCTAACTGGCTGGGCGGGGCGAACATCATTTCCGGTATTGTGATCGGTCTGGTCGTGGCGGAAATGTTTACCTTTATTATTCGTCGCAACTGGGTGATCCGCTTACCGGACAGCGTTCCGGCATCGGTATCGCGCTCCTTCTCGGCGCTGATCCCGGGCTTCATTATTCTCTCCATCATGGGGACCATCGCCTGGGCACTCTCTCACTGGGGCACTAACTTCCACCAGATCATCATGGACACCATCTCTACACCGCTGGCATCCATGGGTGGCGTGGTAGGCTGGGCTTACGTGATTTTCACCTCCCTGCTGTGGTTCTTCGGTGTTCACGGTTCTCTGGCGCTGGCTGCGCTGGACAGCGGCATCATGACCCCATGGGCGCTGGAAAACGTAGCGCTCTACCAGCAGTACGGCTCCGTTGACGCGGCACTGGCGGCCGGTAAGACCTTCCACGTGTGGGCGAAACCGATGCTCGACTCCTACATCTTCCTGGGCGGTACCGGGGCGACACTGGGTCTGATTATCGCGGTGTTTATCACCTCCCGTCGTGCGGATTACCGTCAGGTGGCGAAGCTGGCCCTGCCATCAGGCATCTTCCAGATTAACGAGCCCATCCTGTTCGGTCTGCCAATTATCATGAACCCGGTGATGTTCATTCCGTTCATCCTGGTGCAGCCGCTGCTGGCCGCCATTACCCTGACGGCTTACTACATGGGCATTATCCCGCCGGTTACGAACATTGCACCCTGGACAATGCCAGCCGGTCTGGGCGCCTTCTTCAACACCAACGGCAGCGTAGCGGCCTTCCTGCTGGCGATATTTAACCTGGGCGTGGCAACCCTGCTCTATATGCCGTTTGTCGCCATCGCTAACAAGGCCCAGACCACCATTGATGAAGAAGAGAGCGAAGAGGATATCGCCCTCGCCCTGAAATTCTGATGTCGTATGACGCGGGGCGACCCGCGTCAGTACAGGAGAGAAAACATGTTTGATTTAGATAATGTGGTAGCAGAAGCGGAAGAGGTCGTAGAGAACGATCTTGAAGAAGTGGTGATGGGACTTATCATCAACTCCGGTCAGGCCCGCAGCCTGGCGTACGCGGCGCTGAAAAAAGCCAAGCAGGGCGATTTCGACACCGCCAAAGAGATGATGGCCCAGTCGCGCACCGCGCTCAATGAAGCGCACCTGGTGCAAACAAAACTGATCGAAAGCGATCAGGGTGAAGGTAAAATGAAGGTCAGTCTGGTGCTGGTACACGCTCAGGACCATCTGATGACCTCCATGCTGGCGCGTGAGCTGGTGGCGGAACTCATCGAACTTCACGAGAAAATGCAGTAAGTCAGACTGATAGCAGGAGGTCAGCGCCATGGAAATCACTACCGCCCGGGAACAACAGCTGTTTAATGGTAAAAATTTTCATGTGTTTATCTACAACAAGGTGGAGAGCATCAGCGGTCTGCATCAGCATGACTACTATGAGTTCACCATTGTGCTGACCGGCCGCTATTTCCAGGAGATCAACGGCAAGCGGGTTCTGCTGGAGCGTGGGGATTTTGTTTTTATCCCGATGGGTTCTCACCATCAGAGCTTTTACGATTTTGGCGCCACGCGCATTCTCAACGTCGGCATCAGTAAACGCTTCTTCGAAACCCACTATTCGCCGCTGCTGCCATTCTGCTTTGTTGCATCGCAGGTTTATCACGTTAAAAGTGAATTCCTGAACTGGATCGACACCGTTATTGCCTCGCTCAACTTCCGCGATAATGAATTCGATGAATTTATTGAAACGGTGACCTTTTATGTCGTCAACCGCCTGCGCCATTATCGCGAAGATCAGCAGGCGACCGACGATATTCCGCAATGGCTGCGCACGACCGTTGAAATGATGCATGACAAGCTGCGTTTTGGTGAAAACGCGCTGGAGAATATGGTGGCGCTGTCGGGTAAATCCCAGGAGTACCTGACCCGTGCCACCCAGCGTTATTATCAGAAAACGCCGATGCAGATTATTAATGAAATACGGATCAATTTCGCCAGAAAACAGCTGGAAATCACCAATTATTCGGTGACGGATATTGCTTACGAAACCGGTTGTAGCAGTCCGAGTCTGTTTATTAAAACCTTTAAGAAATTGACCTCATTTACACCTAACAGCTACCGGAAAAACCTCACAGTTATTAATTAACGTCCGGCGGTATTACCGCCGGGAATATCGATTAACAGACTTGCCCAATATAAGTGGGACGGGATCGCTATACTTAAAAAGCGGATCTCCAGGGAGAATATTATGCAAAAGAAACTTAAAGTCGTAACCATTGGTGGCGGAAGCAGCTACACCCCGGAATTACTGGAAGGCTTCCTTAAGCGTTATCATGAACTGCCGGTCAGCGAATTGTGGCTGGTTGACGTGGCCGAGGGCCAGGAGAAGCTCGATATTATTTTCGACCTGTGCCAGCGCATGGTGAAAAAAGCGGGCGTGCCGATGACCGTGCATAAAACCCTCGACCGTCGTCAGGCGCTGAAAGATGCTGATTTCGTGACGACGCAGCTGCGTGTCGGCCAGCTGAAAGCGCGCGAGCTGGATGAGCGTATCCCACTGAGCTACGGCTATCTGGGGCAGGAGACCAACGGTGCAGGCGGGCTGTTCAAAGGGCTGCGCACCATTCCGGTGGTGTTCGACATCATTAAAGATGTACAGGAGATCTGTCCTCAGGCGTGGGTGATTAACTTCACCAACCCGGCCGGAATGGTCACCGAAGCGGTTTATCGCCATACCGGGTTCAAACGCTTCATTGGGGTCTGCAATATCCCTATCGGCATGAAGATGTTTATTCGCGATGTGCTGGCGCTGACCGACAACGACGACCTCTCTATCGACCTGTTTGGCCTGAACCACATGGTCTTTATCAAAGATGTCCTGGTCAACGGCAAATCACGCTTCCCGGAGCTGCTGGATGGCGTTGCCAGCGGCACCCTGAAAGCAAGTTCAGTGAAGAACATCTTTGACCTGCCGTTTAGCGAAGGGCTGATCCGCTCCCTGAATCTGCTGCCATGCTCCTATCTGCTCTACTACTTCAAGCTGAAAGAGATGCTGGCGATCGAGATGGGCGAATACTACAAAGGCGGCGCCCGCGCGCAGGTGGTGCAGAAGGTGGAAAAACAGCTGTTCGAGCTCTATAAGAACCCGGATCTGAACGTGAAGCCGAAAGAGCTGGAGCAGCGCGGCGGGGCTTACTACTCCGATGCAGCCTGCGAAGTGATCAACGCCATCTACAACGACAAGCAGGCGGAGCACTACGTTAATGTGCCGCACCACGGCCACATTGATAACATCCCGGCTGACTGGGCGGTGGAGATGACCTGCATCCTGGGCCGCGACGGGGCGAAGCCGCATCCGCGCCTGACCCATTTCGATGACAAAGTGATGGGGCTTATCCACACCATCAAAGGCTTTGAAGTGGCGGCAAGCCAGGCGGCGATCAGCGGCGAGCTGAACGACGTGCTGCTGGCGCTGAACCTGAGCCCGCTGGTGCACTCCGATCGCGATGCCGAGAAGCTGGCGCGGGATCTGATTCTGGCCCATGAAAAATGGCTGCCGAATTTCGCCGCCACGATCGATAAACTGAAAAGCGAGCAGCACTAAGAGGGATCGCTATGGAATATCTGCTGATCGTCAATGCCGATGATTTTGGCCTCTCAAAAGGGCAGAACTACGGCATCGTGGAAGCCTGTCGGCACGGCGTGGTGACCTCTACCACCGCCATGGTCAACGGCGAAGCCATTGAGCACGCCGCGGCGCTCAGTCGGGATCTGCCCGATCTGGGCGTGGGGATGCACTTTGTTTTGACCCTTGGTATGCCGCTGACCGCCATGCCAGGGCTGACCCGGGACGGGCTGTTGGGTAAATGGATCTGGGAGATGGCAGAGCAGGGGAGGTTACCCCTGGAGGAGATCGCCCGTGAGCTGGACTGTCAGTTCAATCGCTTTGTCGATCTCTTCGGGCGCGAACCGACCCATATCGACAGCCATCATCACGTCCATATGATCCCGGCCATCTTCCCGCTGGTGGCCGAGTTTGCCCGCCGCAAAGGGGTGGCGCTGCGTGTGGATCGTCAGGTCGACATGCCCGGCGAAACGGGGGGCGATCTGCCGCCCACGACGGACGGTTTCAGTAGCGCATTTTATGGCGATGAAATCAGTGAAGCGCTGTTTTTAAGCGTACTGGACAGGTCCCTACAGCAGGGAGAGCGGTCGCTGGAGGTGATGGCGCATCCGGCCTTTATCGACAATACGATCCGTAAAAGCGCTTACTGCTGGCCACGGCTGGCGGAGATGGAGGTGCTGACCTCGACGTCGTTGAAGTATGCGATTGCCGAGCGCGGGTATCGTCTGGGAACGTTCAGGGATTTGTGAGGAATTGCCGGGTGGCGGCTTCGCCTTACCCGGCCTACAAATTCAATGGAACCTTACGCCGGGTTTTATCCGGTTAGCAAATTACACGGAACCGTAGGCCGGGTAAGCGCAAGCGCCACCCGGCTTTTTTTATGCAGGTATTTGGTCAATCTTACTGCTGCGCGACCATACCCGGTGCGCCGCCATCAGCAACGTCAGCTCATCCATAAATGCACCCGCAGCCGTGTCGCCTTCGACGATTCCTTCTTCGCCCTGATCTGCCACCTTCAGCAGCGGCTTAAACTGACGGGCATCGCCAGCCAGCGCAATCGGCTTGAGATGCTTGTACGCTTCCAGCAGATAGTAAGCGGCGTCGCCGTTATTCAGCAGGCTCTGAATATCGCCGCACGGCACGACGACCGCATCGACGGTCAACGACGGTGAACCGGCGAAGGTGGCCGCCACTGGCAGCACCGAGCCATCATCAGCGGTGACTTCACCCATACGCGAATAGAGCAGTTTGGCATGGACGCCTTTGGCCTTCAGCGCCCGCAGCACCGCCAGCACATCGCTCGCCCGCGGGGTATCGTTCAGCAATACCGCCACCACGCGACCTTTAATATCGCCGCCAGGAACGGCATACAGGCTGAGGGAGGGATCCTTTTTCACGCCGTTAACATCCTGCGGCGGAACCATATTACGCTGCTCGTCGGTAAGGGTGATGCCCAGGTTGTCCGCCACGCCCTGTGCGAGAGTAATATCGATATGAGCCAGCTGATCGACCACCCGCTCGCGGATGTAGGCGCGCACCACTTTGCTCAACTCAAAGCTGAAGGCACCAATGATATGCTCCTGCTCAACGGGCGTCTGGCTCTGCCAGAACAGCCGTGGATGGGCATAGTATTCGGCGAAAGAGGGACTGCGCTCGCGGATCTTCGATCCCTCTACGCGCTCCTGATAGGACTCGAACCCGCCCCGTTTTGGCCCCGGCGGCGTTTCGCGCGGCCAGTTGTCATTGATCGAGTTTGGCTCGTAGTTCGCCGGGTTGGTGTCGATCTCCATGCGATGCATCCCGTCCCGCTGGAAATTATGGTACGGGCAGGTGGGTCGGTTGATCGGGATCTCATGGAAGTTAGGCCCGCCCAGGCGACTGATTTGCGTATCGGTATAGGAGAACAGACGCCCCTGCAGTAGCGGGTCGTTGGTAAAGTCCATCCCGGGAACGATGTGCCCTGGGTGGAACGCGGCCTGCTCGTTTTCAGCAAAGAAGTTGTCCGGGTTACGGTTGAGCACCATTTTGCCCACCAGCTGAACCGGCACCAGCTCTTCCGGGATCAGCTTGGTCGGATCGAGGATATCAAAATCAAATTTGAACTCGTCCTCTTCCGGGATCAACTGGAAACCGAGCTCAAATTCCGGGAAATCGCCTGCTTCAATGGATTCCCACAGGTCGCGGCGATGGAAGTCCGGGTCGCGTCCGGTAAGTTTTTGCGCCTCATCCCATACCAGCGAGGCTTTACCGGCTACCGGTTTCCAGTGGAAGCGTACAAAGGTGGCTTTGCCTTCGGCATTAATCAGCCGGAAGGTATGAATGCCAAAGCCCTCCATGGTGCGGTAGCTGCGCGGAATGCCGCGGTCGGACATTGCCCACATCACGTTATGCAGGGTTTCCGGCTGCAGCGATACGTAATCCCAGAAGGTATCGTGTGCGCTCTGGCCCTGGGGAATAGCCCAGTGAGGTTCCGGTTTTACGGCGTGAACAAAATCGGGGAACTTGTGTGCGTCCTGAATAAAGAAGATCGGTGTGTTGTTGCCCACCAGATCAAAAACACCCTCGTCGGTGTAAAACTTGGTGGCGAAACCGCGAATATCGCGCACCGTATCAGCGGAACCCGCGCCGCCCTGTACCGTGGAAAAGCGCACAAAGACCGGTGTGATTTTATCCGGATCCGACAGGAAATCGGCTTTAGTAATCTCTTTCAGGCTTTTGTAAGGCTGGAAATAGCCGTGAGCGGCGGAGCCGCGCGCGTGTACGATGCGCTCCGGGATACGTTCATGGTCAAAGTGGGTGATCTTCTCCCGCAGGATAAAGTCTTCCAGCAGGGTGGGACCGCGGGTACCGGCACGAAGGGAGTTCTGATCGTCACTGATACGCACGCCCTGGTTGGTGGTCAAAGGGAAGTTTTCACCCCCTTTGCGAACCCCCTCCAGGGCATTCAGTTTCTGGTTGCCGGTATCTGGCGCCTTCATGCTGCCGGGGGCCGTAGGCTCCTGACCTGGCGGAGTAGGGACTGGACTGGCGCGGTGAGAACCGTCCGCCGGGGCCAGCGAGTCCATTCCGGGTTTCGCTTCGCTGGCATCGTGAAGCGGGGATTGTTCAGGTTTATGGGTCTTATCATTTTGCGACATTGCACTCGTCTCCTTTTCATTGCTGAAATGCGGCCGTTTTTGCGTCAAAACTCAATAACTATAGAACATTACGGGTTATAGACCGGGTGAAAGGCCGAACTAAGGCCAGTGCTTATGCTTGATAAAACACGTGAGGCGCGACGCAGGAGGGGCAATCGGCTATGATAAGAATTTGCTGATTTTTATGTTTGTTTAGTGAAACTGCCGCTTATGAAACCTCTTCGCCAACAAAATCGCCCTGTGATCAGTTACCAGCCTCGCGTTGAACCTGCGCCGCCAGAACATGCCACCAAAATGGATGGCTTTCGTGACGTCTGGCTGTTACGCGGCAAATATGTGGCCTTTGTCCTGATCGGGGAGCGTTTTCGTCGTTCTCCTGCTTTTACCGTACCGGAATCAGCTCAGCGCTGGGCGCTGCAGGTCCGTCAGGATGAAGAGGTTGAGGATTAACAGAGATAAAAAAACCGCCGTCATTACTGAAGGCGGTTTTTTTTAACTCAGAAGGCGATTAACGGTGCGCGAGCTCCGCATCGTCTTCACTTGCCAGGATGGTTTTGTCGGTCTGCTTCAGCCACTGGCTGGTCAGCGTCCCGGCGGTCATGGAGCCGCTGACGTTCAGTGCGGTACGACCCATGTCGATCAACGGTTCAACGGAGATCAGCAGGGCCACCAGCGTTACCGGCAGACCCAGCGCAGGCAGAACAATCAGTGCCGCGAAGGTTGCACCGCCGCCCACACCGGCCACACCGGCAGAGCTCACGGTGACAATCCCCACCAGGGTCGCAATCCATACCGGATCCAGCGGGTTAATCCCAACCGTTGGGGCAACCATCACCGCCAGCATGGCAGGGTAGAGACCTGCACAACCGTTCTGGCCAATCGTCGCGCCGAAGGAGGCGGAGAAGCTGGCAATAGATTCTGGCACGCCCAGACGACGGGTCTGCGCTTCCACGTTCAGTGGAATGGAGGCGGCGCTGGAGCGGCTGGTAAAGGCGAAGGTCAGTACCGGCCACACTTTGCGGAAATATTTCAGCGGGCTGACGCCGTTTACGCTGAGCAGAATGGCGTGAACCACAAACATAATGCCCAGACCGAGATACGAGGCCACCACGAAGCTACCCAGCTTGATGATGTCCTGCAGGTTCGAGCCCGCAACCACTTTGGTCATCAGCGCCAGAACGCCATACGGGGTCAGCTGCATCACCAGACGCACCAGCTTCATCACCCAGCTCTGCAGGGTATCGATGGCGGTCAGTACGCGCTGGCCTTTCGGCGCATCATCTTTCAGCAGCTTCAGGGCTGCCACGCCCAGGAAGGCGGCGAAAATCACCACGCTGATGATCGACGTCGGGTTGGCACCGGTCAGATCGGCAAACGGGTTTTTCGGGATAAAGGAGAGCAGCATCTGCGGAACGGTGAGATCCGCTACTTTACCCGCATAGTTGGTCTCGATGGCGGTCAGGCGCGCGGTCTCCGCGGTGCCCTGCACCAGGCCTTCTGCCGTCAGGCCAAACAGGTTGGTGACCAGCACGCCGACCAGCGCCGCGATAAGCGTAGTAAACAGCAGCGTACCGATGGTCAGAAAGCTGATTTTCCCCAGCTGGGAGGCGTTATGCAGACGGGCAACCGCGCTCAGAATAGAGGCGAAGACCAGCGGCATGACGATCATCTGCAGCAGCTGGACGTAGCCGTTGCCGACAACGTTAAACCACTGAATAGACTCTTTCAGCACCGGATGGCTGGAACCGTAAATGGCCTGCAGCGCCAGGCCAAAGACCACGCCCATGACCAGACCGACCAGCACTTTTTTAGCCAGGCTCCACTGTTTATGACGCGCCTGCGCCAGCAACAGCAGTAGGCCGACGAACACCACAATGTTCGCGATTAATGGAAAATTCATCCCCGTTCTCCTGATTTAATATCAGATCGGTATCAGTCCGACCTTATTGGCGCAAGGTTAGCAGAAGTGTGATCCAGTCGCTTATATCCAAATGGAATGGGTTATGCCAAAACGGTTAAGTTTGTCCAGTTACTGCTCACTTTGCAGATGAATAAAGCGGTTGAACTGAAATTGCAGCGAATTGATCATGTGCGAAGACCAGCGCACGGCGCCGTTTTCAGGCAGCGTCTGAGGCATCCAGACGGCCCAGGCAAACAGGGCCATGCACAGCGCACGCTCCAGCTGGTTACCTTTTTGCGGTCGGAGGATAGGCAAACGAAAACGCCAGCGGCAGGGCCAGAGGAGGGGAACTCCTGCCGGGGTGAGCATGTCGGCCAGGATATGGCTCAGGTAACCCAGCACCATTCCCTGAATGGCGTCTGCGGGAATGAGCCAGCTGTCGGGTACTTTTAAATAGAAGAGGGTCAGGGCGGCGAACACTGCCAGCAGGCTGTGGGTAAACCCACGATGGCCGCAGGCGCGGGCAATGGGTTTGGAGATCCACTTCAGCCGCTGCCCGAGCAGCGACTTAGGATGATCGATATCCGGTAACAGGCAGGTCAAAACCGCCGATGGCACAATATGCCACCAGTCACCCTGCGCCAGCACTGGTGTAAGCTCAGCGTTCTTGGCAAACACTGCGCAGGCGAGAGAAAAAAGCAGATGACCTTCCGCCGTCATGATAAAACCCACTAAACTGTCGATGCATCCAGTATAGGGATTTTATACAGTATACGGAAGTAGTGACGGTGTAACTCTTTGTCACAAAGCTGTTAACGCGCCAGCCAGCCACCATCGACGGCAAGGGTATAACCGTTCACATAGTCCGAGGCGGAAGAGGCCAGAAACACCGCCGGCCCCTGGAGATCGTCTGGCTTGCCCCAGCGACCTGCCGGAATACGGTCGAGGATCTCTTTGCTGCGCTGTTCGTCGTCGCGTAGCTGCTGGGTGTTGTTGGTCGCCATGTACCCCGGGGCGATGGCGTTTACGTTAATACCATGTTGCGCCCACTCGTTGGCAAGCAGCCGGGTGAGCCCCAGCACGCCGCTTTTTGACGCGGTATAAGAGGGAACGCGGATCCCCCCCTGGAAGGAGAGCATGGAAGCGATATTAATAATTTTGCCCCCTTGCCCCTGCGCAATAAACTGGCGGGCCACGGCTTGAGAGAGGAAAAAGACCGACTTCAGGTTGAGGTTCATCACTTCATCCCAGTCTTTCTCACTGAAGGTCAACGCATCTTCCCGGCGGATGGTCCCGGCGTTATTCACCAGGATATCGACCCGCCCCATGCCGGTCACCGCCTGTTCAACAAGACTTTCAATAGCATCCTGCTTGCTGAGGTCGGCCTGAATAGCCAGAAACCGGCGCCCCAGCGCCTTCACGCCTGCAGCGGTCTCTTCAGGAACGCGGCGATTGACGCTGACAATATCGCACCCAGCCTGGGCCAGACCCAGCGCCATGCCCTGGCCGAGGCCGGTATCACAGCCGGTAACGATGGCAACTTTTCCTGAAAGATTAAAGGCATCCAGTATCATACAGACCTCAGTGTGTAGGGGGGTATAGTTGTTCTGAGGTAAGCATAGAATCAGTTATCAGGAAGATCAAATTAAAATGAAATGGTGTTTCAAAAATTTTTAAGGCGGTCATGTTTGCGGGCAACAGGGTGCTGCCCGCCAGTGACGATTACCCGCGTAGATGCGCCACGGTGAGCGCCTGCAGGGAGGTCAGTTTGACATCGGCCAGCGCGTAGCGTGCGTCGTGCTGGTTCTCTTCCGCAGGCACGACAATAGAGCGCATCCGGGCCGCTTTACTGGCAATCATGCCATTCACGGAGTCTTCCAGCGCTACGCAGGCGGTTGGGTCGACGCCCAGCTTCGCGGCGCAATCCATATAGACCTGCGGATGCGGCTTGCTGTACGGGAGCTTTTCTGCCGAGGCCAGCGCGTCGAAGCTGTCGCGCAGATCGAACATGATCAGCACCTTCTCGAGCATATGCAGCGGCGAGGCGGATGCCAGACCGACCTTCAGCCCCTGCTCTTTACAGAGTAATACGGCCTCACGCGCGCCTTTGAGTAAGGGACGGGTCTCTTCCACCAGCGTAATGGCGCGGTTAATAATGCGATCGGTCACTTCATCCCGGCCCGGACCTACCCAGGGCTGGTGGGCGTACCAGAGTTCAACCACCATATCGATGCGCAGGCCGAGGGTATCCGGCAGTTCGTGGCGGCGGCTGATATCCACACCCAGACTCGCCATCACATCCAGTTCAGCCCGATCCCACAGCGGCTCAGAATCAATCAGTAATCCATCCATATCAAAAATGGCAGCAACAATTTGACGTGGCGTCGACATGCAACCTCTCCTTTCGTTGGTTTTAGCAGCGGTAAGCGCTACCTCACCCTGGCAATTTAGCATATCGCCAGTAAAGAGCGGGCGAAAATGAGATCCAGCAGGTAGACTTAGCCTCAAAGGATGTAATTCGATTATGAGGAAACAATGACATATCAACAAGCTGGACGCGTCGCGATACTGAAACAGATCGCCGGATGGGTGATTTTTATCCCGTCAGTTATCTCGACCATTATTTCTGTTCTGAAATTTATCTATGACCACAGCGAGAAGCAGGCCGGAATCAACGCCGTGATGCTTGATTTTGCCCATGTCATGATTGAGATGATGCGGTTCAATACCCCATTCCTGAACTTTTTCTGGTACAACTCGCCGACGCCCGATTTTCGGCAGGGGATGAACATCGCATTCTGGATTATTTTTGCCCTGATCTTTATTGCTCTCGCGTTGCAGGCTTCGGGAGCGCGGATGCGCCGCCAGACGCGCATGATCCGCGAAGGGTTGGAGGCGCAGCTGATTCTGGAGAAAGCGAGAGGGGAGGAAGGATTAACCCGTGAGCAGATCGAATCACGTATTGTGGTGCCGAATAACACTATTTTCCTGCAAATATTCACGCTCTACGTGCTGCCCGTGCTGATGATCGTCGCCGGCTACTTCCTGTTTTCGCTGCTCGGCCTGATCTAAGCGTTCGCTGCCGGGCGCTGAAGCCCGGCAGCCTGCGCGTTATGCCGCCAGTACCCGCTCCAGCGCTCGCTGCGCATTCACCATATGCTCCCCACCAAACAGAATGGCGCGGTTCATCAGCGTATAGAGCTGATACACCGGCTGCCTTTCCAGAAAATCTGCCGGCAGTGGGGATATCGACTGATAGCCATCATAAATTTGTGGCGGCTGCTCAGGATGCAGCGGCAGCATGGCGAGATCGCACTCTCTGTCCCCCCAGTAGCAGGCCGGATCAAAGATATAGGGGCCATTCGGACCCAGCGCGCAGTTGTCCGACCATAAATCGCCATGCAGCAGCGAAGGCTGCGGCTGGTGTGAGGCCAGGCGCTGCTGAATATGATCGACAATTGCGTCAATATTGCCGAACTCCAGCCCTTTTTCCGCCGCCAGTTCGAGCTGCCAGCCGATGCGCTGTTCGGCAAAGAAGGTTGACCAGCGTCGCTGCCAGGCGTTGGGTTGTGGGGTGGTAGAGAGATCGTTGTCAAAATCGAGGCCAAACTGCGGCTGCTCGCTCCACTGATGCAGGCGGGCGATCTGCTGCCCCAGAATAAAGGCATTGTGCGCGTCGAGCGGACGGGGAGGGAGATAGTCCATCACCAGAAAACTGTAGTCGCGATCGCTGCCTACGGCCCGGACTGTCGGGACAGATACGGTTTTGCTGCGGGAGAGCAGTTCCAGCTGATCGGCTTCTGCCGTGAATATCGGTAACAGTTCACGTTCGTCGCATTTCACGAAGAGATCGAGGCCCGCATAGCGCAGATGCCACGCGGCGTGGATTTCGCCCCCTGGCAGCTCATTACGCAGTTCAATTTCACCTTCGCCCAGCTGTTCACTTAAAAGATGACTGATAGCCTGCCACATGATCGCTCTCCCATGTTGTCTGCCAGATCATAAAGTTAGCGTGAAACTATGGTAAAAAAATACGAGCTAACGCACAGTTGGGCCGTTTGGTTGGCCCTGGGGCATTTATTGTTGCTCTTTATGCCAGTTTTCCCAGCGCGTGACTTCAACCTGCGGCTCTTTCCCGGTTGCGCTCTCAACCAGCCCCGACGCCAGCGCCTTCACCTCTTCTTCACTCAGCGGGGTAACCAGACCATAAGTATGGGTGCCCAGCTCATGCAGCGTGCCCTCATCGTCAGTCATGGTCAGTAAAAAACCTCCGCGGGTGAGGTTGTTGTTCATTTCGTTGAGCTCGGTCAGCGTATCTTCATGCACTTGAATGGTTACCACGTAGCGCGCGATCTCTCCACTGCTCATCATTCACCTCGTTGTTATCCCGAAATTTTTTAGCATAGTCGATTCATGCTATTTGTCGCCCTCGCCGGATAACCGGGAGGGCCGCCATTACGCATTTGCCAGATAGTTGAATATCTTCTGCGTATCTTCCAGCGAGCAGAGTCGGGTGCCGTGATTAATGGTTGCCGCGCTGCCTGCGGCCACGCCGTACTGGGTCATCTCCCGTAAGGATGCGCCTTGCGCCAGTTTCAGGGTCATGGCACCGACCATGCTGTCACCTGCGCCGACGGTGCTCTGGCTTTTCATCGGTGGCGGTACCACTTGTACCGAGCCGGTTTCATCAACGGCCAGCGCCCCCTGGGGACCCAGGGAGACGACGACCCGCCGCGCTTTGCCGCTTTTCACCAACTCCTCAGCGGCCTTACGTACATCGTCTGGCTGGCTGAGGTCACGATTGACCAGCGCGCTCAGCTCTTTCTGGTTGGGTTTCACCAGCTCAATATTGCCAAGGGTCAGCGCGGCGCTGAGCGCCTCCCCGGAGCTGTCGACAATGCAGCGAATGCCGTTCTGCTGGGCAGCGTGGATCAGCTGCGTCAGTTTTTCAGTTTTCACGCCGGGTGGCAGACTACCGCTGATAACGAGCAATGCGCCGCTCTCGATGGCCAGCACTTTCTCTTCCAGCTGGCGGAACTCATCTTCGCTTAGCGTCGCCCCAGGCATCACAAAGCGGTATTGCTCGTTAGAGGATTCAACGTGAACGTGCAGGTTTTGCCGGGTCCAGTCCTTGGCCTCAACCGTATCGACGGCGACCTGCTCGTCGGCGAGGAGAGAGACGAGATGTTCACCCGTTGCACCGCCCGCGGGAAAGATGGCTGTGGCTTTTCCGCCAAGGCGCGTAATCGCCCGGGCGACGTTAATGCCACCGCCGCCGGGCTCGAAGACCGGCACGCTGCAGCGGAGTTTACCTTCAGGATAGATTTGTGCCGTCAGGGTAGCGCTGTCCAGGGAAGGGGAGAGCGTCAACGTAAAAATACGATCCATGCTTATCTCCTGTAAGTGAGGTTTGCATTAAGCCTGGCACCGAACCCACAGAAGGGAAAGTAATAACAATATGATTTTTAATATAAATATCTTTACGTAACGTGACTGTTTTTTATAAATATTAGAGGGCTTTGAGATCGTTCTTATTCTAAAAATGAAACAAGAAATCATTGCTATGTTATTTGAGCCTTTTTATAATTTGTTACCTTTCCAAGGATCCCATGGCATTGATCCGCAAGAAAGTTTCCGGGACCGTAATGGTCTCTTTTTTTGTTGTACGGACTCTTTATAAATGAAGCTCTTAAAGACAGTACCCGCTGCGATGATGTTAGCGGGAGGCCTGCTTGCGTCAATGAATGCAGCAGCCGATGATTCCGTTTTTACTGTCATGGATGATCCCTCCACTGCACAGAAACCCTTCGAAGGCAACCTTAACGCAGGTTATCTGGCGCAATCGGGCAATACGAAAAGCTCTTCCCTGACTGCAGACACCACCCTGACCTGGTACGGCAACACGACCGCCTGGTCGCTGTGGGGTAATGCAAGCAATACCTCCTCTAACGATGAGCGTTCTTCCGAGAAATATGCGGTCGGTGGGCGTAGCCGTTACAACATGACCGACTATGATTATCTGTTTGGCCAGGCGAGCTGGTTAACCGATCGCTATAACGGCTATCGTGAGCGTGATGTCGCCACCGCCGGTTACGGTCGGCAGTTCCTGAACGGTCCGGTACATAGCTTCCGCTTTGAATTTGGTCCGGGCGTACGCTATGACGAATACACCGACGGCGACACGGAAACCCAGCCGCTGGGCTACGCGTCCGGAACCTATGCATGGCAGATGACCGAAAACGCGAAATTCAGCCAGGGCGTTTCTGTCTTTGGCGCTGACGACACCACCGTCAACTCCGAAACCGCGCTTAACGTGGCAATCAACGCCCATTTCGGGCTGAAAGTTGCATACAATGTGACCTGGAACTCTGAGCCGCCAGCGTCTGCGCCGGAACATACCGATCGTAGAACCATCGTCTCTCTGGGCTACAAAATGTAATTATCGCGGGCCAAGTCTATATTGGCCCTTTTTTGATTTTTGTGCTGATAAATAACAAACACCGTTTTAAAATATAGCGCTAGCCGATATCTCCATATTCTCTCCACAATTCCTCGCTTCGTTAACTATTCAATTTATTTGACACGAATTGATAAATATTTTGACTATGCAAAAGTGTGATCCAGATCTAAACTATGAACACAGGCTAGATATTGCCTTAAGTTGGTCTGTATTAATTCAGTAAGAGAAAAACATTATGAATAAAATCACAACTGCATCTGCAGCATTGGTGCTTTCTGCACTGTCATTCGGCGTATTTGCCGCTGACGCTGTATATAACTCTGCCAGTGACACCTCTACACAAATCGGCATTACTAAAGCCTCTGATGTAGAAGCCGGATCGAACATCGCCCCGGGCTCGCAATCTACCGGGCAATCCATGGATGACGCGTTCGACGTGCATAAACTGGTCGCCGGTGAATGGTCCTGATTGAATTGTCAGATTACCTGAATTCATTTGCGGGCCGTTATTGCCACTAAAAAAAACCGGATTTTGACGTACCGGTTTTTTTATTTTTGTCGTTTTTGTAAAGTTAATTAAAACGAAGTTTTATATTCGCGCCATTATTAAAGGCACGACGCAAAATAACATTATAGGTCAGGGGAAAGCGTTGCGATTACCCCCAAATCATTGCCGCCCAGCGTAATAACAGCATGGCAACGCAGATGGCGATTAACACAATCACCATCTTCCAGTGTTTTTTTGAAAAGCGTTTCGTTGGCATCCGATCATCCTTGTTCATTGATTCATGCAGTCTACCAAAGAACAAAGATAATTGCGCTTCACCGGGGTGCTAAATCCTCAGGCACCTGCAACAACCGCGTCAAAACCAGTGAAACTTATCTGCCAGAATCACGAGTAAGGCGGTGGCAGAAAGAATGTTCAGGATAACGACTGTTTTGCTGGATACGTTCATAATTTGCCCCATGGAATGTTGAAGGACCAGTTCAAGAATAGCTCAGCAACTCGCTATTGCGAGCAGCTGTCTGAAATTCCACGTCAAACTCATGCAAAAGTACTAACGCGTTCATTCTACCTGTAAAGGGTGTTTTCACACTTTCGTTAGTGTTACCATCTCCGGGCTGATCGTAAATTGTCATTTGTCTGATTTCGATCCTGTGCATGGTTGCGGGCCAATTTGACGATTGTTGGTCAGATGGTTTTGCAATTCACTGTAAATTAAAGATTATTTTCTTTGCATATGCTCTTATGTGTGGGGCATCACTGCAAATAAGGACATAAAATGCCTGTTATTACTCTTCCTGATGGCAGCCAACGCCATTTTGACCGCGCTGTAAGCCCAATGGATGTTGCGCTGGATATCGGCCCGGGACTGGCGAAAGCCACTATCGCTGGCCGCGTAGACGGTGAGCTGGTTGATGCTTCCGATTTAATTGAAAACGATGCGAAGCTGTCGATCATCACCGCGAAAGACGAAGAAGGTCTGGAGATCATTCGTCACTCCTGCGCGCACCTGCTCGGTCATGCGATCAAACAGCTGTGGCCTCACACCAAAATGGCAATCGGCCCGGTTATCGACAACGGCTTCTACTATGACGTTGACCTTGACCACACCCTGACCCAGGAAGATATCGAAGCCCTCGAAAAGCGTATGCACGAGTTGGCTGAGAGCAACTATGACGTCATTAAGAAGAAAGTGAGCTGGCACGAAGCGCGTGAAACCTTCGTGAAGCGTGGCGAAAGCTACAAAGTCACCATTCTTGACGAAAACATTGCTCATGATGATAAGCCTGGCTTGTATCATCATGAAGAATATGTCGACATGTGCCGTGGACCGCACGTGCCGAACATGCGTTTCTGCCATCACTTCAAACTGATGAAGACCGCAGGCGCTTACTGGCGTGGCGACAGCAACAACAAGATGCTGCAACGCATCTACGGTACCGCTTGGGCCGACAAAAAAGCCCTGAACGCGTATCTGCAGCGCCTGGAAGAAGCGGCGAAGCGTGACCACCGTAAAATCGGTAAACAGCTCGACCTGTATCATATGCAGGAAGAGGCGCCGGGTATGGTGTTCTGGCATAATGATGGCTGGACTATTTTCCGCGAACTGGAGACGTTTGTACGCTCCAAGCTGAAAGAGTACCAGTATCAGGAAGTAAAAGGCCCGTTCATGATGGACCGTGTGCTGTGGGAAAAAACCGGCCACTGGGACAACTACAAAGATGCGATGTTCACCACCTCTTCTGAGAACCGTGAATACTGCATCAAGCCGATGAACTGTCCGGGTCACGTTCAGATCTTCAACCAGGGTCTGAAATCCTACCGCGATCTGCCGCTGCGTATGGCGGAGTTCGGTAGCTGCCACCGTAACGAGCCATCAGGCGCGCTGCATGGCCTGATGCGTGTTCGTGGCTTTACGCAGGATGACGCGCACATCTTCTGTACTGAAGATCAGGTGCGTGATGAAGTTAACGCCTGTATTCGTATGGTCTACGATATGTACAGCACCTTTGGCTTCGAGAAGATCGTGGTCAAACTCTCAACTCGTCCTGAAAAACGTATCGGCAGTGACGAGACCTGGGATCGTGCTGAGGCGGACCTGGCCGTCGCGCTGGAAGAGAACGGTATCCCGTTTGAATACCAGCTGGGCGAAGGCGCATTCTACGGTCCGAAAATTGAATTTACCCTGTATGACTGCCTCGATCGTGCATGGCAATGCGGTACTGTACAGCTGGACTTCTCCCTGCCGCAGCGTTTAAGCGCCTCTTACGTTGGCGAAGACAACGAGCGTCAGGTTCCGGTAATGATTCACCGTGCGATTCTCGGTTCTCTGGAGCGCTTCATCGGCATCCTGACCGAAGAGTTCGCTGGCTTCTTCCCAACCTGGCTTGCGCCGGTGCAGGTAGTGGTGATGAACATTACCGATTCTCAGGCTGATTACGTTAAAGAATTGACGCAGAAACTACAAAATGCGGGCATTCGCGTAAAAGCAGACTTGAGAAATGAGAAGATTGGCTTTAAAATCCGCGAGCACACTTTACGTCGTGTCCCGTATATGCTGGTCTGTGGTGATAAAGAGGTGGAAGCAGGCAAAGTAGCCGTTCGCACCCGCCGTGGTAAAGACCTGGGCAGCCTGGACGTAAACGAAGTGATTGAGAAGCTGCAACAAGAGATTCGCAGCCGCAGTCTTCAACAACTGGAGGAATAAGGTATTAAAGGCGGAAAACGAGTTCAAACGGCACGTCCGAATCGTATCAATGGCGAGATTCGCGCCCAGGAAGTTCGCTTAACAGGTCTGGAAGGCGAGCAGCTGGGGATTGTGAGTCTGAGAGAAGCAATCGAAAAGGCTGAAGAAGCTGGAGTAGATTTAGTTGAAATCAGCCCTAACGCCGAACCGCCAGTTTGTCGTATCATGGACTACGGCAAGTTCCTTTATGAAAAGAGTAAGTCTTCTAAGGAACAGAAGAAGAAGCAAAAAGTTATCCAGGTTAAGGAAATTAAATTCCGTCCTGGTACCGACGATGGCGATTATCAGGTAAAACTCCGCAGCCTGATTCGCTTTCTGGAAGATGGCGATAAGGCCAAGATCACACTGCGTTTCCGCGGTCGTGAGATGGCCCACCAACAGATCGGTATGGAAGTGCTTAACCGCGTCCGTGACGATCTGAGTGAACTGGCAGTAGTCGAATCCTTCCCTACGAAGATCGAAGGCCGCCAGATGATCATGGTGCTCGCTCCTAAGAAGAAACAGTAAGGCCTTCAAGTAGCAATTCCTGTGGAGCCGACAGGCTTCGCAGGTTTTGTTCGCCTACGTTTCGTTTATTTAACAATGCGAAGTGGAAGTTATTAAAATGCCAAAAATTAAGACCGTACGCGGTGCTGCTAAGCGCTTCAAAAAAACCGGTAAAGGTGGTTTTAAGCACAAGCACGCTAACCTGCGTCACATTCTGACTAAGAAAGCTACCAAGCGTAAACGTCACCTGCGTCCAAAAGCCATGGTTTCTAAAGGCGATCTGGGCCTGGTAATCGCGTGCCTGCCGTACGCATAAGTCGTTAACGTTTAACTTTTTTAACTTAGAATAGATACAGGAGAGCACACATGGCTCGCGTAAAACGTGGTGTAATTGCACGTGCACGTCACAAGAAAATTTTGAAACAAGCTAAAGGTTACTACGGTGCGCGTTCACGCGTATACCGCGTTGCCTTCCAGGCTGTTATCAAAGCAGGTCAGTACGCTTACCGTGACCGTCGTCAGCGTAAGCGTCAGTTCCGTCAACTGTGGATTGCGCGTATCAACGCAGCAGCACGTCAGAACGGTATTTCTTACAGCAAATTCATCAACGGCCTGAAAAAAGCCTCTGTTGAAATCGACCGTAAGATCCTGGCTGACATCGCCGTATTCGATAAAGTAGCGTTCACTGCTCTGGTCGAAAAAGCGAAAGCAGCTCTGGCATAAGCCAGTTGAAAGGGGGAGCTTTGCTCCCTCTTTTCGTTTCAACAGCATCAAAACATTGACAATTTTCTGGCGACCCTTTTCAATAGGGCGACAGGTTCCATACCACACAAGGTAACGCAAGCATGAATGCTGCTATTTTCCGCTTCTTCTTTTACTTTAGCACCTGACATCAGGAGGCTAGCGCGTGAAAGACGAAACGGAAAACAGCGCCAGAAAGCCTCCTGATGGAGGCTTTTTTCGTATCTGCCGCTTGTAAATATCGCTACATAACGAGGAAAACCATGTCACATCTCGCAGAGCTGGTTGCCAGTGCAACGGCCGCCATTAACCAGGCCTCAGATGTTGCCGCGTTAGACAATGTCCGCGTGGAATATCTGGGCAAGAAAGGGCAATTGACCCTTCAAATGACTACCCTGCGTGAATTGCCGCCAGAAGAGCGCCCGGCTGCAGGTGCGGTAATTAACGAAGCCAAAGAGCAGGTTCAGCAGGCGCTGAACGAGCGTAAAAACGCGCTGGAAAGCGCTGCGCTGAATGCGCGTCTGGCTGCAGAAACCATCGACGTCTCCCTGCCGGGTCGTCGTATTGAAAACGGTGGCCTGCACCCGGTCACCCGGACTATCGACCGCATTGAAAGTTTCTTCGGTGAGCTCGGCTTTACCGTGGCGACCGGCCCGGAAATCGAAGACGATTACCATAACTTCGATGCCCTGAATATCCCAGGCCATCACCCGGCACGTGCTGACCACGACACTTTCTGGTTCGATGCTACCCGTCTGCTGCGCACCCAGACCTCTGGCGTGCAGATCCGCACCATGAAAGAGAAGCAGCCGCCAATCCGCATTATCGCGCCGGGCCGCGTCTATCGTAACGACTACGATCAGACCCACACCCCAATGTTCCATCAGATGGAAGGGCTGATCGTGGATAAAAACATCAGCTTTACCAACCTGAAAGGCACTCTGCACGACTTCCTGAGCAACTTCTTTGAAGAAGATCTGCAGATCCGTTTCCGTCCTTCCTACTTCCCGTTCACTGAACCTTCTGCCGAAGTCGACGTGATGGGTAAAAACGGCAAATGGCTGGAAGTGCTGGGCTGCGGCATGGTGCACCCGAACGTCCTGCGTAACGTCGGCATCGACCCGGAAGTTTACTCCGGCTTTGCGTTCGGTATGGGGATGGAGCGTCTGACCATGCTGCGCTATGGCGTGACCGACTTACGCGCTTTCTTCGAAAACGATTTGCGTTTCCTCAAACAGTTTAAATAAGGGCAGGACAGAACAATGAAATTCAGTGAACTGTGGTTACGCGAATGGGTAAACACCTCGCTCGACAGCGAGGCGCTCTCTAACCAGATCACCATGGCAGGCCTGGAAGTGGACGGCGTTGAGCCGGTTGCAGGCGCGTTTAATGGCGTGGTTGTGGGTGAAGTGGTGGAATGCGGCCAGCATCCGAATGCAGACAAACTGCGTGTTACCAAAGTAAACGTGGGCGGCGAACGCCTGCTGGATATCGTCTGCGGTGCGCCAAACTGCCGTCAGGGCCTGAAGGTAGCCGTGGCGACCGTTGGGGCGGTGCTGCCTGGCGATTTCAAAATTAAAGCGGCGAAACTGCGCGGCGAGCCATCAGAAGGCATGCTGTGCTCTTTCTCTGAGCTGGGTATTTCTGACGATCACTCTGGCATCATTGAGCTGCCAGCAGATGCACCGATCGGTACCGACCTGCGCGAATACCTGAAGCTCGATGACAACACCATCGAAATCAGTGTGACCCCGAACCGTGCCGACTGCTTAGGCATTATCGGCGTTGCGCGCGATGTCGCTGTGCTGAACCAGACCGAACTGAACGTGCCAGAGATTGCACCGGTTGCTGCCACCATCAACGATACCGTATCGATTCAGGTTGACGCACCGGATGCCTGTCCGCGCTACCTTGGCCGTGTGGTTAAAGGCATTAACGTGAAGGCACCCACTCCGCTGTGGATGAAAGAGAAGCTGCGTCGCTGCGGCATCCGCTCCATCGATGCGGTGGTTGATGTGACCAACTACGTTCTGCTGGAACTGGGTCAGCCAATGCACGCGTTCGATAAAGATCGCATCGAAGGCGGCATTGTGGTTCGTATGGCGAAAGAGGGCGAGACCCTGGTTCTGCTCGACGGCAGCGAAGCCAAACTCAATGCCGACACGCTGGTGATTGCCGACCACGGCCAGGCGCTGGCGATGGGCGGGATCTTTGGCGGCGACCACTCCGGCGTGAACGATGAAACCCAGAACGTGCTGCTGGAATGTGCATTCTTCAGCCCGCTCTCCATTACCGGTCGCGCACGTCGTCACGGCCTGCATACCGACGCTTCTCACCGCTATGAGCGCGGCGTGGATCCAGCGCTGCAGTACAAAGCCATGGAGCGCGCTACCCGCCTGCTGATCGACATCTGCGGTGGGGAAGCCGGTCCGGTTGTTGATGTGACCAGCGAGGCGCATCTGCCGAAGCCTGCGACCATTACCCTGCGCCGCAGCAAACTGGACCGCCTGATTGGCCACCACATTGCCGATGCGCAGGTGAGCGACATTCTGCGTCGTCTGGGCTGCGACGTGACCGAAGGTCAGGACCAGTGGACAGCCGTTGCACCAAGCTGGCGTTTCGATATGGAGATCGAAGAAGATCTGGTGGAAGAAGTGGCCCGCGTTTACGGCTACAACAACATCCCTGATGAGCCGGTGCAGGCAGGCCTGGTGATGGCCTCCCATCGCGAAGCCGACCTCTCTCTGAAGCGTGTAAAGACCATGCTGAACGATAAAGGCTACCAGGAAGTGATCACCTACAGCTTCGTTGACCCGAAAGTGCAGCAGCTGATCCACCCGGGCCAGGAAGCGTTGATCCTGCCAAGCCCAATCTCCAGCGAAATGTCCGCTATGCGCCTGTCGCTGCTGACCGGCCTGCTGGGCACCATCGTCTACAACCAGAACCGTCAGCAGAGCCGCGTGCGCATTTTCGAAACCGGTCTGCGCTTCGTGCCGGACACTCAGGCGAGCCTGGGTATCCGTCAGGATCTGATGCTGGCGGGCGCTATCTGCGGCAACCGCTATGAAGAGCACTGGGATCTCAGCAAAAACAGCGTTGATTTTTACGACCTGAAAGGCGATCTGGAATCGGTGCTGGATCTGACCGGTAAATTGTCTGAAATTGAGTTCCGTGCTGAAGCCATTCCGGCGCTGCATCCGGGACAAAGTGCCGCGATTTATCTGAAAGGTGAACGCGTTGGTTTCATTGGTGTTGTGCATCCGGAACTGGAACGCAAACTCGATCTCAATGGCCGTACACTGGCGTTTGAACTGGAGTGGAACAAGGTCGCAGACCGCGTCATTCCTCAGGCTCAGGAGATTTCTCGCTTCCCGGCAAACCGTCGTGATATCGCCGTTGTGGTGGCTGAAAATGTGCCTGCCGCAGATATTTTGGCCGAATGTAAGAAAGTTGGCGTAAATCAGGTAGTTGGCGTAAACTTATTTGACGTGTACCGCGGCAAGGGCGTGGCAGAGGGCTTTAAGAGCCTGGCTATCAGTCTGATCCTTCAGGATACCAGCCGTACACTCGAAGAAGAGGAGATTGCCGCTACCGTTGCCAAATGTGTAGAGGCATTAAAAGAGCGATTCCAGGCATCATTGAGGGATTGAACCTATGGCGCTTACAAAAGCTGAAATGTCCGAATATCTGTTTGATAAGCTTGGGCTTAGCAAACGGGATGCCAAAGAGCTGGTTGAGCTGTTTTTCGAAGAGATCCGTCGCGCTCTGGAAAACGGTGAGCAGGTGAAACTCTCCGGCTTTGGTAACTTTGATTTGCGCGACAAGAATCAACGTCCGGGTCGTAACCCGAAGACGGGTGAGGATATTCCCATTACGGCTCGCCGCGTGGTGACCTTCAGACCCGGCCAGAAGTTAAAAAGCCGTGTCGAAAATGCTTCACCCAAAGCAGAGTGAGATGATCTAACTAAAAAGGCCGCGAAAGCGGCCTTTTTTCTTTGCGCTGCTGTAAACCCACCGTAAAATCAATTACATCTTTTTCCCGCAAAATGATTCCAATGTCTGAATTTGCCCGTCTGCAATACCGTTCCGATCTGCATAAAGTGCTCTTACTGCTGCTGGCGCTGATCACCGCGCTGGGGTTGAGCCTCTGCGCGGGCGATCAATGGATCGGGCCGCAGTCGTGGTTTACGCCGCAGGGAGAGCTGTTTATCTGGCAGATCCGACTGCCACGAACCCTGGCCGTGGTGCTGGTGGGCGCTGCGCTGGCGTTAAGCGGGACAATCATGCAGGCGCTGTTTGATAACCCGCTGGCGGAGCCTGGCCTGTTGGGCGTTTCGAACGGGGCGGGAGTCGGATTGATTGCCGCTGTGATGCTGGGTGGGGGAGCCCTGTCCGGTTGGGAACTGAGCCTCTGCGCTATTACCGGGGCACTCATCATTACCCTTATTCTGTTGCGCTTCGCCCGTCGTCATCTCTCAGTGAGCCGTCTGCTGCTTGCCGGGGTGGCGCTGGGCATCATCTGTAGCGCCCTGATGACCTGGGCGGTCTATTTTTCTACCTCATTTGATTTGCGCCAGCTGATGTACTGGATGATGGGCGGCTTCGGTGGCGTGAATTGGGAACAGGGCTGGCTGATGCTGTTGCTGGTGCCTGCCATCGTCTGGGGCTGCTTTCAGGCCGCGCCGCTGAACATCCTGGCGCTGGGCGAAGTCTCTGCTCGCCAGCTGGGACTGCCGCTAACCTTCTGGCGGAACATTCTGGTGATCGCCATTGGCTGGATGGTGGGCGTGAGCGTGGCGCTGTCTGGCGCCATCGGCTTTATCGGCCTCGTTATCCCCCATATGCTGCGTTTGTGTGGCATCACCGACCATCGGTTGCTGCTGCCTGCTGCGGCCGTGACAGGCGGTGCTACGCTGCTTATTGCCGACATCATAGCGCGTCTGGCACTGACTGCAGCAGAGTTGCCGATTGGTGTTGTCACCGCTACGCTGGGAGCACCGGTATTTATCTGGCTATTATTAAAAGCGGGCCGCTGAGGCTGCCACACTGAACATCAACCTGAGGGAATGTTATGCCGAACGATATTCTGAACACCGAAGTGACGACAATTGATGGAGAAAAAACCACTCTGGAAAGCTACAAAGGCAAAGTGCTGCTGGTGGTTAACGTGGCCTCCAAATGCGGTTTGACGTCCCAGTACGAGCAGCTGGAAGCGATGCAAAAGGCGTGGGAAAAAGAGGGGTTCAGCGTGCTGGGCTTCCCATGCAATCAGTTCCTCGGCCAGGAGCCAGGCAGCGAAGAAGAGATCAAAACATTCTGCAGCACAACCTATGGCGTAACCTTCCCGATGTTCAGCAAAGTGGATGTTAACGGTGAGAATCGCCATCCGGTTTATCAGAAGCTGGTTGCGGCAGCACCAACCGCCGTGGCGCCAAAGGGTAGCGGTTTTTATGAACGTATGGCCAGCAAAGGCCGCGCACCACTCTCTCCGGACGACATCCTGTGGAACTTTGAGAAGTTCCTGATCGGTCGCGACGGGAACGTGATTCAGCGCTTTTCTCCGGATATGACCCCAGACGATCCGGCCATCACCTCTGCGGTTGAAAAGGCGCTGGCCAGCTAATGACCGTCCTGATGCAGCTCAGCGCCGTAGCGGTGAAAGGGCGGCTGGGCCCGCTCGATATCACCGTCAATAGCGGGGAGATCGTTCATCTTGTCGGGCCGAACGGTGCCGGGAAAAGCACGCTGCTCTCCCGTATGGCGGGTTTAACCGGTGGTGAAGGGGAGATTACCCTGTTGGGGGAACCCCTCTCACGCTGGTCGCCCACGTCGCTGGCCAGCCGCAGGGCATATCTGGCGCAGCAGCAAACTGCGCCGTTCGCCATGCCGGTCTGGCACTATCTGACGCTGCATCAGCACAATAGCCCGCAAAAAACGCTGTTAAGTGACGTGGCAGCGATGCTGGGTATTGAAGATAAGCTGTCCCGCCACGTCAGCCAGCTTTCGGGTGGAGAGTGGCAACGCGTGCGGCTGGCAGCGGTGATCCTGCAAATCCATCCCCAGGGCAATCCGCACGGTCAACTGCTGCTGCTGGATGAACCCATGAGCAGTCTCGATGTGGCCCAGCAGGTGGCGCTCGACAGAGCGTTAAGCGCGCTGTCACAGCAGGGCGTTGCGGTGGTCATGAGCAGCCACGATCTCAACCATACGCTACGCCATGCGCATCGCGTCTGGCTGCTGAAGCGGGGGCAACTCATTGCCAGCGGGGCGCGTGACGTCGTGCTGACGCCTCCGAATCTGGCGAAAGCGTATGAGATGTCTTTCCGCCGTCTGGACATCGAAGGTCACAGAATGATTATTTCGACGTCACAGGAATAACCGCTTGTTGCACAGCGACATATTCACAGGCTAAATTACAGAAAATTCAAAAAATCAGAGGATTCGTCGGGAATGCGATTCTGTTTTCTCCTGGTAGCCGCGCTATTTCTTGCAGGATGCAGCAGTCATCGCGCACCGCCGCCCAATGCGCGGCTGTCTGATTCTATCGCCGTGATTGCAGGCCTTAACGATCAGCTCCATAGCTGGGGGGGCACGCCTTATCGCTACGGCGGCATGACCCGCGGTGGGGTGGACTGCTCGGGGTTTGTCCTGCTGACGTTTCGCGACAAGTTTGCCCTGCAGTTGCCGCGTGAAACGCGCCAGCAGGCGACAATAGGCACCGAAATTGATAAAGACGATCTCTTACCGGGCGATCTGGTCTTCTTTAAAACCGGTTCCGGAGAAAGCGGTCTGCATGTCGGGATATACGATACTGATAACCAATTTATACACGCCTCGACCAGCCGCGGCGTGATGCGTTCGTCTCTTAATAACGTCTACTGGCGTAAAAACTTCTGGCAAGCCCGGCGCATTTAACCCCGTCGCGCCAGCCGGGCGCGACGCAGCTTTCTCTTTAAATGAGATTCGTTTCTGAGCATTAATTTACAGGGACCAGAGGTGGGAATTAATGTTAAGCAATTGTGGTAGTTAGCGAATACTGGCTATTAAACAGCAACCAGGATAAGATTATTTCAGGACTAAGGAAAATCCGAAAATTAAATGGAACGAATGAAATTATTCTTATTAAAATCCATAAGGTTGAATTGCTTCAGCATATGTTTCAGGATGTCATGTATCGTCTTTAAATCAGGACGGATGCCATGATTGTGATGCTGGATATTGCGTATCAAACAGAATTTTTATTGGTCCCTGCGCGCCATGACTCAGGAGCGCTAAAAGGACTTGAAATAAACGTCAACTTTGTTGGCGTTAACAACCAGGTGCGCATACCTACCGAGCTGGTGCGGCCTATGCTAACGCCTGTGCAGGAGTTGATGCTGTTTCAGGAGCAGCTCGCCTTGCTTGAAACCTGCAAACTCTTTTTTATTCAGCAACAGCTCATCGCCTGGATAAATATCTCGCCAGTCATCGTTGAATACCTGATAACAGAAGACGAAGGTGTTTCAATATGTGAACGATATCCATGGCTGGAGTTCACCATTTATGAAAACTACCCTGACCTTAATAAAGGCAATTTAAATACCACGCTAATGAATTTCGCGCTGCGCTTTCCGCTGGTGTTGGGTAATTTCGGAACCGGGGATGCGTCAACCAAAGCCATTTTTGATGGCATGTTTAAACGCGTCGCGCTGGATAAAAATTTCATTCAGAATCATCTTGCTGAAAATACCTTCGATCCTTTTTTACGGGCTATCTTTGCCCAGGTATCGTCGTACTGTCAGTCGCTGATGGTAGCGGGCGTCAATGATGAGATCGTCTTGCAACGGCTGTCGGTTTACGGCTTCAGTGCCATGCAGGGTAACCTTTGGCCTGCCGTTCCCCTTGAGCGGATCACGTCGCTGGTGCAGTGATAACCTTGGTCTTAACCGGTGTTTAACATCTGACAAACCCACTACACTAAAAGCAGGAGGACCTATGACCCTGTCTTTTACCGCGCACTGGCATGATGAACTACCCGGTTTTTACACGGCCCTGAAACCCACGCCCCTGAACAATGCCCGTCTAATCTGGCATAACACGGCGCTGGCAGACGAACTGGCAATCCCGGCCTCGCTCTTTACCCCTGAACAAGGCGCTGGCGTCTTTGGCGGCGAAACACTGCTGCCGGGCATGCAGCCGCTGGCGCAAGTCTACAGCGGGCACCAGTTCGGCGTCTGGGCCGGACAACTGGGAGACGGGCGGGGGATCCTGCTTGGCGAACAGCAGCTTGCCAATGGCCAAACAATGGACTGGCACCTGAAAGGCGCCGGACTCACGCCATACTCGCGTATGGGCGATGGCCGCGCCGTGCTGCGCTCCACCATCCGCGAAAGCCTGGCTTCTGAGGCGATGCATGCTCTGGGCATTCCCACTACCCGCGCACTGTCGATTGTCACCAGCGATACCCCCGTCGCGCGTGAGACGATGGAGCAGGGGGCCATGCTCATCCGTGTTGCCCAGAGCCATGCCCGTTTCGGCCATTTTGAACACTTCTACTATCGCCGCGAGCCGGAGAAAGTCCGCCAGCTGGCAGATTTTGTTATTCGTCACCACTGGCCGCAGTGGCAGGACGAGGCCGATAAGTACATTCTCTGGTTCCGCGACGTGGTGGCGCGTACCGCATCCCTGATCGCCAGCTGGCAGACGGTGGGCTTTGCTCATGGCGTAATGAATACCGATAACATGTCGATCCTCGGGCTGACTATCGATTATGGCCCGTACGGTTTCCTCGACGACTATCAGCCAGGTTATATCTGCAACCACTCCGACTATCAGGGGCGTTACAGCTTTGATAACCAGCCTGCTGTCGGGCTGTGGAACCTGCAGCGTCTGGCCCAGTCCCTGTCGCCGTTCATTGATGTTGAAGCGCTCAACGACGCGCTGGATGGCTATCAGGAGGTGCTCCTGCAGCAATACGGCAAACTGATGCGCCGCAAGCTGGGGCTGATGACCGAGGAGAAGGGCGATAACACTATCCTGAATAATCTGTTTGCGCTGATGGCTCGCGAAGGCAGCGACTACACCCGCACCTTCCGCATGCTGGGGCACACCGAGCAGCAAAGCGCCGCTTCGCCGCTTCGCGATGAGTTTATCGACCGTCAGGCCTTTGATGACTGGTTTGCGATTTACCGCGCGCGCCTGCAGCAGGAGAACGTTGCCGACGATGTGCGTCAGGCCCAAATGAATGCCGTCAACCCGGCGATGGTGCTGCGTAACTGGCTGGCGCAGCGGGCGATAGAGCAGGCCGAAAAAGGCGATTACGCTGAGCTTCACCGCCTGCATAAGGCCCTTCGGACGCCGTTTGCTGACCGTAACGATGACTATATCAGCCGCCCGCCGGACTGGGGCAAGCGGCTTGAGGTAAGTTGCTCAAGCTAACGCGTGAGAAAACCGGCTGCGGTGGCGAAGAGGTTATTTTGTGAGGATGAGTTTTCCGGCATGTGTCTGGCGCAACAGGTAGTGCTGACCATGATGCTCGATGATGACGCGTCCCTCTTCGCCCAGCAGTTGTTTACTGTCGATACGGCGATCGGTCGCCTCCGGGGCCGGCGCTGTTTTGTCTTCATGACGGGCAAGCGTTGCTGCAGTGTTATCCATACGTGACATATAAATTTTTAAAATAGCAATCAATGTAACATTGATAATCATTATCGATAAACTGACCGGTTCAGCAACTGTTTTTGTGAGAAAAAGTAAGGGGCTTGAGAGATGCGCCCTGAAAAAAAGCCCGGAGTCGCTTAACTTACCGGGCCTGCAGCATCAGATTGTGGGGTTTTGTAGGCCGGGTAAGGCGTAGCCGCCACCCGGCGCAAGTGCTAAAAGCGTGAGTCCACCGCCGCCGCAAGTTTATCCAGCAGCACTTCAGTATCTTCCCAGCTCAGGCAAGGATCGGTAATTGACTGGCCGTAAGTAACAGGCTGGCCGACCACCACTTTTTGCGTACCTTCGCGCAGGAAACTTTCGGCCATCACCCCGGCAATGGCGCTGGAGCCGTTGCGGATCTGCTGGCAAACCTCGTCGCAGACATCAAGCTGGCGACGGTGCTGTTTCTGACAGTTACCGTGGCTAAAATCCACTACCAGCTGTTCCGGCAGGTCGAACTCCCGCAGGGTATCGCAGGCTTCCGCAATATCCTGCGGATGATAGTTCGGCTGTTTGCCGCCACGCATAATGATGTGGCCGTAGGGGTTGCCGCTGGTCTGATAGATGGTCATCTGACCGTTCTTGTCCGGCGACAGGAACATATGGCTGGCGCGGGCGGCGCGGATGGCATCTACCGCGATGCGGGTATTGCCGTCGGTGCCGTTTTTAAAGCCCACCGGGCAGGAGAGCGCCGAGGCCATTTCACGGTGGATCTGGCTTTCGGTGGTACGGGCGCCAATCGCCCCCCAGCTGATGAGATCGGCAATAAACTGTCCGGTCACCATATCGAGAAATTCAGTGGCGGTAGGCACGCCAAGCTCGTTGACCTGCAACAGCAGTTTGCGCGCCAGCTGGATGCCGTGATTGACCCGGTAGCTGCCGTTTAAATCGGGGTCCGAAATCAGCCCCTTCCAGCCTACCACCGTGCGCGGCTTCTCAAAGTAGGTTCGCATCACGATCTCCAGCCGTGACTGGTGCTTATCCCGGAGTCCTTTCAGGCGCTGGGCGTAGTCCATCGCCGCGTCGAGGTCGTGAATAGAGCAGGGACCTACAATCACCAGCAGGCGGCGATCGTCCCCATTAAGGATTTTTTCAATACGTTTACGTGACGTTGTCACGTGCTCGGCCACTGCCGCAGAAACAGGGTACCGCTGGGCCAGCTCTGCTGGCGTCACCAGGCTATCGATACGCGCTGTGCGGAGTTCATCGGTTTTATTCATGGTATTTCTCAGAATGTAGTGCTTCATCGGTAACTTACCGGGAAGTGATGGGCATCACCTTAAACCAATCCCCGCTGATTTCAAGTGCAGGGCACAGACGTGCCCTGTAATGGGGAGCGAGTATAAAGGATTGTGAACTAATGTACTAGCCTGTTAGTACATGCGGCGATTCAGGCCCATAATATCGAGAATTTTGGTGGCGATCTCTTCGACCGAATAGTTGGTGCTGTTCAGACACGGAATATTGTTTTTGCGGTACAGGGCTTCGACTTCAGCCACTTCCATACGGCACTGGCGCATGGAGGCGTAGCGGCTGTTTTCCCGGCGCTCTTCACGGATGGCCGCCAGGCGTTCCGGGTTAATGGTCAGACCAAACAGCTTATGTTGCAGGGGTTTTAACGCCGCCGGGAGTACCAGATTATCCATATCATCAGCGATAAAAGGGTAGTTGGCGGCGCGGATCCCGAACTGCATCGCCAGATAGAGGCTGGTAGGGGTCTTACCGCAGCGCGACACGCCGAGCAGAATGACCTGAGCCTGATCGAGATTACGCAGTGAGATGCCGTCATCATGGGCGAGGGTGTAATCGATGGCGGCAATACGCGCGTCATATTTAGTGATGTTCGCCGGGTTCAGCCCATGGGTGCGGTGCGCCACCGGGGTGGGATCCAGCTTCATCTCCTGCTGTAGAGGGGCCACCAGCGCCTGGACGATATCCTGGCAAAAGCCTTCGCTCTGTAAAATGATCTGGCGAATCTCCGGGATCACAATCGAATAGAAGACCAGCGGGCGCACGCCGGTCTGCTGAAAAATGGCATCGATTTGATCTTTCACCGCTCTGGCGCGGCTCTCATTTTCCACAAACGGCAGGGTGATGCTGTTAATGGAAACCGGGAACTGCGACATCACCGCATGGCCCAGTACTTCGGCGGTGATGGCCGTACCATCGGAAATATAAAAAACGTGGCGATCGACAGCATTATCCATTTTGCACACTCGGTATATCAGATGTAATTGACTGAAAGCATAAATTAAAAAAGTAAAATACAACAGGCAATGTACGCTGGAAAATTAAAATGAAACGCTATTTTTATTTTAATTGAAAGGGGTGTTTCATTTTTCAAAATCACACTAAAGTCTGAGTATTTTTGTGGGAATCCATAAGAATCATCAGGTTAGGATTTAAGCGGGAAGAGTCTGAAAAGCTAAAAAATAAAAGTGCTTACACGATTCACCGTTTTTTTAGTGCGAATAAATATGACAGTATAAATACGCAGTAAGGAACTTCTTAAAACCCGTTCATATATCATAAAAGGATTGTTTCGATGTCCAACAATGGCTCGTCACCGCTGGTGCTTTGGTATAACCAACTCGGCATGAATGATGTAGACAGAGTTGGAGGCAAAAATGCCTCCCTGGGTGAAATGATTACAAATCTGTCCAGTATGGGTGTCTCCGTACCGAATGGATTTGCTACCACCGCCGATGCTTTTAACTATTTTCTGGATCAAAGCGGCGTAAACCAGCGCATTTACGAACTACTGGATAATACGGACATTGATGATGTCTCCGAGCTTGCTAAAGCCGGGGCTCAGATCCGACAGTGGATCATCGACACACCTTTCCAGCCTGAACTGGAAAAAGCCATTCACGACGCCTACAACCAGCTTTCCGCTGACGATGCGCAGGCCTCCTTTGCCGTGCGCTCCTCTGCGACCGCAGAAGATATGCCGGATGCCTCCTTCGCCGGACAGCAGGAGACCTTCCTCAACGTGCAGGGCTACGATGCGGTGCTGGTGGCGGTAAAACATGTGTTTGCCTCCCTGTTTAACGACCGCGCAATCTCCTATCGCGTGCATCAGGGTTATGACCACCGCGGCGTTGCGCTGTCGGCGGGCGTGCAGCGCATGGTGCGTTCAGACCTGGCCTCATCAGGTGTGATGTTCTCTATTGATACCGAATCGGGTTTCGATCAGGTGGTCTTTATCACCTCTGCCTGGGGTCTGGGCGAGATGGTGGTGCAGGGGGCCGTCAACCCTGACGAATTCTATGTCCACAAACCAACCCTGGCCGCGGATCGCCCGGCTATCGTGCGCCGTACCATGGGGTCGAAAAAGATCCGCATGGTTTACGCCCCGACCCAGGAGCACGGCAAACAGGTTCGTATTGAAGATGTGCCGCAGGAACAGTGCGACCGCTTCTCCCTGACCGATGCCGAAGTGCAGGAGCTGGCGAAGCAGGCGGTGCAGATTGAGAAGCACTATGGCCGTCCGATGGATATCGAATGGGCCAAAGACGGTAACACCGGCAAACTGTTCATCGTCCAGGCGCGTCCGGAAACCGTCCGTTCCCGCGGCCAGGTGATGGAGCGATACACCCTGCATGCCCAGGGCAAAATCATCGCTGAAGGCCGTGCCATCGGCCATCGCATCGGCGCAGGCCCGGTGAAAGTGATCCACGACATCAGTGAAATGAACCGTATCCAGCCGGGCGATGTGCTGGTAACTGACATGACCGACCCGGACTGGGAACCGATCATGAAAAAGGCCTCGGCGATTGTCACCAACCGTGGCGGTCGAACCTGTCACGCGGCGATCATTGCCCGTGAGCTGGGTATTCCGGCGGTTGTCGGCTGTGGTGACGCCACGGAACGCATGAAGGACGATGAGAATGTCACCGTCTCCTGCGCCGAAGGCGACACCGGTTATGTCTACGCGGAGCTGCTGGACTTCAGCGTGAAGAGCTCCAGCGTGGATACCATGCCGGATCTGCCGCTGAAGATCATGATGAACGTCGGCAACCCGGACCGGGCGTTTGACTTCGCCTGCCTGCCTAATGAAGGTGTTGGTCTGGCGCGTCTGGAGTTCATCATCAACCGTATGATCGGGGTTCACCCGCGTGCGCTGCTGGAGTTCGATGACCAGGATCAGAAGCTGCAAAAAGAGATCCGCGAGATGATGAAGGGCTACGACTCGCCGAAAGAGTTCTATGTTGGCCGTCTGGCTGAAGGGATTGCGACGCTGGGTGCGGCCTTCTTCCCGAAACGCGTCATCGTGCGTCTCTCTGACTTCAAATCTAACGAATATGCCAACCTGGTGGGCGGCGAGCGTTACGAACCAGAAGAAGAGAACCCGATGCTGGGCTTCCGTGGCGCCGGTCGTTATGTCTCTGACAGCTTCCGCGACTGCTTTGCCCTGGAGTGCGAAGCGGTAAAACGCGTGCGCAACGATATGGGGCTGACCAACGTTGAGATCATGGTGCCGTTCGTGCGTACCGTGGATCAGGCGAAAGCGGTCATTGACGAACTGGCGCGTCAGGGGCTGAAGCGCGGCGAGAACGGGCTCAAAATCATTATGATGTGTGAGATCCCGTCCAACGCCCTGCTGGCAGAACAGTTCCTTGAGCACTTCGACGGCTTCTCTATCGGCTCGAACGATATGACGCAGCTGGCGCTGGGTCTGGATCGCGACTCTGGCGTAGTCTCCGCGCTGTTTGATGAGCGTAACGAGGCGGTCAAAGCGCTGCTGTCGATGGCCATCCGTGCCGCGAAGAAGCAAGGTAAGTACGTGGGTATCTGTGGTCAGGGACCTTCCGACCATGAAGATTTTGCCGCATGGCTGATGGAAGAGGGGATCGACAGCCTGTCCCTCAACCCGGACACCGTAGTACAAACCTGGCTGAGCCTGGCCGAACTTAACAAGTAACATTCAGGTTCTGCACGATAAAAGGTGAGGATATTGATCCTCACCTTTTTTATTTTCCCCGAGACTTGCTCTCCATCACAAATAAATCAAAAAACTAAATATCATAATTTGTCTGTTAATTTAGACAATTGTTAGCAGGCAAGGCGTTGCTAATAATTGAGCCTCGAATGCGCACGAATCTGATTCTTGCGCAGCTGGTTGAAATAATTTTAACCTGATAAAAAAGGCTCATTAAAAATGACAATTTCCTCTGTATTGAGTACGAAGGATAAAATAGGCTATGGATTAGGTGATATGGCCAGCGCGCTGGTGTGGCAAACGGCGACGTTATTTTTGGCCTACTTTTATACCGATGTTTTTGGTCTACCTGCGGCCATTATGGGTACCATGTTTTTAGTCGTCAGGGTAGTGGATGCCTTTGTCGATCCCTGTATTGGGGCGCTGGTCGATCGCACCCAAACCCGCCACGGTCGTTTCCGCCCCTGGCTGCTCTGGTTCGCCATTCCGTTTGGCGTCAGTTGCCTGATTACCTTCTATGTACCGGACGTAGGCGCCACGGCAAAAATTGTCTATGCCTGTGTCACCTACGCCATTTTAAGCCTTATCTACTCCGCCATTAATGTGCCTTACTGCGCAATGCCCGGCGCTCTGACGCTGGATCCGCGCGAGCGCCACTCCCTGCAATCCTGGCGTTTTGGTTTGTCGTTTATCGGCGGCCTGATCGTCACGGTTATCGCCTTACCGCTGGTCTCTTATTTAGGCAATGACAATGTTCAGAAGGGCTATTTTTATGCCATGAGCCTTATGGGGTTATTAGGCATTATCTTATTCTTCTGCTGTTTCTTTATGACCCGCGAACGTTATTCTCCCCGTAATGACACCTCGGGCTCAATGCTGACGGATTTAAAATTGCTGGCCGGAAATAGCCAGTGGCGAATCGTTTTTCTGTTCAATATTCTCCTGCTCACCGCGGTGGTCACGCGTGGATCAGCAACGATGTATTACGTGAAATATGTTCTGCTGCGCCCTGAGCTGATTTTTGCTTTTATTGTCTCGGGGATGGTGGCTTCGCTGAGCGGCGCTTTATTATCCGAACGCCTGCTGGGGAAATTTGACCGGGTTCGCGCATATCAGTGGACCATTATTACCTTCGTTATTTTTGGCGCGCTGATTTTCTTCATTCCGCCTTCCCAGGTCTGGCTGATCTTTGGTTTGAATATCATCTTTAGCTTCATACAAAACCTGACCACGCCGCTCCAGTGGACAATGTTCTCGGACGTGGTGGACTACGAAGAGCATCGCAGCGGCCGCCGGCTCGACGGGCTGGTGTTCTCTACCGCGCTGTTCGCCATCAAATTTGGTCTTGCGCTGGGCGGTGCCGTGGTGGGCTGGGTGCTCGGGATGGTGGATTACGCACCGGGAGAGGCCACCCAGACCCCGCACGTGCTCTCTACGATCAACGCCTTGTTCACCCTGATCCCCTGCGGCCTGTTTATTTGCATGGTGCTGTTGCTGGCGGTCTACAAGCTCAACAGCCGACTGGTGGATAACATTGCGCGTGAACTCGCCAGCAAACGTGAAACCCGTAACGAGGCTGGGCACCTCAGCCCGGCAATTCATTCCGCAACTCAGGAGTAACTGATGACTGCTATTTACAAGGATGCGGGCCGTCCCGTGCAGGAGCGCGTCGCCGACTTACTGGCGCGCATGTCCCCGGAAGAGAAATTTGCCCAGATGCACGCCTACTGGCTGATCCTCGATGAGAACGGCAATCACCGTGAGCGTAGCGATCTGAGCGATGAATTTGCCGGTGTAAGTGAACAGGCCGCCCTGAGCGAACGCCTGAAACTGGGCGTCGGGCAGATCACCCGTCCGCTGGGCACCCACATCGTTGATGCCAGAACCGGCGTGCGTGCCGCTAATCGTCTGCAACGCATGATGATGGAGGAGACGCGGCTCGGTATACCGGCGCTATTCCACGAAGAGTGCCTGGTGGGGCTGCTGTGTAAAGACGCCACCCTGTTTCCCTCCTCGCTGAATTACGGTTCAACCTGGGATCCGGAGCTGGTGCAGCGTGCCGCTGAACAGATAGGTAAAGAGGCCCGCTCGGTTGGCTGCCAACAGGGGCTGGCACCGGTGCTGGACGTCTCCCGCGACGTACGCTGGGGGCGTACAGAAGAGACCTTTGGCGAGGATCCGTGGCTGGTGGGTGTCATGGCAACGGCATATGTGAAGGGCTTGCAGGGCGATAAACGCGATCTGCTGGCGACCCTCAAGCACTATGTTGGCCACTCCTTTAGCGAAGGGGCGCGCAACCACGCCCCGGTTCATCTTGGTTTCAGCGAACTCAACGACACCTTCCTGCTGCCCTTTGAGATGGCGGTTAAGCTGGCGAATGCCGGATCAGTAATGCCGGCTTATCACGATATTGATAATCAACCCGGCCACAGCGACCATTTCCTGCTCACCACCGTGCTGCGCGAGCAGTGGGGCTTTGACGGCATCATCGTGGCGGATTATGGCGGCGTGAGTCTGTTGCATCAGCATCATGGAGTGTCTCACGATGCAGCCGAATCGGCCGCGCTGGCCTTTAACGCCGGGCTGGACGTCGAACTGCCAAAAGATGACTGCGCCCGGCATCTGGCCGGGGCGGTGGAGCGGGGCCTGATGGCCATGGAGAAAGTGGATGAGATCGTCGCCCGCGTACTGACCGAAAAATTCCGCCTTGGACTTTTTGAACATCCCTATGCCGACGAAAACGCCATCGATCTGCAAAGTGACGAGACTCGCCGGGTGGCCCGCGAGGTGGCGACGCGCTCGCTAACCCTGCTGGAGAACCGCGGCGTTCTGCCTCTCTCCGGTAAACCTCGCGTGGCGGTGATAGGGCCCACGGCGGACGATCCGCTGGCGCTGTTAAGCGGCTACAGCTTCCCGGTCCATTTGATCATCAGTGACATGGTGGAAGAGACCGCCCAGGTGACCACCCCGCTGCAGGCGCTGAAACACTACCTGGGCGAGGCCCACGTTCAGTATGCGCAAGGGTGTCATATCATCGAAAAACGTATGGCGGGGGCCCCGGTTTTCCCAGGGGACAGCAGCGGCAAACCGATGCAGCAGTCGCCGGTTTCGCAGGATACTCACCTCATCCCGCAGGCCGTGCGGGTCGCCAACGACAGCGATGTGGTAGTGGCATGCGTGGGGGACCTGGCGGGCCTGTTCCAGAGCGGCACTGTGGGTGAAGGTTCGGATACGGACAGCCTGAATCTGCCCGGCGTACAGCAGCAGTTGCTGGAGGCGCTGGTGGCGACCGGTAAACCGGTGATCGTGGTGATGACGGGAGGGCGACCATACAACCTGCAGGGGCTGGAAGATCGTGTAGCGGCCCTGATGATGGCCTGGGCGCCGGGTCAGGAAGGCGGCTGGGCCATTGCCGATGTACTGACCGGGCGGGCAGAGCCACAGGGCAGGCTGGTAGTCAGCGTACCGAAAAGCGCGGGGGCAATGCCTTTCTACTACAACCACAAGCTGAAAAGCGGCGGTACGCCGTTCGCCTTCCACTTTGGGGCTCGCTATCCCTTTGGCTATGGCCTGGGCTGGACGACCTTCAGCTGGGGAGCCGCACGGCTGGCTGAGAGCAGTGTGCCCGTCGACGGCGAAGTGACGCTGAGCATCGACGTGAAAAACAGCGGCGAGCGCAGCGGGAGCGAAGTGGTCCAGGTTTACGTCCGGGATAAAGTCGCCAGTCAGGTGCGGCCGTTGCAGGAGCTAAAAGCCTTCCAGCGCGTCACCCTGTCTCCGGGGGAAAGCGCCACGCTCACCTTCACGCTGCCAGTGGATCTCTTCAACTTTACGCGGCGGGACGGCAAACGCGTTGTCGAACCGGGTGAGTTTGAGCTGCAGGTTGGGGCATCATCGGCAGATATTCGCGAGGTGGTGACGGTGAACGTGACCGGTCAAACGCGGGTGCTGACGGGTGAGTGGAAGATGCTTAGCAGATGCTCAGTAAGCCAGTTATAACGTAAGTGAGCTTACCCTGGTTCTTAATCAGGGTAAGCCCAAATTAAGTGATTAAAAAAATCCTCTTTTTTCCTTGAATAGCACTAATCCCTCAAAAAAACGGTTCGTATAGGAATAATCTTATGCGCCTGAAATATGCCCTGTGCCGCAAAATAGATCATGCTCAAATATTGCGCAATTATTGGCGGCACTTAATTCGCAAGGGCCTGTTTATCGTTAATAGAATGTCTAGAATTTATTCTTGATAGTTTGCTCATGCAACGGTCCGCGGGCTGAATTGAGCAAGACACATCTCGTTTCAGGATCAGGAATTCCTTCAGCAACGATGAAAATTGATAACAGAATGATAACGGTCAAACTTGTTGCTGAGAAGTTGGAGTGATGTCAGCGAATAATAACTAATGATGGTAGCAAGATTCTTCTAATTTTTTTCAGGAAATATATTTAATGAAACTTAAAGCCGTGGCTGTGGCTTGTATCTGTGCTGTGTCTTTATCTGCGTGCTGTACTATTGTCGATGGAACCAAACAAAAAGTAGCAATTAACACTGATGCACCTGCGTTATTTAGTGTCAGGAATGCTGATGGAATGGAAGTCGCTAAAGGTATCGCTCCTACTACCGTTAATTTAAAACGTGGTGATGCGCCTTATCACGTAGAAGTAAGAAGAACAGAAACAAGTCCTGTTACTCGAGGCGATATAAATGATAGTAGTAATGGCTGGATGTGGGGCAATATTCTGTTCGGTGGTTTAATTGGAATTGGTGTAGACCACTTTGACGGGGCAAGCCGTGAACTTGATAAGCAGATAACACTGGTTACTATGAAAGATCCTAACCACCCTGAGCAGAACGCTAATGATTTTCAGCATGTAAGTGCTTTGGGTGAAGTGCCAGTAACACCTGTCACGATTAACAACACTATAAATAACAAGCAGGGTTAATTTGAAGTTTAAGTCTGAATTAAATGCGGTAGGGAGAGGTAGTTCTCAGAGCAATGGATAGAGGACTGTAGAGCAGGCCGCGTGTTATCGCAACGTGATATTGAAGGGCAGAGCTTTTAGAAGAATGCAAAGAAACCGCTGAGAAGTTTGGATGGGTTTTCACCATTCCGGAGAAGTTGGACACGCACCTTAACGAACGATGCAGGCTGGGCATCTAAGCCAACAGCATGACAAAAGCAGAGTTCAGCTTAGTACAGGCGAAAAGGAAAAAATGGGCCACTCCCGCTTCTAAGAGTGGTGCGCTATGGTTTCAGGCTTGATGACTATTCGCAAGCAAGAACCAGTGCGTTTCACACGCTTCGAAATGACACATATATTAAGCGGTTGATTTATAAGGGGAGATAAAGAGCAGCCTCTTTATACTTCAAACGGTTTGACACTAATGCTCTACGAAGCCGGTAACTTACTGAAAAAAAAGCCCATCGTGGGAGATGGGCAAAGACTACACACAGCAATTCGTTGTTTCACTCAGGGGATTTCCATGCTTATAAATCAAGGTGTTGTTGATTCATAACCGTGACCTAATAGTAGGCATAGGGAATTTTTGCGTCGATCAGATTCGTCTCAATAGTTTAAGAAGCATGAAGAATTTATGAAGTAGATTGAAGGAATTACGAGCAGGAGAGGCTTTAGCAGCGCTTAAGGGAAATCAAATTGATAAGTGGTGCTTAACATTCTGGTGGGCGAACCCACCAGAACGGGAGCGTTACTTTTTGACCTCGTCCGTTTCGTTAAGGGCGGCAAGCAGCATATCAGGATCGGTTGGCGGCAGCGGGACCTCATGGACCCACGCAGAGAAGAGTCGCCAGGAGACGGCCAGCAGTACCGGTCCGATAAACAGGCCGATCATCCCAAACGCAATCAGCCCCCCGATAACGCCGGAGAGGATCAGAATCAACGGCAGGTCGGCACCCATGCGAATCAGAATCGGGCGGATAACGTTATCCATCGTGCCCACCACGCAGCTCCACACCAGCAGGAAGGTGCCCCAGGTGGTATCGCCGCTCCAGTAGAGCCAGACAATCGCCGGAACCAGAACCAGCAATGGCCCCAGCTGCATCAGGCAGGTTAACAGCATCAGCACCGTAAAGAGGGTGGCGTAAGGCACCCCGGCGATCGCCAGACCCACACCGCCCAGCACCGACTGCACCAGGGCCGTCACCACCACACCTAGCGCCACGGCACGCACGGCCTGCGCCGCCAGCAGCATCGCCGCGTCGCCGCGCGTCGAGGCCAGACGGGTGGCGAAATGGCGAACGCCCAGCGCTACCTGCTCGCCGCGCCAGTAGAGCAGGGCGCTGAACAGCAGCATCAGCACGCAGTGGACCACAAAGCGGCCAAGATGCGCGGCGGTACCCACAAACCAGGTGGTGGTGGCGCCAATATAGGGCCGTACTTTCGCCATAATTGCGCTGCCGCCCATATCCAGCAGGTTATGCCAGCCGGCATAGAGCTTATCGCCAATCAGCGGGATATCGTTGAGCCAGGCCAGCTCCGGCAGCGTCATATCGCCGCTGGTAATACTGGTGATGAGCGGGCCGCTGCCGTCAACCAGGCTATTGACCAGCAACGCGACAGGAATGACAAAGAGCAGGACCAGCAGTAACGTCATCACCAGCACCGCCAGCGTCCGGCGGCCAAACAGTAAGCGTTCAAGACGAATAAATAGCGGCCAGGTGGCAATAACCACCGTTCCTGCCCAGGCAAAACCGAGAATAAAGGGTTGAACAATCCACAGACACGCAATAATCATGATTGCCAGAAACAGCACCGACAGCAAAACTTGTGCAACGTCCCTGGGCTGGTGTCGATTGACCATAGATGAAATTTACCTTTTAAGAACACCGGCAAACCGGCGAGAACATAAAACCGCATCACTACAATCATTAGTGATTTCAGCCATTTTTAACAGGCAGATTCTGCCTGTAATTCTGTCGGGCGGATACGTTTAAAATGTGATACAAAATGTGAGACACAACGCAAACGATTATCTACAACTCTTAAGATTGGGCAGGGTCGACAGTAATGATCCCACAAATTTCTCAGGCACCCGGCGTCGTTCAGCTGGTGCTTAATTTTTTGCAGGCACTGGAGCAACAGGGTTTTACCGGCGATACCGCCACACGTTATGCCGACCGGCTGACCATGGCGACCGACAACAGTATCTACCAGCTACTTCCCGATGCAGTCGTTTTTCCCCGTTCTACCGCTGATGTGGCACTCCTGGCCCGTGTGGCCTCCCAGGAGCGTTTCGCTTCGCTGATTTTCACCCCTCGCGGCGGCGGCACTGGCACCAACGGCCAGGCGCTTAACACGGGGATCGTCGTCGATATGTCCCGCTACATGAACCGCATCATCGAGATCAACCCGGAAGAGGGGTGGGTGCGGGTAGAAGCCGGGGTAATCAAGGATCAGCTCAATCAGTTTCTGAAACCTTACGGCTATTTTTTTGCCCCGGAGCTGTCGACCAGTAACCGCGCTACCCTCGGTGGGATGATCAATACCGACGCCTCAGGTCAGGGCTCGCTGGTCTACGGTAAAACCTCCGATCACGTTCTCGGCGTGCGGGCGGTACTGCTGGGCGGCGATATTCTGGATACCCAGCCTGTGCCGGTTCAGCTTGCCGAAACGCTCGGCAAGGACAACACCACCGCCGGGCGCATCTACCGCACCGTGCTGGAACGCTGCCGCGACAACCGCCAGCTGATTATTGATAAATTCCCGAAGCTGAACCGCTTCCTGACCGGTTACGATCTGCGTCATGTCTTTAATGACGATCTCAGCCAGTTCGATTTGACCCGCATCCTTACCGGCTCAGAAGGGACGCTGGCCTTTATTACTGAGGCGCGTCTCGATATCACCCGCCTGCCAAAAGTGCGCCGCCTGGTGAATGTGAAGTACAACTCTTTCGACTCTGCGCTGCGTAATGCGCCGTTTATGGTGGATGCCCGGGCGCTGTCTGTTGAAACCGTTGACTCAAAAGTGCTCAACCTGGCGCGGGAAGATATCGTCTGGCACTCGGTCAGCGAGCTTATCGCTGACGTGCCCGATAAAGAAATGCTGGGCCTGAACATCGTTGAGTTTGCCGGCGATGACGCAGCGCTTATCGAAAGCCAGGTTGCTGCCTTATGCCAGCGGCTGGACGAGCTGATCGCCCGGGGCGAAGGCGGAGTGATTGGCTGGCAGCTGTGTAACGATCTCGCTGGCATCGAACGTATCTATGCGATGCGTAAAAAAGCGGTGGGGTTGCTGGGCAACGCCAAAGGGGCTGCCAAGCCGATTCCGTTTGCTGAAGATACCTGCGTGCCGCCGGAGAACCTGGCGGACTATATCGTTGAGTTCCGCGCTCTGCTCGACAGCCATGGCCTGAGCTACGGCATGTTTGGCCATGTTGATGCCGGGGTGCTGCACGTACGCCCGGCGCTGGATATGTGCGATCCGCAGCAGGAGATCCTGATGAAGCAGATCTCCGATGAGGTGGTGGCGCTCACCGCCAAATATGGCGGTCTGCTGTGGGGCGAGCACGGAAAAGGCTTCCGCGCAGAGTATAGCCCGGCCTTCTTTGGCGAACAGCTCTATGGCGAGCTGCGCAAAATCAAAGCGGCCTTTGACCCGGATAACCGCCTCAACCCTGGTAAAATCTGTCCGCCGGAGGGTGTCGACGCCCCGATGATGCAGGTGGATGCAGTCAAGCGCGGCACCTTCGACCGCCAGATCCCAATAGCCGTGCGCGCCTCCTGGCGCGGTGCGATGGAGTGTAACGGTAACGGCCTGTGCTTTAACTTCGATGCGAAAAGCCCGATGTGCCCGTCAATGAAGATCACCAGCAACCGCATCCACTCGCCGAAAGGACGTGCGACGCTGGTGCGCGAGTGGTTGCGTCTGCTGGCCGACCGCGGCGTGGATCCGCTGGCGCTGGAGAAAGAGCTGCCGGAGAAACGCGCCAGCCTGCGCACCCTTATCGCGCGCACCCGCAACAGCTGGCATGCGAGTAAAGGCGAGTACGACTTCTCCCACGAGGTGAAAGAGGCGATGTCGGGATGCCTGGCCTGTAAAGCCTGCTCTACCCAGTGCCCGATAAAAATCGACGTGCCGGAGTTCCGCTCCCGCTTCCTGCAGCTCTATCACAGCCGTTATCTGCGCCCGATGCGCGATCACCTGGTCGCGACGGTGGAGAGTTATGCCCCGCTGATGGCCCGCGCGCCGCGCACCTTTAACTTCTTTATTAACCAGCCGCTGGTACGCAAACTTTCCGAGAAGCATATCGGCATGATCGACCTGCCGCTGCTCTCCACGCCCTCCCTGCAGCGTCAGATGGTCGGCCACCGCTCTGCCAACCTGACCCTTGAGCAGCTTGAGGCGCTGAGCGCGGAGCAAAAAGCGAAAACGGTGCTGGTGGTGCAGGATCCCTTTACCAGCTATTACGATGCCCAGGTGGTAGCGGACTTTATTCGTCTTGCCGAGCGGTTAGGTTACCAGCCGGTGCTGCTGCCGTTTTCACCAAACGGCAAGGCGCAGCACATCAAAGGTTTCCTCAGCCGCTTTGCGAAAACCGCGCAAAAAACCTCGGACTTCCTTAACCGGGTGGCGCAGCTGGGTATGCCGATGGTCGGGGTTGATCCGGCGCTGGTGCTCTGCTATCGCGATGAGTACAAACAGACCCTCGGTGACAAGCGCGGCGACTTCCACGTCATGCTGGTACATGAGTGGCTGCCGACGATCCTCGATGCGCAACCCGCCCAGGAGACCAGCGGCGAGGCGTGGTATCTGTTCGGACACTGTACCGAAGTAACCGCATTGCCGGGCGCGCCAGCACAGTGGGCGGCCATCTTTGCCCGTTTTGGCGCGAAGCTGGAGAGCGTCAGCGTCGGCTGTTGCGGCATGGCCGGAACCTACGGACACGAGGTGGTGAACCACGCGAACTCGCTGGGCATCTACGAGCTCTCCTGGCACCAGGCGATGCAGCGCCTGCCGCGCAACCGCTGCCTGGCGACCGGCTACTCCTGCCGCAGCCAGGTCAAACGCGTCGAAGGCAACGGCGTGCGCCATCCACTGCAGGCCTTACTGGAGATTATGGGATGATCTGGAAACGCGCAGTGACGTTGCAGGCGTTAAACGCCATGAGTGACGGAAATATGGTGGGCTTGCTGGATATCCAGTTTACCCGCATCGGCGAGGATGAACTGGAGGCTACCATGCCGGTCGACAGCCGCACCCATCAGCCTTTTGGGCTGCTGCATGGTGGTGCGTCGGTGGTGCTGGCCGAAACCCTGGGCTCGGTGGCCGGCTACCTCTGTACCGAAGGAGAGCAGAAGGTGGTGGGGCTGGAGGTGAATGCCAACCATATTCGTTCCGTGCGCAGCGGCCGGGTACGCGGCGTCTGTCGCGCGTTGCATGCTGGCTCGCGCCATCAGGTATGGCAGATTGAGATCCTGGATGAGCAGAACCGTTTATGCTGTTCGTCGCGGCTGACTACCGCGGTGATATAAAGCGAAAGGCCGCGAATGCGGCCTTTTTTCATTTTTTATCACCTTGAAATACCGACGTTTACTGGCGGGCCGCAAGAAATGTTAATTCGCGCACCCGGGTTTATGAGATTATTCCTATGCTCCTTCAAGAGCTAAGCCATATTGAGTGCCGGAGATAAGCGCCGGATGGAGCGAGAAGCCCTTAAGATTACCTCTGGTAGTCTTAAGGGCTTTCTTTTTTCCGCATTCAGTAATCGTTATTAATGTCCTGCATAGCAGACAGGATAACCAGACCGGTAATGACGACGGCAACGACGGCAACGATGGCGATGGTCACAAGTACAATGAGCATTTCCCCTCCGTATGTTGCCCTTTTGCCGAAGCATAGCGCACCCGGCGGCGATCGCCTCAGTCTTCCGACTGATATTCAGAATACGCCTACAAAAAGAGAACACCCTGCTGGTGGGCTGTTTTACCTAGTATCTGGCGGGGAGCTTGTTGATGCTAATCAGTCGACCCTCTTCCATTTCCACGTAACCACCAGCTTTCAGATCGGCTAGAATACGCATCACCCCGCTGCGCGAAAGCTGGGTTTTATCCCGGATATACCTTTCAGCGGTGATCCTGGCGCGAAAACTCTCGTCTTCGGCCATCAATTCCTGCAACTGCTGGCGAATTAATTCATACGCGGTGGGTGAGCCCACTGGCATAACGTGGTGATAGAGTCGGTTATAAACAAACATCAGGTGGCGGGAGACAACGCTCCACAAATCTTTTTCTGTACAGATGTCGTTGACTTTATCGGTCGCAAGCGTACCAATAACGCAAGGCTCAAGGGTTTTGAAGTAGTTGTCGAAGTAGATATCCGTCAGGTTTGCCAGACCCAAAATTGCCGGGCTGTTGGCGGTTGAAAGCAACATATCGTTGCTCTGGCGATAAATCGCCACGCTGCCCTCAATAATCAGATAAAAGACACCCTGACCATTGATACAAAGCTCGAACCGCTCTCCCCGTTGGGCGTGGTGAAGGGTCGCGTAGGGTTGCAGATGGGATACAAGCTCCTGCGCCCAGGGCGACCCACGCTGAGCCTGACCGGGCGGCGTCGTTGGCGATGGCATAAAATGACCTGCTGGATGAGGCTGACGTAATGAGGGTTATTATAGTGCTTGTGCGCCCTCCTGGCTCCGCGTTATGGCTCCTTAATCAATATTTCAGCGGCAGATGATGAATATCAATCAGTACCCCCCGCTGCATGGCGATATATCCCCCGGTTCGTAACTCCGACAGGATACGCATGATCCCGCTTCGGGACAGATAGGTCCGGCTTTTGATATAGGCTGCCGCGGTGGTGTTGAGCCGTACCGAGTCAGGCTCCTGTAACAGTTCGACTAACTGCAGACGAATAATGTCATACGCGGACATTTGCGATATCTGTGAACAGTGTTCATAGATTCGGGAAACCGTATAAATCAGCAGCCGCGAAAAGGGTTCCCATAACCCCTCATTGGCTACGATCTGATTAAATAAGGTCAGAGGCATGGGCGCCACCTCAACATCTTCCAGGGCTCGGGCGTATAAATGTTCCGAACATAGCTGACTGCTAACGCCAATAAGAAAAGGACCCGATTCAGAATTCAGCACTACGCCGTCGCCACGCCTATGCAGGGCTACGCTGCCACTTAATAACAGCCAGCACTGCCGTATCTCCCCATCGTAATAGTGCACCACATCGCCTTTATTTATCGTCACGGTCTCGGTAAAAGGACGAAGATGGGCAATCAGTTTTTCTATATCTGCAAAAGGTTTAAACGCCAGCGAAGAGGTGGTGGGAGTGCCCTTTACCGCCGTCATTCGGGTATTCATCAGGTGACCTCATCTTACTGAAACTAACGGTGATTCTTAACCGGGCGCGATTATCGTAAAAACTATTGATGCTGGGAATATCAGTCTCGGGTCTAAAAATAGACCGGCCGTGGCTGTTTATGATTAACATATTGATAAGATTTGTTTTTCTTGCAGAGTCTATTAATAGACCAGACGCTCAGACGGGGCATTCTATTCACTGAAGAACAAAAGTGAGAGCATCCCGGGCTGAATCTCGGCGCTGAAGGGCAGGCAAAAAAAAGAGTGGCAAAGTCTAAAACTAGACCGAGAAATAATTTGAGTTCAGGAAAGTCTTTATATAAATTGCATCATGTGAGTGAAATTTGACCAGGGTGATTTATATAAAGTTACGATGGCACCTCTTTTACTCACAAAAAGGAACTAGCATAACGGGCATAAAAAAATAAAAGGTGATTCACACCTTATGGAATGCTTTTGCCCAAAAAATGGTGATGGTAAGTGTTATTAAGGACATAATTCTATGAAAAAGACTATTGTTGCGTTAACGGCTCTGGCTGCAGTCTGCACTTCTTCTGTCTTTGCGGCAGCAGGTACGGTTAACTTTGCCGGAAATATTCTGGATTCTGCCTGCGACGTTGCTGTCGCTTCGCAAAACCAGACCGTAGTTATTGGCGATTTTTATAAATCTGAGTTCGCGGGTATGGGAGACCGAACCGCAGCAAAAGGCTTCGATATTATATTAAGAAATTGTCCAAATACCGTAACATCAGCAAAGGTTCGTTTTGACGGTACGCCGGATCTTGTTAACCCAAGTCTGCTGGCCATTAATACTGCGGTTTCGGGTGCGGCAACGGGCGTGGCAATTAATCTGATGTCAGCAGATAAAGTGGATCTGCCGTTGCATGGCGAGAATAACTATAACTATGAACTGACCAGCGACCAGGATAATACCCTGAAATTCTACGCGCAGTATATTTCGACAGCGTCAAGCGTGACGGCAGGTCCGGCAAACTCGGTCGCTAATTTCTCTGTTGTTTATAACTAATGACCTGACCGGACATCAGGTGGGGCCGGAACACGGCCCCGTTGTCACTGAGGTATGTAATGAAATTTGTTCACAAAATCCTGCTCGCCAGTCTTTTTATTGTGACGGGCGTTTCGGCTGTACAGGCAGGGATCGTTATTGGCGGAACACGGCTTATATTTGACGGCAGCAAAAAAGAGGCCGCTATCAACGTCAATAATCCTGATAACTCACCTTATCTGGTTCAGTCGTGGATAGAGGGAGTGAGTGACAGTGCGCCGAAACCGCCTTTTATCATTACGCCACCTCTCTACCGGCTGGATAAAGGACAACAAAACGTTGAGCGGATTGTATTAACCGGGACACTGCCACAGGACCGCGAGAGTCTGTTCTGGCTGAATATCAAATCGATCCCCTCGGCAACGACCACCGAGAATTCGCTGCAAATTGCGGTGAAAACACGAATTAAATTAATTTACCGTCCGGCAGGCTTAAAGCGCTCAACACCAGAGGAACAGGCGGATAAATTAATCTGGCGACGTAACGGCAATAAAATTGAGATCGTTAACCCCACTGATTATGTGATGAATTTTAATGAAATCACTGTTGGGGGTAAAAAAGTACCAGAGGCAACCTGGATATTGCCTCATGGACAAACGGCAATTTTCCTTCCCGCACAAACTATGGGCAGCGCCGTGGTCTTTAAATTGATTAATGATTTTGGCGGCATAGGGGACGCACATACAGCAAACCTGTGACCGCTAAAAGGTTGCAGGTGATATTCATGGAGCAGTATTAAGATGGAAATCAGCGGAAATAAAGCCACCTGGCTGGCAGGGGTTATTACCGTTGTCCTGGCCGGTGAGGTAAATAAAATTCAGGCGCGCGAATTTTTTAACCCCGAACTGATTGAACTCGATAATCCGGGGATCGACAGAGCCGATCTGAATGGCTTTGAAACAGGTTCTCAGGCTGCGGGTGTTTATCATGTCGATATTGTTCTTGATGGTCAGCTGACGGACACCCAGGACGTTACGTTTCATAAGGTGACAGACAGTGAGGGTGAGTCGCGCCTTGAGCCCTGTCTCAGCGTAGACCAGTTGCGTCAATGGGGGATTAAAACCGAGCGCTTTCCGGGGCTCAGCCAGCCAGGCACGCCGTGCGCGCATCTGGCGGCTATCCCTCAGGCCAGCACCGATTTTCAGTTTGCCAGCCAGCGCCTTGCCATCAGCGTTCCACAGGCCGCGCTGACGATACAGGCCAGAGGTTTTGTTCAGCCTGCGCTCTGGGATGAGGGGATCACCGCCGCCATGCTCAACTACTCGCTCAGCGGTGCAAGCATTATGAATAAAAACGGCGGCAGCGACAGCAGTCAGTACGCCAACCTGCGGCCGGGTTTGAATATCGGACCGTGGCGATTGCGAAACTACACGACCTGGTCACGGGGCAGCGAAGGTCAGACGCAGTGGGATAACGTTTATACCTATGCCCGAAGGGGCATTGTCCCGCTGAAAGCCCAGCTGACGCTCGGGGACAGCGCGTCACCGGCAGATGTGTTTGACAGCATGCCTTTTCGCGGCGGACAACTCGCTTCAGACGATGACATGCTGCCGGATTCGCTCAGGGGCTATGCGCCGGTGGTGCGCGGTATTGCAAGGACCAACGCGCAGATCATTATTCGCCAGAACGGCTATCAGATTTACCAGAACTACATCGCACCGGGCGCCTTTGAAATTACCGATATGTACCCGACCGGCGGCGCAGGGGATCTCGAGGTCACTATTAAAGAGGCCGACGGCAGCGAACAGCATTTTACCGTGCCGTTTGCCTCACTCCCGGTATTGCAGCGTGAAGGGCAGCTGAAGTACGCCGTCACCGGCGGGAAATATCGCTCATGGGATCATCGCGTGGATAAAACCCCGTTCAGCCAGTTCACCGGTATCTACGGAATTCCGTATGGACTGACCCTGTATGGCGGATTTCAGGGGGCGAGTAAATACCAGTCGCTGGCCGCCGGAATGGGAAAAAATATGGGCAATTTCGGTGCCTTTTCGGCAGACGTCACCCAGGCCTGGTCTACTCCGCAGGATCGCGCAAAATCGAACGGCCAGTCATGGCGGATGCGCTACAGCAAGAATTTTGTCAACAGCGGGACCCATGTTGCCATTGCGGGCTACCGCTACGCCACGCGGGGTTATTACGGGATGCAGGAGGTGCTGGACACCTATGGCAGCGACAGCGCGCTCAACGACAGGCGCCGTAATCGCGCCGAGTTAACCCTGAGCCAGATGCTTGGCAACCACCTGGGCTCGCTGATGTTAAGTGCCGTAAGGGAAGATTACTGGGATATCAGGCAACCAAAGATCTCATGGAGCCTGGGCTATGCCAATTTCTGGCAGAGCGTCAGCTACGGCCTGACCTATACCCGGAGTAAAAGCGGCAGCGACGGCACGCGTGGTGATGCCAAAGAGCAGATGGTGGCCTTAAATATCAGCGTTCCGCTGGGAGCCTTCCTGCCGCAAACCTGGGTGAATTACGGTATGAGCGCCAGTAAAAACAGCGGCACCACCCACAGCCTGGGGATGAACGGCACGGGGCTGGAAAACAATGCCCTGAGCTGGAATGTGCAGCAGGGTTACAGCACGGATAACGTCGGCTATACCGGCAATATAAACGGTGATTACAAAGGCACTTATGGTGAGGTGACGGCGGGTTACAGTTACGATCAGTACAGCGACCGGCTGAATTATGCCCTCCAGGGGAGCGTGGTCGCCCATGCCGACGGCGTGACCTTTTCTCAGACGCTCGGCGAAACCAACGTGCTGATAAAAGCGCCCGGCGCGGCAGGGGTAGGGATACAAAACCAGTCCGGGACGAAAACCGATTACCGCGGTTATACCCTCTGCAGCAACATGACACCCTACCGGAAAAATGACGTTTCGTTGTTGACCGATACCCTGCCTGACGATGTTGAACTGGAACAGACGGTACAGACCGTGATCCCGACCCGGGGCGCGATTGTGCGCGCCAGCTATGTCGCCAGCGTCGGGCTGCGGATCCTGATGACGCTCACCCGACAAAATGGTCAGCCGGTGCCTTTCGGCGCTATCGCGACGGTGAACGGAGCGCAAAACACAGGTTTCATCGTGGGTGACGGCGGCCAGGTCTATTTAACCGGTTTGCAGCCAGATGTGAAATTAACGGTGAAGTGGGGCGAGGCGGCACAACAGCGTTGCCAGGCTCACTACACCCTTAATACCCAACAACCTCCCGGCGAGATAATTCGTGCGGATGTGGTTTGCCATTAATTGAATGATTGTGGATGACTCGACATGTCTATTATCAGGTGCCTGTTCATCCTGGCGGGAATACTCTTTCCACTGTATGGCTATGGATGTGATTACACCTATATCGGTGCCCCGTATAGCATTAATTACGGCAATATTATCGTTCAGCGCGATCTCCCGGTCGGGCAGGCGATCAGCAACGAAATTTATGGCTCGCTGGCGCTGACCTATAGCTGTACGCCAACGGGGAATGAAGGTTCAACCGCAGGCATGAAGAGCGGGGGACTGGCTTATGCGTTCACCACCGCCAACGGTCGCCGGGTATATCAAACCGGGTTGCCAGGCGTCGGGATCTCCGTGGGATATTATGAAAAAACCACCGCCGGGAGCGCCAGTTTTAATGGAACCACCTGGTTAGGGGCCGATCTTTTCAGCGCCTCCTGGAGCTCGAACGCCAATGAAGTACACGCCAGCAATTTCCAGCCGATTATTCAGTTCTGGAAAACTGGCGATATTACGTCGGGTTCTGTGAACGGACTACTGGCCTCCTTTGTCGCCTGGACAGAGCAATATCGGGGCGGCACGGCGGCACCGGATGTGCCCGTCTATGCCGGAACCGGTTCGATTACACAGGTAGCCTGCGCCATCACCACGCCAAATCTGGTATTCCTTCTCGGCGACGTGCCGGTAAGCCGTTTCGGCGATACGGTCGGCACCCTCCCTGAGGGGGGACAAAACACGCAAAACCTCGGCCTGAACTGCGACGCTGGGGCGAAAATTAACGTCACGCTGAACGGCATTCAGTACCCCGGGCTCAGTAACAACAGCGTGCTGGCGTTAACCGGCCAGGGCTCGGCGGGCGTAGCTGACGGCGTGGGTGTCGAGCTGCTTTATAACGGCGAGCCGCTGGTTTTAAACAGCACGATTGCCCTTAAACAGACGAGTGGCGGTCAGGAGAGTATGCCGATCACCGCCCGTTACTATCAAACCAAAACCTCAGTAAGCACCGGAACCGCGAATGCCAGTGCCACCCTGATCCTCACCTATCAGTAAAAGGAAACGATCGATGAGGCTGAATATTATCGGGATAGCGATCATCTGGCTGTACACCGCTGCAGCGTTGGCGACGGATGCGGTAAGCGTCTCAGTAAAAGGGAGAATTATCGCCTCTCCCTGTATTTTTAATGGCGGAAATTCGAGTGTGAACGTCAATCTGGGAAACATGCAGGCGAAGAATATGGCTACGCCGGCGTCATCCTCCACGCCTGTGCCTTTTTCGCTCAACTTTACCCAATGTCCGGCGGCTACCCAGAGTGTGACGGTCAGCTTAACCGGGACGGCAGATCCCGTGGCCGGAACGCACTATTACAGGAACAGCGGCACTGCCACAAATATCGCGCTGGGCATTATTGAAACCGGTACGGGGAATTTAAAAGGTCCGGGGAGCCGCATGACTCAAAATATTGGCGACGATCGTACTGCAACCATGAATTTGCAGGCCATTGCCTATTCCGCTACCGGTGGCGTCACGCCTGGAACTATCAGCGTCGCCGTGGTCGCGACGCTGGAATACAACTGAACGAGTGAGGGAAATACCGACGATGGTCAACGTGCTTATTAATGAGACAGAGACACTTTACTGTTATGCGCTGAAAAAACTGATTGTCGATCTCTTCGGGACGCAATTCGGGTGTGAAATAGAGTTTATGACGGAATTTACCCGGGAGAATATTAGCAACGCCGATCTCATGGTGCTGTCACTGTGCCGGGGAGAGCCCTTTATCTGTACGCCAGAATTACTGGCGCGCAGGAAAGGGGTGATGATTGGTCTGGTCAATGGCGAACACTACAGTAAAGAGACATTACCGGCCTGTTTTCAGGAGATGATTTTCGTGTCGCGGGATGCGCCGCTGAGCGATTTTTATCGGGTATTCAGTTCGGCCTGGCACACCCTGCAGCGCCACGAAGAGATCAGGGTTAACCCCGTCTGCGCCGAGTGTCAGCACCGGACTTTATCTCCGCGGCAGACGGTGATTATGGCGAGCCTGTACCAGGGGCTCTCGACGCCCGCTATTGCACAAAAGCTGAAGATCGACAGCAAAACGGTGTATGCCCACAAATATGATGTCATGCAAAAATTCCAGCTGGAGAGCGATCACCATCTGCAGGCATTGCTGACCCGAATGCGGGACAAAAATATGCAAATAAACCTGCTGCGTGAATGTCTGAAAGCCTGATTGTGCCTGTGACGCTCTGAAAGATGCCCGCCTGCGCGGGCGTCTTACCTGTCTGGCTATCCCAAAAATAGGCATTTTCTATACATATTTTAGCTTTTGACCATTTCCACCGATTTCCTCCTCTAATTCCCAATATTATCAAACAATTAAACAATCTCCGTCAGGCCTGTTAAGCCCGTCATCAGGGTCTATGCTTAATAAAAGTATTTAAAAATGGCGGTTAAGCCGAATGACCCTGCAAGTGAGGGGTTGAAGTGATAATCATTATCACTAACATGGTGTTATGCCCAGAGGGCGCAATACATGAGGTGGACTTATGGAACAGCATTCAGAAACGTTTGATCCAACAGATTTTGCATGGCGTGGATTATCGCTGACCCCTGCCGCAGCGGCGCACATTCGCGAGCTGGTGAGCAAACAGGCGGGTATGCTCGGCGTGCGGTTAGGGGTAAAACAGACCGGCTGCGCCGGTTTCGGCTATGTCCTCACCACCGTCAGCCAGCCGGAAAAAGACGATCTGGTTTTTGAACATGACGGCGCCCGGCTCTATGTGCCGCTCCAGGCGATGCCGTTCATTGACGGTACGGAAGTGGATTACGTGCGCGAAGGCTTAAACCAGTTATTCAAATTCAATAACCCGAAAGCCCAGAACGAATGCGGCTGCGGCGAAAGTTTTGGGGTATAGGCGGTATTATGTCTCGACATACTGAAGCAACTGACGACGTCAACACCTGGTCCGGCGGCCACATTAATTACAAAGAGGGCTTCTTCACCCAATTGCAGACCGACGAGCTGGCAAAAGGGATTAACGAAGAGGTCATTCGTGCCATTTCCGCCAAGCGTAACGAACCCGACTGGATGCTGGAGTTCCGGCTGAATGCGTTCAAGGCCTGGCTGGAGATGGAAGAGCCGCACTGGCTGAAGGCGCACTACGACAAGCTGAACTATCAGGATTACAGCTACTACTCAGCGCCGTCCTGCGGCAACTGCGACGACACCTGCGCCTCTGAGCCTGGTGCGGTACAGCAGACCGGGGCCAACGCCTTTTTAAGTAAAGAGGTGGAAGAGGCGTTCGAACAGCTCGGTGTACCGGTGCGCGAAGGACGCGAGGTGGCGGTGGACGCCATCTTTGACTCCGTCTCGGTCGCCACCACCTACCGGGAAAAACTGGGCGAGCAGGGGATCATCTTCTGCTCCTTCGGGGAGGCTATCCACGATCACCCTGAGCTGGTGAAGAAATATCTTGGCACCGTGGTGCCGGGCAATGATAACTTCTTTGCCGCCCTGAATGCGGCGGTGGCCTCTGACGGCACCTTTATCTACGTGCCGAAAGGCGTACGCTGCCCGATGGAGCTCTCCACCTATTTCCGTATCAACGCCGAGAAAACGGGTCAGTTTGAACGCACCATCCTCGTCGCCGATGAGGGGAGCTACGTCAGCTATATCGAGGGCTGTTCCGCTCCGGTGCGCGACAGCTATCAGCTGCACGCGGCAGTGGTGGAGGTGATCATCCATAAAGACGCCGAGGTGAAATACTCCACGGTGCAGAACTGGTTCCCGGGGGATAACAACACCGGCGGTATCCTGAACTTCGTCACCAAGCGCGCCCTGTGCGAAGGTGAAAACAGCAAGATGTCGTGGACCCAGTCGGAAACCGGCTCCGCCATCACCTGGAAGTACCCGAGCTGCATTCTGCGCGGGGATAACTCCATCGGTGAGTTCTACTCCGTGGCGCTGACCAGCGGGCATCAGCAGGCCGATACCGGCACCAAGATGATCCACATCGGCAAAAACACCCGGTCGACCATCATTTCGAAAGGGATCTCCGCAGGGCAGAGCCAGAACAGCTATCGCGGCTTAGTCAAAATCATGCCGACGGCCACCAATGCCCGTAACTTTACCCAGTGCGACTCCATGCTGATTGGCCCGGACTGCGGGGCGCATACCTTCCCGTATGTTGAGTGCCGTAACAACAGCGCCCAGCTGGAACACGAAGCGACAACCTCGCGGATTGGTGAAGATCAGCTCTTCTACTGCCTGCAGCGCGGCATCAGCGAAGAGGATGCCATCTCGATGATTGTGAATGGTTTCTGTAAGGATGTGTTCTCTGAACTGCCGCTGGAGTTTGCCGTGGAAGCACAAAAATTACTGGCGATTAGCCTTGAACACAGCGTCGGTTAAGGATTAAGGAAAGCACATGTTAAGCATTAAAGATTTACAGGTCAGTGTGGAAGATAAAGCGATCCTGCGCGGCCTGAGCCTTGAGGTTCGCCCGGGCGAAGTGCATGCGATTATGGGCCCTAACGGGTCGGGTAAAAGTACGCTGTCAGCGACTTTGGCCGGGCGCGAAGATTACGAAGTGGTTGGCGGTTCGGTCGACTTTAAAGGCAAAGATCTGCTGGAACTGTCGCCGGAAGAGAGAGCCGGGGAGGGCATTTTTATGGCCTTCCAGTACCCGGTAGAGATCCCAGGCGTCAGCAACCAGTTCTTCCTGCAGACCGCGCTGAATGCCGTGCGCAAATACCGCAGCGAAGAGGAGCTGGATCGTTTTGATTTCCAGGACCTGATGGAAGAGAAGATCCAGCTGCTGAAGATGCCGGAAGATCTGCTCACCCGCTCGGTCAACGTCGGTTTTTCCGGCGGGGAGAAGAAGCGCAACGACATTCTGCAGATGGCGGTGCTGGAGCCGGAGCTGTGCATCCTCGATGAAACCGACTCCGGGCTCGATATCGACGCCCTGAAGATCGTCGCCGACGGCGTTAATGCCCTGCGCGACGGCAAGCGGTCGTTTATCATCGTCACCCACTATCAGCGCATCCTTGATTACATCAAACCCGATTATGTGCATGTGCTCTATCAGGGGCGGATTGTGAAATCGGGTGATTTTACGCTGGTCAAACAGCTGGAGGAGCAGGGCTATGGCTGGCTTAGCGAACAGCAGTAACGCGCTGCAGCAGTGGCACCGCCTGTTTGAGGCGCAGGGCGGAACCCGCTCTGAACAGGCCCAGCAGCACCTGCAGCAGATGCTGCGCCTCGGGTTGCCGACACGTAAGCATGAGAACTGGAAATATACCCCGCTGGAAGGGCTGCTTAACGGTGAGTTTGTTTCCCGCACCGCCAGGGTGGCAGCGAGCGATCGGGATGCCCTGGCGCTTACCCTGGACGCCACGCGGCTGGTCTTTGTTGACGGACGTTTTAGTCCGGAACTGAGCGACAGCACCGACGGCAGCGGGTTTGAGGTGACCATTAACGACGAGCGGCAAAGCCTGTCGGCACCGATTCAGCCGGAGCTGTTCCTGCATCTGACCGAAAGCCTGGCTCAGAGCGTGACGCATATCAGCGTGAAACGTAACGCCCGTCCTGAAAAGCCGCTGCTGCTGATGCACATCACCCAGGGGCTTGAAGGCGAGGAGATCAACACTGCTCACTATCGTCACCATCTGGCGCTGGCCGAAGGGGCAGAGGCGACAATCGTCGAACACTATGTCAGCCTGACCCCGGCGCACCATTTCACCGGCTCGCGCCTGACCATGAACGTGGCGGCCAACGCCCGGCTGCACCATATCAAGCTGGCGTTCGAGAACCCTGCGAGCCACCACTTCGCCCATAACGACCTGCTGATGGCCGCCGATGCGACGGCATACAGCCACAGCTTCCTGTTGGGGGGCGCGGTATTGCGCCATAACACCAGCACCCAGCTGAATGGCGAAAATAGCACCCTGCGCATCAACAGCCTGGCGATGCCGGTAAAATCTGAAGTGTGCGACACCCGTACCTGGCTTGAGCACAACAAGGGCTACTGCAACAGCCGCCAGCTGCATAAAACCATCGTCAGCGATAAGGGCCGGGCCGTCTTCAACGGGCTGATCAACGTGGCGCAGCACGCCATCAAAACCGACGGCCAGATGACCAACAACAATCTGCTGATGGGGCGACTGGCGGAGGTGGACACCAAACCGCAGCTGGAAATTTACGCCGATGATGTGAAATGCAGCCACGGCGCCACTGTGGGGCGGATCGACGATGAGCAGATGTTCTATCTGCGCTCCCGCGGGATCGATAAGCAGGCGGCCGAGAAGATGATTATCTACGCCTTTGCCGCCGAACTGACCGAAGCCCTTGACGATGAAACGTTAAGACAACAGGTGCTGGCACGTATCGGCCAGCGTCTGCCTGGAGGTGTGGCATGATTTTCCCTGTAGAGAAAGTGCGGGCGGATTTTCCTGTCCTGACCCGTGAAGTAAACGGTCTGCCGCTTGCCTATCTCGACAGCGCCGCCAGCGCGCAAAAGCCCACGCCGGTGATCGAGGCCGAGGCGGAGTTTTACCGGCATGGTTACGCGGCGGTGCACCGGGGGATCCACACCCTCAGCGCCGAGGCGACGCAGCGGATGGAGAACGTCCGTACCCGCGCGGCAACATTTTTGAACGCCCGCTCGCCGGAGGAGCTGGTTTTTGTTCGCGGCACCACCGAAGGGATCAACCTGGTGGCCAACAGCTGGGGCAGCGCCGAAGTGCACGCGGGTGATAACATCATCATCAGCCAGATGGAGCACCATGCCAATATCGTGCCCTGGCAGATGCTGTGCGAGCGCGTCGGGGCGGAACTGCGGGTCATCCCGCTTAACGAGGACGGCACATTACAGCTTGAACAGCTGGATACCCTGCTGGATGAACGCACCCGGCTGGTGGCCATTACTCAGATCTCCAACGTGCTGGGTACCGAAAACCCGGTAGCGGAGATTATCGCCAAAGCTCATGTGGTGGGGGCGAAAGTGCTGATTGATGGCGCCCAGGCGGTGATGCACCATACGGTGGATGTCCAGGCGCTGGACTGCGACTTCTACGTCTTTTCCGGCCATAAGCTCTACGGGCCTACCGGTATCGGCGTGCTGTACGTCAAAGATGAGATTTTACAGGCGATGCCGCCGTGGGAAGGGGGCGGGTCGATGATCGCCACCGTCAGCCTGAGCGGAGGCACAACCTACGCCCGGGCGCCGTGGCGCTTTGAGGCGGGCACCCCGAACACCGGCGGCATTATCGGGCTGGGCGCGGCGATGGAGTATGTGTCAAACATCGGCCTTGATGCCATCGCCGAATATGAACAGATGCTGATGCGCTATGCTCTGGCGGAACTTGCCAGCGTGTCGGATCTTACGCTGTACGGCCCGGCGGACCGTCAGGGTGTTATTGCCTTTAACCTTGGCAAACACCACGCCTATGACGTGGGCAGTTTTCTCGATAACTACGGGGTGGCGGTGCGAACCGGACACCACTGCGCTATGCCGCTGATGGCGTTTTATCAGGTACCGGCGATGTGCCGCGCATCGCTGGTGATGTACAACACACTGGAAGAGGTCGACAGACTGGTGGCCGGGCTGAAGCGTATCCACCAACTGCTGGGCTAAAAAGAGGGCAAGAGATGGCTGCATTGCCAGACAGAGATAAATTGCTGCGTAATTTTACGCGTTGCGCAAACTGGGAAGAGAAGTACCTCTACATCATTGAGCTGGGGCAGCGTCTGCCTGCCCTCAGCGAAAGCGACCACGTCCCGGAAAATAGTATTCAGGGGTGTCAGAGCCAGGTGTGGATAATAATGCACCAGAATGAAGCCGGGGTGATTGAATTAGCGGGCGACAGTGATGCGGCAATAGTCAAAGGCCTTATTGCCGTCGTGTTTATTTTATATCAGCAGATGTCCGCCCAGGATATTGTCGCTTTTGACGTTCGCCCGTGGTTTGAAAAAATGGCGCTCACTCAGCATTTAACCCCCTCCCGATCCCAGGGGCTTGAGGCGATGATCCGCGCAATCCGCTCCAAAGCCGCCAACATTAGCTAAACTATCAGGACAGCCCTCATTCTGCTCCGCGAGACGGCTCCCGCCTCGCGGATTTTTCAGCTTTCTGACGTTCTGTCAGTGAATAAGGAATCTCAGTATGAAGCGCGCGTCTTTATTAACTCTCATTCTTTTAGGTTCGCTCAGCGCGCTTAATAGCGCCCGGGCGGTGGATTATCCTTTGCCACCGGCTGGTAGTCGGTTAATCGGGCAAAATCAGACCTATGTTGTTCAGGAAGGTGATAATAACCTGCAGGCCATTGCGCGCCGGTTTAATACCGCTGCGCATTTAATACTCGAAGCCAATAATACTATCGCCCCGGTCTATCCGGCGCCGGGAACGGTGATCACCATTCCGTCGCAAATGTTGCTGCCGGATACCCCCCGGGAAGGGATTGTGGTGAATCTGGCGGAGCTGCGGCTCTACTTCTATCCGCCGGGTGAAAACAGCGTGCAGGTCTATCCACTGGGTATTGGACAGCTGGGGCTGGACACGCCGGTGACCACCACCCGCATCAGCCAGAAGATCCCGAATCCGACATGGACGCCAACTGCGGGCATCAGAGCGCGCTCGCTGGCCCAGGGGATCAAACTGCCGCCGGTAGTACCCGCAGGGCCAAATAACCCGTTAGGACGCTTTGCACTGCGTTTGGGCGTGGGTAACGGTGAATACCTGATCCACGGCACCAGCGCGCCGGACAGCGTGGGGCTGCGCGTCAGTTCCGGTTGTATGCGTATGAATGCGCCGGATATCAAAGCGCTCTTCGCCCAGACCTCTGTCGGCACACGGGTGCAGATCATCAATGAGCCGGTGAAGTTCTCAGTTGAGCCGGACGGTAAGCGCTACGTTGAAGTGCATCGCCCGCTGGCGACGATGGAAGGGGAGAATCCGCAAACGCTGGCGATTGCCCACTCCAGTGCGCTTGCATCCTTTATATCGCAGAGCGGCAGCGATAAGACGTTGGTGAACAAAGCGTTGTCGCGTCGGGCGGGTATTCCGGTAGAGGTATCGACAGGTGCCGGGGCGAATGTTAACAGTACCGGGCTCTCAGCGAAGAACTTGCTTTCGCCGGTAGGGCATGAACAGGCGATTCAGTAAAGCGAAATGAGGGGCAAAAAAAAATGGCGCACAATGTGCGCCATTTTATTAACACAGGTACTATTACTTACGGTATTTAGTAGCCTGGTTGTCCAGACGCTGGTTAGCGCGAGCTGCGTCGTCTTTAGCAGCCTGAACGTCGGAACGCATTGCGTTCACGTCGTTGCTCAGCTGGTCAACTTTAGCGTTCAGAGTCTGAACGTCAGAAGACAGCTGATCGATTTTAGCGTTGCTGGAGCAACCTGCCAGCAGAGTAGAACCCAGGATTACCGCGCCCAGTACCAGTTTAGTACGATTCATTATTAATACCCTCTAGATTGAGTTAATCTCCATGTAGCGTTACAAGTATTACACAAAGTTTTTTAGGTTGAGAATATTTTTTTGATGGGAATATGCCTATTTTTGATCGTTCGCTCAAAGAAGCACCTGTTTTGACTATTTCGAGGAAAATATTGTGTTAAAACAGACAATTTTCATCGGATTCATCTTAGAAAACGACCCCGTTAAATAGAAAAACCCGATTTGCTTTTTTAATAAATTTGGCTGATAGCGGAAATAAAAAAAGCGCCCCGAAGGACGCTTTTTATACAAACTAATTCGAACGAAATTATTACAGCACGTGAACAGATGCGGTATTAGTGGTGCCGCTTGGAACCAGTGCACCAGAAACCATCACCACTACGTCGCCTTTCTGCGCCAGGCCACGTTCAACCAGCTGCAGGGCCACTTCTTTACCCAGGCGGTAGAAATCATCAGTAGAGGCGATCTCTTTTACCAGGTGTGGAACCACGCCTTTGCTCAGCACCAGCTGACGCGCAGTGGTTTCGTTGGTGGTCAGCGCCAGAATGGTCGCGTCCGGGAAGTATTTACGCACTGCGCGAGCAGATTTACCGCCCTGGGTGGCGACGACAATCAGTGGCGCTTCCAGTTTCTCGGCTGTTTCTACCGCGCCACGGCACACGGCTTCGGTGATGCGCAGTTTACGGCTGTCGTTGTTGTAATCCAGACGGCTCTTCATCACGCGGTCGGTACGCTCACAGATGGTCGCCATGATGGAGACCGCTTCCAGCGGGTATTTACCTTTAGCAGATTCGCCAGACAGCATTACCGCATCGGTACCATCGAGGATGGCGTTTGCCACGTCGCCAGCTTCTGCGCGGGTAGGGCGTGGGTTTTTGATCATGGAGTCCAGCATCTGCGTTGCGGTAATAACCACTTTACGCGCGCGAACACACTTCTCGATCATCATCTTCTGCGCGAAGATTACTTCTTCAACCGGGATCTCAACGCCCAGGTCACCACGTGCAACCATGATGCCGTCAGAAGCTTCGAGGATTTCGTCGAAGTTGTTCAGGCCTTCCTGGTTTTCGATTTTGGAGATGATCTGGATGTTTTCGCCGCCGTGGGCTTTCAGGTGCTCACGGATTTCAACAACGTCAGAACGTTTACGGATAAAGGATGCCGCAACGAAGTCAACGCCTTGCTCGCAGCCGAAGATCAGGTCCTGTTTATCTTTTTCTGCCAGCGCCGGCAGTGCGATGGAAACGCCTGGCAGGTTAACGCCTTTGTTTTCGCCCAGGTCGCCGTTGTTCAGCACTTTACAGATAACTTTGTTACCTTCGATAGCGGTGACTTCCATACCGATCAGGCCGTCGTCCACCAGAACGGTGTTACCGACGGACAGGTCGCTGGTGAAGCCTTCATAGGTCACAGCAACGATTTCACTGTTGCCGACAACAGACTTGTCTGTAGTGAAGGTGAAAGTCTGTCCCGCTTTCAGCGAAACGTCATTGCCGCCTTCCAGTTTAATGGTACGAATTTCTGGACCTTTGGTATCCAGCAGGATTGCTGCTTTTTTACCGGTCTTGCTCATCACGTTGCGCAGGTTCTGGATGCGCTGGCCGTGTTCAGCATAGTCACCGTGAGAGAAGTTCAGACGCATCACGTTCATGCCGGCGTCCAGCATCTTGGTCAGCATCTCTTCAGATTCGGTTTTCGGGCCGATGGTGCAAACAATTTTCGTCTTTTTCATGACAGTCTTAGTCTTTAAGTTGAGAAGGATATGGAAATCTCGCTCCGCGGGCGCAGAGCCCTGGAGTCAAACCTGTGTTGCGAAATTTTTTATGGCACGCAGTAAGGATAGGTGACATCAATTGAGCGTGCAGAAGAATGTGTGCCTGTGTTTCAGCCCAGGGAGAGAGGTTAAGTTGTATGCGTTGTTTTTTGTAGTCCAAGCGCTGAAACCATTCATCAGAAGACAGGCGCGCATTATACGCTGAAAGATGCGCAAAAGGAAAATGAAAACAGCGTTTCAAAAATTATATATGCAGTTTTACAAAGGGTTGTTATCAATGCGTTAAGGTTGACTGCGTAGATGTTGCGCCCGCGAAAAACCTTCAGGCAAATGTCCCATTTTTATGCGTTTCGCCATGGCGACTTTTTAGCTATCGATTGCAGAAAATAAGCAAAGAGCCTTCTCCCCACGCGCCACGCCTCTTATCACTCAAAGTTATAAGATATTCGTTTTCATTCATTCAAAAGCTAATAACGGCTGTTTACTATCGTTTGGACATCCATACTGCTAAACCGCCACAGGCGAACGGATTACCCGAAGAATGATTGTACTCAGGAATATTTCGAAGATTTTTGACAACGGAAAAGTGGCGCTGACAGCCGTTGATAACGTGAACCTGACGATAGAGCAGGGGCAAATTTATGGAATTATTGGCTACAGCGGCGCGGGTAAAAGCACCTTAATCCGCCTGCTTAATGGTCTGGAAAAGCCGACCACCGGCAGCGTGACCATTAACGGACACGACATCTCCGCGGCGAAAGGTGAAACCCTGCGCCAGGCGCGGCTGAAAATCAGTATGGTGTTTCAGCACTTCAATCTGCTGTGGTCGCGCACCGTGAGCGAGAACATCGCCTTTTCAATGCAGATTGCCGGGGTGCCTAAAGCCAAAATCAAAGCCCGCGTGGCAGAACTGGTTGAACTGGTGGGGCTGAAAGGCCGCGAACAGGCTTATCCGTCCCAGCTTAGCGGTGGGCAGAAGCAGCGCGTCGGCATTGCCCGCGCGCTGGCCAATAACCCGGACGTGCTGCTCTGTGACGAGGCCACGTCGGCGCTGGATCCCCAGACCACCGATCAGATCCTCGATCTGCTCCTCGACATCAACCGTCGTTTCAAGCTGACTATCGTGCTTATTACTCATGAGATGCACGTGGTGCGCAAAATCTGTGACCGCGTGGCGGTGATGGAAAACGGCAAAGTGGTGGAAGAGGGCGACGTGCTGCAGGTCTTTACCCATCCTCAGCAGCCGATTACGCAACAGTTTGTGCGTCAGGTCAGCCAGTACGCCGAAGACGAAACCTTTAACAGCGAGCTGGCAAACGAACTGGAAGGCACCGTTATTAAGCTGACCTTTACCGGCCACAGCACTCACAAGCCAGTCGTCGGGGAACTGACGCTACGCTACGGCCTGCCGTTTAACATCCTGCACGGCAAAATGACACAAACCGCCCACGGCGTCTTCGGCCAGCTCTGGCTGCACGTGGTGGCAACAGATGAACAACTGAACAATATCCTCGCCGATTTGCAGCACAGTGATATTGAAGGCGAGGTAATTAAACATGGCTGAGAATCTCTTCCCACACCTGAAATGGGACCAGCTCTGGGCGGCCACCCTGGAGACGCTGTATATGACCGCGCTCTCCGGCGTCGCCACCTTTGTGCTCGGCCTGATCCTCGGTCTGGCGCTGTTTTTAACCGCACGGGGTGGCATGTTCCACAACCGCACGGTCTACAGCGTCATTTCGATTGTGGTGAACGTCTTCCGCTCCATCCCGTTCATCATTTTGATTGTGCTGCTGATCCCCTTCACCAAAACCGTGGTGGGGACCATCCTCGGGGCCAACGCCGCACTGCCTGCGTTGATCGTTGGTGCCGCGCCTTTCTACGCCCGTCTGGTGGAGATCGCCCTGCGTGAAGTGGACAAAGGGGTGATCGAAGCGACGCGCTCAATGGGCGCCCGACTCAGCACTTTAATCTTTCGCGTTTTACTGCCGGAATCATCGCCTGCCCTGGTGTCAGGGATCACGGTGACGCTGATTGCCCTGGTGAGCTACAGCGCCATGGCGGGGGTGATTGGTGCCGGTGGTCTGGGAAATCTGGCTTACCTGGAAGGATTCCAGCGCAACCATGGTGACGTCACGCTGGTGGCAACGGTGACCATTTTGATCATCGTTTTCATTATCCAGTTCTGCGGCGACATCATTACTTCCATTCTTGATAAAAGATAAACACAACAATACACAGGAACCATCATCATGAAAAAGACACTGACGTTGATCGCCGCAGCAACCCTGAGCGCCCTGAGCTTTGCCTCCTGGGCTGATACCCTGACCGTGGGGGCCTCCAACACCCCGCACGCCGAGATTCTGGAGCAGGCGAAGCCGATTCTGGCGAAACAGGGTATCGATCTGGAGATCAAACCGTTCCAGGACTACATCCTGCCGAACACCGCGCTGGCGGGTCGTGACATCGACGCCAACTACTTCCAGCACATTCCATACCTGAACAGCGTGCTGAAAGATCACGCCGGGGATAAAGAGTACGATTTCGTCAGCGCCGGGGCGATCCACATCGAGCCAATCGGTATCTACTCCAAAAAATACAAGTCGCTGAAAGATCTGCCGGAAGGCGGCAAAATCATCATGCGTGATGCGGTCTCTGAAGAGGGACGTATCCTCTCTATCTTCGAGAAAGAGGGCGTGATCAAGCTGAAGCCGGGCATCGACAAAGTGACCGCGCGCATCAGCGACATCGTTGAGAACCCGAAAAAGCTGCAGTTCACCCCGAACGTCGAAGCGTCCCTGCTGCCGCAGATGTATAACAACGACGAGGGCGCGGCGGTTGTCATCAACGCCAACTACGCCATCGACGCCGGTCTGGATCCGGTTCACGACCCGATTGCGGTAGAGAGCGGTGAAAACAACCCGTACGCCAACATCATCACCGTGCACCGTGGCGATGAGAAGAAGAAAGACATCGTGGCGCTGGTGGACGTGCTGCACTCTAAAGAGATTCAGGACTGGATCCGCACCAAGTATAAAGGCGCGGTGATCCCGGTTAACAACTGATTTATCCGTTTGATTTCAAAGCCCGGCGAGCCTCTCGTCGGGCTTTTTTGTATAACGGCGATGAATCTATTAAGCTGGCATTTTAAGGCAACGGAGTGAAAGTCATGGGCAATGTAACCAAAGACGAAGCGCTGTATCAGGAGATGTGTCGCGTGGTAGGCAAAGTCGTTCTTGAGATGCGCGATTTGGGGCAGGAGCCGAAGCATATCGTTATCGCCGGGGTACTGCGCACCGCGCTGGCAAACCAGCGGGTGAAACGCAGCGAATTAACCACCCAGGCGATGGAAACCGTCGTTAAAGCGCTGGCCGGTTAAGCCGCCAGCGTTTCGCCAGCTGTTCAACGCCACAGCACAGCAGGTAATAGACCACGCCAGTAAAAATAAAAATAGCCGCCGGGTAGATCTGAACCCGGTTGTTCACCTGGCCTGCCACGGTGGTCAGCTCCGGCACGTTGACAATAAAGGCCAGCGAGGTGTCCTTCAGCAGGCTGATAAAAATCCCCATCAGCGAAGGCAGGGTGTTGCGCAACGCCTGTGGCAGCAGGAGTAACCCCAGTGTTTGCAGCGCGCCAAACCCCTGCGCCTGGGCCGCTTCATACTGCCCGGCAGGTAGCGCCCGCAGCCCGGCCAGCACGGAGTGCATCACCGCGGCGGCGGTAAACCATGCCAGCGCCAGCGTAACGGTGAGCGCCCCCGGCAGATCGCCGCCTGTCAGGAGCGGCAGCAGATACCACAGCCAGAAAATGACAAAAATCAGCGGGATCCCGCGGATAATCTCCGCCCACAGGAACAAGGTGTTGCGTATCGCCCCCGGAAACCGCCACGCCAGGCCCGCCAGCGCTATTCCAGCCGGGAACGCCAGCGCCGCGGCACCCAAAGCCATCAGTAGCGTCAACAACACGCCGCCGGGCTGCCCGGCTGCAGCCCGCCCCCAGAGCAGATAATCCAGGTTACCGGTAATGACAGTAAGTCCGGCTAACATTTCTCTTCACTCCGGGGGGTGATGGCGGCTTTACGGCGCCGTTCGGTTGAGGGGCCCAGTTTCGTCAGCAGGACGCCCATCGCCACGCCGGTGAGCAGATACAGTACCGTGCCGATGCTGAAAGCCTCCAGCGCGTGGGCGTTATAGCTCTCTGTCTGCCGCACCTGGTAGGTGAGCTCCGCAAAGCCGATGCCGCTCGCCAGCGAAGAGAGTTTCATGAGATTGAGGTACTGACCCACCACCGGCTGCCAGGCGTTCGCCAGCCCCTGCGGCAGCAGGATGTACCGTAACAGCGGCCAGGGGGAAAAGCCCTGCGCCAGGGCGGCTTCCCGCTGCCCGGCGGAAACGGCGCGTAGCCCGGCGGTGATCTCCTCGGTCAAAAAAGCCGAGGTAAAGACTCCCAGCCCCCAGGCGGAGCAGAGAAACTCTGGCGTAAACCACCAGACCTGACCCGGCAGCACTGACCAGGCATGATCGTCCATCACAAAGGTGCGAAACCCCTGCGGCAGCCCGTTCCAGGCGGCGAAATACCAGAACAGCAGCTGCACCAGCAGGGGCGTATTGCGAAACAGCGACACCCACAGGGCGACGATATTCGCGCCGATGCGCCCCCCGGCGAGACGCAACCCCAGAGAGGCGAGAGTAATAAGGCTGGCGACCACCATCCCTGCCAGGGTCACCCACAGGGTGGTGAGAAAACCGGAGAGGATCCACTGCAAGGGCTGGCCGGTCAGCACCCCTTGCCAGTCGAGGGCAGGCATCACAACGCTCCCGGATGCAGCGGGTTCAGCACCTTCTGCAGAAAACGCTGGGTGCGCGGATGGGCAGGATGCTGAAAGAACTGCTCTGGCGGAGCCACCTCCAGAATGTGCCCGCCATCGATGAACACCACCCGGTCGGCAATCTCCCGGGCAAACTGCATCTCATGGGTGACCACAATCATGGTGATCCCGCTGTGGGCGAGGGCTTTCATCACCAGCAGGACTTCGCCAATCATCTCCGGATCGAGGGCCGAGGTGGGCTCGTCAAAAAGGATGATCTGCGGCGAGGAGGCCAGGGCCCGGGCGATCGCCACCCGCTGCTGCTGCCCACCGGATAAGGCTTCCGGATAGTGATCGGCTTTATCCGCCATCCCCACCTGCGCCAGCAGTGCATCGGCGCGGGTGTCGGCCTCTGCCGAATGCCAGCCATGAACGTGCCTCAGCGCCAGGGCGATGTTTTGTCGGGCCGTCAGATGGCTATAGAGATTAAACTGCTGGAAGACAAAACCGACCCGGCTGCGCAGCTGGCGCAACGCCTGGCGGGAGAGCTGACGCGTCGATTTCCCGTCAATCAGGATGTCGCCGGAGGTGAGATCTTCTAACTGGTTGATCAGGCGAATCAGCGTCGATTTACCGGAACCCGACGGGCCGAGAATGGCGACCACTTCACCCGGCGTGACGCTGAGGTTGATGCCTTTCAGCACCGGGCGGTCGCCGTAGCGTTTCACCACCTCGCAAAAGGTGACGCTGGCCTGTTGCAGATGTGAAAAATCCGCGGCACGGGCCGCGGAGCGAGAGAATAAACCTGACAGCATATTACTGGACTTCTATTTTGAAGGCGCGAGGCTGCGGGGAGGGCGTCTGTGGACCAAACCAGACATCATAGATTTTTGCCGCGTCGCCGGTATTCTCCAGCTTCACCAGCTCATCGTTCACCACCTTTAACAGTGCGGTTTCGCCTTTTTTCACTCCGACGCCAATCTCTTCTTTACTTAGCAGATCCGGGAGGATCTTAAAGTTGGCTTTATCGGGCGCCTGCGCCAGCAGACCTGCCAGAATGGTGCTGTCCTGGGTGATCGCCTGCACGTTGTCGTTGCGCAACGCCGTCAGCGCCAGCGGAATATCGTCATAAGAGAGCACGCGCGATTGCGGAAAACGCTGATGCAGCGCCTGCTCCCCGGTCGTTCCTTTCACCGCCCCGATACGCGCCTTGCTGTAGGCCTCCAGTTTATCCGCGCCCTTGGCCGGGACCAGGAACTGCTGCCCGGTCACGAAGTAGGGGGTCGAAAAGTCGATCACCTGTGCCCGTTCCGGGGTGATGGTGATATCTGCCACAATCAGATCCGCTTTCCCGGACTGCAGCAGCGGAATGCGGTTAGCCGGGTTGGTGGCGACCAGCTCCAGTTTTACCCCGAGCGATTTTGCCAGCGCTTTGGCGAAGTCGACATCATAGCCGACGAGCTCGTGGCTTTTCGCATCCACTGAGCCAAACGGTGGGTTGGCATCAAACGTTGCGACTTTCACCACACCCGCCGCCTTAATATCCGCCAGCTGGTCTGCCTGCGCCTGGGTGGAAACCATCCCGACAGCGGCCAGTAAAGCCAGTGCCAGCGTCCGTTTTGTGTGTATTGCCATAGGTTCCTCTGTTTCTGTTTTTATTTTGTCCTCATACGCTCCCATACCCGGCGCGGGTAGCCAAATGCCAATATTGTCTTTGCTTAACGAAAAAAATCATTAGTGAACAGCGCGTTATCCAGCGGTTAAAGCAGCGTTGCTTTTGCGCCTGGCGCAAATCCTCTGCCGGAATCGGCATTTCCATCGCCGACAGATTGCTGTTGTACTGCTTTCAGGCTGAGCACAAGAGGAAGACAGACATGGGCAAACTAATGAGTACGTTACGGCGGTTTTTTACCGCACGATCGGAAGAGAACAGCGCGCAGCGTATTATTGAATCCATTCTGCCTGTCGCCAGCCTCTATGGTGTGGATATCGCCAATATTGACCCGGAGTGGTTCCATGACCAAACGCCACGCTGAACACCGCCTGGTGCGGGAAACATACTGGAATGAGGTGTGCGATCTTCACCGCGCCCTCTGCCATTCTGGACGCTAACATCCAAAAATCGCCGCAAGTTTTGTCCACGGCTTAGCTTCCTGCTAAGGTCTCTGGCGTCCTTTTCCTGCGCCAGTTAAATGAATGAACAGCAAAAACTATCTACAACGAGGGCTCCTGATTTGGCTCACGCTCTGCCTGCTCAGCAGCGTGCTGCTGTATGCCGAGCAGATCCGCCGTCAGTTCTGGGATCGGGACCGGGAGTTCGCCATGGCCTTTGCTGAGGCCGGCGCGGTGCTCACGCAGAATGAGTCGGTGCTGCCGCTATTAAATGGCGATGAAGATCTGGCGGCATTGCGTAAAAAATTCCCGCAGATACGCAACCTGCAAAAGACGCAGGGACGCGCCCTTGACGCCGCGCGGGTTGAACCTGTAGGCGATACGCAGTACTGGCTCTACAACCCCTGGCGGCAAATACGGGTGCTGATCGATACCCGGTCGGTGATCGGCGCCAGCCCGCATTTTACCCGCCTCAGCCTGGATCTCCGCGGCAACGCCTCGCTACCTCCGGGGGAGGCCTTCTGGCACTGGCAGCGGCAGTTCCCGCAACATACCCAACCCTTTACCCTCCAGGCCGAGGCCCGACCGGCCTGGCTGAACGTTGCCCTGCTGCCGTTTGTCCTGCTCTGGCTGGGATGGGCGACTGTAGTTGCAGCAGGCGGCGTGATCCTCTGGCAGCGTAAGCAGCGGCAAAATGCCGACCAGCGCGCCTGGTACTATCAGCATGCCAAGCTCAATACCTTGGGAGAGATCACTGCGGGTATTGTGCATGAGATTAACCAGCCCCTGACGGCGGCGCAGACCTGGATCCAGGGGGCGCAGCGCCAGCTGCGACAGGATAATCCCGAGGCGGTGTCTCAGGCCCTCGGGTCGGCGCTGGTGCAGACCCAGCGGATAGGCGAGCTGCTGACTCGCTTTCGTGAACACGTCACTCAGGAGAGGGTGGAGCTGGGCGAGGTGGATCTGGCCCGCTGCTGGCAACAGGTCGGCAATTTGCTGGAGCACGAGCGCACCGCCAGACACATTCGTCTTACCCATGAATTTGCAGCCGATGCCCGCACGCTCTGCGCCGACCGGCTCTGGTTGGAGCAGGTGTTGCACAATATCCTCAGCAACGCCATTCAGGCGCAGCAGGAGAGTGCGGCGGGCTGGGTGCATATCCGCAGCCAGCGCAACGGCGAGTTTATCCGGATAGAAATAACCGACGGCGGGCCGGGCTTTACTCAGGATGCTTTACACAACGCCTTTATGCCCTTTTACAGCGGGCGGCAGGGCGGGATCGGCCTGGGCATGACCTTAACGGAGTCGTTAGTCACCAGAATGAATGGCACCCTGACGCTGGATAATGCCCCGGAGGGGGGCGCCAGGGTCCGGTTGCAGTTTGCTTATCACGGGAGTCAGGAAAATGGATAACGTCATCTGGTTAATTGACGATGATGCGTCGGTCAGGGAGTCGCTGGTGTTTCTGCTCTCCGGGATGAGCTGGCGCGTGGAACCTTATGAAAGTATTGCGGCCTTTACGGCCACCCACGGCGCGGAAAAAGCGCTGACCGGCTGCCTGCTGCTGGATATGCGCATGCCGGGCAAAGGCGGCCTGGCCTGGCTGGAGGAGGGAACATGGCCCTGGCCGCTGCTGCCGGTGATCCTGATGACGGGCCACGGCACTATCGATGCCTGTCGACGGGCGTTTCATAACGGGGTCTTTGAGTTTTTCACCAAGCCGCTGGATGCCGATAAGTTGATCGAATCCATTACCGCCGCGCTTGCCGAAAGCCAGCAGCGGAGGGGGCGGTGGCTGGAGGCCCGGCGGATCAGGGCGCTCTTTGAGCAGCTCACCGCTCGGGAGCACGAGGTGCTGCTCGCCCTGATGGCGGGGAGCAGCAATAAAGAGGTCGCCGGCCGGCTGAACCTCTCGCCGCGAACGGTGGAGGCGCACCGGGCGTCGGTGTTTGTTAAGCTGGGGGTTTCCAGCCTGGTGCAGGCCATCCGGGAATATGACAAATTGCAATCCGTAGAACTACCAAGATAACTGCGTAGTCGACCGAATAACTTTTCCTCGCCCGCTTCGGTACGCTGCCTCTGTTTCCACTTACCCGAGGATGTGCGATGAAAAAGTTAATGATGGCAGCAGTGTGTGTGGCAGGAATGATCAGCGTATCGGCGCACGCAGAGTCCGTGGCGCAAAAAAATCTCTCTCTGACCCAGGCGAACGCCCTGGCCAGCGCGGCCATTCAGGCCTGTACGGCTAAAAATTATCAGGTCAGCGTCACGGTGGTGGATCGTGCCGGGGTGGTCAAAGCGGTGCAGCGCACGGATAACGCCGGTCCGCACACCCTGAAAGCCAGTGAGATGAAGGCCTTTACCGCGCTCAGTACCAAAAATGCCTCGGGTAAAGTGATGGAGTCTGCGCAGAGCAACGCGGGCGCGCAGAACCTGCGTGATATCCCGGGCCTGCTGCTGGCCGGTGGTTTGCCGGTGAAGGAAGGGGATGAGACGATCGGTGCCATCGGGATCGGCGGCGCGCCGGGTGGGCACCTGGATGAAGCCTGCGCGCAACAAGCCATTGATGGCCTGAAGAAATCGTAAAAACGCCCGGCGGCGCTGCGCTTACGCGGCTCTGAGGGAAGGATGTTGTAGGCCGGGTAAGCGTAGCGCCACCCGGCATAAAACTAAAAGCCCCGGCGCTAGTCCGGGGCTTTTTTATCAGATCTTGCAGGCGTCGCCGCAATCATCATCCGCCACGATCGCCTGGGCTTTTTTATCCGCATCTTCAAGGCGTTCAGCGTTACGTTCTTCGGCTTCGTCCAGCCCGTCAAACACCAGATTGTTGAGATCAATTTCCATCGTTTACCTGCTTTGTTCGGTTTTTGTTCCAGGTCGTATTATAGAGCAAAACAGAGGGAGGAGGCACCCCAGCGCACATAAGGATAATCCTTGCCATACTGATGACTCACCCGGACTCAGGAGGCGTTGTGATCGTCTTATGTAAAACCTGCGGCACGTCTTATGACGCCGACCGCGAACCGCAGCACTGCGCCATTTGCGAAGATGAGCGCCAGTATGTACCCACGACGGGCCAGGAGTGGCTTGATTTTTCCGCCCTGACCCGCACGCACACCAACAAGTGGCAACAGCTTGAACCCGACTTATTGGGCATCAAAACCGTGCCCGCGTTTGCCATCAACCAGCGCGCGATCCTGCTGAAAACCGCACAGGGTAATGTGCTGTGGGACTGCATCGCCAATCTCGATCCCGCCACCCAGGCGCTGGTGACCGCGCTGGGCGGTATCGACGCCATCGCCATCTCGCACCCGCACTACTACACCACCATGCAGGATTGGGCGGCGGCCTTTAACGCCCCGGTATACCTGCACGCCAGCGATCGGCAGTGGGTGATGAGGGAAAGTCCGGTGCTGCGCTTCTGGGAGGGGGATTCGCTGGAGATCGCCCCTGGCGTGACGCTGCACCGACTGGGCGGCCATTTTGCCGGCGGGACGGTGCTGCACTGGCACCGCGACGGCGGTATTCTGCTGGCCGGGGATATTCTGCAGGTCACGCCGGGCAAAGATGCGGTGTCGTTTATGTGGAGCTACCCGAACATGCTGCCGCTCCCGGCAGGCGTCGTGGCTGAGATCGCCGCCCGGCTGGAAAAGGTTTCCTTCGAACGCCTCTACGGCGCCTTTGAAGGCCAGAACATTTCCGCGAACGCGCGGGACATTGTCCTGCGGTCGGTCCAGAAATATATTGCTTGTCTGAAGTCGTGACCGGTGGGTAAACTCAAAAAACCGTGATCTCGATCATGCCTGTAACAATCACAAAAAAATGAGACATTGCTATGCAACATATCATTGAAGGTTTTCTCAGCTTTCAAAAAGAAATTTTTCCGCAACGTAAAGACCTTTTCCGCAGTCTGGCCTCCAGTCAGAATCCCAAAGCGCTGTTCATTTCCTGTTCTGACAGCCGCCTGGTGCCGGAGTTAGTGACCCAGCAGGAGCCGGGACAGCTCTTTGTCATTCGCAATGCTGGCAACATCGTGCCGCCTTTCGGGCCGGAGCCGGGCGGTGTTTCCGCCACCATCGAATATGCGGTGGTCGCCCTGGGCGTGACCGATATCGTGATCTGCGGCCACTCTAACTGTGGCGCGATGAAGGCGATTGCCGACAACGCCAACCTCGAGCCGATGCCTGCCGTCTCTCACTGGCTGCGCTACTCCGATGCGGCGAAAGCGGTGGTGGAAAAGAAAACCTGGGAAACCCCGACCGACAAGGTCAACGCCATGGTGCAGGAGAACGTCTTCGCCCAGCTGAGCAACATCAAAACCCATCCTTCAGTGGCGGTCGGCCTGCGTAACAACGCTATTCGCCTGCACGGCTGGGTGTACGATATCGAAAGCGGCGAAATTCGCGCCCTGGATAAAGAGACGAAAACCTTCGTTTCGCTGTCCGATAATCCTGGCGTTTACTTCGAGTAACACGCCGCATTCAGGGCGGGCGATCCCGCCCTGATTTTCCTTACGGTAGCGCCTCAAGTTTCAGACCCGCGCGCTTCGCCGTTTCCGGCAGCAGATCCGCCGCCGTGACGTACCCGTCCGGATCCAGACAGCGGTTTGCCGCTCTCGCCTGTTGCAGTATCTCTTCATCCCAGTAGACGCGCTTACGCTGATCGCCTTCGGTGGTCAGAATGCACTCCATGTCGCCATCCAACGCGCGATAACGCCGCCAGCTGTTCGCCGGAACCGAAATGACCGAACGCTCAGGGGCGACAATGCTCACCTCTTCGCCCTCTTTATTCCAGGTCACCTCCAGCGTGCCTTTAAAGACCATGATCACCTGCACGTCCGGGCAGAGGTGGCGACCTACCACATGCTCCGTGGCCAGGCGCAGCCACTCAACGGAAAAACCGTGCGGGTTAACGATAGCAGGCGCGGCGTGTTTATCCTGGCTGATACCGAACCCAATCACCGGCGCAATCTCGCCGCCATGGCCCGGCAGCACTGAATCCAGTAACCCCGCCGCAGACCAGCGGCGATCCTCTCCGGTTACCGCCCGCTGACGCATCTCCTCCACGGAGTAGTGGCGCAGGGCGGCGATCTCTTCTGCAGGCAATGGCGCCAGCAGTCCTGCCGGTTCCGGGAGGGTATCGCCCGCATTTACGTCGATAAGCATGTTGTCTTTGCTCAGATAAAGGCCATACTCGCTGGCCGCGTTCAGAATCGACGGATGCCAGATAATCCCCCCGGTGTTATTCCCCCCGAGTACCGTGTAAACCATGCCGCAGGTCTCTTCTTTACTGACATTGGTAAAGCCGCGGAAGATCCAGGTGGGAATAGAAAGAATGGCCGGAGCGCTGAACTCGGCTTCATTTTCCCCGTTGGCTCCCCAGCGAAAACGCCAGGTGCCCTCGTGAATCAAGAACACTTCGGCGGTGAAATGCAGATGTAGATTGTTGGTCACCCCTTTTGGCATCGCCGCGGCGCCGATATTAAAGCCGTGCGGTTCCGGGATGTTCACCACCTGAGCGGAGGACTGAGTGACGCCAGGGCCAATAAAGGAGTAGTTCTGTTTCAGGTGGGAGCCGGGTAGTTTGCAATCGATAAACGCAAGATTGCAGGACACCATATCTTCAGGGGCAACCAGACGGCTGCGAGCCAGTTCGGGGCTAATGTGACGTGCTTTCATCTTTTCTCCTGTTAATAACCTGATGCGCCGGTAGTGGGGAGCGCATTGCCCCGCGCCAGGGCGATGGCTTCGCGTGAGGCGCGGCCAAGTTGCATGACATCGTTCGCTGGGGTGACAAACTGAAAACCTTCGCTAATGCGCCGGGCGGCAGCCTCACCAGAGGTGCAAAAGATCCCGGCGATTTTTTGCCACTGACGACACCGACTGACGACCCGCTCAATGGCAGCCAGCATCTCAGGGTGACGGGATTCGGCGCTGGCGCTGCCGGTCAGGGTCAGCGACAGATCGTTCGGGCCAATAAAGACCCCGTCCAGCCCGTCGGTGGCAAGGATTGCATCCAGGTTCGCCAGCCCATCACGGGTTTCGATCATTGCCAGGGTCAATATTTCGTCGTTGGCGTGCTGCGGATAATCCGCGCCACCGTAGAGCAGCCCCCGGGCAGGGCCAAAGGAGCGGTTGCCCAGCGGTGGATAACGGCAGGCGGCTACAAAGCGGCGGGCCTCTTCAGCCGTGGAGATCATCGGGCAGATAATGCCGTAGGCACCCGCATCCAGCATGCGCATGATCTGCGCCGGATCGTTATCCTGCACCCGCACCAGCGGCACCGCCGGGGTAGCGGAGAGGGCCTGCAGCATGGAGAGCGCGCTGGCGAAGTCAATCATGCCGTGCTGAAGATCGACGGTGACGGCATCAAAACCCTGATGGCCTGCGATCTCCGCGCTGTAGCCCGACGGGATGGCCAGCCAGCCGTTAATGACGGCGCTGCCGTCGGGCATTGCCTTGAGTCTGTTTTTACGCATCTAAACACTCCTGGATCCAGTGACGTAGCGGGTGAGCGACCTCATCCGGCGCTTCAAGCAGGGTGAAGTGCCCGGCTGAGGCGAGGGTGACAAGCGTCGCCTGAGGCGCACTCTCAATAACCCGCTGGTGGTGAGACGGCGTGCAGATGGGATCGTGCAGGCCGTTGATAACAACGATGGGGCAGGCGAGGGCCGGGAGCGCCCCGCGATTGTCCCGCCGGGTAATGGCGATTTCGGTCTGCGTCGGCAGGATGTCGGGCCCGCATTCTCTGGCCATCTGGCAAATCAGATCGTGCAGGGCGGCATCCTGCGTGCGCGTCGGGGCAACGTATTTCGGCCACAGGCTGGCGGAGAGCCATTTCGCCACACCCTGCTGTCGCGCCACGCGCACCGCCTCACGTCGGGGAGCCGCATTTTCTGGCGCATCGGCAAGGGGATTGACTGACAGCAACGCCAGCCCGGCGATACGCTGTGGCGCGTCGGCGACCATCTGCAGGGCCACAATCGCCCCCAGCGAAAAGCCAGCCAGCAGGAAGCGCGGCGGCAGTTCGCGCAGCAGGTTTCGCGAGGCGTCTGCCGCCGACGTCGCGTCGGTCAGCGTAATGCAGAGCACGTCAGAGAGGTTGAGCCTGTCGAGTACCGGCTGCCAGAGACGCGCGTTACAGAGCGTGCCGCTAATCAGCACCAGCGGCAGGGCGTGATTATCCACAATCTTACTCCTCAGGTTGCGGTCCAGCCGCCGTCGACCATCAGCGCGCTGCCGGTGATCATCGCTGCGGCGCCGGAAGCCAGGAACACCACTGGCCCCATCACATCTTCGACGGTACCGGTACGTCCGAGCTTGATATTCTCCAGCACATAGTGGCGAAAGGCGGGGTCGGCCAGCGACGATGCGGTCAGCGCCGTCTCAATAAAGGTCGGGCAGAGGGTATTAACCCGGATCCCCGCCTCGCCAAGCTCCAGCGCCATGGCTTTGGTTAACCCTTCCAGCGCAAATTTCGACGCGCAGTAGACGCTGCGCTTAGGGCCGCCGACATGCCCCATCTGGGAGGAGATGTGGATGATCGAGCCTGCTATTCGCTCCTCACGCATCCGGGCGGCGATCCGCTGGCTGACAAAAAAGGTCGCCCGCAGGTTGATCGCCATCACCGCATCAAAGCTCGCCTCGCTGACCGCCAGAAACGGTTCGTGGCGAGCCAGCCCGGCGCTGTTGACCAGAATGTCGAAGGCGGGCAGGGCTTCGGTGACGGCCTCCACCTGGGCGACATCGGTGATATCCAGCGCCACCGGACGCAGCAGCAGCCCGCGTTCGGCGGCGAGGGTGGCAGCCGCATCCAGCGCCTGGCGATCCCGGGCGGCAATCCACACCTCTGCGCCACTCTGCGCCAGGGCGACAGCGCAGGCGAATCCCAGTCCGCGGGAGCCGCCCGTCACCAGGGCCCGCTTTCCGTGCAGGCCGAAGGAGGGCATCTCAGGAAACGCCATGACTTACACCTTCTCTCTGATCGGCGCCGGGGTGGCGTAAGGCACCTCCACCTGGCCGTAGCGGCGGACGCGGATATTGGCCTGCTCAGCATGTCCGGCGAAGCCTTCCAGCAGCGAGAGGCGCGAGCAGTAGCTGCCGATCTCGGCGGTGGCTTCATCGCTGAGGACTTTCTGCCAGGTGCAGGTTTTCATGAATTTCCCCACCCACAGGCCGCCGGTGTAACGCGCCGCTTTTTGCGTGGGCAGCGTGTGGTTGGTGCCGATCACCTTATCGCCATAGGCAACGTTGGTGCGCGGGCCGAGGAACAGGGCGCCGAAGTTAGTCATGTTGGCCAGGAACCAGTCGTCCCGGGCGGTCATAACCTGGACATGCTCAGAGGCGATGCGATCGGCTTCCGCGAGCATCTCTTCGTAGCTGTCGCAGACGATGATCTCCCCGTAATCGCGCCACGCCTGGCGGGCAATATCAGCGGTGGGCAGTTTTTCCAGCAGGCGATCGATCTCGCGCAGCGTCTCTTTGGCAAGGGTCATCGAGTTAGTCAGCAGAATCGCTGGGGTGGTTACACCGTGCTCGGCCTGTCCCAGCAGGTCGGTGGCGCACATTTCGGCGTCAACGGTCTCGTCGGCAATCACCAGCGTCTCCGTCGGACCGGCAAAGAGGTCAATCCCGACCCGACCAAACAGCTGGCGTTTGGCCTCCGCCACAAAGGCGTTACCGGGCCCGACCAGCATATCGACCGGCGAGAGCGAATCGGTGCCCAGCGCCATCGCGCCGATGGCCTGAATTCCCCCCAGCGCATAAATTTCCGTGGCGCCAGCCATTTTTTGCGCCGCGACGATTGCGGGTGCCGGTTCGCCGCCGAACGGCGGCGCGCAGCTTACGATGCGGGAGCAGCCCGCCACGTTGGCGGTGATAATCGACATATGCGCCGAGGCCAGCAGGGGATACTTTCCGCCCGGGACATAACACCCCACCGCATTAATGGGGATGTTTTTATGCCCGAGAATCACCCCCGGACGGGTTTCAATTTCCAGATCCCGCAGACATTCTTTTTGAGCGCGGGCGAAATTAAAGACCTGCTCCTGCGCAAATTCGATATCGTGAATATCCTGGCGGCTTAATTTATTGATGCAGGCATTAATTTCCGCGTCGCTCAGGCGATAATCCTGCCGATCATAGCGATCAAACTTAATGGATAATTCGCGAATAGCTTTATTACCGCGTTTTTCAATATCCGCCAGAATAAGCTCTACCGTTTCCCTTATTTGACGCTGCGCATCCTGACGTTCCTGAACCGGTTTACTGGTTTTAAGCATATAAGCCACAATCTCTTCCTCGCATAATTAAGGTGACAACTGTCCTCCCGGCGGGCCGGGATAAATGTTTGGGTGATTAAAAAATTACTGGTCGCGCGCGGGCGCGAGTGGGGCGTTAAGGGATAATTCCGCAGACGGCGGCATTTTACGGCTATTCACCCAGCGCACGGAGAGCGGGGTGGCAATGGCCGCGATAACCGACAGGCCAGCAATAAAGAGATAGCCGGACGACAGATTAATGTGCTGCATCATCACGCCCATGATCACCGGCCCGGCAAACATGCCGCAGGAGTAGATGGTCTGGAACAGACCCATGCGCGTGGACTGCTCATCGGAAGTGGTATTGACCACGCTCAGGGACATAAAGGCCGCGAACGCCATCCCGAACGAGAAGCCCGCCAGCGCCTGCAACAGATAGATGACATACATATTGCTGGTGAAGGGGATGCCTAAGGTCGACAACACCTGCAGGACAATGCCCAGCACCGCCGTCTTCATCAGCCCAAGGCGCTGATAAAAGAGGCTGCTGCACAAGGCGATGGCGAGGGCGTAGAAGATCAGATGGATGTTACTCAGCAGGGTTAGGATCCCGGCACGCCCGCCTAACTGCTCGGCATAGATCGGCGTCAGCGTATCGCGGGTAGCAAAAGGCACCAGGATAACGAGGGTCGCCAGGATACCGATCAGCCACACCGAACGATCGGCCAGTTGCAGGCGGGCACCGGCGATACAGGCTTTCAGCGTCGGGGCTTTGACCGGATCGTGTACATCCTGGATGCGGGTGGTGAGAAGCAGCGCCACCAGCGCCGAGACGCAGGAGACGAAAAATGCGATGTTGTTCTCAAAATAGTGAATCAACAGACCCCCGATGCAGTTGCCAAGGAACACCCCCAGCGGCCCTGCCAGCGCCAGAAAGGCCACCGCAGCAGGGGCGTCTTTGCGGTCAAAATAGCGAATAAAGAGAATGTTGTAGAGCACCCAGGTGGCAGCGGTGACGCCGTCAGCCGCCTTCGCCAGATAGAGGGTGAGGGCGTTAGGCTCCAGCCATGCCAGTGGCCAGGCGATAATCGGCAGGACCAGCGCGCCCTGGATAAAGATTTTTCGACTCTTCACCACATCGGAAACAATCCCCAGCGGAAAGCGGATCAGCAGCGTGGCGAGGCCGCTGGCCCCCATGATGATCCCCATCACCTGCGGCTCCATCCCCTGATTGATCATCATCGGGGCCAGGAACGCATCAATGCTGTGAATACAGATAAAAAACAACACGCTGATGATAAAAAAGAGCCGGGCTTCGGGTCGGCGTAACAGTGCTCGAAACATGGTTGTGAACCTCTTAAAACGTAATGGGTTAAAACCAGTCAAGTACAACGTTTACCGGCTCAATCCCTTTGGATACTGACCAGGCTGCCCGGTACAATTGACGGTGTGAATATTTCTCTGCATACGTATTCAAAAATTGAAGTTACGAAAAGGTTTCAAATTTGTAAAGGTCGTTTATCACCATTGTGAAAAAAATAATTTAGGCTGTTGCATACGCATGCAAACATGGTGTAAGTATAAAAAGTACCCGCTTCCTGCGGCGCGGTGACAGGGAATAGCCCTGCCACAAGTGCCGATGAGGGGAGTAACAGGGATAAGGAACTCACGGTAATGAAACGTAAGACTTTTACAGCGGTGACCTCTCAGCAGGTGGCGCAGCTGGCGGGAGTATCACAATCGGCGGTGTCCCGCACCTTCACGCCGGGGGCGAGCATCTCACCGGCAACGCGTGAGAAGGTGCTTAAGGCGGCACGTGAGTTGGGCTATCGGCCTAACGCCATCGCCCGCTCGCTTAACACGGCCCGCTCGCGGATCATCGGCGTGGTGATCTCCTATTTTGATAACCAGTTTTACCCCCAGGTGCTTGAGGCGCTGGCGCAAAAGCTGGACACCCTTAACTATCACCTGCTGCTGTTTGTCGGCGATCGCGACGGGAATGTTGACCGGATTTTCGACCAGATCATGCAGTACCGGGTGGACGGCATCGTGCTGGCTTCGGTCACCCTGTCGCTTGACCTCTCCCAGGAGTGCCTTGCCGCCGGGATCCCGGTGGTGCTGTTTAACCGCAGCGAAGAGAGCGGGATGGCATCGAGCGTTAACAGCAATAACGAGGCGGCATCCCGCCAGATTGCCGAATTTTTACTGGCGGCAGGACATAAACGCTTTGCCTACGTAGGCGGGGTGGCGGACTCGTCCGTCAACATTGCCCGTCAGCGCGGGTATTTGCAGGCTTTGCAGGAGCAGGGCATTGATGATGTCCGGGTGGTGAACGGCAATTACGATGCCCAGGAGACAGCCCGTGCGGCCTATGCGCTCTTCTCTGCATCCCCCGCGCCGGACGCCATTTTTGTCGCCAATGACCATATGGCGGTGATCGTCATGGATGTGGCGCGCTACGAGTTTGGCCTGCGCATCCCTGAAGATGTCTCCATTGTGGGTTACGACGATATCGGCCCCTCCGGCTGGGCATCCTATGCATTAACTTCCGCGTCACAGCCCGTCGAGGCGATGGTCAGCGCCACGGTGGAGCTGCTGATGAAGCAGATCGACAGCGGTACGATCGAACCTGAACAAATTACCGTGCCGGGCAAACTGGTGGTACGCCACTCCGCGCGCCGACCGCATGCGGGGGCTATCGACGCCGAGGGTTATTACATGTTCCAGACGCAGGAGGACAAATGAGCAGATTGCCGGGCTTCAGCCCTCAGTTCGATTCGATCCAACAATTCATTCTCACCCTGACGCATGTGGTCTGGGAACAAAAGGATATCGGCCAGCTTGCCGACTTCTACGCTACGCCGGTAGTCTTTATCACCCCGGAAAAACAGCTGACCGATCTGCCGCAGTTTATGCGCCTGACCCTGGAGGCGATGCACAGCTTTCCCCAGCGCACCGTGCTGACAGAGGACATTCTGGCGACCGAGAATCCCGGCAATGAGTACTACGCCGCCCAGCGTACCATCGCCTGCATTCGTCATATGGGCGAGGGCTTTTTCGGCGCACCCAGCGGCAAAACCCTCTGGGTGCGCACCTGGGCCGACCGTATCTGTGCCGACGGCGCGGTGCGTCAGGAGTGGCTTTTGCAGGACAGAGCGGCGATTGTTGCCCAGCTCGGACTTAACGTGCAGGAATTTGCGCGCAATCTGGCGGGCATGCAGGAGCAGCTGGGTATTCCCCGGGCGACCGCCGAAACGCTGGACGCCCGCTGGGCGGGTGGCCCGGAGGGGGATGATGTCGATGGGCCGATTGCCGGGGTAGTAGAGCGCTATCTCACCATGTGGGCGGGCGGTAACAGCGGCACCGTGCCGGGTCTGTATCATCCTGCCGCCACGCTCTATGCGCCGGGCCACTGCAGCGGCACGGGAGAGCAGGAGATTGCCGCGCTACTGTCGGGATACCGCGCCTCCTTTGCCGACAGTGAAGTGCAGCTTCACCACCTTATCGTGCGCCGGGACCCTGGCGAGCCGGTGCGTATTTCGCTGCGCTGGTCGCTCCTGACCTGGCACGACGGATATGGCAAGTTTGGCGTGCCGACCCGTAAGCCGGTATCGATCACCGGTATCAGTCAGCTTGAATTACGCGATGGTTTAATTATTCGCGAATATCTTGGTATTGATGAATTAGCTATCTGGTCGCAAATCGTCAATTAACCGGAGGACCACCTCCGTTATATTTCTTACCTGAACGTTTTTAAATCCGCCGCAATAAATATTGCGGCTCCATTCTCCATCCATTCCGGGTGCGGGATCGTATTGTCTGAAAACAGAAGCAGGGGTTTATATGTCTTCAACTGAAGCAACAAATAAAGCACCAGCCGTACCTGAAAAAAATAATAAGCTCACCCGTGATGAACCGGTGTTACAGGTTGAGCGTCGCGACTTTATTGATTTAGTGCCGGAGAAACGTCCGCGGGCGCAATCATTACGCGGGTTCGATGAGTGTTATACCGATATTGTCGATTATATTGTTCGCTGCACCCATAAAATATGGGATGAACGCGACGTGGGATTAATTTACACCCACTATACGCACAACTGCGTCTTATATAACGCGCTGGGTACTCTCTATACCCGCGAGCAGGTGGTGCAGGATACGCTGCAACGCCTGGTGGCTTTTCCGGAGCGCCGCGGCATGGCGACCCAGGTGATCTGGAACGGTAACGACGTGGACGGTTTTTACACCTCGCACCTGGTGACCGGCAGCGGGCGCCATACCCAGTTCAGCCACCTTGGCAAACCGACCAACCGAACGTTCGTCACCCGCACCGTGGCCGACTGCATGATCCACGAGAACAAGATCTATCGCGAGTGGGTGGTGAGCGACAACATGTCGCTGATGAAGCAGCTGGGACTGAACACCGATGAAATCGCCTTTAACATGGCGAAAGAGCAGTTCGACAAGGGCTTTCGCGTTACCGATATCGGTGAAAACGGCCGCATGCTGGGGCAGTATCCGCCGGAGATGGTCTGCGATGTCTCCATCGCCCATACCGACACCGAAGAGCAGTGCCTGCGCTGGATGCACGAAATCTATAACCGCCGGATGCTCGGCAAGATCAAAGAGGTCTACGCGCCGAACGTTCAGTGGCACGGCCCGCTGATGAAAGAACTGTACGGCACAGCGTCGGTGACGCACCAGACCCTGGCCCTGATCGGCATGATCCCTGACGGCGCCTGGCTGCCGCAACACATCTGCTCCAACCCGTGCGACGAAGGCGGCACGAAGGTAGCGATACGCTGGATCATCGAGGGCCACCACCTGGGCTACGGCGAGCTGGGTAAACCGACCGGTAAACGTCTGTTCGTGATGGGGATGTCTCACTACCACATTATTAACGGCAAAATTGTCGACGAGTGGGTGCTTTACGATCACCTGGCGCTGCTGGCACAAATCAAACTGGGTCAAATGGAGGAAGCATAATGTCTGTACAGTCAATTGTTGACCAGGTGAGCTGGATCAAACGTCCCCAGGGGCAGGATGCGCAGGCCGACAAATCGTTAACCGACACGGTCGGTGGCATTATTGCGCGGGTAAAAGACGAGGGCGACGCGGCCCTGAGAGATTTCTCGCGGCAGTTTGATAAGGTGGTGCCCGCGCAGTTTGAAGTCACGGCCCAGGAGATTGAGACCGCGCTGCGCGAGATGGACCCGCAGACCCGCCGCGACAGCGAGTTTGCCATCGCCCAGGTCAGGCGCTTTGCCGAGGCTCAGCTTGCCACCATGCAGCCGCTGGAGGTGGAAACCCTGCCAGGCGTGCATCTGGGGCACCGGATTATCCCGGTTCAGACGGTGGGGTGTTATGTGCCGGGGGGCCGCTATCCGATCCTCTCCGCGCCGGTGATGTCCATCGTGCCCGCCACGGTTGCCGGATGCGAACAGATCATCGCCTGTCTGCCGCCCGCAGCACACCCGTCGATGATTGCGGTCTGTCACCTGGCCGGGGCGCACCGGATCTTTAAAATTGGCGGCGCTCAGGCGGTGGCAGCCATGGCCTGGGGAACGGAGAGCGTACCGGCGGTGGATAAAATTGTCGGACCGGGCAACGCCTTTGTGAACGAGGCCAAGCGCCAGGTGTTTGGTAAAGTGGGGATTGACGCCCTGGCGGGGCCGAGCGAGATCTTCACCGTCGCCGACGACAGCGCCGATGCGCGCATTATTGCTGCCGATCTGCTGGCGCAGGCCGAGCATGATGTCCACACCCGCGTCGGGCTGGCAACCACCAGTCGGGCGATCGCCGAGGGGGTACTGTCAGAAATTGAGCGCCAGCTGATGACGCTGCCTACCGCCGCGACCGCGGGCGAAGCCTGGCGTCGTCAGGGTGAAATCGTGGTCTGCGACAGCGAAGAGCAGCTGATCGCCTTTGCGGATCATATGGCGACCGAGCATCTGCAGGTCCATACCCGCGACCCGCACAGCACGGCGGCGAAAATCCGCAATTACGGCTCGCTATTTATCGGCCAGAACGCCAGCGTGGTCTTCTCGGACAAATGCTGCGGCACCAACCACACCTTACCAACCATGGCGGCGGCACGTTACACCGGCGGGCTGTGGGTGGGGGCTTACGTTAAAATCTGTACCCATCAGTGGATCGATGAGCAAGGCATCGCGGCGATTGCGGAACCGGCCATTCGCCAGAGCCGTACCGAGGGGATGCAGGGGCACCGCCGCGCCGCGGAGATCCGTCTGCATCCGGAAGCGCTGGATGCCATCACCTCCGGGCTGCGGGACTGATTGCAACGGGAGGTCAGCGCGCTGCGCTGGCCTCCGGCATGACTGTGAAGAGGACGAAATGCAAAAGAGTCGGTTGATCCCCCCAAGGGATGCCCCCGAAGAGATAGCCCGGCGGCTAGCGATCATCGCCGGGCAGCCGCAGCTGAACGCAATCCTCGGCATCAACCCGGTGGCGCAGGCCCAGGCGCACATCTGCCAGTCGCTGCGGCGTCGCGGCCAGTTGCTGGGGGCGCTGCACGGCGTGCCGCTGATCGTCAAAGATAATATCGCCTGCGCCGGACTGCCGATAACGGCAGGGTGTCAGGCCCTGGCCGCGCTTCGGTCCACAGAGGATGCGCTGGTGGTACGCCGTCTGCGGGCTGCCGGGGCGATAATTCTGGCCCGGGCCAATATGTCAGAGTTTGCCTTCGACGTCCGCTCCCGCAGCTCCCTTGGCGGCGATGTGCATCATCCGCTTTTCCCAGGCATCACGGCAGGCGGCTCCAGCGGCGGCGGCGCGGCGGCGGTGGCGGCAGGGATGGCAGAGGGGGCGTTAGGAACCGATACCGGCGGCTCGATCCGCATCCCGTGCAGCTATACCGGGCTGGTGGGGTTAAGACCGCGGGTGCGCAGGGAGCAGATGGAGGGCATCGCGCCGCTCTCTCTCAGTAAAGACACGGTGGGGCCGATGGTACATAGCGTGCAGGATGCGGCCCTGCTGCACTGGATTATTCACGGCCAGACGCCACGGACCCTTGAACCCGTTTCGCTGAAAGGGGTGCGTTTTGGGGTGATCCGCACCCTGGAAGGGAGCGACTCACACCTGGGAGAGGTATGGCATGCCGCCCTCGCGCAGCTTGCGCGTCACGGCGCAACGCTTACGGAGATCGACCTGCCGATACTGCGCGATGTCGAGGTAGCAACCTGCCTGAGCCTGTTCGAATTTCGCGTGGGATTCGATGCCTGGTTAAAGCAGCAGCCAGGGGCCCCAACGGATCTACATGCGATTGTGGCATCCGGGCAATTTTTGCCGGAGTTTTTGCCGCTGCTGACCCAGATGCTCGCCTGCGACAAACTGAAAACCCCTGCGTGGCGCGCCGAAAGAGAGCTGCGGCGTCGGCTGCGCCACACTCTTGGGCAGGTAGCAGAGCAGGCGGGGGTCGACGCTTACCTTTACCCTACGGTGTGCCGTATACCCGACAGCCTGGATAAGATGCCGCCCGGATGTGCGCCTGAGCTGGCGGCCATCAGCGGTTTCGCCGCGATCACGCTTCCTTGCGGCAGAACGCGCAGCGGCTTTCCCGTGGGGCTGGAAATTCTCTCTCCCGCAGCCGATGAATCTCCGCTGCTGGCGTTGGCCGCCGCCTGCGAAACCGCCTTTACTCCGCCATAAACGGCAATCGCCTGCGTACGCGGGAGGCGGGCTGAACGGCGGCTTTCGCCATCGCTTCGCCGATCTCCGCACAAGCCACCAGACCCTGGACAAAGGGACGATCGTGCATCAGATAGGGCAGAGCGCCGAAGGCGATGCGCCCGCGCAGGTACTCCGGTGCCAGTAGGGTGTAATCGTCGCCGACGTCGGGGATATCTTCTCCCGCAGAGACAAGCTGTTCGCGCATGGAAGGGAACGGCAGGTCTTTGCTTTTCAGCGCTTTCTGCCCGCGGGCGTCGATAAAGGTATCAAAGATCCAGCGTTTACCCTCGGCGTGAATGACCGTCCGGGTCCCTTCTGCGGTCAGTTCATACTCATTGCCCAGCGCCTCGATGCTGATGATGCCCGCCTCGCGCAGGGCCAGCAGTCGGCGCACCGACCGTGAGGGGATCGCCGCATAATTGTCGATAAACATCCGCGCCAGCCCCGTTTTAAAGCGTTCTCTGTCGGTCTCATCCAGGTAGGGCACAATCTTCTCCACGGCCTCATGCAGCCGCAACACGGTGTAGCGCCACGGCAACGTGCGGTGGTTCCGCTTGTTGCGTTCCACTTCATCCAGGTTTGAGACCGCCCAGCGGAACGGGCCATGCTTCTGGCGATCGGCAAACCAGGCGTCGCGGATGCTGTCGGCGGTGAGGGTGTCCAGGGCGATCGCCTTGCTCCACTGCGGGTCGGCCTGCGTCAGCTCTTCAACCATTAGTCTGAACACCCGGTCGAGCAGGCCGGTGGTGCCCTGCTGGATCGCCGCCTCGATGGCCGTTTCCGTAACCACGGTTAACGGCTCGTAGGGGATAGGGCAGTAGAAATCGGCTTCGGGCAGGATGCCAGAGCGGGACATCAGCACAATCTTCAGCGCCTCGCTCTTCTCATCGAGCCGGTAGTGGATCTGCTCGCCATCGGTCTCAATGAATTTGCCATGCTGTACGGCGACGGCCATTGCCGCGTCCAGTCCGCTCAGGGAGGTACCTAAAATGCCCACCTTGCCCGCGCCGATGCTGGCCTCCATCAGCCCGGACCAGGGGCTCGGGAAGAAGTCGCGTGGGGAGGTATCTTCGTCCGGCCAGACGTGGCCGGTGGCGATCACCGCCAGATCGAACTGGTCAGGAGTGAGTTTGCCGTCGGTCCAGATGCTCACCCCCTCGGTGCTGGCCAGCAGATCGCTCACCTGACAGGACTCCTGGACGGTGATCTCGAAGCCCTGTTTTCGTGCATGCGCGATGAGCGTCTGGAACTGGTCACGGAAATACTGGCCCAGCAGAATGCGCGGCAGGAACTGTCGGTCGTGCAGGGTGGATTTCTGCACGCCGTAGCGCGCAAGATGCGTCTCGCTCAGGGTGCGCAGCCACGCGAGGTAGGTGGAGAAAAGGGGCGGGATCTCAATGCTGGCGATGTTGGCCAGCATCATGCGCGAGTTATCTTCATCGCTATAGGGCATCCCGACGCCGGCCTCTTCAGCCTGTTCATAAACGGTGACGGAAAGCGGTGTATTCAGTTTCAGAAGAGAAAAGAGGGTATAGATCCCTGTGGGACCTGCTCCGACAATGGCAATTTTTTTCATTGTGTTTACCTGCTGTTTTTTTTACCGAATCCATGGAAAAAATGCTATGCAGGTTAAGTGTGGTAGAAAACGGGTGATGAGCAACTCAGAAACGAAGCGAAAGTGATAAATCAGAGAAGAAGAGGGATTGCACCATTTCAGAACTGAAATGGTGCGTCCGAGTGGACTCGAACCACCGACCCCCACCATGTCAAGGTGGTGCTCTAACCAACTGAGCTACGGACGCAGAATGGTGCGTTCAATTGGACTCGAACCAACGACCCCCACCATGTCAAGGTGGTGCTCTAACCAACTGAGCTATGAACGCATTGTTGTGTGTGACAACGGGGACGGATATTAGCGGCAGTGGTCGCATGAGGCAAGAGGCAAACCGCAATTTTCTTTCAGATTTCACGCGATTGCTCTATTCCCGCGCAAAATGAAGAGAAAGTAGCCGCCCGCAGGCGGCTGGCGGGTGATTAACGTGCAGCGCGTTGCAAAATCACGCTGGATGGCTGGCGCTGTAAAAAACGCATGCGCAGCATCATCATAACGGCGGCGGAGGTCAGACCGATGATAAAGCCCATCCAGAAACCGGCCGGGCCCATACGATCCACCACCAGATCGGTGAGCGCCAGAATATAGCCGCTCGGCAGACCCAGCACCCAGTAGGCGATAAAGGTGATAAAGAAGATCGACCGCGTATCTTTATAACCTCGCAGCACGCCGCTGCCGATCACCTGGATTGAATCGGAGAGTTGGTACACGGCCGCGAGCAGCATCAGATGGGAGGCCAGCAGCACCACTTCCGGGTTGTCGTTATAGAGCAGGGCGATCTGCTCGCGCAGCGTGACGGTGAACAGCGCGGTGCAGACGGCCATGCACATGCCTACGCCAATGCCGGTCCGGGCCGCGATTTGCGCATCCAGCGTGGAGCCCTGACCGAGGCGATAACCGACGCGAATGGTCACCGCGGCAGCAAGCGACAGCGGCAGAACGAACATCAGCGAGCTGAAGTTAAGGGCGATCTGGTGCCCGGCTACATCCACAATCCCCAGCGGGGAGACGAGCAGGGCGACCACCGCGAACAGCGTCACCTCGAAGAAGAGCGCCAGCGCGATCGGCAGGCCCAGCTGCACCAGACGTTTGACCACCTCCATGTCCGGCTGGCTGAAACCCGCTTTGTTACGGATATCACGCATGGAGCGGGCACGCTTCACATAGGAGAGCATGCCGAAGAACATCACCCAGTAGACTGCCGCCGTGGCAACGCCGCAGCCGATGCCGCCCAGTTCAGGCATGCCGAAATGACCGTAAATAAAAATGTAGTTCACCGGAATATTGACCAGCAGGCCGATAAAGCCCATCACCATGCCCGGTTTGGTCTTCGCCAGACCTTCGCACTGATTACGCATCACCTGGAAGAATAAATAACCCGGCGTCCCCCAGAGAAGGGCGCGTAAATAGCCGACGGCTTTATCCGCCAGGGCTGGGTCAATATTGCGCATGGCGTGAATAATATAGCCCGCATTCCACAGCACCAGCATGATCAACACCGAGACCAGACCGGCCAGCCAAAAGCCCTGGCGGATCTGATGGGCGATACGATCCCGCCGCCCGGAGCCGTTAAGCTGGGCAATCACTGGCGTCAAGGCCAGCAGCAGGCCGTGGCCGAAGAGAATAGCCGGTAGCCAGATAGAGGTACCGATGGCTACCGCGGCCATATCGGTGGCGCTGTAACCACCCGCCATAACCGTATCGACGAACCCCATTGAGGTCTGGGCGATTTGCGCGAGTATCACCGGGATTGCCAGAGCTAATAACTGACGCGCTTCACTCATGTACTTCTGCACGTGAACACCTTTGGTTTTGTTGTTATTTGAATGCAAAAAAAGCCGCTGCGAAAAACAGCAAGAAGAAGATGCGGGGAATTCCAGCTATTGTAGCGGGGATAAGCTAATTATCTAGTGAAAAAATCGCCAGAAAAGGTGGGTACTGGCAACCTCTATTTTCAACTGTTATTGTGGTGAGATTAAACGGTGTTAACACCGAAGGAACAAACAGGAGTCATAAGCATGTTTACTGGTATTGTGCAGGGCACCGCGAAACTGGTGTCCATTGATGAAAAACCCAACTTCCGCACCCATGTCGTCGCCCTGCCGGATGAGATGCTTGATGGGCTGGAGACCGGGGCATCGGTTGCACACAACGGTTGTTGCCTGACGGTGACTGAAATTAACGGTAATCTCATCAGCTTCGATTTAATGAAAGAGACGCTGCGCATTACCAATTTGGGCGACCTGGTTGAGGGCGATATTGTTAACGTGGAGCGCGCCGCGAAATTCAGCGACGAAATTGGCGGGCATTTAATGTCAGGCCATATTATGACCACCGCGGAAATCGCCAAAATCCTCACCTCAGAAAATAATCGTCAAATCTGGTTCAAGGTGCAGGATCCGTCATTGATGAAGTACATCCTCTATAAAGGTTTTATTGGCGTGGATGGCATCAGTCTGACCGTCGGTGAAGTAACGCCTACCCGATTCTGCGTCCACCTGATCCCGGAGACGCTGCAGCGCACCACCCTTGGCAGCAAAAAGCTGGGTCACAAAGTGAATATCGAAATCGATCCGCAAACCCAGGCGGTGGTCGATACCGTAGAGCGCGTACTGGCGGCAAAAGAGGCCGCCGCTATCCAGCAGACGCTCAACGACGCATGATAAAAAAAGACCCCGGCAAGCCGGGGTCTTTTTTAGCGGGCCACCCTCAGGCCGTGCTCCACACCGCGGCTGAATACCACCTGCCACAGCTGAATATCACGGGCGCGAAACGCACCGGCACAGGCATTCAGATAGTAGCTGAACATCCGTTTAAATCGTTCAGAATAGTTGTCGGCGATCTCCGGCCAGCTGGCAATGAAGCGCTCATGCCAGGCCATCAGCGTGGTATCGTAATCAGCGCCAAAATTATGCCAGTCCTCCATCACAAAATGGGCTTCGCTGGCGTTGGCAATCTGGCGAACTGAGGGTAAACAGCCATTCGGAAAGATGTACTTGTCTATCCAGGGATCGACGCGATGGTCGGTTTTTCTCGAACCAATGGTATGCAGCAGGAACAGGCCATCCGGCTTCAGGTTACGATCCACCACCTCAAAATAGGTGTTGTAGTTTTTCGGCCCCACGTGCTCAAACATCCCCACCGAGACAATGCGGTCGAACTGATCGTTCAGATCGCGGTAATCCTGCAACAGGATGGTCACATCCAGCCCGGCGCAACGCGCCTGCGCCATGCGTTGCTGTTCCGCTGAAATGGTCACACCGACTACGCTGACGCCATAGTGCTGCGCCATAAACTCTGCCAGACCACCCCAGCCGCAGCCGATATCCAGTACCCGCATACCGGGCTGTAGCTGCAGTTTTTCGCAGATGAGGCGCAGTTTATCCTGCTGCGCCTGCTCAAGCGTGGTGGCCTCTTTCCAGTAACCGCAGGAGTACTGCATCGCCGGATCGAGCATGCGGCTGAACAGGTCGTTGCCAAGATCGTAATGCTCTTTGCCGACAATCCAGGCGCGCTTTTTACTTTGCAGGTTGAACAGGCGGGCAGTGGCAATGCGAAGGGTATCCTTGAGGTGGCTGGGCAGCTGTGATTCAAGACCCGCGCGCAACACCTTGTGAAAAAAGATGTCCAGCCGTTCGCACTCCCACCAGCCGTCCATATAGCTCTCGCCGAGACCCAGCGAGCCCTGCTTCAGGACGCGTTTAAAAAAATCGGGGTGTTTAATTTGTAGATCGGAGGATGCCGGGCCGTTGATGGTGATACCCGCGCGGCTCAGCAATTCATTGACTATCCGGAACCAGTCATCATTCCGGATGCTGACTTCTTCTATACACGATGAACTCATAGCTTCTCCATCACCTGATGTGATTAGAACCCATAAACAGCGTAGACGCTCTTTATGGAGAGTGAGAAATTTCACGGTGTGACCCGTGAGGCTAATATCCGACGTAGAACAGAGGAAGGGAGAGGACCCTTGCCGAAAGGCCATCCATGGTAAAACGGGAGCACTCCGGCTCCCGTTAACACTTAATATTTGTAGTATTTATCAGAACGCTTCAGTCAGTATAGGACTGATATCATGGTGATTCAACAAGATATTGTTAGCGCGCTAATTAACTATCCTGTCAGGCGTGGGAAGATTCGGCCTGCGGGCGCTCATCCTGCTGGCCCGCAGGGAGATACTGCATCCGATAGCCAAGCGCAGCCAGCACGACGGTTGCGACCATTACGCTGGTGGTGGTGAGCAACGGGGTAGCAATCAGCCAGGAGACCAGCAGGCTGGCGAGGAAGCAGAGTCCCAGTTGCAGGGTGTTCTGCAGCGCCGCCGCGCTGCCGGTCGCCTGCGGGAAGGGACGCAGCGCCTGCGCTACCACGATAGGGTAGATGGCACCGTTCGCCACTGCCATCAGGCAGAAGGGGGCCAGCAGCGCCGCCAGGCTGACGCCCGGAATAAACCCGACCGCCCAGGTGCCGATCACGCTCACGGCAAACAGGCCCAGCAGCCACGGCAGCATCTGGTGACCCGACCATTTTTGCAGGGCGGCGCGGCAGCCGTACCCCCCAATCAGGAAGGCGATGGTCTGCGGCACATAGCTCAGGCCAATCACCGCCGGGCTGTAGCCCATATCGTTGAGGATAAACGGCGAGCCGGTCAGCCAGGCGAAGAAGCTGGCGGAACAGGCAGCGTAGATCAGCACGTTACCGCGGTAGATCCGGGAGCGAAGCAGGGTAAAGAAGGTCACGCGGGAGGTTGGCTGCGCCTCTTTTACCGTCACTGGCTTCAGGAAAAAGGCCGGGAGCATCAGCACAAGGGTAATGGCAAACAGCACCGCAAAAATGGCCTGCCAGCTGAAATGGGCGAGGATCCAGCTGCCGAGCAGCGGTGCCAGCGCCGGCGACAAGCCAACCAGCGGCATGATGGTGGCGAAAATGCGGTTGGTTCGCGAGGCCGGGTAGTAATCGGTCACCAGCGCCTGCCATGTCACCGCCGCGGCGCAGACGCCCACCGCCTGGATGAAGCGCAGCACCAGCAGCCAGGTGGCGTCGCGTACCCACAGCATGCCGAGGCAGCCGAATGCAAAGATGGCTAAGCCAGCCAGCAGAACCGGCTTGCGTCCGAAGCGATCAGACATCGGTCCCCAGAGCAGTTGTGCGAAGGCAAAACCGGCCAGGAAGAGGCTCAGGCTGGCGCTGATGGCGGCAGCCGGGGTTTGCAGATCCGCCTGCATGATGGCGAACGCAGGCAGATACATATCGGTGGCGAGAAAGCCCAGCACGCTCAGGCCGCCGAGCCAGACTAAAAATCCTTTCCCGGGTTGCATTGTTTTATTGTCCTTATGGATGCAGGTTTAGGTAGCCGCTGAGTGTAGGCAGTGCAATCCCGCTTGTGAAACGCTAATATTTGGCGGTTGCATTCAAATTTTTTGCAGGCAGAAAATGTGGTCAGAATATTCCCTTGAAGTGGTGGATGCCGTTGCGCGTAACGGCAGCTTCAGCGGCGCGGCGCAGGAGCTACATCGCGTCCCGTCAGCCATCAGCTATACGGTGCGTCAGCTTGAGGAGTGGCTGGCGGTGCCACTGTTTGAACGGCGTCACCGTGATGTGGAGCTGACGCCTGCAGGGCTGTGGTTTCTGAAGGAGGGGCGCTCTGTTATCAAAAAAATGCAGATCACCCGCGAACAGTGTCAGCAGATCGCCAACGGCTGGCGCGGGCATATCTCCATTGCGGTGGATAACATCGTTCGTCCCGAGCGCACCCGTCAGATGATCGTCGACTTTTATCGCCACTTCGCTGACGTTGAGCTGCGGGTCTCCCAGGAGGTCTTTAACGGTGTCTGGGATGCGCTGGCGGACGGCAGGGTGGAGATGGCGATCGGCGCGACCCAGGCGATACCGGTGGGGGGACGCTACGCGTTTCGCGATATGGGGATGCTAAGCTGGGTCTGCGTGGTGGCCAGCCACCATCCGCTGGCCGCGCTTCCCGGCCCGCTCAGCGATGACACTCTGCGCAACTGGCCGTCGCTGGTGCGGGAAGATACCTCCCGCTCGCTGCCGAAACGGATCACCTGGCTGCTGGACAACCAGCGGCGGATCGTCACCCCGGACTGGGAATCCTCTGCGACCTGCCTGTCGGCCGGGCTGTGCGTGGGGATGGTGCCGGTCCATTTTGCCCGGCCCTGGATAGACAGCGGCAAATGGGTGGAGCTGACGCTGGAAAACCCGTTCCCGGATGCGGCCTGCTGCCTCACCTGGCAACAAAACGACATGTCACCGGCGCTGGCGTGGCTGCTGGATTATCTGGGGGACAGTGAAACGATGAACAGGGAGTGGCTGCGGGAGCCAGAGGTACTGGCTCCCTGAGCGGATCAACGGCGGTAGTCGCGGAACGGACCATCGGCGACGGAGCGGCGTTCGATCAAACGCGGATGCACTTCAATAGACTGCGACTCTTCACGTTTGTTGACGATACGGTCGAGCAGCATGTTGAAGGCGGTCTCGCCCAGCGAATCTTTTGGCTGGTGGATGGTGGTCAGCGCCGGGGTGAAGAAACGGGCGTTGCGCACGTTATCATACCCGATCAGCGAAACGTCCTGCGGCACGCGCAGCCCCATCTCGTCAGCGGCACACAGGGCACCCATCGCCATCACATCGCCGCCGCAGAAAATAGCGGTCGGACGCGGCGTCTGGGAGAGGATCTGCTGCATGGCGCGATAGCCGGACTCCGGCTCAAAGTCGCCCTGCACGATCCAGTTTTCTGGCACCGTGATTAACGCTTCTTCCATCGCTTTCATAAAACCAGCCAGACGACCGGCGCCGGTGTTGCGCTCCAGCGCGCCCGGGATGACGCCGATATCGCGATGACCGCGTTCGATCAGATAACGTCCGGCCATGTAGCCACCTTCAAAGGCGTTATCAATGACCGAGTCGGTGAAGTCGGCTTTCGCTTCGCCCCAGTCCATCACCACCATCGGGATGTTGCGATACTCTTCCAGCATCTTAAGCAGCGGCTCCGGATATTCCGAGCACATCACCAGCAGGCCGTCGACGCGCTTTTGCGCCATCATCGACAGATAGGCCCGCTGCTTCTCCAGGCTGTTCCAGGCGTTGCCGAGGATCAGGGTGTAACCTTTCTGGAAGCAGTTTTTCTCTACCGCTTCAATAATTTCTGCGAAGTAGGGGGCTTCGCTGCTGGTCGCCAGCAGGCCGATCGATTTGGTGTGGTTCACCTTCAGACTACGGGCGACGGCGCTCGGAGAATAGTGCAGCTCTTTGATCGCTGCCCAGACGTTGTTACGCGTCTCTTCCGCCACAAAGCGGGTTTTGTTAATAACATGTGATACGGTTGTAGTGGAAACGTTTGCGCGTTTCGCTACGTCTTTAATTGTTGCCATCAGATGTCACTCCAGACCATATCTTAAGCTCCTGAAAAACCAATAGGTAAACGTTTGCCTTCACTCGCCCTAATTGCGCAATTTGAATTGCGGTACGCCGGGAAAACGACACAGGACGTCAGGAGGGGGTCAATGGCCGGTACGCTAATAAATTTAGCGTGGAATTTTGGCTGATCTTGACCAAAAGGGGAAGAGTAAAAATCGATATCATTCTAAATCCAGCAAGATTTTTACCCTGAACTGTGCAAAAATGAGCAAGCTCACTCTTCGTAGGGTGATTAAAAGGAGAAAAATTGATGAGTACCGATCTTAAGTTTTCGCTGATTACCACCGTTATTGTTCTGGGTCTGATCGTTGCCAGCGGACTGACGGCTGCGCTGCACTGATATTTGCGAGGGAGTTAACGCTCCCTCGTCTCCTTACTCTCATTGTTACGCTTCTTGCAAAAATCTTTTGCCAAATTGTTAACTTCTCATTTTTTGTGATTGATGTCATGCTTTCGCCTTCATTGTTCTGTGTCGCCTGACGACACGGTATCCGGAGTTGAAGTATGAAAATCAATTTTCCGCTGCTGGCCCTGGCCATTGGCGCATTTGGCATCGGCACCACCGAGTTTTCTCCAATGGGACTGCTACCGGTTATCGCCCGGGGTGTGGATGTCTCTATTCCCGCTGCGGGCATGTTAATCAGCGCCTACGCTATCGGCGTAATGGTAGGGGCGCCGCTGATGACCTTGCTGCTTTCCCATCGCGGCCGTCGTAATGCGCTGATCTTCCTGATGGCGATCTTTACCGTCGGTAACGTGCTGTCGGCGCTCTCCCCGGATTACACCACCCTGTTGCTGTCGCGTATTTTGACCAGCCTTAATCACGGCGCCTTCTTTGGCCTCGGGTCGGTGGTCGCCGCAAGCGTGGTGCCGAAGCATAAACAGGCCAGCGCCGTAGCAACCATGTTTATGGGGCTCACCATCGCCAACATTGGCGGCGTACCTGCCGCAACGTGGATGGGCGAAGCTATCGGCTGGCGGATGTCCTTCCTGGCGACGGCGCTTCTGGGCGTGGTCTCGATGGTCGCGCTCTTCTTCTCCCTCCCTGCGGGCGGCGCGGGCGAAAAGCCGAAGGTGCGCAAGGAGCTGGCGGTGCTGATGCGCCCGCAGGTGCTTTCCGCCTTGCTGACCACGGTGCTGGGCGCCGGAGCGATGTTCACCCTCTACACCTACATTGCGCCCGTTCTGCATGACATTAACCAGGCGACGCCTGCTTTTGTTACCGCGATGCTGGTGCTGATTGGCGTCGGTTTCTCGCTCGGCAACTTCCTGGGCGGCAAGCTGGCGGACCGCTCCGTAAGCGGCACCCTGAAAGGCTTTTTACTGCTGCTGATCGCGATTATGTTGGCGATCCCATGGCTGGCACGTAATGAAGTGGGGGCGGCGTTCGCGATGGTGGTATGGGGGATGGCGACCTTTGCGGTGGTACCGCCGCTGCAAATGCGCGTGATGCGCGTGGCAAGCGATGCGCCAGGGTTATCCTCTTCCGTCAATATCGGGGCGTTTAACCTGGGGAATGCGCTGGGTGCGGCGGCAGGTGGTGCGGTGATCTCCGGCGGGCTGGGGTACAGCTTTGTTCCGGTAATGGGGGCCATCATTGCCGCGCTGGGGCTTCTGCTGGTGCTAATGGCCGACAGAAAACAACCTGAACCGGTTTGCGCCGCCGAATAACACCAAAACGCAGAAGGCCCGGCCTTCTGCGTTTTTCGTTATGCCGCGAAGTTCTTCGCAACAAATTCCCAGTTTACCAGCGCCCAGAAGTGCTCAAGGTAGTTCGGGCGCGCATTACGGTAATCGATGTAGTAGGCGTGTTCCCATACATCCACCGTTAACAGCGGGGTAGCGTTGCTGGTCAACGGCGTGCCCGCATTGGACGTGGAAACGATGGCCAGCTTCCCGTCCGCCTCTTTCACCAGCCAGGTCCAGCCTGCGCCAAAGTTTTTCACTGCGGCGTCGGTAAACTTCGCTTTAAATTCCGCAAAGCTGCCAAAGGTGGCGATGATGGCGTTAGCCAGATCACCCGTCGGTTCGCCACCGGCCTGAGGCGCCAGGCAGTGCCAGTAGAAGGTGTGGTTCCACACCTGGGCGGCGTTATTGAAGATGCCGCCCTCAGAACTACGCACGATCTCTTCCAGGGTTTTCCCTTCAAATGGGGTGCCGGCGATCAGGTTATTCAGGTTGGTGACATAGGTCTGGTGGTGTTTGCCGTAGTGATACTCCAGGGTTTCCGCAGAAATATGCGGGGCCAGGGCGTCTTTTGCATACGGTAATGCAGGTAATTCAAACGACATTGCTTCTCTCCTTATTATGGTGAACCATCCAATAACCATATTGAATGTAAGGATAGAGTAGCAAATTGAAAGACCCTACAAAAGAGGAACTTACCCCGCAGGCTTACCCGCGGGGTAGGGGGTTAACGCAGCGTGCTGGGCTTCATCACGCGGCGAGCGCCAACGTAATGGCGCTGCCAGTAGTCTTCGCTCAGGGAGGTGATCTGAATATCCTGGCCGGTGCGCGGCGACTGAATAAATTTGCCGTTGCCAACGTAAACACCAACGTGATCGGCGGTGCCGCGACCCTGGGTGCGGAAGAACACCAGATCGCCGCTTTCGAGCTCACCGCGATCTACCGGGGAGGCGTCACGCAGATGGTACATTTCGTTGGCGGTGCGCGGAATGCGGAACTTCACCAGATCTTTATAGGCGTAATAGACCAGACCACTGCAGTCGAAACCGGTACGCGGTGAGCTGCCGCCCCAGCGATATGGTTTACCAATCTGGCCCATCAGCTTATTTAACGCCGTTTTCTGCGCTTTTTGCACCCGGACTTTGTGCGCTTCGGCAAGGGTCGTGGTCTTGCTGGTTTTCACGCACTGCGCTTTACGTCCTTTACGAGATGTACATTTTTCTGTCACAACGCGGGAAGCGGTTTGAGTTGTACGGGGCGCGCTGCGGGAGGAATTTTTGCTTTTCTTACTGGAGGTGGCTGGCTGTGTTTTAGCGAGGCTGCTTTTTTTGCTGCTGCTCTTTTTACTGGCGGTGCTTTTTTTGCTGGTGCTCTCTTTTTTCGTGGTTTTGCCGGTGCTGCTTTTTTTCTTCGGTTCGGTGGCTTTTGCCAGATGCGTTTTGTGGGCGGCAGAAGGCCGCGCCTGCTCTGAGGCATTTGCCACCGGCGTGAAGGTGAGAGATGAAAACAGCAAAGCACAGAGCGTGATCGAGAATTTATTTATTCGCGCCACTGGGCATTCCCCTGGTAATAGCTGGATATAAATTATCCTGCGTCTGATTTACAAAACTTGTCGATTCTAATCTATAAAAAGCCCCTGCGTTAATAAACTTTTTGCATCTAAAACTGCGTTTCGTTAGCAAGTGCAAAAAATCGGAATTTCAACCGGTTGATTTGTACATTCGCTGAGCAAAGACGCAGGGGGGAACGGGATAAGGTAGTTTTACAATGCAACTTTACGCCACGCGCGGTAAAATCATATACGTGACGAAAATGTTATTTTCCGTAGTCGGCCTGAAACGCTACAATGTCAGACTATTGCCGTAACAGAAGTAAAAGGAAGCAAGACATGAGCACTACTATTGAAAAAATTCAGCAGCAGATTGCTGAAAACCCGATCCTGCTGTACATGAAAGGTTCTCCGAAACTGCCTAGCTGTGGTTTCTCCGCTCAGGCGGTGCAGGCGCTCTCTGCCTGTGGCGAACGTTTTGCTTACGTTGATATTCTGCAGAACCCGGATATCCGCGCTGAGCTGCCAAAATACGCTAACTGGCCGACCTTCCCGCAGCTGTGGGTTGACGGTGAACTGGTTGGCGGTTGCGACATCCTGATTGAGATGTATCAGCGCGGCGAACTGCAGCAGCTGATTAAAGAGACGGCTGCGAAGTACAAATCTGAAGAGCCAGGCGCCGAGTAATCTCGCGCACGGTAAATAAAAAAGCGACCTTCCGGTCGCTTTTTTTATGCGTTGTTGCCAACATCTGGCAGCGGCCAGCCGCCGAGACGCTTCCAGCGGTTAACGATTTCGCAAAACAGTTCCGCCGTGCGTTCGGTATCGTACAGGGCGGAGTGCGCCTGTGTGCCGTCAAAATCGATACCGGCGGTAATACAGGCTTTCGACAGCACGGTTTGCCCCAGCGCCAGCCCGCTTAAGGCCGCGGTATCAAAGGTCACAAACGGGTGAAACGGATTACGTTTCAGCGACGCGCGCTCGGCGGCAGCCATCATAAAGCTGTGATCGAAGGTGGCATTGTGCGCCACCATGATTGCGCGATTACAGTTCTGCTCTTTCATGCCCTTGCGCACCATTTTAAAGATGGCATGCAGCGCGTCATATTCACTCACTGCCCCACGCAGCGGGTTATGCGGATCAATGCCATTAAATGCCAGCGCCTCAGGCTGCAGGTTCGCCCCTTCAAAAGGTTCAACATGAAAATGCAGCGTGGAATCCGGCAGCAAATTGCCCTGTTCATCCATCTTTAACGTGATGGCGGCAATTTCCAACAGCGCATCGGTTTTGGCGTGAAATCCAGCGGTTTCGACATCAATCACGACAGGATAAAAACCACGAAAACGGTCGCACAGACCGGTAAGTTGAGCGTTATCGGACATCTGGATCTCTTACAAGGGGAAAAAAGCAGTGCGTATTATGGCAAATTTTGAGGCGAGATGCAGTAAAACAACGGGCGCATGGCGCGCCCGTCAGGATCAGTTGCCCAGACCGCGACCGGCGTCTTTGGCTTCGATCAGTTCGATTTTATAACCGTCCGGATCTTCAACGAAGGCGATCACGGTGGTGCCGCCCTTAACCGGACCCGCTTCACGGGTCACGTTGCCGCCATTGCTGCGGATACGCTCGCAGGCTTCTGCCGCGTTATCCACTTCCAGGGCGATATGGCCGTAGGCTGTGCCCAGCTCGTAGCTATCCACACCCCAGTTATAGGTGAGTTCGATAACCGCTTCGTCGCTCTCCGGGCCGTAACCGACAAAGGCCAGGGAGTATTTGTATTCCGGGTTTTCGCTGGTGCGCAGCAGGGTCATGCCCAGCACGTTGGTGTAGAAATCGATGGAACGTTGCAGATCGCCAACGCGCAGCATGGTGTGAAGTAGGCGCATATTATCCTCTTAGCTTTTATCATCTTGAACAGAAACGATGTTTTAGTATAGCGGCGAAGTGTCGCCGCTATCAATGCGAGGGCTTATAAAGAGGGGTAATCGGTGTAACCTTCCGCGCCGCCGCCGTAGAAGCTCTCCGGACGCTGCGGGTTCAGCTCGGCTTTGCGCTGCAGACGAGCCACCAGGTCCGGGTTGGCGATATAGGCGCGGCCAAAGGCCACGGCATCGATCAGCCCTTTGTTAATCAGATCTTCGGCTTTCTCCGGTGTATAAGCCCCGGCACCGATGATCACGCCCGGGAAGCGGTCGCGCACTTTCTGACGGAAGGCATCGGTGTATGGCTCGCCGCCGGCCCAGTCTGGCTCGGACATGTGCAGATAAGCGATGCCGCGTTTTGCCAGCTCTTCGATCAGATACAGCGCGTCGGCTTCTTCGTTCGGGCCGTTATCCACGTTCTGGAAAGAACCGATTGGCGAAACGCGAATACCAATACGATCCGCGCTCCACTCTGCAGAAACCGCATCAATCACCTCGAGCACCAGACGGGCGCGATTCTCAACGCTGCCGCCATACTGGTCAGTACGCTGGTTAGAGGAAGGCGACAGGAACTGGTGCAGCAGATAGCCGTGGGCCCCGTGCAGTTCAACCAGATCGAAACCGGCTTCGCGAGCATTGGCGACGGCCTGGCGGAAATCGTTCACGATCCCCGGGATCTCGTCCAGCGCCAGCGCACGTGGCGTGGTGGTGTCAACGCGGATGGCGTTGCCATTCTCATCGCGCAGGGAGGTGCGGGTACCCGCATTGATCGCAGAAGCAGACACCGGCGCCTGACCGCCAGGCTGGATGCTGCTGTGGGAGATACGGCCAGTGTGCCACAGCTGAACCGCGATGCGGCCATCTTCAGCATGCACGCCGTCGGTAATTTTCTTCCACGCCGCGATCTGCTCTGGGCTGTGCAGGCCAGGGGCGCCGGCATAACCTTTCGCCTGAGCAGAAATTTGCGTGGCTTCAGAGATGATCAGTCCTGCGCTCACGCGCTGGCGATAGTATTCGCCCATCAGCGGCGTCGGGATATCACCCGGCTCAATGCTGCGCAGGCGGGTGAGGGGCGCCATAAAGACACGGTTTGGTGCTTCGATCGCGCCCACCTTAAGCGGGGTAAACAATTTTTCAGCTGACATAAAGGCTCCTGAGTAGACCGGTCGTCTAGTAATTTGCGAAATAAAAACGCCTGTTAACTGCCAGGCGTAGCAATAATCGTTTTGACATGATCCAGGGCGCTTTCAAGCGGCAGCGCGCTGCGGGACATTTTGGCCTGCAGATTGGCCCCCAGCCACAGGGAGTAGAGCACCTGCGCCTGGGTGAGCGGTTCCCCGACGAAGGCCAGGGATTTCTCCTCGCGACCCTTCGCCAGCGCCTGCGCCAGCAGGGCGATGACACCCGTGGCCCCTTTATCCATTGCCGTGCGCATATCTTCCGAGAGATCGCACACTTCAGCAGAGAGTTTTACCGTCAGACAGCCGCTGATAATGCCCTGGGCGCAGAACTGGGCCAGCGTCTCCTGATAATAAGCCAGAACACGATCGCGATAATTGCCCTGACCGCTGGCGAAATGGCTGGCCAGACGCTGATGGTAATCCGCGTAATGCCGCTCCAGCAACGCCACGCCAAACGCCTCTTTTGAGCGGAAGTAGTGATAAAACGACCCCTTCGGCACATCGGCGGTTTTCAGTAGCTCGCTCAGACCCATCCCGGTGAACCCGCGGTGCATACAAAGACGCTCGCCGGTCGCAAGGAGATGTTCGCGTGTATCGTGTTCAGTGTGCTTATTCATGTCGACAATGTAATAGACCAATCGGTCTATTGCAAGCCTTACGTTCGACGACAGGCAGTAAGCAGATCCATCTGCGGCTGATAAACGGAGGTGCGAATGTTCATCATCCCCAGCACCGTGGAGAAGAGATTATCCTGCGACACCGCCTCTTTCGCGGCCTGGTTACGCAGGCACTGCGCATCCACGCCAAAGTTCTTTTTATAGTCCTGCGAGAGCCAGAACATAAACGGAATGTGCGTCTGCTGCGAAGGTGCCAGCATGTACGGCGTACCGTGCAGGTAAAGACCGTTTTCCCCCAGCGATTCTCCGTGATCGGAGAGATAAACCAGCGCCGTGTTCATCGTCGCCTGACGCGCCTTCAGGGCATCAATGGTTTTACTCACCACGCTATCAGTATACAGAATGGTATTGTCGTAGGTGTTCATCAGCGCCTGGTGATCGCAGTCCTGGATCTGGTTAGTGTCACAGGTCGGCGTAAATTTGCGGTACTGCTCCGGATAGCGCTGATAATAGGCCGGGCCGTGGCTGCCCATCAGGTGGATCACCAGCACCGTATCCTGTTTAAGCCCATCCAGGGTCTCATTCAGACGATAGAGGTTAACGTCATCAATACAGGATTTATCCTTACAGAACTGATCCAGCTTCCACTGGGTCATGTCGGTATGCGGGATGCGATTACAGGCCCCTTTACAGCCGCCATCGTTATCCCGCCACAGCAGGTTTACCCCGGCGTGGGCCAGCACATCCAGCAACCCTTCCTGATGATGGGCCAGATCGGCATCATATTTTTTGCGTGGCATTCCTGAAAACATGCACGGCACGGAGACGGCAGTTTCCGTGCCGCAGGATGAGGCCTGTGGGAAGTTGATCATCTCCTGCTTTTCCAGCTCAGGGTTAGTGTCACGCCCGTAACCGTTGAGGGAGTAGTTTTCAGCCCGGGACGCCTCGCCAATCACCAGCACCAGCACGGTTTTTTTCTGCTGCGCCAGCAGCACCGGGCCTTTACGCGCGTCTTCCCCGAGGTGGATGAGAGTCTGGTCGCCCGCAAACCAGCGCGCCTTGCCGTACTTAACGATGGCGCTGACGTAGTTTGCTGGCGTCACCATTTTGACGATGCCTTTGTTATTGCGAAACAGCGAGGCGTAGTCCTTATAAAAGAGCGCGGCCACCAGAAGGATCACCACCAGGCTGGCGAGGATGGCCGCCACGCGCATCAACAGCGTCTGCCACCACTTACCCGGACGAATACGAATCAGCGCCAGCACGGCGGCCGGCACCAGCCCGGCTATCGCCAGCCACAGCATCAGCTGCGGGGTGATGAGCGCCGTGGCCTCCTGAGAGTTGGTCTCGAAGACGTTAACCATCATATTCTGGTCAATCACCGCGCCGTAGGTAAACATGAACCAGGTCGCCGCCGCGCATCCCAGGGTGAGCAACACCAGCAGCGGTTTACGGATAAGTGGAATATTCAGAACGCTGAAGACAATGACCCAGCCGCAGAACAGCACCAGCGGCACGGTCAGGGCAAAAACAAAATCATGCAGCCGGACGGGGGCGATGACCTGCCAGCTACGGTGAATAAAGAGGGCGTTTAACAGGGTAAACAGGAGCGCGCAGCCCAGCGTAAATCGCGTGTCGTTACACTGTAACTTTTTTAACATCTGCATCATCGTCAACCAGCAAGAATAGTGATGAGGCGAGTATAGGGAGCGAAGATTAGTGAAACCTTAATGCCACAATTCTGTGGTTGACCTCTTGCGTAACCCCGGCTTAAGGTCTTCACTTTACTGAATCTTGGGTATCGGGAGGTGCGTGTGGCTGAACAACTGGAGTTCTTTCCTGTCCAGAGCCCGTGCCGCGGTATTTGCCAGTCGGATGAGCGAGGGTTTTGTCGCGGCTGTATGCGCAGCCGGGAAGAGCGTTTTAACTGGCAATCAATGAGCGATGCCCAGAAACAGGAGATCCTGCGCCTGTGCCGTCAGCGTCTTTTGCGCAAATTGCGCGCAAACAAGCCCCCTGAAGCTGAAGAACCTCAGCAGCCCTCACTTTTTTAGCGTCACAAACGCGTATACTCTCCCCAGACTTTTTTTAAAGGAAATTGCTATGGTTCAGCGTATTACCCTTGCCCCGCAGGGCCCGGAGTTTTCTCGTTTTGTGATGGGCTACTGGCGTCTGATGGACTGGAACATGTCCGCCCAGGAGCTGGCCAGTTTTATTGAAGAGCATCTGGATCTGGGGATCACCACTGTCGATCACGCCGATATTTATGGCGGCTATCAGTGTGAAGCGGCCTTCGGCGAGGCGATGAAGCTCTCTCCCGCGCTGCGTGAGCGTATGGAGATCGTCACCAAATGCGGTATCGCCACCACGGCGAAAGCGGAGCATGCCCTCGGCCACTACATCACCGACCGCGACCACATTATTCGTAGTGCAGAACAGTCCCTCACGAATCTGGCGACCGATCGCCTTGACCTGCTGCTGATCCACCGTCCCGATCCGCTGATGGACGCCGATGAGGTTGCCGAAGCCTTCCTCGCCCTGCACCAGAGCGGCAAGGTGCGCCATTTTGGTGTCTCTAACTTTACGCCAGCCCAGTTTGCCCTGCTGCAGTCGCGTCTGCCGTTCACCCTGGCGACTAACCAGGTTGAAATTTCGCCGGTTTATCAGCCGCTGCTGCTGGACGGTACCCTCGATCAGCTCCAGCAATTGCGTATTCGCCCGATGGCCTGGTCCTGCCTCGGCGGCGGTCGCCTGTTTAATGATGATGCCTTCCAGCCGCTGCGCGATGAGCTGGCGAAGGTGGCCCAGGAGCTGAATGCCGAAACCATCGAGCAGGTGGTCTATGCGTGGATTTTACGTCTGCCATCTCAGCCGCTGCCGATCATCGGTTCCGGCAAAATTGAGCGCGTACGTTCGGCGCTGGCAGCAGAGCAGCTGAACATGACCCGCCAGCAGTGGTTCCGCATCCGCAAAGCCGCGCTGGGTTACGACGTGCCGTAATTCTCTATTTGTCTGACTTTCCGGTTAAAACGTTGCCCCTGGTATAAACTTAAGGGGCAAAAAATAACCAAGGAGGTCATATGAAGCGATTTACTCTGGCAGCGTTGACGCTGGTGGTTTGTGCAGGTGCGCAGGCTGCCAGCGAAGAAGTAAAGATGAACCTCGTCACCTCTCAGGGGATCGGCCAGTCCATCGGGACAGTCACCATCACTGAAACCGATAAAGGCCTTGAGTTTTCCCCGGATCTTAAAGCCCTCCCTCCGGGCGAACACGGTTATCACGTCCACGCCAAAGGCTCCTGCGAACCGGCCATGAAAGATGGCAAACCGTCCGCCGCTGAGGCCGCGGGTGGACACCTCGATCCCCATAACACCGGCAAACATGAAGGGCCGGAGGGGATGGGCCACTTAGGCGATCTGCCAGCGCTGGTGGTCAATAATGACGGTAAAGCGACCGACCCGGTCGTTGCCCCGCGCCTCAAAAAGCTGGACGAGGTGAAAGGCAAAGCGCTGATGATCCATGTCGGCGGGGATAATATGTCGGATCACCCTAAACCTCTGGGCGGTGGCGGGGAGCGTTATGCCTGCGGGGTGATCTGATCGCTCAGGGTGCCCGGAGCGGGTGCCTGTTCCAGCTGGGATAGCGAGCAGTGCAGCCGCCAGATCAGGGCTGCAAGCTCCTGTCCGGCGGGCTGCGGATGATGCGACAGGGTGTCACAGATACGCTGAAGCTCATCCAGCGTGGCGGCCAGGGGACGCTGCTGTACGCCGCGTTCGCTCATGATGTCACGCAGTAGTGAGACGGCGACGTCCCGCACCCGTGCCAGCGGATCCGAGCGCGTCTCCCAGTCCCGTAACTGCCAGACCACATGGCTGCAGTTCAGCAGCACCACTCCCCAACGCAGCAGCCAGCGTCGCGCCAGCGCATCCTGACTGTTATTGAGCTGGTTCACATGGTGATAGACCAGCGATTCATAGCCATTCTCGCTGAGCCGCGGCTTGCGGCTCAGCTGATCGACAAATCCGCGCCGCAATTCGCGAATGTGACGACGGCTCTTACGCGCATCCGAGCCGGGGCGCAGCACCGCAAAGGCCAGCCACGTCAGCCCCACGCCAAGAATTTTTGCCAGGTTGTCATTAAGGAAATCGGCAAAGTCATACACCGGTGGGTTGGTCACCGAAATAAACGAACCCATAAAGACAATAAGCTGCCCCCACAGACCGGCGAGGGCGGGCATCTGCTGCTTCAGCAGCTGCATGGTGGTCAGCAGCGGGAAGAGAAACAGCAGGAACAGCCAGAGGTCCGAGATCTGCACCATCAGGCCAAACTTGACCACAAAGCTGAAGAGCGAGAGCAGGATCAGGGTGCGCAGCAGCAGGGTGAGCGAGTTAAAGGGCGAGGCCGCCACCGAATAGAGCACGCTGCTGATCGCGGCCAGGGTCAGGGCCGCCCCTCCGGCTTCCCACTGGGCGGTAATGGTCCAGGCGCCCACCAGACTGAGAGCGCAGAAGGTGCGAAACCCGCTCCACAGCGCTTCCAGATTATCGGTATGCCGGGCCAGCGCCGGGCTGCGGGGAACGATAAACTCTGTTATTGGCGTCGCGGTTTCAACGGCTTTTATCCAGCGGCTGCTCTGTAGATAAAGCCGGCAGAAATAGCGTAGCCGCTGCCAGAAAGCACGATGGCGGTAATCCGCGTCGTTGCCTGGTCTCAGCGGAGCAAGGATCCGCGCCACGGTATAAAAATCGGCGTCAGGCCGGGCAAGGGTGGCGAGCAGTTGGTCAATGACCTCCCGGGTGTCGGCGGGCGGATTGGGCCAGTTCAGCAGCATGCGGCGAAGACTGGAGATGGCGCTGGTCATCCGAAGCTGCTGGTGGAGGAGATAATTGAGCAGGGCATTCTGGCGGCGAAAACGGTAGTGGCTCCAGAAAGCCTGAATGCGTAGCAGGTTCATGGTCAGGATCTGGGCGATAACCTTTTCGTGGGCCAGGCGAATGGCATCGTTACTGTCGGGCTGCCACAGCAGGCTGGCGTGCTCCAGCAGCCGGGTGTGCATGGTTTTCAGCGCGGTAATAAGGGCTTTGCCGTCGGAGGTGCTGGGCAGGATCATCATCATTACCCCGCCGCTAAGGATGCCAATAATGACCTCGCAGACGCGGGCCTGGGCGATATCCCACAGCTGGGTGGTGTCGAGAATATCAATGACCGGAAAGGCGATGATCGCCGCGGTGTATCCGGCCAGCTGGAAGGCATAGGCGACGTTATTGGTGAAATGGGCGCAGGCCCAGGTGCAAAGCGCCAGCCAGGCCGCCATGCTGAACAGAAATAGCCACGGATCGTTGAGCGTATGACCAGCAATAATCAGCGCTGCGGTGGCGCCGAGCAGGCTGCCCGCCACCCGGCCAAGGCTTTTACTGATCACACCGCCAACGGTCGGGAAGCTGACCACCGCCGCCGAGGTCATCGCCCAGTAGGGTTCGTCGAGGTTAAGACAGTAGGCGACGGTGAGAGCCAGGCACATCGCAATCCCGTTGCGCAGGGCATAGCGCCACTGCGCCGGAGTCGCCTTTATCCATGGCAGGTTGCGCCAGAAGAAAGCGGGCAGGTTCACCGGGCGGTTCCCACAGAGACGGTGCAGGTCGTGCCGGAGACCAGCGTCAGGTCAGACGGCAGCTTGTCAAAACTGATGCGCACCGGGATGCGCTGCGCCAGCCGCACCCAGGGAATATTGGGTTTCACGTCGGGCACCAGTCCTGAATCGGTCTCCACGCTCTGATCGTAGATAGCCCGGCCAATACTCGATACGTGACCTTGTAACGTTTGCGAACTGCTGTAGAGTACGATCTGCGCCGGTGCGCCTTCGCGGATATGCCGGAGCTTGGTCTCTTCAAAATAGCCCACCACGTAAAAGGAGTGGCTGTCGACCAGGGCGAACACCGGCTGGCCGGTGGTGGCGTAATCGCCCACCCGGGTAGAGAGATTGGTGACCCAGCCGTCCACCGGCGCTTTAACCACCGTCTGAGTCAATTGCCACTGCGCCTGTTTTAGCGTGGCTTCAGCCACCGCTACGTTGGCCTGCATCGCCTTGACGTTGATATTGGCGGTATCCAGATCTTCAGCAGAAATATAGTTTCGCGACAGATGGCGACGTCGGTTTGCTTCGTTGTTCGCTTTCGCCAGATCGGACTGGGCTTTAGCCAGCTGCGCCTCGGCGTTGAGCACCGCAATATGGAAAGGGGTTTCATCAATTCTGAAGAGCACCTCTCCCGCATGGACAAACTGGTTATCCTTAACGTGCAGGGTGGTAATGGTGCCGGAGACCTGGGGCGTCACGCTGACCTGTTCGGCGCGTACCTTTCCATCCCGGGTCCAGGGGGACTGCATATAATAATTCCATAGCCACCATCCGGCGATGATCGCCACGGCCAGAACCAGTAATGATGAAAAATATTTGATTGTTTTCATAAGCATAGTCACCACACAATGAGCAGAACCAGTCCCAGGCAAACTGCAAGGACGAACAGCGAAAGATCCATCAGCATGGGGTGCCAGATTTCACCGGAATAGATCCAGTCGCGGAGCAAGCGGTGGGTGACAAGCCAGAGAATAAAACCCAGCATCACCGCTTTGAACAGAGGGGGAAAGTAAACCGAGGCACCTACTATCAGATCCTGAAGCGGTAACCCCGAGGCGTTAAGCGTGAACGTCACGTGCCGGTTCCTTTGCAAATGGGGAGTGGCCAAAAAGCGCGGCCGCATAACGCGCTGAGGCGTCACAACAAAGTGTAAATCAGACTCTCATCAAGGATGTATGCAGTATTGCATTTGTTTTGGCAATATAAATGCTGCACACTATTCTAAAATCAGTATAATAACTTAGCAAGCTAATTATAAGGAGATGAAATTGGAATCGCCACTAGGTTCTGATCTGGCAAGGTTAGTACGCATCTGGCGTGCTCTGATTGACCATCGCCTGAAACCTCTGGAATTGACACAGACGCATTGGGTCACGCTGCATAATATCCATCAGCTGCCACCCGACCAGTCACAGATCCAACTGGCAAAAGCGATTGGCATCGAGCAGCCATCACTGGTACGTACGCTCGATCAACTGGAAGAGAAGGGGCTGATCTCACGCCAGACCTGCGCCAGCGATCGTCGTGCCAAGCGGATTAAACTCACAGAGAAAGCCACCCCCATCATCACAGAGATGGAGGCGGTGATCAGCAAAACGCGCGGTGAGATCCTCTCCGGGATCACGCCCGCCGAACTGGAACTGCTGATCTCGCTGGTAGCGCGGCTAGAGCACAATATCAATGAGCTACAGTCCCGCGACTAACCTTTAAAAAAGCCTTGCGAACGCAAGGCTTTTTCTTTACTGGAACACGACCACCCGGTTACGCCCGCTCTCCTTCGCCTCGTACATCGCCTTATCTGCATGTTCGACGCACTCTTCAGCGCTGATTTTCCCTGTGGCGGTAAACACGCCCATACTGATGGTGATGGGCTCGGGGAGTTGTCCGTCGGAGCTAGCTTTATCGAAGCTGCTCAGTTTTAAGCGTATCCGCTCCGCAACCTGGCGCGCCGCTTCAGGGGGAGTATGGGTTAACAGCAGGACAAACTCTTCTCCTCCAATGCGCGCCGCAACGTCCTGTGGCCGGACGGAATCCTTCAGCAGCTGAGCGACAAACTGCAACACTTTATCCCCCTGCAGGTGCCCGTAGCAGTCGTTGATACGCTTAAAACGATCGAGATCGCTGACGATAACCGAGACCGGCTCCGTCGATTTTACCGTACGAAGGGCGTGGTTCAGGGCATCATAAAAATAGCTGCGGTTGTAGAGCCGTGTCAGCGGATCGCGAATGGAATTCTGGTAAGACTGTTGGGTAATGACTCCAACGTATTGATAGTGTTTTATGTTCAGATAATGCCCGATGACTTTGTCATGCAGCTCCACCGATTTTGAGAACGACAGCGACTTCCGTCCCAGCCGTGCCAGGTGCTGCCTCAGATTCAGGTTATGCCGCTCAATTCGCTGCGTATATCGCTTGCTGATTACGTGCAGCTTTCCCTTCAGGCGGGATTCATACAGCGGCCAGCCATCCGTCATCCATATCACCACGTCAAAGGGTGACAGCAGGCTCATAAGACGCCCCAGCGTCGCCATAGTGCGTTCACCGAATACGTGCGCAACAACCGTCTTCCGGAGCCTGTCATACGCGTAAAACAGCCAGCGCTGGCGCGATTTAGCCCCGACGTATCCCCACTGTTCGTCCATTTCCGCGCAGACGATGACGTCACTGCCCGGCTGTATGCGCGAGGTTACCGACTGCGGCCTGAGTTTTTTAAGTGACGTAAAATCGTGTTGAGGCCAACGCCCATAATGCGGGCGGTTGCCCGGCATCCAACGCCATTCATGGCCATATCAATGATTTTCTGGTGCGTACCGGGTTGAGAGGCGGTGTAAGTGAACTGTAGCTGCCATGTTTTACGGCAGTGAGAGCAGAGATAGCGCTGATGTCCGGCGGTGCTTTTGCCGTTACGCACCACCCCGTCAGTAGCTGAACAGGAGGGACAGCTGATAGAAACAGAAGCCACTGGAGCACCTCAAAAACACCATCATACACTAAATCAGTAAGTTGGCAGCATCACCAGACTGTTGATACTTCAGATGCGATTCACGATAAAGATTAAATACGTCGTACAGCAGGACAAACATAATCAGCAGCGTGGCGACAGCCTCAAATAACCGTGCGCGATACCACGAGATATCTTCTGCCTGCCCGCCCAAAAACAACATGGCTAGCGTGGCGATATAACAGAGGCATAAGAAATTACCGCCAATCCAGAACAGATTGCGTACCCGCGTGGTACGCAGCAGCGCGGCTAATGCAATAACCCAGAGCGTGATGAGCGTAATGTTAATGGGCCGTTTCCACAGCAACAGATATTGCCGGGTTTCGTTGTCGACCAAATGTAATGATAATAACGCAACGTTGCTGGAGTACAGCCAGGCCAGTATCAATATCAGGACCGTAAATATAAACATGCCTGTAATGACAGAAAGATGGAAAATCCGTGACAGCGGCCGGTTACGGATTGCATACAGCACAGCCGCAACGATAAACAGTACGCCCATCAGCAGATGACGGAACGTAAAGTAAATCATGGCGTCGTTATAGTTAATGATACTGTACCGATAGATATCCAGCCACGCCGGGAAGCTGGAGAGCGTGCCCACCATCAACAGAGCGGAGCCGATAAAGGCGAATGCAAAGCACATCAGATATAAACGCATTCTGTCGCACCAGTATTTCATTACCATAAAACAGGCAATAAACAGGTGAAATACCAACAAAAAAATGGTGAGCATGGGAAAAAGAAGCGGTGAAAATGATGCAGTCTTTTCAACCACTCCAAAAAAGAGAGAATGTAAAATCCCGATGACAATAAAGCAGCCCAAAAAGAACTGCACATACTTGTTCTTAATATAATGATTTATCGCAAGCATATATTTTTTAAATAAAGAGGGAAAAGGATTTGCGAATGATCTCATATGCGCAGATGGAATACTTTGCGCAGGAACAAGCAGTATGAAAATTAAATATAAGCGGCGTGAATGTATCTGGTGAATATATTTGTGGGGATGATACTTAATGGAATAGGGCGTGGTGAGCTGACCACGCCCATAGGGTTATTAACGAGGGGAGACGGTGACCTGGCTGCCGTTGCTGGCCAGTACCACACGTTGACCAGCAGCAAACCGGGTGTTGCCCTGTTTCTGGACCACCATAATGGTGCTGCCGTCATCCTTGCGGATCTCTAACTCAACGCCCTGGGATTTGTTCATCGCACCCTGGACGCCCTGACCCGCAACACCACCGGCTACGGCACCCGCAGCGGTTGCCAGAGAGCGGCCAGTGCCGCCACCCACGGTGTTACCGAGGAAGCCGCCCAGTACCGCACCGCCAAGTGCGCCGATCACGTTGTTCTCATCACCACCCTGAATCTGTACCGGGCGCGCGTTCACGATGGTGCCGTAAGTGACATTCTGAACCTGTTTCGCCTCAGAGGCACTGTAAACATCCCCGGAAAGGGAGTTGTCATTAACACAGCCAGCCAGAGTGAATCCAACCAGCGAAACGGCCAGTACACGTAAAATCATTTGAATCTCCTGTTCACCAAAAACGCTCGTTGAGCATCCGTTATGGCTAAATTATATGGCATCGGGTGCCATAAATCCTATATTTGCTCAAACACAATCAGAATGGTACTCGATTCTCACTCAACCATAGCTATACAAGCGACGATGTCACCCTGCAGGCGATACGGATTATTCCTGGAATGACGCCCAGCAACAGCTATTGTTAAAAAGTATGAGTCCGCCGTAGCATTGATAATCGGTTTATGGTGGAGTGAGTTATCAGCCCAAACGGATTAAGGAAAACGGATGAAATCGGGTCGCTACATTGGCGTAATGTCAGGAACCAGTCTGGATGGTGTGGATGTCGTCCTGGCGGCAATAGACGAGAATATGGTTGCCCAGCAGGCAAGCCTTAGCTGGCCTATTCCCCAGGAGACGAAACAGGCGATCCTGAATATCTGTCAGGGCCAACAGCTGACGCTGTCACAGCTGGGACAGCTTGATACGCAGCTCGGACGCCTGTTCGGCGATGCGGTGCTGGCGCTGATGAATCAGGAGAATCTGCGTCCTCAGGATGTGGTGGCGATCGGTTGTCACGGGCAAACGGTCTGGCATGAGCCTGGCGGCGACGCGCCGCATACCTTGCAGATAGGCGATAACAACCAGATCGTCGCCAAAACCGGCGTGACGGTGGTGGGGGATTTCCGCCGCCGCGACATGGCTCTCGGCGGGCAGGGCGCCCCGCTGGTTCCCGCGTTCCACCACGCCCTGCTGGCGCATCCGACGGAGCGCCGCATGGTGCTCAATATCGGCGGCATCGCCAATCTTTCTTTATTGATCCCAGGCCAGCCGGTACGCGGGTTCGACACCGGGCCGGGAAATATGCTGATGGACGCCTGGATCTGGCGTCAGGCGGGTAAAGCCTACGATAAAGACGCCCAGTGGGCCTGCAGCGGTAAAGTCATTATCCCGCTGCTGCAAAGCATGCTCTGCGATCCCTATTTTGCCGCACCGGCGCCGAAAAGCACCGGACGCGAATACTTCAACTACGGCTGGCTTGAGCGTCAGCTGGCGAACTTCCCGGGCCTGGCGCCTGAGGATGTACAGGCCACGCTGGCAGAGCTTACTGCCGTTTCAGTGTCGGAACAGGTGCTGTTGAGCGGGGGCTGCGAGCGGTTGCTGGTGTGCGGCGGTGGCAGCCGTAACCCACTGGTGATGACCCGTCTCGCCGGTCTGTTGCCGGGCACGGAGGTGACCACCACCGACAAGGCCGGGATCAGCGGCGATGACATGGAGGCGCTGGCCTTTGCCTGGCTGGCGTGGCGCACGGTGGCAGGCCTGCCGGGGAACTTACCCTCGGTAACCGGGGCGCGCGAAGCGAGCGTGTTAGGTGCTGTTTTTCCAGCGAATCCGCGGCAAAATCAGAGTTAACCGAATTTCACTTAAGCCTGGTGTGGGTGAGAATAGCCGAAAAAACGGGAGGGCCTTCGCGCCCTCCGGGACCAAGAAAGTCTTCGGAATTTACCCATGAAAAAACTGCTTCTTGCTTTTACTCCCTTTCTGCTGGCGAGCTGTAGCGTTTACAACCAGTTCGTCGAGCGCATGCAAACCGACACGCTGGCCTATCAGTGCGACGAAAAGCCCCTTACCGTTAAGCTCAACAATCCCCGTCAGGAAGTCAGTTTCGTCTACGACAATAAGCTGCTGACGCTGAAACAGGGAATGTCCGCCTCCGGGACCCGTTACAGCGACGGGGTGTATGTCTTCTGGTCGAAAGGCGACAGTGCAACGGTCTACAAGCGCGATCGCATTGTGCTGAACAATTGTCAGATCGAAAATCCGAAGCGTTGAGATTTTGCAGGGGGCGGCGCACAATAGCGTCACCCATTGTCAACGTCAGTTAACGCCATGCCAGATAACGACGAATTGCAGAAAATTGCGCACCTTAGGCGCGAATACACCAAAGGCGGCCTGCGTCGCCAGGATCTCCCCGCCGAGCCGCTGGTGCTGTTTGAGCACTGGCTGAAACAGGCCTGTGAAGCACAACTGGCCGATCCCACCGCGATGGTGGTTGCCACCGTCGATGAAAATGGCCAACCCTACCAGCGTATCGTGCTGCTCAAGCATTACGACGACAAAGGGCTGGTGTTCTACACCAACCTCGGCAGCCGTAAGGCGCAGCATCTGGAAAACAACCCGCGTATCAGTTTGCTCTTCCCGTGGCATATGCTGGAGCGCCAGGTGATGGTCACCGGTTCCGTTGAGCGCCTCTCTACCCTTGAAGTGGTGAAGTATTTCCACAGCCGTCCGCGCGACAGTCAGATTGGCGCCTGGGTCTCTAAACAGTCAAGCCGCATCTCTGCCCGCGGCGTGCTGGAGAGCAAGTTCCTTGAGCTGAAACAGAAATTCCAGCAGGGCGAAGTGCCACTGCCAAGTTTCTGGGGCGGCTTCCGCGTCTCTGTTCAGCAGATGGAGTTCTGGCAGGGCGGTGAACATCGCCTCCACGACAGGTTTATCTACCAGCGCGATAACGGCGCGTGGAAAATCGATCGGCTGGCACCGTAATCCCCGAAATTTGTTCTCTTAAGCGCTGGCGCTACGTTGGTCAGCGCTTTATTCTATGTACCTTTCGCGTCTGGCGAAAAGTCGTGTACCGGCAAAGGTGCAGTCGTTTTATACATGGAGAATTTGATGGCAAGCAGTAACTTGATTAAACAATTGCAAGAGCGGGGGCTGGTAGCCCAGGTGACGGACGAGGAAGCGTTAGCAGAGCGACTGGCGCAAGGCCCGATCGCGCTCTATTGCGGCTTCGATCCTACCGCTGACAGCTTGCATTTGGGGCATCTGGTTCCTTTGTTATGCCTGAAACGCTTCCAGCTGGCTGGCCATAAGCCTGTGGCTCTGGTCGGTGGCGCAACGGGTCTGATTGGCGACCCAAGCTTCAAAGCCGCTGAGCGTAAACTGAATACGGCGGATACCGTAGAGGAGTGGGTCGCGAAAATCCGCAAACAGGTCGCCCCATTCCTCGACTTTGACTGTGGTGAAAACTCCGCGATCGCTGCGAACAACTACGACTGGTTTGGCAGCATGAACGTGCTGACCTTCCTGCGTGATATCGGCAAGCACTTCTCCGTTAACCAGATGATCAACAAAGAAGCGGTGAAGCAGCGTCTGAACCGTGACGATCAGGGCATCTCCTTTACCGAGTTCTCCTACAACCTGCTGCAGGGGTATGACTTTGCCTGTCTGAACGAGCTGCACGGCGTGTCGCTGCAGATTGGCGGCTCCGATCAGTGGGGTAACATTACCTCCGGTATCGATCTGACCCGTCGTCTGCACCAGAATCAGGTCTTCGGTCTGACCGTTCCGCTGATCACCAAAGCGGACGGCACCAAGTTCGGTAAAACTGAAGGCGGTGCGGTATGGCTCGATCCGAAGAAGACCAGCCCGTACAAGTTCTACCAGTTCTGGATCAACACCGCAGATGCTGACGTTTATCGCTTCCTGAAGTTCTTCACCTTTATGGACATTGAAGAGATCAACGCTCTTGAAGAAGAAGACAAGAACAGCGGTAAAGCGCCACGCGCCCAGTACGTGCTGGCCGATGAGGTCACGAAGCTGGTTCATGGCGAAGAGGGCTTAGCGGCGGCCAAGCGCATTACCGCCAGCCTGTTTAACGGCAACCTGAGCGATCTGAGCGAAGCAGACTTCGAACAGCTGGCGCAGGATGGCGTGCCGATGGTGGAGATGGACAAAGGTGCCGATCTGATGCAGGCCCTGGTCGACTCTGAGCTTCAGCCGTCCCGCGGCCAGGCGCGTAAAACTATCGCCTCCAACGCCATCACCATCAACGGTGAAAAACAGTCTGATGCAGAGTACGTCTTCGCTGACAGCGATCGCCTGTTTGGTCGTTATACCTTACTGCGTCGCGGTAAAAAGAATTACTGTCTGGTTTGCTGGAAATAATCATAAAAGCACAGGGGCGTGGGAAACCACGCCCCTTTATTTTTTCAGGGTTGTGGTAAGAAAATGAAGAATATCCTCGCCATCCAGTCCCACGTTGTTTTTGGGCATGCTGGCAACAGCGCCGCAGAATTTCCGATGCGCCGTCTCGGGGCCAATGTCTGGCCATTAAATACCGTTCAGTTTTCCAACCATACGCAATACGGTAAATGGACCGGTTGCGTGATGCCGCCCGCTCATCTCACAGAGATTGTTCAGGGCATCGCTGATATCGACAAACTCAAAACCTGCGATGCCGTGCTGAGCGGTTATCTGGGTTCAGCCGAGCAGGGCGAGCATATTCTCGGTATTGTTCGCCAGGTGAAGGCGGCGAACCCGGCGGCGAAATACTTCTGCGATCCGGTGATGGGCCATCCGGAGAAAGGCTGTATCGTGGCCCCTGGCGTGGCGGAGTTTCACGTGCGTCACGCTTTACCGGCCAGCGACATCATTGCCCCAAACCTCATTGAACTGGAGATCCTCTGCGAACATCCGGTAAACAGCGTGGAGGAGGCCGTTGCGGCGTCCCGTGAACTGATTGCGATGGGGCCGGAAATCGTGCTGGTGAAACATCTGGCCCGCGCCGGAATCAGCCCGGATCGCTTTGAGATGCTGCTGGTGACCAAAGATGAAGCCTGGCACATCAGCCGTCCGCTGGTGGATTTTGGCAGTCGTCAGCCGGTGGGTGTGGGCGATGTGACCAGTGGTCTGCTGCTGGTGAAACTGCTGCAGGGGGCAACGGTGTGTGATGCGCTTGAGCACGTCACGGCGGCGGTGTATGAGATTATGATCGCCACGAAGAACATGCAGGAGTACGAGTTGCAGGTGGTGGCGGCCCAGGACCGTATCGCGAAGCCAGAACACGTTTTTAGCGCGACCCAGCTTTGACATTAATGCCCGGCGGCGCTGCGCTTGCCGGGCCTACAGAGCTCGTAGGCCGGGTAAGCGCCAGCGCCACCCGGCAATAAACCGCTCTCTTACTTCAACCCTTCCGCTTCCAGTGCTGCCGCTACGGCAGGACGCTCCGCCATACGCGCCATATAGGCGTCAATATGGCTTAATCCTTCCATGTTCAGCTTCACGGCCCGCGCCCAGCGCAGGACGGTAAACAGATATGCATCGGCAATGGTAAAGCGCGGCCCACAGATCCACTGATCGTCTTTCAGCGACGCGTTCACATACTGCAGTTTCTTCTCCAGCAGGGCGCGAACGGTCGGCTTGTACTCTTCCGGGGTGTCCGGGCGGAACAGCGGGGTAAAACCTTTATGCAGTTCGGTGGCGATGTAGTTCATCCATTCAATGGTTTTATAGCGAGCGATAGTGCCGGCTGGCGCCAGCAGTTGGCGATCCGCGACGCTGTCCGCCAGGTACTGCATAATGGCAACACCCTCGGTGAGCAGGGTGCCATCTTCCAGCTGCAGGGCCGGAACCTGGCCTTTAGGGTTTACCGCGAAAAAATCATCGCCGTTTTCCAGACGCTTTTGCATCAGATCAACACCGTTGAGGGTGAAGTCTTTACCGCTCTCGCGCAGCGTAATATGGGAGGCAAGAGAGCAGGCGCCTGGTTTATAGAACAGTTTCATCGGTCACTCCTGTTTACGTAGGTTTACCCTATGTTAGTGCGCGCCATAATAAAAAAAAAGCCGCTAACGCACAGTTAGCGGCTTGTATTCAGTCGTTTCCCGATGACATTACACGGCGGCGGTGCTGCTCGCTTTAGCGGTAGTGTCGTCGTCCTGAGTCATGCGGTTCAGTTTTGGTGCAGTCAGCATCATCAGCACAGCGATAACCGCAGTGGCAATACCAATCTGCAGGAACACATCACCATAGACATGCAGAGACTGCAGCGGATCGGTCACATCAGAAGGCACAGCCATCAGGTTGGCGATCTTACCGGCGATGATAGCAGCGCCCGCAGTGGTCAGGAACCAGCTACCCATGATGAAGCCCATCAGGCGCTGTGGCACCAGCTGTGCAACCATCGCCAGGCCCAGACCGGAGATCATCAGCTCACCGATAGACTGCAGCGCGTAGCTCAGGATCAGCCAGTTCACGGAGACGATACCCGCGTCGCTGGCGAATTCCGCGCCCAGCGGCAGTACCAGGAAGGCACCAGAGCAGAGCACCATGCCCACCGCGAATTTGTGCGGCATTGGCAGGCGGTCGCCCATCTTGTTGTAGATGGCAGCCAGGATCGGGCTACCTACCATGATCCAGAACGGGTTCAGGGCCTGGAACTGCTCAGGCTCGAACGCAATACCCAGGATAGAGTGCTCAACGTTACGGATCGCGAAGAAGTTCAGAGAGGTTGGCATCTGGCTGTACAGCACGAAGAAGACAATCGCTTCAACCATCAGAATGAAAGCAACCACCATCTTACGACGCGCTGCGCCCTGCATGGCAAAGGCTTCTTTCGCGAAGATGCAGACGATACCCAGCGCAACCACGCCCAGCACCGCACGGGCGATACCCTGGTTGTGCAGCAGCCAGGTGGCGATAGCAACCAGCACGACAACACCGACCAGCGTTGCCAGCAGTTTACCCATCTGTACTGGCGCAAAGTCAGGTTTTGAACCGTAGTCTTTCACCCAGCTGCGGCAGAACAGGAAGTTCACCACGGTGATCAGCATACCGACAAAGCTCAGGGCAAACGCCACGCTCCAGCCGAATTTTGCTGCCAGCCACGGGGTCGCCAGCATGGAGAAGAAGGAACCGATGTTGATGGACATGTAGTACATGGTGAATGCACCGTCCAGACGCGGGTCATCTTTCTTATAGCAGGTAGAAAGCAGGGCAGACGGGTTCGCCTTGAACAGGCCGTTACCCACCGCGATGGTCGCCATACCCAGGTAAACCACGCCAGCATCGTGACCAGACCAGGCTACCAGACCATAACCGATCGCCAGAACGATGGCGCCCAGCAGAATGACACGTTTGGTTCCCAGTACTTTATCGCCCAGCCAGCCACCAATTGCGACCAGACCGTAGACCAGAGCACTGAAAGAAGAGAACAGGGTGATGGAATCGGCTTCGGACATACCCAGTTGTTTCACCAGGTAAACCGCCATGATCCCTTGCAGACCGTAGTAACCAAAACGCTCCCACAGCTCAATAGAGAATATGAGATAGAACGATTTCGGTTGTTTGAAAGCGTTAAGACTTACGCTCTCTTCAGCTGGTTTATTGTTTGCAGTAGACACATATACCTCTTTTTTTACATCCCATATTAACGGGGGTGTTCATAGCGTGATGACCGTAGTCCATCCGCTTTATAGTTATAGTGGGAGGGGAAACGGCGGGTAATGTTCACTATCCTGACCCGTCTGGCAAGACGTTTGTAATAGTCTGTTACATTTAACTCCTGCGCTATAATGCGCCAGAAACCTAAATGTTATTTAGCGTTAAATTTTCCCGTTTCGTTGAAAGTGGTTTTTTTCACTGTCTTTCAGGAGAAAAAATCGTCATGTGGCGATATGTTCTGCTGTAAAAGGTGTTGGGCAGTGATATGGCCTATATTCTGAAAAATAACCGGACATATCTACGGGTAGGGAGGGGGTATTTCTTGATGCTGTAGGGCTTTAGTAGCCATTTTGACACATAAAATTAACAGTGTGTGAACAGGGTGATCGCGATCACATTTATATAGAAAATTTTGCTGACGAAAAAACAATTAACCTGTTTGATTGTTATATAGCCGCACAATGCACGAACCCTAAAGTTTAGCTCAGACAGAAAAGCTGCAAAAAGTGAGCCTGGTAGATAGTCATGCTCACTATAAGGATTTTGCGTTATAAAAAAACCGTCTGATGACGGTTTTAGTGGTCTGTTTTCTCTTTATATTCACAGAGATCTTCGATAATACAGGAGCCGCAGCGGGGTTTACGCGCAATGCAGGTATAGCGCCCGTGGAGGATCAACCAGTGATGGCAGTCGACCTTGAACTCCGCAGGAACCACTTTCAGCAGCTTATCTTCAACCTGCTCTACGTTTTTGCCGGGGGCGAAGTTGGTGCGGTTGCAGACGCGAAAGATATGGGTATCCACGGCAATGGTCGGCCAGCCAAATGCGGTATTCAGCACCACGTTAGCGGTTTTACGGCCCACGCCGGGCAGCGCTTCCAGCGCCGCGCGATCTTCCGGTACCTCACCGCCGTGCAGCTCTATCAGCATCCGGCAGGTCTTGATCACGTTCTCGGCTTTGCTGTTAAACAGGCCGATGGTCTTGATGTACGACTTCACCCCCTCAACGCCCAGCTCCAGCATCGCCTGAGGCGTGTTGGCGACAGGGTAGAGCTTCGCGGTGGCTTTATTGACGCTCACGTCGGTGGCCTGCGCGGAGAGCAACACCGCGATCAGCAGTTCAAAGGGCGAGGTAAAATTCAGCTCGGTGGTCGGGTGCGGGTTATTCTCCCGCAGGCGCTGTAAAATGGTTAAACGTTTCTCTTTGTTCATGAGGCCTTCTCAGGGATCCCTTCCTCTACGCTGCGCGTGGCAGCGCGGCGTTTACGTTTCTCATCAATGAGGTATTTCACCGCCAGCATCATCCCCAGGCCAATAAACGCGCCAGGGGGCAGCATCGCCAGCAGGAACGGCGTATCGGTATGGAACACCTCAATGCGCAGGACTTTGGCCCAACTGCCCAGCAGCGCATCTGCGCCATCGAACAGGGTACCGTTGCCAAGGATTTCACGCATGGCGCCCAGCACAAACATCGCCCCGGTCGCCCCCATACCGATGGCAAAGCCATCAAAAGCTGAAATTAGCGGATCGTTTTTCACCGCAAAGGCTTCGGCGCGGCCCACCACGATACAGTTGGTCACAATCAGCGGAATAAAAATCCCCAGCGACTGATAGAGGCCAAAGGCGTAGGCGTTGATCAGCATCTGCACGACGCTCACCACCGAGGCGATAATCATCACGTAGATTGGAATACGAATCTCCGACGGCGTCCAGCGGCGCAGGGCAGAGATCGACAGGTTGGTCAGGGTCAGTACCAGGGTGGTGGCAAGGCCAAGGCCCAACGCGTTGGTAACGGTGGAGGTGACGGCCAGCAGCGGACACATCCCCAGCAGCTGTACCAGCGCGGAGTTGTTTTTCCACAGCCCCTGAACAAAAACCTCTTTTACCTGGCTCATGAACGCTCCTCACAGGCGGGCAGATTGTTAAGTTGTGCGGGCAGCGATTGTGCGTAAATCCCCGCACGTTTAACGGCGTTCACTACCGCTCGTGGGGTGATGGTCGCACCGGTAAACTGATCGATATCACCGCCATCTTTTTTCACCGCGAACGCCGGATCGTCAATACCGTGGATCACTTTACCCGCGAATTGCAAAATCCAGTCGCTTGAGCGGGTTTCGATCTTATCTCCAAGCCCTGGCGTTTCGTGATGCTCGGTCACGCGCGTACCCAGCACGGTGCCGGAAAAATCGGTGCCCACTAGCAGCCTGATAGCGCCGGAGTATCCATCCGGGGCGGTGGCTTCCATCACCACGCCGGTCGGCGTATCGCCTTTACGGTCGATAAAAATACGGTGGGTGCCTTTGCCAAGCGCTGGCGTCTGGACAAGATAACAGCTCTTCTGCAGATCGTTATCGTAGATATCTGCCGGGATCACCTGGTCAAACAGCGCTTTTTGCTGACGGGCCGCCTGTTCATCAATGGTGGCTTTGGTTAAGCCGTTGACCAGCGCGGTCATGCCGGTGAGCACGGCGGCAAAGAGCGCCAGCGTCACGCCGTGTTTTTGCATCGTTTTTAACATGGCGAGATCCTTAGCGATGGCCGTACACGCGCGGACGCGTGTAGTAGTCGATGAGCGGAACGGTGATGTTCGCCAGCAGCACGGCAAAGGCCACGCCGTCCGGGTAACCGCCAAAGCTGCGGATCAACCACACCAGCAGACCCGCCAGCGCGCCAAAAATCAGGCGCCCACGGTTGGTGGTGGAGGCCGTTACCGGGTCGGTAAGAATAAAGAAGGCGCCCAGCATGGTCGCGCCGGAGAGCAGATGGATCTGCGGCGACGCCAGCGACTCCGGTGAGAAGAACCAGCCCAGGCCGGAACAGACCGCCAGCGTTACCAGGAAGCTCACCGGGATATGCCAGCGGATCGCTTTCTGCCACAGCAGGAACAGGCCACCGGCCAGATACGCCAGGTTAACCCACTGCCAGCCCGCGCCTGCCAGCACGCCGCTGTATATCGGGTATTGCAGGATCTGCTCCACGCTATGACCGGCGTGCAGGGACGTTTTAAAGGTATCCAGCGGGGTCGCCTGGCTAATACCGTCGACACCCATCCGCAGGGTGTTCATATCCGCGCCGCTGGCGGTATGGCCGGAGAAGATCACCTGCACGGCATCCATAAAGCCTGGCACCGTCGCGGCAATCTCATGCGGCGGCAGCCAGCTGGTCATCTGCACCGGGAAGGAGATCAGCAGCACCACATAGCCAATCATCGCCGGGTTAAACGGGTTATGCCCGAGGCCGCCATACAGCTGCTTGGCGATGATCACCGCGAACACGGTGCCGAGCACCACCATCCACCACGGAGCGAACGGCGGAATACTGATGGCCAGCAGCAGGCCGGTGAGCAGGGCGGAATTGTCCGCCAGGATTTTGCCCACCGCGATTTTTCGCAGTTTAAGTACCAGTGCTTCGGCTGCCAGTGCGCTCACACAGCCAAGGATAATCTGCAGCAACGTACCCCAGCCGAAGAACCAGAGCTGTACGGCAATGCCCGGCAGCGCGGCCAGGCAGACCAGCATCATAATGCGCGATGTCTGGCGCTGGTTATGGGTATAAGGGGAGCTTGCGATTCTGAAAACCATTTAATCCTCGTTAACTGCCTGCTGTGCGGCTCTCTTCGCCTGTACCCGCGCGATGGCGGCAGCCACTGCCGCTTTGCGTGGATCGTCATTGGCTGCCGGCTCTTCTTCCTGTTGCGCCGCCTTGCGCGCTTTTGCTCTGGCAATGGCGGCTTCGACTGCCGCTTTACGCGGGTCGACGGGGGCGGGTTCTTCCTGTTTTACTTCCGGTGGCACGGCTTTACGGGCTTTGGCCCGGGCAATCGCCGCTTCGACGGCCGCTTTACGCGGGGCGACCGGAGCCTGTTCAACCTGAATATCATCCTGCTGCGCCGCTTTGCGGGCTTTCGCGCGGGCGATGGCCGCTTCGACCGCGGCTTTACGCGGATCGACTGGCGCTGGCTCGCTCTGGTTCTCTTCCGGTGGCGCCGCTTTGCGGGCTTTTGCGCGGGCAATGGCCGCTTCGACCGCGGCTTTACGCGGATCCACCGGAGCAGGCTCGGCCTGAGTCTCTTGCGGTGGCGCGGCTTTGCGGGCTTTTGCGCGGGCAATCGCCGCTTCGACCGCCGCTTTACGCGGATCGGTTTCTGTTGATGCGGCAGCAGCCTGCGCTTTTTCCGCCTGACGGGCGCGGGCCTCTGCTTTGCGCGCTTCGCGGGCGGCAATCATCTCGCTGTTATCCGGGCGCTGACCCGCCGGGATCACCACATCTTCTGTCGCGGTGGCTTTCTTCTCACGCACACGCGCCAGGGCAGCATTAATGGCATCCTGGTCTTTCGCCGCAGGCTGAACTGCCGCTTTCTTATGGCGCTCTTCGCGGGCGGCTTTCTCGCGCTCAAGGCGCTGCTGGCGCGCTTCAAACCGTGCTTTGGCGTCGGCAGCGCGTTTCTCTTCCTGGGCGATGGCGTAAATTTCGGCTTTCTCGACGCGGAAATATTGCACCAGCGGAATATTGCTTGGGCAGACCCAGGCGCAGGCGCCACACTCAATGCAGTCGGCCAGGTTGTGGGATTTCGCCTTATCGTGGATCTGCCCTTTGCTGTACCAGTAGAGCTGCTGAGGCAGCAGATCCGCCGGGCAGGCATCGGCACAGGCGCTGCAGCGAATGCAGCCTTTCTCTTCCTGCTCTTCGCCCATCTCGCTGACAGACGGGGCCAGCAGGCAGTTGGTGATTTTTACCACCGGGACATCCAGCCACGGCAGGGTAAAGCCCATCAGCGGCCCGCCCATAATTACCATTTGCTCGGCGCTCGGGCAGAACCCGGCCTGATCCAGCAGATGACGAACCGGCGTGCCCAGACGCGCCCAGACGTTGCCGGGACGGCTAACCGATTCCCCGGTAAGGGTAACGACGCGCTCGGTAAGCGGCTCGCCGTCAACAACCGCACGTTTAACGGCATAGGCGGTACCGACGTTCTGCATCAGGACACCAATGTCAGACGAGCGACCGCCGTGCGGGACCTGCTTGCCGGTTAAAATCTGGGTCAGCTGCTTGGCGCCACCGGAGGGATACTTGGTGGGGATAACGCGCAGGCTGATATCATGGCTGCCCGCCAGTACCGCACGCAGCATGGAGATGGCCTGCGGTTTGTTATCTTCAATGCCGATCAGCACTTCCTGCGGCTGCAGAATGTGCGCGAGGATGCGAATGCCCTCGACGATCTGCGCGGCACAGTCCTGCATCAGTCGATCGTCCGCGGTGATATACGGCTCGCACTCGGCGGCGTTGATAATCAGGGTTTTGATCTTGTCGCCGCCGCCCTGCAGTTTGTTGCCGGTCGGGAAGCCCGCGCCGCCCAGACCGGCGACGCCAGACTGGTGAATGCGTTCAATCAGCGCCTCGCGGCTGTGGCTGCGGTAGTCGCTCCAGCCGTCGCGCTCAATCCAGCGATCTTCGCCATCGGCGTCGATGATGACGCACAGCTCAGAGAGGGCAGAAGGGTGGGCAACGGTATGAGGAGCAATCGCCACCACGGTGCCGGAGGTCGGGGCATGCACAGGCAGCATACGTCCGCGTCCAAAGGTCAGCGGCTGGCCGCGTAACACGCTGTCGCCAGGTTTAACGCACAGCTCACCCTCAGCACCGATGTGCTGTTTAAGGGGGATAATAAAACGGTTGGCCAGCGGGATCTGGCGCAGCGGCGTGCCGCTGGACTGGGTTTTCATCTCTGGCGGATGAATACCGCCATCGAAATCCCAGATCTTCTCTTTTCTGAAGGCAGAAAATAACTTAAGCATGTTGTTCCACAGGAATAATGCGCACCGGAATGGTCTGAAGATCCCATTTCCAGCTATCGGTCGTGGTGGCTACCGGGCGTAACTCAATGCACTGGGTCGGGCAGGGGGCGACACAGAGGTTACAGCCGGTACACAGGTCTTCCATCACGGTATGCATGGCGCGCGTGGCGCCCACGATGGCATCTACCGGGCAGGCCTGAATACATTTGGTGCAGCCGATGCAGTTGGGCTCATCGATCACCGCCAGCATGCGCACCGGCTCCTGTGCGCTTTCATCACCATCGACCGGCTGAGGGTCGACGTTCAGCAGTCCGGCAATCTTCAGCATCACCGCTTCGCCGCCAGGCGCACAGCGGTTAATTTTTTCGCCGCCGTTGCCCACCGCCTCTGCGTAAGGGCGACAGCCAGGGTAGCCGCACTGCCCGCACTGGCTTTGCGGCAGCAGCTCATCAATTTTTTCGACAATCGGGTCATCCTCCACCGCAAAGCGGCGCGAGGCGTAACCGAGAATGATGCCAAACAGCAGCCCCAGAACACTGAGGGCAGCAACGGCAATCCAGATTGCATTCATTACAACTTCACCAGACCACTAAAGCCCATAAAGGCCAGAGACATAAGACCGGCGGTAACCAGCGCGATGGCGTTACCGCGAAACGGTGCCGGAATATCCGCCGCGACCAGGCGTTCGCGGATCGCCGCAAACAGCACCATCACCAGCGAGAAGCCGACCGCGGCGGAAAAGCCGTATAGTGCCGACTGCAGGAAATTGTGCCCAAGGTTAATGTTGAGCAGCGCCACGCCGAGCACCGCACAGTTGGTGGTGATCAGCGGCAGGAAGATGCCGAGCAGGCGGTATAACGCCGGGCTGGTTTTACGCACCACCATTTCGGTGAACTGCACCACCACCGCGATAACCAGAATAAAGGCCAGCGTGCGCAGATAGGTCAGGCCGAGGGGGATTAAAATCCAGGTATCCACCCACCAGGCGCAGATCGAGGCGAGGGTCAACACGAAGGTGGTGGCCAGCCCCATCCCCATTGCCGTTTCGAGCTTTTTGGAGACGCCCATAAATGGGCACAGGCCAAGGAACTTCACGAGAACGAAGTTGTTTACCAGCACCGTGCCGACAAAGAGCAGTAAGTAATCGGTCATTATTCAGCCTGACATAAAAAAGCCGCCTATTATCGGATAAACCGGCGCAGGCGACAACAGGTTAACTGTAAGGTTATTACGGGTTCACAAAGGTGTTCTTTACGCGGGCCGAGCGCTTAAAGTACGGCACGAACAGCGCGGTCACCAGCAGTGGGAAGAGGAGTTGACGCACTGCCAGCGCATCGGAAACCGGCGAAAAGGCGAAGGCTTTCACGGCCAGCAAGACAGAGACCAGCAGCCAGATAATATAGTGCTTAGGCACGCTGCAGCGGCGTTTAAAAAACGCGATGGTCAGCCACAGCGTGTAGTACCACATGGCAATCGCAAAGGCGAAAGAAATAAACCACATGACGATAGCGGAGGTATTTTGCGCGCCCAGCGTTTTAAGCGCATGCGGCGTAATTAATGCAGTGGAATAAAGTACCAGCGCCAGCGAGGCACTTAATAATGCAACCAGCAGCCAGGCGAGCGGAGCAAGTAACCAGCCGCCAATTTTTTCTCCAGCCGTTGTGGTCATGTTCTCTCCCGATAGTCAGCGAAAAGCGCGAACTGCAAATTAGCAGGGGCGAGAGTATATAACATTTCCAGGCAATGGGTACCCTTTTAGAGCACGTAACGCCACACCGACTTAGGCACTTCGCCAATGTTGAACAGGCGTCCCCCAGAGACCAGCTCAGCGCGGCGATGGTCAGCGGCGCGGTACATGCTGATAATATCCTGATTGTCACTCAGGGTGTAGTTCAGGTGGTCAAACAGCTTTTCCAGGCTTTCAAGGGAATTAATTTTGCGAAATTTTAATAAATAGTCCTGAACTGTCATTTTAATAATTTTCCATATAAGAGTGAGTAATGCCAAAGGAGTAATTCGGTCGAATAATAAACGGTTCAAATAAGACGTAAACGGTTTGCCAAAGCGCACCGGCAAAAATAAGACTTTTCTTGACTGATGAAATCAGGCGTCGGTCGACGCCTGGCGAAGAAGGTTAACGCTGTTCATGACGGCTGGCAATAAGCAACTGACATCATATGTCGCTATTTTTGATGAGCGTATGAGGCTTGGCCTGGTTGACCGTATTTACCGGCTCAGGGGGCTGGTAGTTATCAATATGACTGGCAATGGCGAGCAGTATCACCGACACGCCCAGTACTATCCATCCCGCTAACTCGATAATGCGATTAATTATTGTCGTCATGATTCTTGGTAATGTTTTATCCATAAATACAGATCCAGAATTTTACAGCGCGATATGCCGCTGAGCAAGCGCTTTACATGGATGTTTTGCGATTGTATTCAGCGAGTTATAAAAGTTAATCAGAAATTACTGATTGCTTCTCTTGCTTTAGGGCAAGGTCCGCCAGATTAATCTATTGTGACGGGAGAGGAGATAGTGTGAAATATGCAGGTCAAAAGATGAGAGGCGATTTCATGAGCGACAAAATCCGTGTGGGATTAATAGGTTATGGTTATGCGAGTAAAACGTTTCATGCCCCGCTGATTGATGGCACCCCGGGGATGGAGCTGGCAGCAATTTCCAGCAGCGATGCGACGAAAGTCCATGCCGACTGGCCAACCGTGCCGGTGGTTTCTGAGCCGAAGCATCTGTTTAACGATCCCAATATCGATCTGATTGTTATCCCGACACCGAACGACACCCATTTCCCGCTGGCAAAAGCGGCCCTTGAAGCGGGCAAGCATGTGGTGGTGGATAAACCCTTTACCGTGACACTGTCACAGGCGCGGGAACTGGACGCGCTGGCGAAAAGCCTGGGTAAACTGCTCTCCGTCTTCCACAACCGCCGCTGGGACAGCGACTTCCTCACCGTTAAAGCCCTCATTGCCGACGGTTCTCTGGGGGAAGTGGCATTCTTCGAATCACATTTCGACCGTTTCCGTCCGCAGGTGCGTAATCGCTGGCGTGAGCAGGCGGGTCCGGGCAGCGGCATCTGGTACGATCTGGCCCCACATCTGCTTGACCAGGCCGTTAACCTCTTTGGTCTGCCGGTGAGCCTGAACGTCGATCTGGCCCAGCTGCGCCCTGGCGCCCAGGCCACGGACTACTTCCATGCGGTGTTAAGCTATCCGCAGCGGCGCGTGGTACTGCATGGCACCATGATGGCGGCGGCGGAATCTGCACGTTACATCGTGCATGGCTCCCGCGGCAGCTATGTGAAGTTCGGTCTCGATCCGCAGGAAGATCGTCTGAAAAACGGCGAACGTCTGCCGCAGGAAGACTGGGGCTATGATATGCGTGACGGCGTGCTGACCCGCGTGGAAGGGGAAGAGCGTGTGGAAGAGACCTGGCTGACGCTGCCGGGCAACTACCCGGCCTATTATGCCGGTATTCGCGATGCACTAAACGGCGACGGGGAGAACCCGGTCCCGGCAAGCCAGGCGATTCAGATTATGGAACTGATTGAGCTGGGTATCGAGTCCGCGAAACATCGCGCGACCTTGTGTCTCGCGTAAAAAATAAAGCCCGGCATTGCCGGGCTTTTTCTTATCCGCGTGCGACCTTGTCGCGCAGCGCCTGCTTCTCGGCAGGCGTTAAAAATGCCATCTCCAGACCATTGATCTGCGCCTGGCGAATCTGCTCGCGGCTCAGTCCGGCCTGCGGGGCGGCCACCGTGTATTCGTGAATGATATCGACTCCCTGAACTGCCGGATCGTCAGTGTTCAGCGAGGCCATTACCCCGTGCTCAAGGAAGGTTTTCAGCGGGTGGTGCGCCAGCGTCGCCACGGTGCTGGTCTGAATGTTGGAGGTCAGACAGGATTCGATCCCAATGCGTTGTGCCGCCAGGAAATCCATCAGGGCGCGGTCTTCCACCGCCTTCACCCCGTGACCAATACGCTCGGCGCCCAGCTCGCGGATCGCCTGCCAGATGCTCTCCGGGCCCGCCGCTTCACCGGCATGGACGGTGATGTGCCAGCCTGCGTCACGGGCGCGATTGAAGTGGGAGAGGAACAGACTGCCCGGGAAGCCCAGCTCGTCACCCGCCAGATCGACCGCAGTGATATGTTCCCGGTGAGCCAGCAGGGCTTCGAGTTCCTGAAGACAAGCGGCTTCGCCAAAGGTACGGCTCATGATCCCAATCAGGCGGGCTTCCACATTAAAGGCTTTACAGCCTTCGCGAACGCCAGCGATCACCGCCTCTACCACACCGTCAACCGGCAGGTTGTGGGACATCGCCATATAGCCCGGCGAGAAACGCAGTTCAACGTAATGCAGACCGTTGCGCGCGGCGTCCTCAATATTCTCGAAGGCAACGCGACGGCAGGCTTCCAGCGAGGCGAGGACTTTTACCCCCCAGTCGAGCTTGCTTAAAAAGCTCACCAGATCCGGTTCATTTTCCGTAACCTGCACATGTGGGATCAATGTCTCAAGGGTCTGTGCGGGCAGGGCTAAATTATACTGGCGACCAAGATCAAGAATGGTCTGGGCACGGATGTTGCCATCAAGGTGGCGATGAACGTCAGTTAACGGGAGGGTGGTATCAATCATGGTCGCACTCTTTATTAGGTAAAGTGCGACACATTATAAAAATAAAACGGAGCAAAAAGCTAATTGCGCAAGATAAATATCCGTTGCGCAATGCTATTACCGCAGGGCGTGAATCCCGGCAATCAGTCTTTCCACCCCTTGCTCCAGCTTACTGCGCGGGCAACCCGCATTGAGTCGGATAAAACCGTTACCCTCTTCGCCATAGGTATATCCCGGCATAATCGCTACTTTTTGCTGCTCAATCAGCACGTTTTGCAGCTTTCGGTCGTCGATATTTAGCGGTCGCAGATCGATCCACGCCAGATAGGTCGCCTCTGGTGGCTGCCAGTTTAACGCGGGAAAGGCACCATTGAGTCTGTCGGCTACATAGTGCAGGTTAGCCTCCAGATAATTGCGCAGCGCATCCAGCCAGGCTTCACCCTGTTGGTAGGCGGCAATATGCGCCACCAGCGCCAGCACCGACGGCGAAGAGAGGCCGTCGCGCCCCTTCAGCGCCTGCAAATAGTCCATGCGGCTGGCTTCATCACCGATCAAACCGTATGCGCCGGTAAGAGCAGGAATATTAAAGCTCTTGGATCCGGAGGTGAGAAGCGCCCATTTTCCCTGCGCCACTTCGCACCAGGGGATGTGCTGATGGTTGCCCCATACCATATCCATATGAATTTCATCGCTGATGACCGCCACGCCGTGCCGCGCACAGAGTTCAGCCATGGTCGCTAACTCGCTCCGGGTCCAGACTTTGCCGGTCGGGTTGTGCGGGCTACAGAGCAGCAGGATCTTGTTCTGCGGCTGTGCCAATACCGCTTCCAGTTCGGCCATATCGCACTGCCAGCCCGCCGCCGAGTGTTGCAGGCCGACGGAAACCACCTGACGGTCATTACCGGCAATAGCATTGTAAAACGCATCGTAGGCCGGGGTGTGGATCACTACGCCATCGCCTGCATCCGACCACTGGCGAATCAGCTCTGAGATCATATAGATCACCGAGGGGCCATAGACGATGGCGTCGGTGTCGATAACGCTGTCAAAGCGCTGGCGAAACCAGTGGGCCACGGCGGCCAGGAACTCGTCATTTTTCCAGCGGCTGTAGCCAAACACCCCGTGGCCGATGCGGGTATGCAGGGCGTCGATGATGCAGGGGGCGGTGGCAAAATCCATATCCGAGATGGTAAAGGGCAGCAGATCGGCGACGCCGAAACGGTCGGCAATATAGTCCCACTGAGTACACCAGGTGCCGTGGCGATCCACGACGGTAGAGAAATCAAACATGACGTCGTTCCTTAAAATAAAACCCCCTCATGGCGAGGGGGTTGAGGTATCAGGCCTCTACTGTTCGCATCAGAGTCGCCAGCTCGTCTTTCACTGATTGTACCTGCGGGCCGATGACCACCTGCAAATTATGCTGGTTTAACTGTACCACGCCGATAGCACGGTTGGCCTTCAGGGCGTTGGTATCCACTCTGGACATATCCGCCACCGACAGGCGCAGGCGGGTGATGCAGTTATCCAGCGAGGTAATGTTTTCCGCACCGCCCAGCGCCGCCAGAATGGCAGGGGTGTTGTAGCCCGATTTGCCGATCGTGCCTGCAACTGCCTGTTCAACGCTGGTGGCCGCGTCGGTATCGCGTCCCGGTGTTTTCAGGTTAAAGCGGGTGATGGCGAAGCGGAAGATGCCGTAGTAGACCGCAAACCAGATCGCCGCCACCACCGGCACCAGATACCACTTGGTCGACAGGCCGTGCAGGATCCCGAACACCACAAAGTCGATGACGTTGCCGTCGGTGTTGCCGATGGTCACGCCTAACACCGCCATGATGGTAAAGCCCAGGCCGGTCAGCACGGCGTGAATGAGATACAGCACCGGTGCCACGAACAGGAACAGGAACTCGATCGGTTCGGTGGTACCGCCGACCACGCAGGCGATTACGCCGGAGATCAGCAGGCCTTTAATTTTATGACGGTTTTCCGGGCGGGCGCAGTGGTACATTGCCAGCGCCGCACCCGGCAGGCCGCCGAGGAAGGCCGGCATTTTACCCTGCGACAGGAAGCGGGTCGCGCTCTCGGAGAAGCCGTGGGTGGTCGGGCAGCTCAACTGCGCCTGGAAGATGGTCAGCGCGCCGCTCACGTCGTGACCGCACACTTCCATCGTGCCGCCCGCTTCCGTGAAGCGGATCAGGGCGACAAGAATATGCTGAAGTCCAAATGGCAGCAGCAGACGCTCACCGGTACCGAAGATCATCGGGCCAAAATCACCGGCGCTGTTGATAATACGGCCAATGCCGGTAATGCCCATGGCAAATACTGGCCAAATCAGCGGAATGATCAGACCAAACAGGCCCATCACCACCAGCGTCACAATCGGCACAAAACGGGTGCCGCCGAAGAAGGCCAGCGCATCAGGCAGACGGATATTGTGAAAACGTTCATGCAGCATCCAGATGATCACACCCGCGATCACGGCCCCGAGGATGCCGGTATCAATCGACTGAATACCAATTACGCTTTGAATGTTATTGGCTTTCAGTACTGCCGCGTCGGTGGTCGGCAGAATGCCTTTGGCGGTCAGCCAGAAGTTCACCGCCAGGTTCATCACCGCGTAGCCCACAAACCCGGCAAAGGCCGCCACGCCTTTGTTTTCGCGGGCCAGCCCCAGCGGGATGGCGATGCAGAACATCACCGGCAGGAAGCTAAAGGCAAAGGAGCCGACCTTGCTCATCCAGATAAAGATCGCCTGCAGCACGGGGTTGCCGAGGAACGGGATCAGGGTAATAACATCGTGGCTGCTGAGCGAACTGCCGATACCCAGCATGATCCCGCAGAAGGAGAGCAGAGCCACGGGCAGCATAAAGGTTTTACCCAGTTGCTGGAAAAACTCCCACAGCGAGATTTTTTGTGCTGCTTTCGCCGTCATAAAACGACTCCTTTATTGTTAAAATAAATTTACCTGCCTCAGTGCTGCGAGAAGATAAAACGTTTTATCAAAGTTTAGTGCGCGCTAAATCACATTCTCAGGCTTTGGCAGAGAGTATAAAGATAACGTATTGATAAAACGTTTTACCGATCTCATTATCAGGGAGACACCTCCACACATGGCTGTAGCGAAAAAAATTACCATTAACGACGTCGCGCTGGCGGCGGGTGTCTCCGTGAGCACGGTTTCACTGGTTCTGAGCGGGAAAGGGCGCATTTCCCCTGCGACGGGGCAGCGCGTCAACGAGGCGGTTGAACAACTGGGATTCGTTCGCAACCGCCAGGCCTCGGCGCTGCGGGGTGGACAAAGCGGGGTGATTGGCCTGATCGTCCGCGACCTGACCTCGCCGTTCTATGCCGAACTGACGGCGGGCCTGACGGAGGCGCTGGAAGCCCAGGGGCGGATGGTCTTTTTACTGCATGGCGGCCGGGAGGCGGATCAACTGCTCCAGCGCCTCGATATGCTGCTGACGCAGGGGGTGGATGGGGTGATCGTTGCCGGGGCCTCCGGGGTAAGCAATGAACTGTGCGAGCGCGCGGCAGCCAAAGGGGTTCCGCTGGTGTTTGCCTCCCGCGCCAGCTATCTTGACGAAGCGGATACCCTGCGCCCGGACAACATGCAGGCAGCACAAATGCTGACCGAACATCTTATTCGCCGCGGCCATCAACGGATTGCCTGGCTGGGCGGTAAAAGCTCGTCGCTGACGCGCGCCGAAAGGGTGGGAGGCTACTGTGCGACGCTGATCAAATACGGCCTGCCGTTCCACAGCGAGTGGGTGGTGGAGTGTGAATCCCGCCACAAGCAGGCGGCAGAGGCGATCGGCAACTTGCTGCGCGCCAGCCCCACCATCAGCGCCGTGATTTGCTATAACGATGTTATCGCCATGGGCGCCTGGTTCGGCTTAATCCGTGCCGGACGGCAGAGCGGGGAAGGCGGGGTGGAAACCTTCTTTGGTCATCAGGTGGCGCTGGGCGCCTTTGCGGATGTGTCAGAGAACGCGCTGGACGATCTGCCGATTGTCTGGGCCACCACCCCGGCGCGGGAAATGGGCTACACGCTGGCCGACCGTATTATGCAGCGGATCGATAAAGCCGACGTGCAGGCGGGGCATCAGATTGTATCGGCCCGCCTGGTGACGGTGAAATAACTTTACCCATGCGGCGTGAGCGGGTTACGCGCCAGCCGCGCCTCCAGTGCCTCGACAAACTTGCGCACCTTAAGCGGAATCAACCGCGACGTCGGGTAGACGGCCCAGACGGCCAGCGCTTCCGGCCTGGCATCCTCCAGCGCGATCCGCTCCACCAGGCCTTGCGCGAAGGCGGGCTCAAGGTACCAGCGGGACAGGTTGGCAACGCCCATGCCGCCCAGGCACGCCTCAAAGATCGCCTCGATAGAATTCGCCGAAAACCGCCCCGATACTTTCTGTTTGCTTCGCTGTCCCCCCTGGTCGAACGCCCAGTGGGTGGTATCAGAGGTGGTTAAACAGCTGTGCGCCGCAAGATCGCTGAGCGTTTTCGGATAGCCATGCTCCGCCAGATACGCTGCGCTGGCGCAGAGGTCACGGGGGTTATCACAGAGGCGATGCGCCACCAGACGGTTGTCCCGCAGCGGGGCGATACGTAACGCCACGTCTATTCCTCTGCCGACAATATCAACCTGCTCATCGGTGGCGAGCAGATCGACCTGCAGGGCGGGATGCTGGCGCATAAAGTCGGGCAGCATCGGGGCGATGATTTTACGGCCAAACGCCGCCGAGGCGGTAATGCGAAGCCGCCCGGAAAGGGAGGCGCCATCAGGAAAGAGGTCGGCCAGGGCATTGGTTTTATCTTCCAGCAGCGCCTGGGCATGGGGTAAAAAGACCTCGCCGTCGCTGGTGGGTGAAAGGGAGCGTGTGGTGCGATGCACCAGCCGCACGCCCAGCTCCGCTTCCAGATTATTCAGGCATCGCGAGGCCGCCATGGCGCTCATTGAGAGCCGCCGTGCGGCACCCGCCAGGCTTCCCGCTTTTATCGCTTCAACGAACACTTCCACATCGTCCAGTCTCATTATCTCGCATCCCGTTATACTGGCCTATCAAATTACACATCTACACTAATTGTCGTTATAGCGCCATAGTCACTCCACATCCTGATAAACAGTGAATTCGGAGTGAAGATGAAAAAGATGACAACGGTTTTAGCGCTCAGCAGCCTGTTTTTGGCGGGCTCTGTGTGGGCAGACGCACCCGCGCAGATTAAACAGCAGGTGCCGGGTTACTATCGCCTGGCGGTGGGGCAATATGAGGTAACGGCGCTTTTCGATGGCTACAACTATCTCTCGCCGTCGCTGTTAAAAGGGCTCTCAGCCGACAAAATTCGCGACCTGCTGGCGCAGCATAAGATTGATGCCGAGCGCATGCCCACCTCCTTTAACGCCTTTTTAGTCAACACCGGTAAGCATCTGGTGATGATCGACAGCGGGGCGGGCCACTGCGTGCCGCAAACCGCAGGGCAATTGATTCCCAACATGCAAGCCTCCGGATATCGTCCTGAGCAGGTGGATACTATCTTCCTGACCCACCTCCACCTGGACCATGTCTGCGGCCTGAGCGATGCCGCGGGTAAGGCGCTATTCCCGAATGCCACGGTTTACGTGCCGCAGGCGGAAGCTGACTACTGGCTGGATCCGGCGAAAGAGGCCAGCGCCCCCGCCAACGCAAAAGAGTATTTCGCTATCGCCCAACACGCCCTGGCCTCTTATAAAGCGGCGGGACGCCTGAAAACCTTCGTGCCGCCCGCCTCGCCGATCCCTGAAGTCCAGACGGCCTACGCACCCGGCCATACGCCCGGCAGCACGGTGTATCGTTTTGCCTCTCAAGGGAAAGGTATCAACTTTATCGGCGACCTGATTCACGCCCCTGCGGTGCAGTTCCCGCACCCGGAAGTATCGATTCGCTTTGACGTGGATGCGCAAAAAGCCACCTCATCACGTGGGCAGGAGTTCAACGCCCTGGCAAAAGAGGGCGAATGGATGGCGGCAGCGCACCTGGCGTTCCCGGGCATCGGGCACATTACCGCCAACGCTCAGGGTTACAGCTGGAACCCGGCGATTTATGGCCCGTATCAACGTGCGGCCGACGTGCCATTGCTGAAATAAGACGAGGAGAACAGAATGAAAAGTTACACCGTAACAGCGAATGGCATCCGTCAGTTTGTGGTTGAAGAGGGGGAAGGCGCGCCGGTGATCCTGCTCCACGGCTTCCCGGAAACAAACTACGCCTGGCGCTATCAGATTCCGGTTCTGTCGAAGCATTACCGGGTAATAGCCCCGGACTTGCGCGGGTACGGAGAAACGGATAAACCGGCCTCCGGCTACGATAAACGCACTATGGCGCGGGATATCCTGGAACTGATGAACGCCCTGGGCCTGAAGAAAGTGGTGCTGGTGGGGCACGACCGCGGCGCGCGTGTCGCCACCCGCTTTGCGAAAGATTATCCGGAACGGGTGGATCGTCTGGTGGTGATGGATAATGTCCCGACGCGTATCGTCGCGCGGGATTTAAACGCCTCCATCGCCCGGGCGTACTGGTTCTTTCTGTTCCACCTGGTGCCCGATCTGCCGGAAGCCCTGATTGCCGGTCGGGAGCATATCTGGCTACGCCACTTCTTCTCGGACTGGACTTACGATCCTTCCACCATCAGCGGCGAGGCGTTTGATACCTACGTCCGGGCCTATCAGGCACCCGGTGCCGTGCGGGGGGCGATGGCCGATTATCGCGCCAACGCAGAGGATGTGGCGCAGGATCTGGCGGACGCGGAGGTTAAAATTGCCTGCCCGGTGATGTCGCTGTGGGGTAATGATTTTCACGCCGTGGGTAAGCTGTTTGATATGCAGAGCGTCTGGGCGGAAATGGCGGACGATCTGAGGGCGTATGGTATTGAAGAGTGCGGGCATCTGCCGCAGGAAGAGCAACCGGAGCAAGTGAACGCTCTGCTGATGGACTTCCTGACCGGCTGGAAAGGATGACTGGCAATAAAAAACCCCTCCGCAGAGGGGTTTTGCTGTTTACTGCTGAGGAACCGCAGGCGCTGGCGGAGCAGCCGGTGCTGGCGGAGCCGCAGGTTCATCCGGTACCGCCAGGTTCAGGGCCGGTACGCCAAACATGCCGACAAACTCCTCCAGCGGCATCTTCTGGCCATTCAGGGTCACCTGACCATTGCTGTACTGCAGGCTGGTGCCGATCACGTTATCTTCCACGGTGGTGATGCGGAACATCTGTCCCATCGCCGCCAGGCCTTTCACCTGCTGGCTGGCCAGCTTGCCGGCATCATCCTCGTTATAGCCTTCCAGCTTCGCAATCTGGGTCATGAATTCGGTTGCCATGTCCATCGGGATGGTCAGCTTGCTCTCCAGCGATTTCACGCTGCGATCCACTTCCTGCGCCAGGGTCTGCGCTTCACCGGTGGCGGTGGCGGGATCCTTCATGAACAACGAGAGGTTGAAGTTGGTTTCGCCTTTGCTGTTTTTCCAGCTCAGCGGCGCGATAGTCACCACCGGCTCGCCTTTGAGCAGGATCGGCAGATTACCGAAGAAAGCTTCCGCCGCTTTCTGCTGATAGAGCGCCGGATTGTTGGTCATCAGCTCTTTATCTGCCAGCAGCGCCTGGCTCTGGGCGCGATAATGCTGGCTGAACTGGTGCCATGCCTGACCGTCAATATTGCCGATCTTCAGGGTCAGCTTGCCGGTACCCAGATCCTGATTCTGCACTTTCAGGCTCTTCAGGTTGTAATCCAGCTGGCTGTTGATGCTCTTGCCATCTTTAGAGAGATCCGCGGTGGCTTTCAGATCTGTGCCTTCCAGCACCGCCATCTCTTTGCCTTCAATGGCGATAGCCATTTTATCGAGGGTCAGTTTCTGATCGCCGATGCGCTCGTCAAAACTGGTCAGACGGCTGTTGCCATCAATGCTCAGGTTATTGAAGGTCAGCTGGACTTTCTGATCGTACTCGTTCACCGCGTTGACCCGGCCGCTTGCCGCTTCACCTTTCAGCGAGACGTTTTTGCCGTCGCGATCGGCATCAAGCTGGAAGTTACCGCCGCTGAACGCAACCTGCTCGTCGCCATTCTCGTAATTCAGGGCTTTCAGGGCGATATCAGAACGGGTATCACCGGCATAGCTGATGCGCGTATTGACCTCAAAAGGCGACTCATTTTTCGCCAGATCGAACAGCGGTTTAGAGGCTTCGTTATTGACCAGCGTCGATTTGACCGAGGCCATAGAGGGGATGAGGTTGAAGGATTTCAGCTGGGCCAGCGGGAACGGACCGTGGTCGACATCTTCGTTCAGCACCAGGCTCTGTCCCGGTTGCAGCCACGGATTAGTGGTTCCTGCTACCGGCTTAACGACCATCTGCAGATGGCTGCTGAACACGCCGCGCTGATAATCCTGATAGCTCAGCTCCAGCCCGGCTTCTGGCGCGGTACGCTTAAGTTCACTGTTCGCCTGGGCCACCATCTCGCCCAGACGGCTCTCCAGCTGTTTCCCGGTGTACCAGGCCGCGCCCGTCCAGACCAGCCCTAATGCAACAATAACGCCTGCAGCTATAACCGATTTTTTCATCGTGATTATCCATAAAATGAAACCGAGCGGTGAAAACCGCCCGGTGAGGTCATAAGGTTAGCAATAGCTTAGCAAAAATTGTTAAAAAATTCAGCAGGTCACTGGAGCTTGTTGAATACCCGCGCCAGACGCCCGACGCCGCTGACGCTAACCGGGGAATCATTCGCGGCAATAAAGGCCGACTCACCAGGCTTCAGCACCAGGCGCTCCTCGCCCTTGCTCAGCACCGCTTCACCCTCAACGCAGAAGAGAATAGCCGCGCTCTGCTGGGCAATACGGGTCTCTTCGCTGCTGAGATCGTGCAGGGAAAACGCAAAGTCCTCCACCGGGATGGGGAAGTCCAGCTCTGCGCCGTTTTTAACCGGCTGGGTGAGCAGTTCAGCTGCCGGTTTCGCGACGAATTTGACGTTGGCTACCAGTTCAGGGATGTCGATGTATTTCGGCGTCAGCCCCGCACGAAGTACGTTATCGGAGTTAGCCATTACCTCCAGCGCCACCCCTTGCAGGTACGCATGCGGCGTTTCGGCAAACAGGAACATCGCTTCGCCCGGCTCCAGTTTCACCACGTTCAGCAGCAGTGGAGAGAAGAGGCCGCTGTCGTCCGGGTAAAATTCCGAAATCACGCGGATGGTCTGCCAGGGTTCGCCTTTCTGGCTGTTCAGGGCCGCTTTCAGTACCGCCAGCGCACGGGATTTTTCGTCCCCCTGCATATTCAGCAGGCTGGCGAAGAGGTGGCTCAGGCGATCGGCATCCGGTTGTTCGAGGAAGTGAGCAATGGCGCTGTGCGCCCCGGCAACCGGCTGCAGCAGCGAAACGATCTCAGAGAACTCGCGGAAGGCGTTCATCGCCAGGAACGGCGTCAGGGCAAAGACCAGTTCCGGTTTGTGGTTCGGATCTTTATAGTTACGCTCGGCGGCGTCCAGCGGAATGCCTGCCGCGTTCTCTTTCGCAAAACCCGCTTCGGAGGCCTGCTTGTTCGGGTGAACCTGAATAGAGAGCGGCTGATCGGCGCACAGCACCTTAAACAGGAACGGCAGCTCGCCAAAGCGTTCGGCGACGGCGCTGCCCAACAGCGTGGCTTTATCACCCTCGATAACGTCACGCAGGGAACGTTCGCCCTGGGCATCGGTAATTTTTGAGCTGCTCTTCGGGTGCGCCCCCATCCACAACTCTGCCATCGGGAGGTTGTCCGGGTTGGCGATACCGTAGAGATCCGTTAACGCAGTTTTACTTCCCCAGGCGTAGTGCTGCACTGAGTTGATGAGTTTTTGCATTATCAAGCCCTGTTTCAAATGTGGAATTAACTGCCCGTATTAAAGCAATAAACCGGGCGGATGTAACCTGCGCGCGGAAAAAGTCGTACTAGTCTCAGTTTTTGTTAAAAAATTGTGTAGGATAGGCTGACTCGCTTTTAAGCAGGGCAGCGGAACATCTGCTCTAAATAAACAGACCGAAGCAGTAAGTGAGAGATCAATGTCGAATAAACCCTTCCATTACCAGGATCCTTTCCCGCTGGCCAAGGATCAGACCGAATATTACCTGTTAACCCGCGACCACGTTTCTGTCTCTGAGTTTGAAGGACAGGAGATCCTGAAAGTTGACCCGCAGGCCCTGACTTTACTGGCGCAACAGGCGTTCCACGATGCCTCGTTCATGCTTCGCCCGGCGCATCAGCAGCAGGTGGCCGATATCCTCAGCGACCCGCAGGCCAGCGAAAACGACAAGTACGTCGCCCTGCAGTTCCTGCGTAACTCCGATATCGCGGCAAAAGGCATTCTGCCAACCTGTCAGGACACCGGCACCGCCATCATCATGGGTAAAAAAGGCCAGCGTGTCTGGACCGGTGGCGGCGACGAAGCGGCCCTGGCGCACGGCGTGTATAACACCTATATCGAAGACAACCTGCGCTATTCACAAAACGCCCCGCTGGATATGTATAAAGAGGTGAATACCGGCACCAACCTGCCGGCGCAAATCGACCTCTACAGCGTGGATGGCGACGAATACAAATTCCTCTGCATCGCCAAAGGCGGCGGTTCAGCGAACAAAACGTATCTCTATCAGGAGACCAAAGCGCTGCTCACGCCGGGCAAGCTGAAAAACTACCTGGTGGAGAAGATGCGCACCCTCGGCACCGCGGCCTGTCCGCCGTACCACATTGCCTTTGTGATCGGTGGCACCTCGGCGGAAAGCACCCTGAAAACCGTTAAGCTGGCCTCGACCAAATACTACGACAATCTGCCGACTGAAGGTAACGAGCACGGCCAGGCGTTCCGCGATGTTCAGCTTGAGCAGGAACTGCTGGTGGAAGCCCAGAACCTCGGCCTTGGTGCCCAGTTTGGCGGCAAATATTTTGCCCACGATATCCGCGTGATCCGTCTGCCGCGCCACGGCGCATCCTGCCCGGTGGGGATGGGCGTCTCCTGCTCGGCGGACCGCAACATTAAAGCGAAGATCAACCGCGACGGGATCTGGATCGAGAAACTGGAGAACAACCCAGGTAAATACATTCCGGAAGCGCTGCGCAAAGCGGGCGAGGGCGAAGCGGTACGCGTTGACCTGAACCGTCCGATGAGCGAGATCCTGGCTCAGCTCTCTCAGTACCCGGTCTCCACCCGTCTGTCACTGAACGGCACCATTATTGTCGGTCGCGATATTGCGCACGCGAAGCTGAAAGAGCGTCTGGATAACGGCGAAGGGCTGCCGCAGTACATCAAAGATCACCCGATCTACTACGCGGGCCCGGCGAAAACCCCGAACGGCTATGCCTCTGGTTCCCTGGGGCCAACCACCGCCGGACGTATGGACTCCTATGTCGATCAGCTCCAGGCCAACGGTGGCAGCATGATCATGCTGGCGAAGGGCAACCGCAGCCAGCAGGTGACTGACGCATGCCACAAGCACGGCGGCTTCTACCTCGGCAGCATTGGCGGCCCGGCTGCGGTACTGGCGCAGGGCAGCATCAAGAGCCTCGAGTGCGTGGAATATCCCGAACTGGGGATGGAAGCGATCTGGAAAATTGAAGTGGAGGACTTCCCGGCGTTTATCCTCGTGGATGACAAAGGTAACGACTTCTTCAAACAGATCCAGTCCTCCCAGTGTTCGGCCTGTGTGAAGTAATCTGACAAGCCGGGTGGCCGCACGCCACCCGGCACAAAAAGAGCGCACAAAGCGCCATACCCTTTCGTCGTTCTCATCAATACTTATTTCTTTGAGCTGTGAGCAATCCACTTCAGTGTTATCAAGGAGAAAGTAATGACCACCTCACGCAGTGAGAAAGATTCGATGGGCGCCATTGAGGTCCCGCAGGACAAACTCTGGGGCGCGCAAACCCAGCGTTCACTGGAACATTTCCGTATTTCCACTGAGAAAATGCCGGTTTCGCTGATCCAGGCTCTGGCGCTGACCAAACGCGCCGCAGCCAAAGTAAACCAGGATTTAGGCCTGCTGGCGGCGGAAAAAGCCAGCGCCATCATCAGCGCCGCCGATGAAGTGCTGGCGGGTAAACATCCTGATGAATTCCCCCTCGCCATCTGGCAGACCGGCTCCGGCACCCAGAGCAACATGAACATGAACGAGGTGCTGGCGAACCGCGGCAGCGAGCTGCTTGGCGGCGTGCGCGGCATGGAGCGCAAGATCCACCCCAACGATGACGTCAACAAAAGTCAAAGCTCCAACGACGTTTTCCCGACGGCGATGCACGTGGCGGCGCTGATTGCCCTGCGCGAGCAGCTGATCCCCCAGCTGAACGTGCTGAAGCAGACGCTGAACGAGAAAGCCCGCGCCTTCGCCGATATCGTCAAGATTGGCCGTACCCACCTGCAGGATGCCACGCCCCTGACCCTCGGCCAGGAGATCTCCGGCTGGGTGGCGATGCTTGAGCACAACCTGCGCCATATCGACCATAGTCTGCCGCACCTGGCGGAGCTGGCGCTGGGCGGCACCGCGGTAGGCACCGGGCTCAACACCCATCCTGAATACGCGGTGCGCGTGGCGGAAGAGCTGGCGACCATCACCGGGCAGCCGTTTGTCACCGCGCCGAACAAGTTCGAGGCGCTGGCGACCTGTGACGCGCTGGTCCATGCCCACGGGGCGCTGAAAGGGCTGGCGGCCTCGCTGATGAAAATCGCCAACGACGTGCGCTGGCTGGCCTCTGGCCCGCGCTGCGGCATCGGTGAAATCAGCATCCCGGAGAACGAGCCGGGCAGTTCCATCATGCCGGGGAAAGTGAACCCGACCCAGTGCGAAGCCATGACCATGCTCTGCTGTCAGGTGATGGGCAATGACGTGGCGGTGAATATGGGCGGCGCCTCGGGCAACTTTGAGCTGAACGTCTATCGCCCGATGGTGATCCATAACTTCCTCCAGTCGGTGCGTCTGCTGGCGGACGGGATGGAGAGTTTTAACGAGCACTGCGCGGTAGGCATTGAACCGAATCGCGAGCGCATCAGCCAGCTGCTCAACGAGTCGTTAATGCTGGTGACGGCGCTCAATACCCATATCGGCTATGACAAGGCGGCGGAAATCGCCAAAAAAGCGCACAAAGAGGGGCTGACCCTGAAAGCCTCCGCCCTGGCGCTGGGGTATCTCACCGAGGCCGAGTTCGACAGCTGGGTCCGCCCGGAAGCGATGGTCGGTAGCCTGAAATAGCTACTCCGCCACGTAAAGGTGCAGTCGCGGGATGATCAATCGCAGCGGCTGCGCCTGCGGCTTATAACGGTGCTGAACGTTGTCAGCATCGTAATTCAGCAATTCACCAATGTCCGGGATCACCGCCCCCTGATCGGCATCGTACAGGGCGATCAGCGGCGTCGGGCAAGCGTACTGCACCTGCTTTTGCTGCCCGGCATACCAGACCCGGGCAATAGGCTGCACCTTCACCGGCCGCTTGATCTTCAGCCGCGCTTGCGCAGGCAGGGAGTGAATGGCCGTGTATTCGGCCTCCAGCCGCTCCACCCACTGATCCCGCGACCAGGGCGCGACGGCACGTGGGGACTTCAGGCTTTTTTCCAGCATCGCCAGCACCTCATCGCGGGTGAAATTTTTGATGATGTGCTTATTGGCCCAGCCGAAGCGCAGGGTGGCGGGGTGGTTAATCACCGTTAACGTGCGATAGGCGTTGAGGGTAATCAAACCTGGTAGCTGGTGATGCACCCACTCAAAGCGGGCGGCGGGAGCCAGGCCTGACTCCTCGGTGACGATTTTTTCAAATGCTGCTTTTAAGGCGTTAATGCTCGCGATCTGTTCCGTAAGCTGCATCCGGTGGGCGGCATCACTCTGCAGGCAGATCACCCCCGGCAGGCGCACGGCGACCTTGCTGCTGCGGTTCTCCGACTGCTGCTGGATAAACAGGTGCCGATAGTGCTGGAGCGCCATCGTCAGCGCCTCCTGGCCGATATGCTGTTTCACCGGGATGGCGTTAAGGGGATCGTGCTCGGCGCCTTTGGCGACGTCCGGCAGGGAGAAGACGCGGCCCGCCAGTAAGCGGCAGGTTTGCAGATCGTCCGTGAGTTGCGCCAGTTCGTGCTCCATCTGACGAAAGGTTGAGTTTAAGCGTTCGATAAGATCGTAAGTTGCCATAGCACACCACATTAGTTACAACATACTTAATTTATAGCACAGCACGCCCGGTCAGGCCAGCGTGCGGTAAAGGTCAATCAGGGATGGGCAGGGCGATATGATGCCAGACGGGCCAGGTAAAGCAGAACCGGGCGCCGCCGAGATCGCTGGCTTCGCAGCTGACATCCCCCCCAAGCGCCTGGGCAATAGAATAGACGATCGCCAGCCCGAGGCCGCAGCCGCCGGTGGCGCGGTCCCGGCTCGGGTCGAGACGGACAAAAGGCTCAAACACCCGCTGGCGGGCCTCTGGCGCGATGCCGGGGCCATCATCCTCCACCGACAGCAATGCCCGGCTGCCGTTCAACTGCAACGCGATACGCAGGGTGTTATCGCTGTAGCGCAGGGCGTTGTTAACCAGGTTATCCAGCACCCGTTCCATCAAACGCATATCCAGCGCGCCGTAGTCGCCGTTGACGCTGTCGATCAGCAGGGTGCGCTGCGGGTTGACGCTCTGCACGTCTTCAACGTAGCTGCGCAGCCATGCAGGCAGATCCGGGGTGGTGAGCTTGAGTTCATTCTGCGGACGGTCGAGGCGGGCATAGGTCAGCAGCTCTTCAATCAGCGCCTCCAGCTGGCCGATATCGCGGTTCAGCGCCTGCGACTCCGCCGCGGTCAGGTTTTCACTCATCTCCAGCCGGTAGCGCAACCGTACCAGCGGGGTGCGCAGCTCGTGGGCGATACCGTCGATCAGCTGTTTTTTGCTGGCGATCAGGGCGTTGATATTGTCTGCCATCTGGTTAAAAGCCACCCCCAAACGCTCAAAGCTGGACCCGCTGTCGAAGTGGATCCGCTCGGTCAGGTGCCCGTCGCCGAAACGCTGGGCGGCGGCCTCGAGGCGCAGCATGTCCTGCCAGTGGGGGCGCATCCAGATAAACACCGGGAAGGCCAGCGAAATGGCGATAAAGGCCAGCAGGGCGATATCCAGCAGGCGCATCTGATGCAGGAAGTAGAGATAAGGTACCGGGCCGACCGCCAGGACGTAATGGCTGCGCGGAATACGCTGAATAAAGGTGTACTGATCGTCCAGCGCCACGATATCGCCTTCGCGCAGCCGCTGCATGGTCGGGGCATCCAGGGTGTATTTCTTCAGCGGCTCAATGCGCAGTTTGAATGACAGGTTCAGATCCAGCTCTTTGATGGTGCGTGCCCAGTCGTGAGGGGGGATCTCACGCAGTTCACTGCGCATCAGATAGAGCGAGCTTTTCATCAAATCATCCAGCGACTGTCTGCCCGCCCGCTCGGCGGTGAACTTATAGACCAGCCCAACCAGCATGGTCATCACCAGGAAGCAGACGAACAACAGAAGGTAAAACTGCACAAACAGTTTTTTCATGAAATATCACCCAGCTACAACGCGTTAAAAAGGCTGCCCGAACGTAAGATTGACTCGCTAAGAGCGGGCATCGCCTACTTTACGCAATGGGCTGCCGCATGGCATAGCGAATGTTGAAGGTTTTGCCTTGTTTCATCACGTCCGCTTGCACATGCCAGGCGTCTTCAATCAGAGCAGGGGTCAGCACCGCATCAGGCGGGCCGCTGGCTATCACGCTGCCGGATTTCAGCAGGACCAGCCGGTGGCAGTAGTTGGCGGCGAGATTCAAATCGTGCAGGGCCACCACCACCGTAATGGGTAGCTGCCTAATCAGCGTCATCAGCTCCAGCTGATACTCGATATCCAGATGGTTGGTCGGCTCATCGAGGATCAGCAGCCGTGGCTGCTGGGCCAGGGCGCGGGCAATCTGGCAGCGCTGCCGCTCTCCGCCGGAAAGCTGCCGCCACAGCCGGTGACGCAGCCCGTCAAGTTTCATCAGGCGGATAGCGTGCTCAACTGCCTGGTCGTCCTTTTCACTCCAGCCAAAAAGCCCCCTGCGGTGTGGCGTGCGCCCCAGCCGGACAATCTGCTCCACGTAGAGATCGCCATCCACTCCGGCATGCTGGGGAACAAAGGCCAGCTGTTTGGCCCGATCTCTCACGGAGATTTTATTGAGCGGGGTGCCGTTCAGCTGAATATGGTGCGCATGACGCGGGAGTAACCCGGCCAGACAGCGCAGCAGCGTCGATTTTCCCGAGCCATTTGGCCCTAACAGGCCGACGATTTCACCCGCCTCCAGTTGCAGATTGATGTTGTTCAACACGTTGCGGGACTGGAAGGTGACCTGCAATCCGCTTAATGAAAGGTTCATACGTTTTTCTCCCGGCTGCGATAGAGCAGAACCACAAAGGCAGGCGCGCCGACTAACGCGGTGACCACACCAATGGGCAGGACCTGATGGGTGATGAGCGTGCGGGAAACCACATCGGCGAGGATCATGAAATGACTCCCGATCAGGAAGGTCAGGGGAATTGAGCGGCGATGCCCGGGGCCGCACAGCATCCGGGTAACGTGCGGGATCACCAGCCCGATAAACCCCACCGCGCCAATAATACTGACCATTACCGCCGTCACCAGCGCGCAGGTGAGCAGCAGGATAATGCGCACCAGGGTGACCGGCACGCCGAGGGTAGTGGAGACTTCATCGCCAAAGGTGAAGGTATCCAGCGCTCGTGAAAAGGCGAAGATCACCATAAATCCGGCCAGCACGACCACCAGAGCCAGAATAGCATCCGGCCAGCGAACCCCGCTCAGGCTGCCCAGCAGCCAGAACATCACGCTGCGTGACTGCTCGGCATTGGCGAAGGTGCTGACAATGTAGGCGGTCAGGGCGTTAAAGAGCTGCGTCCCGGCGATGCCCGCCAGCAATATCCGTGGTGGGCTGTCGGTCATGCCGTGGGTGATAAGCATGATAAGCCCGAACGCGCAGCAGGCGCCGATAAAGGCGCCGCCGCTGATGCCCAGCGTGCTGCCGCCAATCCCCAGCAACATCACACAGACGGCCCCCAGCGATGCGCCGGAGGAGATCCCCAGCAGATAGGGCTCCGCCAGCGGGTTTCGCAGGATGGCCTGCATCACCAGGCCGCAGAGCGCCAGCCCCCCTCCGCTGCAGGCGGCCATCAGCGCCCGGCTCATGCGGTACTGCCAGACAATGCCTTGCTCAATCTGGGGCAGCACATAGCTACCCAGACCCAGACCGTTGAGAATGGCTTTACCTGCGTTCGCATACGACACCGGCATATCCCCGACGGTGGCAGCGAAAACCAGCATCAACGGCAGCGTCACTATCCCAACGGCCATCAGGCTATGCTGCCGCCAGCGCGGCAGGGTAAAGGGGGCGCGGAGAGTCATGATACTCATTGTTCAGCCTGGAACGTTGCCAGTTTTTCGCCGATCGCCTCAACGGCATCGACATTACGCAGGGAGGGGTTGAGTGACATCGCGGGTACCACCACGATCTGCCCCTTTTTCACGGCGGGGATGTTTCGGGTCACCGGATCGTCGTTTAAAAAGGTCTTTTTAACTGCCACATCATCCGCAGGGTAGAGACGGCGGGACATCTCAGCGATGACGATCACGTCAGGCTGCGCCTGGGCGATATGCTCCCAGGTCACGGCAGGCCATTCGTCATGGGAATCAATGATGTTTTTCAGCCCAAGCGTGTGGCTGATCCACCCCGGCGCACCGTAATCGCCGGCCACCCAGGGATCGCCTTTCAGACGGCTGCTGGAGAACCAGAACACCACTTTCAGGGGACGAGTTTGTTGCGCGGCAGCACGGACCTGTGCCTGCTGAATACGCTGTTTCAGCGCCTCGTTAAGCGCATTACCTTGCGGCTGAACGTCGAAAATGGTCGCCAGTTCATCGATTTCGCGTTCGATTTCGGCGATGGAAAACGGTGTGCTCCGCGCCCCGTCGCCGTTCGAGCTGTCGGTGACGCTTTTGCCGATGCAGTCGGCAGGAGAGATCCAGGTCGGGATGCCCAGTGTAGCGAACTGTTCCCGGCTGCCCGTTTCCCCCTGCGGCCCGATATGCCAGTGATACTGGGCCAGCACCAGATCAGGACGCTCCGCGGTGACCGCTTCAAAGGAAGGGGCGTTATCCGCCAGCTTTTTCAGTCCGTTACCCTGTTTTGCCAGCGCATCGGGCAGGGGGCCAAACCAGACTGAGGTCGCGCTGATCTTCTTTTCGAGCCCCAGCGCCAGCAGTAATTCCGTCTCGTGTTGCCCCACCGTCACCACCCGTTGCGGGGCCTGAGTAAAGGTCTCCTTGACCCCGCAGTTCTCTACCGTCAGCGGATAAACCGTGGCGGCGACTACCGGCTGCACGAATAAAGTAAGGACAAAAGCCAGCGCCCTGTTTTGATTAAACACGTTCCCATCCTCATAAATGTTATGTTATAACATAATACATATTATGCGGGCGGGCGCAAAAGGTTAATCATCAGGAGTAAAAAAGGGCGGCTGTCGCCCCTGCTATACGTCCCAGGCGTGGGGCGCGAAAAGGTAGCCTTTGTTACGCACGGTTTTAATGCGAAACGGCTCGGTAGCGTTATCCAGCAGCTTCTTGCGCAGGCGGGAGATGGCCACGTCCACGCTGCGGTCCATGCCATCGTAGCTGACGCCGCGCAGGTTTTTCAGCAGCGCGTCCCGATCCATAATCTGTCCGGCATGGGTTGCCAGCTCCCACAGCAGATCGAAATCTGCCGTCGACAGCGCCACCTGCTCGCCGGAAAGCAGCACCTGACGATTAACCGGATCGATGGAGAGTGTGCCAAAACGCAGCGCCTTGTGCGGGGTGAGCTGCGGGGAGGGGGATTCGCTGGAGGCGGCAACGTGCTGGCGCAGATGCAGGCGCACGCGCGCCAGGAGTACAGCCGGTGGGGTGGTTTTCAGGATGTAGTCGTTAGCCCCCATCTCCAGGGACAAAATGTGGTTCATGTCGCTGTCGAGGGAAGTAAGCAGCACAATCGGCCCGTTCCAGCGGGCGCGCAGATCCCGGCACAGGGTCATGCCATCTTTACCGGGTAGCATAATATCCAGCAGCACCAGATCGGGTTTTTCCCGCGCCACCACCTCTTCTGCGCGGTCGCCGCGTGGTTCGACGATGACCTCAATATCATGTTTACCCAGATAAGCGGCGATCAACTGACCGACTTCGGGTTCATCCTCAACGTATACGATCTTGTTCATAGCAAGGCTGTGTCTGCGGAAAACGCCAACATACACCGCGCAACCTTAACCTTCCATTAATCATTCGCAAAATGTTGCCGTTCCGTTATGCTGCCCGACATTGTTATTGTCTTGTTAAGGGGGAAAGCATGGGGCTGGTAATAAAAGCGGCGTTGGGTGCGCTGGTGGTGTTACTGATTGGGGTACTGGCGAAAAGCAAAAATTATTACATTGCCGGGTTGATTCCGCTGTTTCCCACCTTTGCCCTCATTGCCCACTATATCGTCGCTTCGGAGCGCGGGATCGAGGCGCTGCGGGCGACCATCGTGTTTGGCATGTGGTCAATTATTCCCTATTTTCTCTATCTGCTTTCGCTCTGGTACTTCACCGGCATGATGCGTTTGCCCCTGGCGCTGGGCGGGGCGGTACTCTGCTGGAGCCTCAGCGCCTGGGTGTTAATTTTCTGCTGGAGCCGCTTTCACTAACGTAAAGGACGCCCGCCATCCACGCCAAAGGATCGGCCCGTGACGTAGCAGCTGGTCAGAATATAGTCGATCAAATCAATCACCTCTTTTTCTCCCGGGGCGATTTTCATCAGGGACTTATTCAGCGCCTTCTGGCGATAGTCAGCATCGTCATGTTCATTAAACATGATCAGCGACGGCGCGATGGCGTTGACTTTCACCTCCGGGGCCAGCTTGCGGGCAAACGAGCGGGTCATGTTATCCAGCGCGGCTTTGCTGGCGGCGTAAGCAATGTGCTTATCGCTGCCGCGCTCAACCACGTAGTCGGTAAAATGGATGATGTCGCTGGCGGCATGGCCGTGACCGCGCAACAACCCTTGTAGAGCGTGGTTGAGCAGGTAAGGGGCATGGACGTGGATCTGCAACATGCAGGAGAGCGTGTCGCTGAGCGAGTGCTCCGGGGATTCCGCCATCCATGCGCTGGCATTATGGATGATGGCGCGTAAGCCGGTGGTTTCCGCTTTTATCTGGTCGGCAAAGGCCAGAATGCCCTCGTCAGAGGAAAAATCCGCCTGAATACAGGTTGCACCCGCCTCGCACAGGGTCTCAATCGCCGGGTATTTTGTGCGATAGCTGACAATGACAGGCTGGTGAAGATTCAAGAAATGGTGGGCAAGCGCGAGGCCGATACGACGACCTCCGCCAGTAATCAGGATCGGGAGCGGTTTTGCCTGTCCCATCGTGTTCTCCTTATCCGTTCGACGATGGGACGCGGTTGCTTATCCCATCAACATCCACGTTGCCGGTAATGCGGCAACCAGTAATAAGCCAATCAGCACGATTTCACGGCGCTTCAGCGCGTGCTGGAGCTGGTGCGTGCGACGGGCATAAATAAACACCAGCAGTCCCGGCGCATAGAGCACGACGGAGAGCAGCAGATGCATCGGTCCGGAGGCATACAGCAGCCATAAGCCGTAAATACAGGCGCCCATCCCCACGACGGTATGCATCGGTCGGGTAGCTATTTTTAACAAATATGCGCCCACCAGGAAATAGGGTACCAGAATCATCTCGGAGGCGATGGTTAACAACGTGTTATAGTCTGAACCTGTGAGCCAGATCAGCACCAGACAGATCTGCACGCTGATGTTGGTCAACCACAGCGACGCGGACGGCGCATTGTTTTTGTTCTGCCGCGCGAACAGACGCGGGAAGGCTTTATGGGTTGCGGCCAGGAACGGCACCTCTGCCGCCATAATGGTCCAGCTCAGATAGGCGCCGCATACGGAGACGATCAGACCGGCGGCAATCACCACCTCGCCCCAGGAACCCATCATTTTCACCATCAGGCCCGCCATCGAGGGGTTACGCATCTCCGCCAGTTCCGGACGCGCCACCACCCCCAGGGAGAGCAGGGTGACCAGCAGATAGACCCCTAATGCGGCCAGTACGGCCAGCAGCGTGGCGCGACCAACATCGTGCTTATTGCGCGCCCTGGCCGAGACAACCACCGCGCCTTCCACCCCGATAAAGACCCACAGGGTGATCAGCATGGTGTTTTTCACCTGCTCCCAGACCGGGACACCCAGCGCCACGCCGGAAAAGTCCATGCTGAAGAGATCGAGACGAAACGCAATAAACGCCAGCACGATAAAGAGCCCCAGCGGCACCAGCTTCGCAAGCGTTGCGACCAGGTTGATACTGGCCGCGGTCTGGACGCCGCGCAGTACCAGGAAATGCACGACCCACAGCAGCACCGAGGAGCCGACAATGGATTGCCAGGTATTGCCATCGCCAAACAGGCGCAGTTCAGGGGAGTCGGTAAAGAAACTGAGCGCAGAGAAGACGATCACCAGGTAAGAGACGTTGGCGATCACCGCGCACAGCCAGTAGCCCCAGGCGGAACAGAAACCCACCAGCTCACCAAAGCCTTCACGGGCGTAGGTAAAAATACCGCCGTCGAGGTCGGAACGAATGCGCGTCAGCAGCAGCATGGCGAAGGCCAGCAGCAGGATCCCGATGCCGGTGATCCCCCAGCCAATAAGCAGCGCAGACGGGCTGGCGACGGCCGCCATATTCTGCGGCAGACTGAATACACCCGCACCGAGCATGGAGCTTAAAACAAGCGCAGTTAAAGCGCTCAGGCCAAGTTTCTTTTCCATTGGCTTCCTTTTTAAAAAGGGTCAGATCCAGAATAATTATTTCGTCGAAGCGCATAAAAATGGTGGATCACACTAAGGCGCGGGATTTTACGGAGTGTTACGAGCGCATGCAATGAGGAAGGGCTGAATTGTGGCGGTAAAGCGAAAAAAAAGGCGGCATAACGCCGCCTGAGTGAACCCGGGTACTTATTTGTACAGGTCAGCGCTGATGGTCGTGTTATTACCGCGCTCCTGCCACTGGCGGGTGATGTGGTAATACTTGGCCCCTTTCTTCGCCGCACGCTTCGCCACCTGGTAAGAAATTTCGGTCATGTTGCCGTAGTTACCGGTGAACTTGATGCTGTCGAACGGAATCATCTGCGCGGCAGTGGCGTTGTTCAGCTCTTCAATTTTGGTGCCGTCGTTGAGCGTAACGCTGTAACGACCGCCTTTGGTGGTCTGGGTTTCGAAGAAACGGCCCACACCGGCAACGGAAGCGCCTGGTGCAGCGCTGGTCGCCACGCCCGGGATTTCCACTTTCTTCGCTTCTTCGCCGCCTTTGGCAATGGCTGCGCGGCCAGCATCAGAGTCAGCCGGAATGGCATCCGGGCTCTGCAGGACACGTTTTTTCGCATCTTTTTTGTAGATGTAAGCAGTGATGCGCTGGTTGCCGCCCTGGTTAGCATCGATCTGGCGAACGATGTAGTAGGAGTCAGCCCCTTTCGCTTTTGCGGCTTTGGTGATGGCATCGTTCACTTCCGGCTGGCTGCGGTAGAAGCCCTGAATGGTGACAGTATCATACGGCTCAAGCAGAACGGCCTGATCTTTCGGCAGCTCCATCACGCCGTTGATCACACGGTTTTTCACCTCATCCGCTTTCGGGGCATCGGCTTTATAGAGCGCAACGGTGACGCGCTGGTTGCCGCTGCTGCCGTATTCGGAGTTATCCACGACGTAGAATGCGGCGGCGCCCTCTTTATCGGCACGTTTGGAGGCGGCATTAACTGCATCGCCAATTGCGTTAAAACGACCTACGATCGTAACGTGATCGTAAGGTTTCGTTGCAGCCGCTTGCTCCGGCGTTAACTCTGTCGCGGCATTGGCAGACAGAGCGGTCGCAGCAAGGAGTGCGGACGCCAGGAGAGTGTTCTTAAGCTTCATAAAAATAATCCTTCGCCTTACGCAAACCAGGTACTGGTGTAGTTGTTAATTTGAAAACGTTGACGATTATTGCATTTAACACCCTCTGCTGTCTGCGCCATTTTTTATAGCGAGCAGCAAGGGGGCGATCAATTTCCATAACCTTTAGAGATATGTTGAAAAAATACCCGTTTGACCACTAAAACTAATAAAGCATATAACTTTCACAAGTTGATTTAATGTTAATAAGTTGTTTCTAGCTGGCGCTATATCGTGTTTTTACCGCTTCGACTGAGCTAAACATCGGCCCTGGCGACGAAATAAAGGTAGATATGCCTGTCAGAGATGCAGATCACTTATTTTTGACAGTTAAAGGCATAAAAAGTGTTTTCTTGCTGTGGATCACAGGCGGTATTTTCAGTAGGTTATAGAAAGTTTGTTACTGTTTTATTTTCTGCGGATAGTCGTGAGCGGCAGGTTAACGCCTGTTGCTGTCGTTATATATCCGTGATGAATATTCGACAAACCATCATCAAAAACCGATGGAAGGGATTACTATGCGTATTGGGGTACCAAGAGAACGGTTTGCCAATGAAACCCGTGTAGCGGCGACACCAAAAACGGTGGAACAGCTCCTAAAACTGGGTTTTACCGTCGCGGTTGAAAGCGGCGCAGGCAAGCTGGCAAGTTTCGATGACGAGGCGTTTGTTCAGGCGGGCGCAGAGATTGTAGATGGCGCAAACGTCTGGCATTCGGATGTCATTCTGAAGGTCAATGCACCAGAAGAGGATGAAATCGCGCTGCTCAATCCGGGCACCACGCTGGTGAGCTTCGTCTGGCCAGCCCAGAATCCGGAGCTGATGGAGAAGCTGGCAGCGCGCGGCGTCACCGTCATGGCGATGGACTCTGTGCCGCGTATCTCGCGTGCGCAGTCGCTGGATGCCCTGAGCTCTATGGCGAACATCGCCGGTTATCGCGCCATCGTCGAGGCGGCACATGAGTTTGGTCGCTTCTTTACCGGCCAGATCACCGCTGCGGGTAAAGTCCCACCCGCGAAAGTCATGGTGATTGGCGCAGGCGTTGCCGGTCTGGCAGCTATTGGCGCGGCGAACAGCCTCGGCGCAATCGTTCGTGCTTTTGATACCCGTCCGGAAGTAAAAGAACAGGTGCAGAGTATGGGCGCCGAGTTCCTGGAACTGGACTTCAAAGAAGAGGCGGGCAGCGGCGACGGCTACGCCAAAGTGATGTCCGAAGCCTTTATTAAAGCCGAGATGGCGCTGTTCGCCGCCCAGGCGAAAGAGGTGGACATCATTGTCACCACCGCGCTCATTCCGGGCAAACCGGCACCGAAACTGATCACCCGCGAAATGGTCGACTCTATGAAGGCCGGTAGCGTGATCGTCGATCTGGCTGCGCAAAACGGCGGTAACTGCGAATACACCGTTCCGGGTGTGGTCACCACCACCGCTAACGGCGTGAAGGTGATCGGCTATACCGATCTGCCGGGCCGTCTGCCAACCCAGTCCTCCCAGCTCTACGGCACCAACCTGGTGAACCTGCTGAAGCTGCTCTGCAAAGAGAAAGACGGCACGATCACCGTTGATTTTGAGGACGTCGTCGTGCGTGGCGTCACCGTGGTCCGTGAGGGTGAAATCACCTGGCCAGCACCGCCGATTCAGGTTTCCGCGCAACCGCAGGCCGCCGCCAAAGCCGCCCCTGCACCAAAAGAGCCTGAAAAACCCGCTTCGCCGTGGCGTAAGTACGCCTTGATGGCGCTGGCCATTATCCTCTTTGGCTGGCTGGCAGACGTGGCACCGAAAGAGTTCCTCGGCCACTTCACCGTCTTCGCGCTCTCCTGCGTGGTGGGTTACTACGTGGTGTGGAACGTTTCCCATGCGCTGCATACGCCGCTGATGTCGGTTACCAACGCCATCTCCGGGATCATTGTGGTCGGAGCATTATTGCAGATTGGTCACGGCGGCTGGGTCAGTTTCCTGAGCTTTATCGCGGTACTGATCGCCAGTATCAATATTTTCGGTGGCTTCACCGTGACTCAGCGCATGCTGAAAATGTTTCGTAAGGGATAAGGGGTAACCTATGTCTGGAGGATTAGTTACCGCTGCATACATTGTTGCCGCGGTCCTGTTTATTTTCAGCCTCGCGGGGCTTTCAAAACATGAAACGTCGCAGCAGGGCAACAATTTTGGTATCGCCGGGATGGCGATTGCGCTGATTGCCACGATTTTCGGACCGGACACCGGCAACGTCGCGTGGATCCTGGTGGCGATGATCATCGGCGGTGCTATTGGTATTCGTCTTGCCAAACGCGTGGAAATGACCGAGATGCCGGAGCTGGTGGCGATCCTGCACAGTTTCGTGGGTCTGGCGGCGGTACTGGTTGGCTTTAACAGCTACCTCTATCACGAGCCGGGGATGGATCCGATTCTGGTCAATATCCACCTGACTGAAGTGTTCCTTGGCATCTTCATCGGGGCGGTGACCTTTACCGGTTCTATCGTGGCGTTCGGTAAGCTGCGCGGCAAAATCTCTTCTAAACCGCTGATGCTGCCAAACCGTCACAAGCTGAACCTCGCCGCGCTGGTGGTGTCGTTTCTGCTGATGGTAGTTTTCGTGCGCACCGACAGCGTGGGCTTGCAGGTACTGGCGCTGCTGGTGATGACCATCATCGCGCTGGCATTTGGCTGGCACCTGGTGGCCTCTATCGGGGGTGCCGATATGCCGGTGGTGGTTTCCATGCTGAACTCCTACTCCGGTTGGGCGGCGGCGGCGGCGGGCTTTATGCTGAGCAACGACCTGCTGATCGTCACCGGTGCGCTGGTGGGTTCCAGCGGTGCGATCCTCTCCTACATCATGTGTAAAGCGATGAACCGCTCGTTCATCAGCGTGATCGCCGGGGGCTTTGGTACCGACGGACAAACTTCCGGCGGTGAGGAAGAGGTAGGTGAGCATCGTGAAATCAGCGCGGAAGAGACGGCTGACATGCTGAAAAATTCGCACACGGTCATCATCACCCCAGGCTACGGCATGGCGGTAGCGCAGGCGCAGTATCCGGTTGCGGAAATCACCGAACGTCTGCGTGCTCGCGGCATTAAGGTGCGCTTCGGTATTCACCCGGTTGCCGGCCGTCTGCCAGGCCACATGAACGTGCTGCTGGCTGAGGCGAAAGTGCCTTACGATATCGTGCTGGAGATGGATGAGATCAACGACGACTTCTCCGACACCGATACCGTGCTGGTTATCGGCGCCAACGACACCGTCAACCCGGCGGCACAGGACGATCCGAAGAGCCCGATCGCCGGTATGCCGGTTCTGGAAGTGTGGAAGGCGCAGAACGTTATCGTCTTCAAACGCTCCATGAACACCGGTTACGCTGGCGTACAGAACCCGCTGTTCTTTAAAGAGAACACCCACATGCTGTTTGGCGATGCCAAGGCCAGCGTGGATGCGATCTTAAAAGCGCTGTAAGCCTCTCTGATTCACTCTGAATAAACCGCCCACCAGGGCGGTTTTCTTATTTCTGCCGCCAATGTATTCCATCTGTCTATACTTTTAACTTTGTGTAAAGGGAGGAGAGATAATGCGGTTTTTGTCCCACTTCGATTTTTTGGCGCTCATGATGACCCCCACGTTCTGGATTGGCTTCGGTACCGTGGTGGTGGTGACGCTTCTGGTTTACTGGCTGTTAAAGCGCATCATCACCTTTGTACACAAGGGGATCACCAACTGGGGCGATAAACATCCCACCACACGCCGGATGCAGCTGATCCTCACCGAGATGCTGAACAGAACCAGCCGGGTCATGCTCTTTGTGGTCGCTTTTCTTATCAGCCTGCGCTTCGTGGAACTTCCTGACCGCCTCTCCGGCACTCTCAGCCACGCCTGGTTCCTGGTGCTGGCGATTCAGGTGGCGCTGTGGATGGATCAGGGGGTAGTCTCCTGGCTACGACACGTGATGCTGGCGCCGGGAAGCCATAAAAACCCCGTGACGCTGGTGATCACCGGCCTGATCCTGCGGGCGGTTGTCTGGTCAGTGATGCTGCTCTCTATTCTTGCCAACGCGGGCGTTAATATCACGGCGCTGGTTGCCAGCCTGGGGGTGGGGGGTATCGCCATTGCGCTGGCGGTGCAAACTATCCTGAGCGACGTCTTCGCTTCGCTCTCAATAGGGTTCGATAAACCCTTTGAAATTGGCGATTTCGTGGTGTTTAACGATGTGGCCGGGACGGTGGAGCATATCGGTCTTAAAACGACGCGTATTCGCAGCCTGAGCGGGGAGCAGATTGTCTGCGGTAATGCGATCCTGCTTCAGCAAACGCTGCACAACTATAAGCGTATGCAGACGCGCCGTATCGTCTTTACCTTTGGCGTCGCCAGCGACACGCCGCCTGAGAAGCTGCGCATCATTGGCGATAACGTGAAAAAAATCATCACCGATATCGGCGAAACGCGTTTCGACCGTGCCCATCTGCTCGGTTTTGACAAAGACCGCCTCACCTTTGAGGTGGTGCATATCGTCAACACCGCGGATTACAACAAATACATGGATATCCAGCAGGAGATCAATATCCGGATCCTGGAGAGCCTGAATGAGGAGGGGGTAAAACTGGCCCTGCCGAGCATGGTGCTGCATGCGCCGTGGATGAAAGAGGGCGACAGCGCACAGCCTTCGACACAGCCCGCCACCGAGAGCTAGAAAAAAAAGCCCGCCAATTGGCGGGCTTTTTTACATTTAGTCGTCTTCGTCGTCGTCGAGCTCAACCGGGGTCTGGTACTGATCGGGCTTGATGACCAGCAGATCACAGCGCAGATGGTCGATCACCTGTTCGGCGGTGTTGCCGAGGAAGGCGGCTGAAATACCGGTGCGGCCAATAGTACCTAACACCACGATACCAGCCTGCAGATGCTCGGACAGGTCGGGGATCACCTCTTCAGGCAGCCCTTTTTCGACATGAGTCAGTTTTTCATCGATACCAAATTTTTGCCGCAGCGATTTCATCGCCAGCAGATGCTGGCCGCGGATGGCGTCGTTATAAACGGTCGGGTCAAATTCCGGGAGTTCAATGGCGATATTGATGGGCGTAACCGGGTAGGCGCCCACAAGGTGGACTTCGGTATGGTTGACCTTCTCGGCGAGATAGAGCGTCTCTTTGATCAGCTTCTCGTTGAGGGCGTTGTGGTAGTTCTCTTCGCTGGCAAGATTGACCGCCACCACCGCTTTGCCGCCTTCCGGCCACGGCTGGTCTTTGACCATCCACACCGGGCACGGACATTTGCGCAGCAGGTGCCAGTCAGTCGGCGTGAAAATCACCGCTTCCAGCTTGTCGTGCTGGTGGGCCATTTTCAGAAGCAGATCGTGTTCGCCGCTCACCACTTCCTGGATGATGGCTTCAAACGGACGGTTATGCCACACCACCTTAATCTCAATGGGTACACCGGCATCAAGATAGAATTTTGCCTGTTCGCGGATCCAGGCCGTACGCTGGCTGATCACGCCCTGACGCATAGCGGTGCGTTCGTCAGGCGACAGAAGGGTGGTCATTTCGTAAGAAAAGTCATATATCGGCAGAAACGCTTTGATTCTGCCACCAATCCGTTGATGTAAATAGACAGCTCGTCGTAACGCCGGTTGATCGTCCTGATTAGGATCGATGGCCACCAGCATGTTTTGATACTTTGCCATACAGGTCTCCTTACTACTGTCACCACAGTCTGTAAGTAAAAGAGTAACCTATATATATAAAATGAAACAGAGGGGAAGTTTTGCCAGATCAATAAATCAGTAAAATTACCGATCTGGCATACAGCAGTCAGATGAATTTATGCGACGTTACGCGAGTGGCCCGCCAGCACCGCCAGCGCTTCACCATTCTCAATGGTGATGTATTTACCTTTTACCGCCAGCATGCCGCTTTTCTGGAAACGACCCAGCAGACGGCTGATGGTTTCAACGGTCAGGCCCAGGTAGTTACCGATATCGCCACGGGTCATGGTCAGACGGAACTCACGAGGAGAGAAGCCGCGCTCAGCGAAACGACGGGAGAGGTTGTAGATAAACGCCGCCAGGCGCTCTTCTGCATTCTTTTTGGAAAGCAGCAGAATCATATCCTGATCGCCTTTGATCTCACCGCTCATCAGACGCATCATCTGCTGACGCAGGTTAGGCATTTTGCCTGACAGATCGTCCAGAGTTTCAAACGGGATTTCGCAAACCATTGAGGTTTCCAGCGCCTGGGCGAAGCTCGGATGGTTACCGGTGCCGATAGCGTCAAAGCCGACCAGGTCGCCCGCCAGGTGGAAGCCGGTGATCTGCTCGTCGCCCTGTTCGGTGATGGTATAGCTCTTGATGGTGCCAGAGCGGATAGCGTACAGCGATTTCAGTTCGTCTCCCGCTTTGAACAGCGTCTGCCCTTTCTGAATCGGCTTTTTACGCTCGATAATATTATCAAGCTGATCAAGCTCGTGCTCATTCAGGGTAAACGGGATACAGAGCTGGCTGATGCTGCAGTCCTGACAATGGATAGCACAACCGCCAGACTGAATGCGTCGAATAATTCGCTTTTCCGGGATCATAGGTATGCTCAAGCCTTAATTGATATTGGTCAATTTTAACATCTTTTTTGACCCTGCGTAAGCCTGGGGAAACCATCAATAAGGACAAGAAGCGTGAATGTGTTAGCATCTTCTTGAAATTCCACAACTTGGTTGCGGATATTTCGACTAACTTAAGGAATATTAAGCACTAAAAGCCTGGAACTACAGCAGTAAATAGCCTTCATGACGCAGTAACCACTCTTTGCGCTGCACCCCGCCAGCATAGCCGGTGAGGGTGCCGTTACGTCCGATAACGCGATGGCAGGGCACCACAATACTGACCGGATTGGAGCCGTTTGCCGCCCCGACGGCACGCGCCGCGCCCGGGCGTCCAAGCTGTGCGGCCAGCTGCCCATAATGCATCACCTGGCCGCAGGGAATGGAACGCAACGCCTGCCACACCTCACGCTGAAAAGGGGTGCCTGCGGTGGCGGTTGGCAGGGTGTCGATAATGCTGAGATCGCCCTCGAACCAGGCGGTGAGCTTTTCGCTCAGCCCGCCCGGATTGCTGGCGCTGATGCGCTCGTAGCCCTGCGCCCGGTAGTGGATATTCAGCAGTTCCACCATCCGGTTGCTGTGCTCCTCCCACTCAACGGCGCGCAGGTTGAATTGCTCATCGGCAATGACCCATAGCGGCCCGAGGGGCGTTGCAATTTTGTCTTCGAGTAATCTCAGCATCTGGCACATTCCTTAGTTCAGTCGCGGGTAGACCCCTGGCCCGATAGGCAGGCCGACAAGATACCACGCCACCAGCATCAGCAACCATACCCCTAAAAAGATAAGCGGATACGGCAGGACCAGCGAATAGTAGGTACCCAGTTTCGCCTCGGGCTTATAGCGCTGCAGGAAGCCTAAAAACAGCGGTACAAAGGGGGAGACCGGCGCCAGCGGGATCACCGATGAATCCGCCACGCGAAAGAGGATCTGCGCAAAGGCGGGGTGGAACCCCAGCAGCATGAACATCGGCACGAAAATAGGGGCCAGAATCGACCAGATGGCCGAACCGCTGGCGATAAACATGCACAGCAGGGACGACAGCAGCGCCAGGCCCACAAACGCCGGCACGCCGCTCAGCCCGGCACTCTCCAGAATATCGGTCAGTCCCACCGCCATAAATTTGCCCATATTGCTCCAGTTAAACATGGCGACAAACTGCGCCAGCGGGAACACCATCACAATAAACCCGGCCATCTCCTTCATCGGCTCAATCATCAGCTGAGGCAGATCGCCCTGACGACGCACCTTGCCCGTGGCGATGCCGTAGGCGAGTGAGACGACAAAGAAGAAGAGGATGATCAGCGGCACAATGCCTTTAATAAACGGTGAGGGCAGCACGGTATGTTTCACCGGATCGCGCAGGATGCCGCTCTCCGGCACCACCATCAGCGCAATAACGGCGATAAACAGCAGTGACACCACCCCGGCCACCCGCAGCCCCCGGCGCTGCTCCGGCGATAACGAATCCAGCTTTTCATCGCTGCTGCCCTGCCATTTGCCGAGACGCGGCTCAACGATCTTATCGGTGATAAGCCCCCCGACAATCGTCAGCACAATCACCGAGCTGGCCATAAAGTACCAGTTGTCGATCACGCTGACGTGCATCGCAGCATCAATAGTTTTGGCCGCTTCGGTGCTGATGCCCGAGAGCAGCACGTCGGTGGTGACGATCAGCAGGTTGGCGGTAAAGCCACAGCCGACCCCGGCGATGGCCGCCAGCAGACCCGCCACCGGATGCCTTCCCACCGCAAGGAAGATCAGCGCTCCCATCGGGGGCATGATCACCAGCGCGGCATCCGATGAGATATGGCTGAAGAAAGCGATAAACAGCACCATATAGCTGGCGTAACGCGCGCTGACGTGGGAGGCCATCTTGACCATCAGCGCAGGCAGCAGGCCGGAACGTTCAGCCAGACCCGCCCCCAGCACCAGCGCCAGGATGGCCCCCAACGGTGCGAAGCCGCTGAAGTTTTTGACCACGTTCGGTAAAAACCAGTGCAGACCTTCAACGCTGAGCAGGTTCTTTACCGCCACCATGCTGCCGTCAGCCGGATTACGGGCGCTGACGTCAAAGGCCGATAATATGGCGGTAGCGACCATCAAAATCACAATCAAATAGACAAATAGCAGGAAAGGATGGGGCACTTTATTGCCGATCCTTTCAACCCAACCATAGAGCTTGCCGGTAGGGGAATGCGAAGGTATGGATGACATACTCATGGGCGTTCCTCGGGAGTGTTGTGTTGTTGTGTTTTATTATTTTAAAGGTGACGGCGTCACGTTTTCTGGGATCGGGCAAACGTACGGTTTTTCATTTATTTGTTGAGTAAACTCCTCGCGGCAGGCGGCCAGCAGCGCCGGATCCTGAAGAAGCGCCAGGGCGGTTGCGCCCATCACTTTGCCCGCCTGCAGCATGCCTTTATGGGCAATGGAGGTGCGACCCTGGGCAACCAGTTGCCAGGTATGGAGCGGTGTGCCCACGGTAAAGCAGGGGCTGAAGCACTGGGCAACCGGCATTTTCCAGCTCACATCACCCACGTCGGTGGAGCCCGCCAGCACGTTATCGGTGATGGCATAAGGGGCCACCTCGTCAATCAGCAGGGTCTGCTGATGGCGGCGGGCAAACGCTTTACCCGCTTCACCCCCGGTCGCGGCGATATTTTTCAGGCTGTTCTGCAGATCGTTGTCGCTCAGCGTGGCGCGGATCTCCGCCGCGAAGGCGCGCTCCTCGTAGCTCCACTCTGGCGTAGCGTAATGCTGAACGGCGCGGTACATGGCGGCCTCCAGCGTCCGGTTAGGCAGGTAGCTGGAGCAGGCCTTTTCAAAGCGTCGCTCCACGGTGGTTTCGGTCATCAGCGCCGCGCCCTGAGCAATCTTTTCGATACGCTCATAGATCTGCTGCGCGTCGGCCATCTCCGGGGCGCGGATCAGATAGAGCACTTCCGCCTGCGCCTGCACCACGTTCGGTGAGATGCCCCCGGTATCGGTGATGGCGTAATGGACCCGGGCTTTTTCAATAATGTGTTCATTAAGGAAATTGGTGCCGGTGGTCATCAGGGTGACGGCATCCAGCGCGCTACGGCCAAGATGCGGGGAGTTAGCCGCATGGGCCGCGGTGCCGTGAAAACGCCATGCCACCTGGATGTTGGCCAGGGTGCTGACGTTAAACATGCCTGCGAACGCTTCGGGGTGCCAGGTAACGGCGGCATCCACATCGTCGAACAACCCCTCACGCACCATAAAGGTTTTTCCCGATCCGCCTTCCTCGCCGGGGCAGCCGTAAAAGCGCACGGTACCGCTGCCGCCGTGCTGCTCCAGCCAGCTTTTTACCGCCACCGCGGCCGCCAGCCCGGCGGTGCCGAGCAGGTTATGCCCGCAGCCGTGGCCGTTGGCCCCCGGGGTGTCGCTTTGCGGGGTGGCGCAGTGCGCCTGCTGGCTTAATCCTGCCAGGGCGTCATACTCACCGAGAATGGCAATAACCGGTTTCCCCTCGCCGTAGCTGGCAATAAAGGCGTTCGGTATGCCACCTGCCTCGCGGGACAGGGTAAAGCCCGTCTCTTCCAGGGCGCTGGCCAGCCGTTCGGCAGACCAGAACTCTTCGAAACGGGTCTCCGGGTGATCCCAGATCGCATCGGCAATGGCGGTAAACTGCTGCGCGCGGGTGTCGATGGCGTCCTCAACAAAACGGTAAATTGACGACATTACACACCTCGCGTCCACGGGAAGTTAAGCGCGGTACGCGCCAGGGTTTCGATGGCAATCAACATCACCGTCTCATCGAAGTCGAATTTTTCGTTGTGATGTCCGGCGCTGAGGGTGGTACCAAATACCATATAGGAGGCAAGCCCGCCGTTTTGCTGGACCCGGGCCATCATCAGGGTGGCATCTTCTGAGCCGGCAGGGGCTTTCACCTTATCGATAGCCTGCTCAACGCCAGCCACCTGTTGCGCCTGCTCGCGTAAGTAGTTCACCCACGCCGGGGACGGCGTGCTGGAGGTGGCCGCACCCATCAGCCGCAACTCGCTGCTGACGCCATACATCGCCGCTGCACCGTCTATCACCGCTTTGGCGCGCGCAAAGACGTAGTTGTTAATCGCTTCGTTCTCGCCGCGGGTCTCCACTTTCAGCTGGGCGCTGGCGGGCACGACGTTACGCCCGCTGCCCGCCTGCATCACACCGACATTGACGCGCGACGCGCCTTCGCTGTGCGGGGCGATACTGTGCAGACCAATGGCGGCCTGGGCAGCGGCCAACAGGGCATTGCGCCCCTCTTCGGGTTTGCCACCCGCGTGCGCCGCTACGCCGGTAAAGCGCACGTCGAATTTGGTGGTGGCCATGAAGTTATCGCTGCCGCAGATGACGGTGCCCGCAGGGACGCCAGTACCAATGTGGATGGCGGTGAAATAGTCCACGCCGTCGAGCGCGCCGGCCGCCACCATCGCCCGTGCGCCGCGGGTACCTTCTTCGGCAGGCTGAAAGATCAGTTTGATGGTGCCGTTGAGCTGCTCGCGGTACCGCATCAGCAGATGCGCCAGTCCAAGGCCGATAGTGGTGTGACCATCGTGGGCGCAGGCGTGCATCATGCCGCCGTTACAGGAGGCAAAACCTTCCCGGAAAGGTAGATGGTCGTTGTCGCGGGCTTCATCGAGATCCAGCGCGTCCATGTCCACACGAAACGCCAGCGTCGGCCCGGGGCGGCCCGTTTGCAGCGTGGCGACAATACCGGTAAAACCGCCTTCGAAGGCGCCAAGCCATTTTTCAGGCGCGCCTTGCTGACGGGCGCGGGCAAAGGCTTCTGCCAGGGTGGCATCGTCAGGCAGGCCCATCCGGCTGTCGGCATCGACCACATCCCGGCCCATCGCCAGGTCATAGCCCAGGCGATCCAGTCTCTCTGCGACCTTTGCCGCGGTGCGGAACTCCACCCATCCGGATTCAGCAAAATGGTGAAAATCGCGTCGCCACGCGATGAGTTGGGGGAAGAGGGCCTTCAGGTCCTGCGCCAGTGTATGCATATCGTTTCCTGTATCATAAGAATATGTGAACTGCTTCACACTGTGATAGTTTTTACTTATCACTAACCGTTTTTTCACAGATTTAACCGTTCGTGGCTTACCCTGGCACAATCAATTCCATTACAGTAGATGACAGTTTCTTTTCTCTGATAAACAACGGTTATCGGTGCCGACATGACATTTCAGGTTAAATTTCACCAGTTGCGGGCGTTCGTGGAAGTGGCAAAACAGGGAAGCATTCGGGGAGCCAGCCGGGTACTGAACCTGTCGCAACCGGCGCTGACCAAATCGATCAAAGAGCTGGAGGAGGGCATCGCGGCGCAGCTGTTCATCCGCCGCAGTAAAGGGGTGACCCTCACCGAGTGCGGAGAGAGTTTTTATCAGCATGCCAGTCTGATCCTCGAAGAGTTGCGCAGCGCCCAGGATGATATTCGTCAGCGACAGGGCCAGCAGGCGGGGCAGATTAATATTGGCATGGGCGCCAGTATTGCTCGTTTGCTAATGCCCGCGGTTATCACCCGCTTCCATCAGCAACACCCCCAGGTCAAAGTGCGAATTATGGAGGGACAATTAGTTTCGATGATTAATGAATTACGTCAGGGCGAACTCGATTTCACCATAAATACCTATTATCAGGGGCCTTATGATCATGAATTTACGTTTGAAAAATTGTTTGAGAAACCGTTTGCGATATTTTGTCGCGAAGGTCATCCGGCGATTGGCGCTAAATCAATTAATGAGTTACTGAAATACAGCTGGACAATGCCAACACCCCGCGGCAGTTATTATAAGCAGCTGGAAGAGATGTTTTCTCATCGCGAACAGATCCCGCATATAGGCGTGGTATGTGAAACCTTTTCGTCAAGTATCAGCCTGGTGGCGCACAGTGATTTTCTTAGCATTTTGCCGCAGGAGTTAGGCTGCGACCCGCTGCTGGCGCAGCGTCTGGTCATGATCCCGGTTAAAGAACCCCTACCAAAAGCCACCTATTACCTCATTCAAAGAAGGGATTCACGACAAACGCCGTTGACTGCATCTTTAATCACACAATTCAGACGCCACGCCCGGCAGGTTATTTCTTAACCACATTAAGGTTAAAAAAATGGAGCCTGTCGACATCCAACAGACCCCACAGTACACACAGCATTGCTCCACATGCGACTCTGCTTATTGTTTCCATAGTGCAGATACCTTTGTATATATCATTTCCTGACAATAATACAGATAAGAAAGCGCCTGGTTTTTAAAAGTTTTACCTAAGTCATAAACTTTATCATTAATAAAAATAAACTTCAGGCAGGTTTAATTACCAATTAAAATAACTGTATTTATTATTATTTTCTTATCGGTTGTCCTTTGGCCGTGCAGACAGGGCAACGCCGCATTGAGCCAGGGTAAGGGGGGAGGTATAGTAGCCTGTCAGCTAAGCAGGAGGATGCCATGAACCCAGAAGATAAATCGCTTTTTCTCGATGCGATGGAGGATGTCCAGCCCCTCAAGCGCTGTGCTGAGGTCCACTGGCAGCCAGCGCGGACCACGCGCACCCGCCAGCCTGTGGATACCACCCAGCTTGATAACTTTCTGACCACCGGCTTTCTGGATGTGATCCCTCTGGCCGAGCAGCTGGCTTTCCAGCGTGAAGGGGTACAACAGGGAGTTATCGACAAGCTGCGCTCGGGTAAATATCCGCGTCAGGCGAGCCTGACCTTGCTGCGCCAGCCCGTTGAGCAGTGCCGCCAGCAGCTCTACACCTTTATCCGTCAGGCGGAGCGTGACGGTCTGCGCAACCTGATTATCATTCATGGTAAAGGGCGCGACGACAATTCTTACGCCAACATCGTGCGCAGTTATCTGGCGCGCTGGTTAACGGAGTTTGAAGCGGTGCAGGCCTTTTGCGTCGCCCAGCCGCACCACGGCGGCAGCGGCGCCTGTTACGTCGCGCTGCGTAAATCAGGTGAAGCGAAGCAGGAAAACTTTGAGCGTCACGCCAAACGCAGCCGTTAGCGTATGGAAAACACCGCTTTATGCTATCGCCAGTTTGGTGAGCCTGGGACTGTTCTGCGGCGGGAAACGGCGATAAAAGCGCCGCTGCAGCCGGGATATCTTCGGGTGCAGATGCTGATGGCGCCGGTCAACGCGTCGGATCTTATCCCCATTACGGGCGCTTACCGCCATCGCATTACCCTGCCTGCCGTCGCCGGATACGAAGGCGTAGGGCGAGTGACTGCCGCGCCGGACAGCGCGGCTGCGCTTATCGGCACGCGGGTTTTGCCCCTGCGCGGGGAAGGCACCTGGCAGCAGTATGTGGATTGCCCGGCGACGCTTGCAATCCCGGTTCCGGATACCATTCCTGACTCGCTGGCGGCGCGGGCGTTCATCAATCCGCTGGCGGCCTGGCTGATGCTCAGCCTCTATCCCCCACAGGGGAAACGGGTGCTGTTGACGGCCGCCGGTTCGGACTGCGCCATTTTGCTGGGGCAGTGGGCGCTGCGGCAGGGCGCAACCGAGGTCTACGGCGTTCACCGCTCGGCGGTACACGCAGATCGGCTGCGGGCGATGGGGATTATCCCGGTTGCCCAGCACGAGCTGGACAGCGTGCGTGCCCTCGCTGCGGCCAGCGATATCGTCTATGACGCCACCGGCGGCGAGCTGGCGCTGGCGATTCTGGGGGCGATGGACAAAAGTGCCGCCTTTATCTGCTACGGTTTGCTCTCCGGTCAGCCCTTTGCATTACAGCGTCACTTTCCGTCGGTGCACTGGTTTCATATCCGCAACTATCTGGATGCACTCGCACCTGAGGCGTGGCAGGCCACATTTCGCGATATCTGGTTATGGCTTGTCGCCAGCCATTACAGTGACACGACGCTACTGCCTTTTACCGACTGGCAGTCGGCGCTTGCCCATTACCGCCAGGCGGGACGAACCCGCAAGCCGGTGCTGGAGTTTGGCTAACCGTCACGTTTCCCGGCTCATATCGCTGAGCAGCAGGGCAATGCTTTTGCCGCCCTGAGTCTGCTCCAGCGCAATCTTCGCAATAATGGTCAGGGGCACCGACAGCAGCATGCCAACCGGACCCAACAGCCAGCCCCAGAAGATCAGCGACAAAAAGACCACCAGGGTGGAGAGACCCAGCCCGCGGCCCATCACGCGGGGCTCGAGGATATTGCCGAAGATCAGGTTCACCAGCAGATAGCCTGCCAGCAGCACCAGCGCAGCGTAAAAACCGCTGAAGACCAGCACCTGGGCGATAGGGGGAATGGCGGCCAGCACCGAACCGATGTTAGGGATATAGTTCAGCGCAAAGGCCAGCAGCGCCCAGACAAAGGCGAACCGTACTTCCAGCGCCGCCAGCATCCCCCACACCACCAGCCCGGTCACCAGACTGATGGCGGTCTTCAGCACCAGATAGTGCGACACGCTGTCAAGGGCGCGCTGGATGGCAGCCATGCCTTCCACCGGGCGGGTCATCAGCGGCTGGAGTTTCGCCGGCAGCTGTGGCACCTCCAGCAGCATAAAGACCACGGTCAGCAGCAAAAGAAAAATGGAGGTCATGGCGCTGGAGAGCTGGGCCAGCAGGGCGGTTACCAGCGTCATAGCGGCATTGGGGTCGATATATTTCAGCAGCTCTTCCATCGACACTTCAATTCCGGCCCGCTGTAGCCAGGGCTCAAGATGCAGCAGCGGAACGGCCAGCGAGGTGCGATAGTGCGGCAGGGTGCGGGCCAGTTCATTCAGCGAGGTGCCTAGATAAGCCACCAGCAAAGCCATCAGCACCACGATAAGCAGGATCGGCAGGGTAATAGCCAGCACGCGTGGCAGACGAAGCCGCACCAGTCTTCGCACAACAGGCTGAAGCACCACGGCGATAAACAGCGCCAGGATAAAGGGCACGATAATATCCGCCGCGAAACGGATCCCGGTCAGTACAATCACCAGCATGCCAAGCATGATGACTATTTTTAATCCGTTGAGGGTAATAATGGGTTTCGCCATGCTGGCTCCTGATAATGTCCTTTATATTTATTCTAACGGTGCAGCACGTTTAATAAATTAACCAAACGCAAACGATGAGGGTAAAGAAATGAAAAAACTTTGAGTAAAATCCTGGCTTATGGTAGAAATCAGCTGTGTTTAACTACCGGAGACAATTTTCATCTGCAATGACGAGAAGCAATACCGCAGATAATTGTAATTTTATGGACAATCTGTTCAGTACCGTTTTATCAAAAATCACTCCCGCTCTGTTCTCCTCTTTTTGCCTTATGTCTGGCGAGCAACACTGGCGCAACGCGCTGTAGACCCTCTCTCTGCCTGAGCTGGCGCATTGCGTCCGGCTAATCTGTTACGTTTTTTTTATCCGGCTGCCGTTACTGGCGAGCCGCGAAGGATTATATTCTCAAGCAGGAGAAAAAGATGTTTTACTGGATCCTCTTAGGTCTTGCTATCGTTGCTGAAATAACCGGCACCCTCTCCATGAAATGGGCCAGCGTCACCGGCAGTCACAGCGGCTATATTTTAATGCTATCGATGATTGCGCTGTCCTATATTTTCCTCAGTTTTGCGGTTAAAAAAATCGCACTGGACGTGGCCTACGCGTTATGGGAAGGTATTGGTATTTTGTTAATTACGCTCTTCAGCGTGATGCTGTTTGATGAGTCGCTTTCCCTGATGAAAGTGGCCGGTCTGACGACGCTGGTGGCGGGCATCATATTAATTAAATCCGGCACCCGAAAACCGGCAAAATCGCGTACGGAGGTGACCCATGCAGCAGTTTGAGTGGATCCATGCCGCCTGGTTAGCCCTGGCTATCGTGCTCGAAATTATTGCCAACGTTCTGCTCAAATTCTCAGACGGTTTTCGCCGCAAAACCTACGGCCTGCTGTCGATTGCCGCGGTACTGGGCGCCTTCAGCGCGCTGTCACAGGCGGTGAAGGGGATTGATCTGTCGGTTGCGTATGCCCTGTGGGGCGGGTTTGGTATTGCGGCAACGCTTGCCGCAGGCTGGATCCTCTTCGGACAGCGGTTGAATCAAAAAGGGTGGATTGGCCTGGTGCTCCTCCTCGCCGGAATGATCATGATAAAACTGGCCTGATAACGTCGCTGCCTGTCATTACAGGCAGCGAAATTTATCTCCTGTATTACGCTTAGACGGAGGGCATAAAAAAGGACGGTGACTGAATGCGTAACCCTTTAAGCTGGCATAAAATTCCTTCTGCCAAGACCTTGTTTGCCATGATCTTCATGGCAGGGGTCGGCTTAATTTTCTCTGTGGTCGCCTTGCTCTATCTCTCCCTCAACCTTATCAGCAGTAAAGCCAACGAAATCGACGAGCAGCGCACCGCGCTCTCGGTAGAGGGCGCGATTCAGACATCGGTGAACCGGGTCTGGTCGCTGGTGATTGATAACGCGGTCTGGGACGATGCCGTGCGGGAGGCCTATCGCCCGGCGCTCGACATCGACTGGCTCTACAACACCTGGGGCGCGGGCTATAAAGTAAATAATCTCTATGACGGCACCTTTGTACTCGACGAACGGTTTCGGGTGCTGTGGGGATCGTTCCAGGGCCAGCCTTTCGCTGAAAAAAACCTCGACTTCTTTGGCGACGGTTTAAAATCGCTGATCCTGATGCATACCAACGCCCTGCGCTCAGATAAAAATATCTACGCCGGGATCACCCGTACCCGGGCAGGGATTGCTTTTGTTGGCGTTGGCCTGATCCGTCCGACGATTGGCAGCCTGCGGGTGGGGGATAATACGCGTCGTTTTCTGGTGATCACTCGCCACATCAACCCACAAATCCTGCGCGATCTCGGGAATACATTTCAGATCGATAACCTGACCTTTACGCCGGAGCGGGTGAGCGACGTCAGCGTGCCGCTAAAAAGCTCGTCCGGCGAAGTGCTGGGCTATCTCTCATGGCAGCCGCGACTGCCGGGGGCCGCAGCGGCGAAAGCGGCCTCCCTCGACATCACGCAGATCGTCTTGCTCACCGCGGCGCTGATTTTGCTGTTTATCCTCTTCAGCTGCGTGGGGCTATATAAACTGGCGCGGGGGGAGACGCTGGCGCGGTCGGTGGCGCGCACCGACTGGCTGAGTCATCTACCCAACCGCCGGGCGCTGATTGAAGAGCTGGAGCGGGTGAGCCAGCGCGGCGATACCGATCGTAAAAGCGTGGTGTTTATCGATCTCGACGGCTTTAAGGACGTCAATGATATCTACGGCCATGAAGTGGGTGATGCGCTGATCGTCATCATCGCGGGCGCGCTGCGCGACAATGTGCCTAAAGACGGCATGCTGGCCCGGATGGGCGGCGATGAGTTTGCCATGACCATCGGGGGCGACAACGCCGAAGCGCTCGCCTCGGCGTTTGGTGGCTTTGTGCTTGATTATCTCCACTCGCCCATCGTCGTCGGTGAGCGTTCCATCCACATTGGCGCCAGTATCGGCATCGCCAGCGGCACGCTGGTGGAGTGCACCAGCACCGAGCTGTTCCGTCGCGCCGATATTGCCATGTACCACTCGAAAATTACCGGCAAGGGGCGGGTGACGCACTATGATGCCGAGCTGAACAACGCGCGCGAGCGTCGGCTGGCGATTGAGGGGCAGATCCGTCATGGTCTGGAACATAATGAGTTTGACGTCTGGTATCAGCCGATCATCGATGCCCGCAGCCAGAAAATGGTCGGCGTGGAAGCGCTGGTGCGCTGGCCGCGGCGTCCCGAGGGGCCGCTGGCGCCGGATGAGTTTATTACCGTCGCCGAAACCAGCGGTCTGATCTACGGCCTGGGGCAGTTTGTCCTCAGAAGGGCCTGTCAGGACCTGGAGCCATACACGGATTTAAAACTCTCGGTCAACATCTCCCCGGCGCAGTTTCGTGATCCCGAATTTGAAGCCAAAGTGGAAGGTGCGCTGGCCCTCAGCCGCTTTCCCCCCACGCGCCTGCAGCTGGAAGTAACCGAAACCTACGTGCTGGAAAATCCCGAGCGGGCACGCTCAGCCATCAATAATCTTAAGGCGCAGGGCATCGCGGTGGCGCTGGACGATTTCGGTACCGGCTACTCCAGTATCGGCTATCTACGCCGCTTTAACTTCAATACCATCAAGATAGATAAATCGCTGGCCGGGCTGTTGGATCATGACGAACAGGCCTCGGCGCTGGTGAGCGGTACGGTGCGCATTGCCACCGCGCTGGGGATGACGGTGGTCGCAGAAGGGGTGGAGAACGAAAAACAGATGAAGCTGCTGCGTCTGGCGGGCTGCGATCAGCTCCAGGGCTACTGGTACAGTCAGCCGATGCCGATAGAGGCGATTATGGCGCTACGCCAGCAGCGCCAGTGTTAAGTCACTCCTGGGCCAGCTCTGCAAGCTTGTCACGAAAACCGGTGATCGACAGGGCGCGGTTATCGGCCCGCCAGCGATCTTTCGCCGCCGGGGCCGAGCTTTGAACGCCGATAAGTTGCCAGCCTGCGGAGGTATTCAGCATCAGCGGCGAACCGCTGTCGCCGGGCAGGGTATCACACTGATGGGACAGCACGCTATTTTGCGCCCAGCCGGTGACGATACAGTCCTGATGGGTGTACAGCACATCCAGATGATCTTCCGGGTATCCCGCCTGGCTCACCTTGCGATCGGCCTCTTTCAGGGCGGCAGTCAGCTCCGCTTTATCCCCGGCAAACAGTGGTAGCGGGGTGATACCCGATGGCGGGTTGCGCAACACCACTAGACCAAAATCCCACGAGGCGGCAGAAGGCGGCACAATCCAGCCATCGCCGTCGGCTTTCAGCCGTCTGCCTAGCGAAGCATCGACGCGGCCTTCAATGCCGTGGATCTCATAACGCCAGCTCCCCTTTTGAGAGATGAAGCGCAGGGCAACGGCCTTATCCGGTTTACCTTTCGGCGGCACCAGCAGACAGTGTCCGGCGGTCAGCGCCAGTCGAGGGGTGATGAGGGTGGCGGTACAGAGATTTCCGCTGGCTGTCTCCAGCTGGCCAATGGCTTCCCACGGCGCGCGGGACGGATCGGCGACACGCGTGCGATCGTCATGACCAAAAAACAGCGTTTGAATCTCTTTGGCGTTCGCAGCCTCGTTGTCGCCATCGTCCGCATGACTTAATCCAGAAAAGAGAAAAAATGTTCCCAGCACAATCGCAACAGATTTACGCATATCACCCTCTAAAGGGATTAATTATGATTATTAAATATGAACCCTGGTAATTAACTATAGACGGGACAGCGCGAAAGTGGGAGTAAAATCAGCGTACTACAGTCAGGAAATATAAAACACACCCGCGACAAGTGCGCATAAAATAAGCGTGACAAGAATTAACTCAAACCGATAGCGCTGCAACATAACGCCCTCCGGATAAAAAAACGGCGCTGCCACCTTGCCGGTACAGCGCCGATGACCAACGTGTCCGTCTCGGACACGTTAAGCTAAGCGGGCTTATGCAGCCGGTTTTGCAGTTGGAGCAGCAGCTTCGTGTTTCACTGCTTTTTTATGGTGTTTTTTCGCTGCCTGCGCTTTCTGGGCTACAGGTGCGGCCTCTTCTTTCTTCACAGCTTTTTTGTGGTGCTTTTTAGCCGCCTGCGCTTTTTGTACAGCGGCTTTTTTGTGTTTTTTATGGTGCACGGTTTTCGCAGCCGGTGCCGCGGTAGAGGTGGCAGCCGGAGCCGCGGTGTTGGCAACAGCGTCAGCGGCGAATGCAGCAGAAGAGAGACCCATAGCAGCGGCAACAACCAGAGCTAATACCTTTTTCATCATCTTACCCTCGAATTGGTTTTTTCATTTAACCCCACTGCGGGGCCGTTGAAAGAACTATATCCCTGAAATTTCGGGGCTTCCGTGAGTGATTGGTATCGGCGTGTAACCATATGTACAACGCCGGGTCGATGACCCGGCGTGGGGGATTACAGATAGCGCGAGGTCAGATGATCGCGGAAGTAACGGCTGTTGAGATCTTCTCCGGTCGCCTGCTCAATCAGCTGGGCGGTGGTGAAGCGGCTGCCGTGCTGCCAGATGTTCTGGCGCAGCCAGTCGAACAGGGCGCTGAAATCCCCGGCGGCGATGGATGCGTCCAGTCCCGGTAGCGCGGTTTTGGCCGCACTGAACAACTGCGCGGCGTACATAGCGCCTAAGGTGTATGACGGGAAGTAGCCAAAACCGCCGTCGGTCCAGTGGATATCCTGCATACAGCCGTTGCGGTAATTATCTTTTGTTGATAAGCCCAGCCAGGCCTGCATTTTCTCATCCCACAGCGCCGGAATGTCCTCCACCTCGATTTCGCCGTTAATCAGCGCCCGCTCAATTTCATAGCGCAGCACGACGTGTGCCGGATAGCTCACTTCGTCGGCATCCACGCGGATATAGCCAGGCTTCACCCGCTGGTTCCAGGCGACAAAATTCTCTGGTGTAAAGGCCGCCTGGGTGCCGAAACGTTCATGGACGGCCGGGAGCAGGTGGTTGAGGAACGCCTTGCTGCGTCCGAGCTGCATTTCAAAGAAGAGGCTCTGGGATTCGTGGATAGCGGTAGAACGCGCCAGGGCGATGGGCTGACCAAGCCAGTTGCGCGGCAGGTTCTGTTCATAGCGTGCATGGCCGGTTTCGTGGATCACGCCAAACAGGGCGCTCAGCAGTTCGTCTTCGTTGTAGCGGGTGGTGATGCGCACATCTTCCGGCACGCCGCCACAGAATGGGTGAGCGCTGACGTCCAGACGGCCCGCGTTAAAGTCGAACCCGAGGCTCTTCATCGCCTCCAGCCCCAGCTCACGCTGAATGGCGGTCGGGAACGGCCCCTGCGGCGGCACGAAGGATTGCTGCGCCTGCTTCTCGACCACCTGTGCCAGCAGATCCGGTAGCCAGGTTTTGAGATCGCCAAACAGCTCGTCCAGCCGGGCGCTGGTCATGTCCGGCTCGAAGATATCCAGTAGCGCGTCGTAAGGGGTGCAGCCTTTGGCCTCGGCGCGCAGGCGGGCCTCTTCCCGGCTCAGTTTCACCACCTCTTTCAGGTTGACGGCAAAACCCTGCCAGTCGTTCGCGGGACGTTGGGTGCGCCAGGCATGCTCGCATTTACTGCCCGCCAGCGATTTGGCTTCAACCAGCGATTCCGGCAGCAGCGCAGCCTGCTGATAGTGGCGTTTCATCTCCCGCAGGTTAGCCTGTTCAACGTCGTTAAGATCTTCGCTTTCGGCGTTACGCAGCCAGTCGGCCACGTTTTTATCGGTCAGGATTTGATGCTGCAGGACGCTCAGCTCTGCCAGCGCTTCACCCCGCGCGGCGCTGCCGCCCGCAGGCATCATAGTAAACATGTCCCAGCTGGCGATGGCGGAGAGGTGGGAGAAGCGGGAGAGACGCTGGAAGGTGCGGGTGAGTTGCTGATAGTTATTCTTTTCCATTAAGACCTCGTGTCTGCATCAACTGATAGCTAAAAGTACCATCAGGTTGGGCGAAACACGAGGTCACGTCATATTAATGCAGTCGTTTGTGCAGATTAGCCCCCACCACCAGCGCCCCACACAACATCAACGCAATAAACCCGCCCACGCCGTTCCAGCCATACTGATGCCAGAACACGCCGCCGAGCGTCCCGGCGATGCTGGAGCCGAGATAGTAACTGAACAGATACAGCGACGAGGCCTGGCCCTTGGCGCGACGGGCGCGCGGGCCGATCCAGCTGCTGGCGACCGAGTGAGCGGCAAAGAAACCGGCGGAGAAGAGCAGCATCCCGGCAAAAATCATCCACAGGTTAGCGAGCAACGTCAACAGAACCCCGGCCAGCATCACGCCGGTGGAAACCAGCATTACCGGCCCACGCCCGAAGCGGGTGGTCATCGCTCCGGCTTTTGGGGAGCTCCATGTACCAGTGAGATAGGCCACCGACAGCAGGCCCACCAGCGCCTGGCTCAGATGCCACGGCGAGAGCATCAGCCTGTAGCCGATGTAGTTAAAGAGGGTGACAAACGAGCCCATCAGCAGAAAACCGGTGAGAAACAGCAGCGGCAGACCCCGATCCCGCCAGTGCAGGCGGAAGTTAATCAGCAGCGTTTTGGGCCGCAGCGCGGTGGGGCGAAAATGGCGCGACTCCGGCAGGATCTTCCAGAACATCAACGCGGAGGCCAGGGCAAAGCAGCCGATTGCCGCCAGCGCTATTCGCCAGCTAAAGAAGTCGGTAAAGACGCCGCTCAGCAACCGCCCGCTCATGCCGCCGATGGAGTTACCGCTGATGTAGAGCCCCATCGAGAAGGCGACAAAGCTGGGGTGGATCTCCTCGCTGAGGTAGGTCATGCCCACCGCCGCCACGCCGCTGAGGGAAAGCCCGATCAGCGCGCGCATGATTAAAATCCCGTGCCAGCTGGTCATCATCGTCGACAGCAAGGTACAGACCGACGCCAGCAGCAGTGCGGTGACCATCACCGGCTTACGTCCGATAGCGTCCGAGAGCGGCCCGGTAAAGAGCAGGCCGACCGCCAGCATCCCGGTCGAGATTGAGAGGGAAATACTGCTGCTGGCCGGGGAGACGCCAAACTCCTGGGATAGCACCGGCAGGATCGGCTGCACGCAGTAGAGCAGGGCAAAGGTGGCAAGCCCTGCGGAGAAAAGTGCCAGCGTGACGCGCATAAACTGCGGGGTGCCGCGTTTGATAAACCGAACCGGTTGCGCGTTGTTGGGTGAGAGTTCGATATCATTGATTGGGGCGATATCAGCCGTTGTTGTACGACTCACGTAAGTTCCTTGCTTCAACATCCCCGTGATTTCTGGTGACGGGTATGACCACAGGGATCAGGGTAGGAAATTGTAAATATTCTGTCTAATATATTAATAATCTCAAATGATACGTTTAAAATATGGATATCGAACTGCGTCATCTGCGCTACTTTGTCGCCGTCGCTGAGGAGCTGCATTTTGGGCGCGCGGCGGCGCGGCTCAATATCTCTCAACCGCCTCTCAGCCAGCAAATCCAGGTTCTTGAGCAGCAGGTAGGCGCTCGCCTGCTGGCGCGCACCAACCGCAGCGTCGGGCTGACCCCCGCAGGGCGACAATTTCTGGCGGACAGCCGCCAGATTCTGAGCATGGTGGAAGAGGCAGCTGCCCGGGCAGAGCGCCTGCACCATGGCGAAACCGGCGAGCTACGCATCGGATTTACCTCCTCCGCACCCTTTATCAGCGCCATCTCCCAGACCCTCTCGTCGTTTCGCCGCCTGTCGCCGGATGTGCACATCCAGACCCGGGAGATCAATACCCGGGAGCAGATTGTCCCCCTCAGCGAAGGCTCGCTCGATCTCGGCCTGATGCGTAACACTCAGTTGCCGGATACCCTGGCCTGGCAGCGGGTGCTGCGCGAACCGCTGCTGGCGATGATCCACCGGGATCATCCCCTGGCGGCAAGAGCTGAAATCTCGGTGACGGAGCTGGCGCAGGAGCCGTTTGTCTTTTTTGACCCGCACGTTGGCACCGGTCTGTACGACGACATCCTGGGATTACTGCGGCGCTATGGAGTAAACCCGGTGATTACCCAAGAGGTAGGCGAGGCGATGACCATTATCGGACTGGTGGCGGCGGGGCTGGGGGTATCGATCCTGCCGGCCTCGTTCAGACGGCTGCAGCTCCATGAGATGCGCTGGGTGGCGCTCACCGAACCGGACGCGGTTTCAGAGATGTGGATGGTATGGTCAAAACACCATGAACTCAGCGCGGCGGCACGGCGGTTCAAAGATCTGCTTATCAACGCGGCAATGGGTCGCTGACCGGCAAAAAAAGCGGGTAAAAATGTGCTGTAAATCACAAGGCTAAGTAAAAATTTGACGATTACTGTAGAAGTGCTTCACCATAGCCCACAGTTTATTTCGAAGCGCGAAAATAAGGGAGTACGTGGTGGTTGCTGATAGTCAGCCAGGGCATATCGATCAGATTAAGCAGACCAATGCAGGTGCAGTATATCGCCTGATTGATCAGCTTGGGCCGGTCTCGCGCATCGATCTTTCTCGGCTTGCGCAACTGGCGCCTGCCAGTATCACCAAGATTGTGCGTGAGATGCTCGAAGCTCACCTGGTGCAGGAAACAGAAATTCAGGAGCCGGGCAGTCGCGGCCGTCCGGCCGTTGGGTTGGTGGTGGAAACCGAAGCCTGGCACTACCTCTCATTGCGCATCAGCCGCGGTGAAATTTACCTTGCGCTGCGCGATCTCAGCAGCAAGCTGGTGGTGGAAGATCGGCTGCCGCTGGAACTGCAAGCTGTCCAGCCGCTGGAAGTGCGGATCACCGCCCTAATCGACCAATTCTTCATTCATCATCAGCAGAAGCTGGAACGCCTCACCGCCATTGCCATCACCATGCCCGGTATCATTGATACGGAAAATGGAATTGTCCACCGGATGCCGTTCTACGACGACGTCAAAGAGATGCCGCTGGGTGAGGTGTTGAAAAATCACACCGGCGTGCCGGTCTATATTCAGCATGATATCAGCGCCTGGACGATGGCCGAGGCGCTGTTCGGCGCCTCTCGCGGCGCCCGGGACGTGATTCAGGTGGTGATCGACCACAACGTGGGGGCCGGGGTGATCACCGATGGCCGCCTGCTGCACGCGGGCAGCAGCAGCCTGGTGGAGATTGGTCACACCCAGGTCGATCCCTATGGCAAGCGCTGTTACTGCGGTAACCACGGCTGTCTGGAGACTATTGCCAGCGTTGACAGCGTGCTGGAGCTGGCCCAACTCCGGCTCGGCCAGTCGATGAGCTCCGCGCTACACGGCCAGCCCCTGACGGTCGAGTCGCTCTGCGCCGCTGCGCAGCAGGGCGATCTGCTGGCAAAAGATATTATTACCGGCGTCGGCACCAACGTCGGGCGGATCATTGCCGTTATGGTTAACCTGTTTAATCCGCAGAAAATCCTCATTGGCTCGCCCCTGAGCCAGGCGTCGGATGTGCTCTTCCCGGCAATCGCCGACTCCATCCGCCAGCAGTCCTTGCCGGCCTACAGCAAGCACATCATGGTGGAAAGTACTCAGTTCACCAATCAGGGCACGATGGCCGGCGCAGCGCTGGTGAAGGATGCGATGTATAACGGCTCACTATTGATTCGTCTGTTGCAGGGTTAACTGTTTTTTTACAGTCTTACCAAAAATTGCGCTATCTCAAACCGGGCAGATAGCGCATGCCTTAGACTTCCTCCACTGAATTATTTCCTTCATTTATATTTTCAGAGCATAACGGTGGAGTAAGTGATGCTTAAGCGTTTCTTTGTAACGGGTACTGATACCTCCGTCGGCAAGACGGTGGTGTCCCGCGCCTTGCTGCAAGCCATGATGGCCAGCGGAAAGCGTGTTGCAGGGTACAAACCGGTAGCCAAAGGGAGTAAAGAGACGCCAGAGGGATTGCGCAATAAAGATGCGCTGGTGCTGCAAAGCGTCTCCTCTTTAGAACTTCCTTATCATGCCATTAACCCCATTGCGCTTAGCGAAGATGAGAGCAGCGTGGCGCACAGCGGGCTGGTGAATTACACCCTGTTATCGAACGGGCTTGCCAGCCTGAGCGAAAAAGTGGATCACGTGGTGGTCGAAGGGACCGGCGGCTGGCGCAGCCTGATGAACGATCTGCGCCCGCTGTCAGAATGGGTGGTGCAGGAGCAACTGCCGGTGCTGATGGTGGTCGGTATTCAGGAGGGCTGTATCAACCACGCCCTGCTGACCGCCCAAGCCATCGCCAACGACGGCCTGCCGCTGGTGGGATGGGTAGCGAACCGCATCAATCCGGGCCTGGCGCACTATGCCGAAATTATTGATGTGTTAAGCAAAAAGCTGCCTGCACCGCTGGTGGGTGAACTGCCGTACCTGCCGCGCGCCGAACAGCGTGAGCTAGCGCAGTATATCGACCTCTCTGCTTTCGGCCAGGTGCTGACCGTAGATCGAATCATGGCGTAACGTTCGCGACAGCACGGACGCCACCACACAGGCAATCAGCAAACCGGGCAGCAGAACGTACTGCCCGGTCATTTCACAGACCATCAGCGCCGACATGATTGGTGCGTGCGTCGTGGCGGCGAGCAGCGTCGCCATCCCTGCCAGCCCCAGCAAAATCGCGGTGTCAGAGCCGGGCAACCACAGCATAAAGAGCTGGGCAAACAGCATGCCGGTCGCCATGCCGACAAACAGCGTTGGCGTAAAAACCCCACCCGGTGCGCCCGAGCCGCTACTGGCCAGAACCGCCAGCAACTTGCAGATAAATACTCCCGCAATGACCGACAGCAGCGGCGGTGCCAGCAGGAACCCCTGTACCACGCTGTAGCCATTCCCCCAGACCTTAGGGGTCAGCAGCGACAGCAGGCCAACGATGAGGCCACCCAGCGCAAGCTGCCACGGTGGAGAGAGCTTAAGGCGCAGAAACAGGGAATGGCTGAAGGCCATAAGCCACATTAGCGCCGGGCCACAGATGCCTGCCAGCAGGCCCATTCCCACAATCAATGAATAATCTACCCCGGTCAGCGTGTCGCTGAGGTGTACCTCATACAGCGTATTCGCGCCGGGGCTGAGCAGGCGTGTAGTGAGCAGGGCTACGACGGCGGCAATTACTACCGGGCCGAGCGAGGCCAGCATCAGGGTGCCAAACAGGATCTCGGCGATGAACAGGCTCCCGGCTAACGGGGCATGGTAAGCGCTGGCCATCCCGGCGGCGGCACCGCAGGCAATCCACAGTTTCCATTCCGTTTTGGGGGTAAAGCGCTGGGCGAAAAAGGAGGCGGCGAGGGCGGCCAGCAGGATCATCGCCCCTTCCCGGCCAATGGCGCTGCCGCTGGCGACGACCAGCAGCGACGCCAGGGATTTGACCAGGCTGGCGGCGTAGTCAAACTGTCCGTCACCCGTTTCCAGCGCCTCCATATAGTCGGTGGGCGCATGGGGCCGCTGCGCGGTCATTTTCTGCCATCCCCACAGCAGCAGCCCGGCAGCCAGCCCGCCGAGAGCAGGGGTCAGGGCGCGTCGCCAGGGTGACAGAGCGCTGGCGGCATTCACCAGACTGCCGCTTTCGTTACTCAGAAACAGCCACTCCAGTAAATAGAGAGCATGGCGGAACAGGGCCACGGCCAGTGCCGCCAGCACACCGGTGACGCTGGCAATCAGCAACCGGCGAAACATCGCGCGGATGTCAGGGTAAGCATGGAGTCGATGCATGGGTTACGCGTAAATGGGGAAGATACAATATTTTGACGGGAAAACGCGGGGTTAGCAATGCGAAGAGCCGGGCAAGGCCCGGCTTACAATATTAACTGTCGCTGTGAATATTCAGCGCCCGGCGCGTGCGGCCGGAGCTTAAGTATTCCGCAATATAGTCCTGAGAAATTTCGCCGTTATAGCGCCCCTCTTCATCGACAATCGGCATCCAGCTGGTGTTGCTCTCATACAGACGCGACAGCACCACGCGCAGGTTGTCCTCCGCTTTGCCGGTCATGCGGAACGGGTGGAGCAGATCGGCGCAGGTGCCGGTGGCATTGCGCGCTTCCCGGCGCTTCACAAAGCCCAGCGGTTTGCCATTTTCATCCACCACGGTGACGGCGCGAATGTCGTTGTCGTCCATGATGGCGAAGGCTTCCGGCAGCGGCGTGGCTGGTCGCACGGTCAGGGTTGGCTGTTGATCCGTGACATCGCCCGCGGAGACCAGCAGCAGACGCTTCAGGGTGCGGTCCTGGCCAACGAACGAGCCGACAAATTCATTGGCCGGTTTCGCCAGCAGTTCGTCCGGGCTGGCGCACTGAACAATGCGCCCCTGGCGGAAGACGGCAATACGGTCCCCCAGCTTCAGCGCCTCGTCGATGTCGTGGCTCACCAGCATCACCGTTTTTTTCAGCTTGCGCTGCATCTCAAGGAACTGGTTCTGGATCACCTCGCGGTTAATCGGGTCCACCGCACCGAAAGGCTCATCCATCAGCAGTACCGGAGGATCCGCCGCCAGGGCGCGAATCACGCCGATACGCTGCTGCTGACCGCCGGACATCTCCCGCGGGTAGCGGTTAAGGAACTTATGCGGATCCATTGCCACCATATCCATCAACTCTTCGGCGCGGGTTTTACAGCGGGCTTTATCCCAGCCCAGCATGCGCGGCACCACGGTGATGTTCTCTTCGATGGTCATGTTCGGGAACAGGCCAATCTGCTGGATCACGTAGCCGATGTTGCGTCGCAGGGTCACGGTGTCCATCTCGCTGGTGTCCTGGCCGTTAATCTGGATGGTGCCGCTGCTCGGGGTAATCAGCCGGTTAATCATCTTCAGGGTGGTGGTTTTACCGCAGCCGGATGGGCCGAGCAGGACGCACATCTCCCCTTCGGGCACGTTCAGGTTGACGTTGTCTACGGCCTTAAAAGTCTGGCCGTGCTTCTGTGAAAATTGTTTGGTGAGGTTTTCCAGTTTTATCATTATCGAATCCCCTTTGGAGTCAGTACGATCTGCAGGCGGTGCAGTAACCAGTCGAGCACAATCGCTAACAGACAAATCATCAGCGCGCCCGCAATCAACATACGAATATCGCTCCCGCCAATGCCGTTTAGCAGCAGCAGGCCAAGCCCACCCGCGCCGATGACGGCGGCAATGGCCATCACGCCGATATTCATTACGACCGCGGTACGGATGCCGCCGAAAATCACCGGCAGCGCCATGGGAATTTCTACCCAGCGCAGGCGTTGCCAGAAGGTCATGCCGATGCCGCGACCTGCTTCTCGCAGTCCGGGCGGCAGGCTGTCCAGCGCCGTATGGGTGTTACGCACAATCGGTAGCAGCGAGTAGAGAAACACGGCGGTAATCGCGGGCAGGGCGCCAATACCCTGACCGATCATGGAAAAGAGTGGGATCATCAGGCCGAACAGAGCAATGGACGGGATGGTCAGCACGATGGTGGCAATCCCCAGCACCGGCGTCGCCAGCCATTTGTGACGGACAATCAGAATGCCCAGCGGCACGCCGATAATAATGGCTAAGCCCACCGCCAGCGCCACCAGCCACAGGTGCTGGAAGGTCAGGGTCATGATGTAACCCCAGTTATCAAGAATGTAGTGAACGGTATCCATAGCGCCTCCTTACAGCAGCTGCTTGCTACGCAGGAAATCACGGGCGACCTGCTGCGGTGACTGATGATCGATATCCACCTTCTTGTTCAGCTCGGTGATGACGTCGTTGTTGAGCTGGGCGGAGAGGGTGTTCAGCGCCTCTTCCAGCCCCGGGTTGGCTTCCAGCGTATCCTTGCGCACTACCGGGGTCACCGCGTAGCTCGGGAAGAAGCCTTTGTCATCTTCCAGCACCTTCAGGTCGAAGCCTTTTACGCGTCCGTCCGTGGTGTAAACCAGCCCGGCATCGACAAAGCCGTCGCGCACCGCGTTATAGACCAGGCCGGGGTCCATCTGGCGAATTTGCGGGCGATCGAGCTCCATGTTGTAGGCCGCCTGCAGCGGCTTCATGCCATCGCTGCGCCCGGAGAACTCCAGATCCAGACCCAGCATCCAGTTGTTATCCGGGTCGGTTTTGCGCACCTGCTCAATCTTCGCCACCAGCTCTGACATGGTGTTGATATTTTCTGCCTCGGCGCGCTTACGCTGCATGGCAAAAGCGTAGGTGTTGTTCATGTCAGCAGGTTTGAGCCACACCAGTCCGTGCTTCGCATCCAGACGTTTCACCGTCTCGTAAGACTCCTCTGGCGACATGCGTTTGTTGATGTGGTTAAAGATGATCAGCGAGGTACCGGTGTACTCCCAGGTCATATCGATCTGCTTGTTGATCATCGCATTACGGGAAATGACGGTGGCAATGTTGGTCTGAGGCTTAACTTCAAACCCTTTCTTTTGTAGGTACTGCACGGTCATCGCCGAGAGAATATGCTGTTCGGTAAAGCTCTTGGTCGCCAGAATCAGGGGCGCTGCGAGCGCTTGGCTGGTAAAGAGCGCGGCGGTACAGAGCGCCGCCAGGCCGGTAAACAGTCTCATAGAAGCTCCTTATTATTGTTATCGTGCGAGATGCGGGCTCATCAGTCGGCCCAGCGCCGCCAGCAGCGTATCCAGAATCAGGGCGAACAGGGCGGTGGCCGCCGCGCCCAGGATCAGCGTCGGGAAATCATTCAGGTAGATGCCGGGGAAAATCAGCTCGCCATAGCTGCTGGCGCCAATCAGGAAGGCCAGCGGTGCGGTACCGACGTTAATGGCGGTGGCGATACGAATACCGGAGAGCATTACCGGCCAGGCGTTAGGCAGTTCCACCTGGCGCAGACGCTGCCATTTGGTCATCCCGATGCCGTTTGCCGCTTCCAGTAACGATGCCGGAACCGAGCACAGTCCGGCGTAGGTGTTACGCACAATCGGCAGCAGCGAGGCGAGGAACAGGGCGATAATGGCAGGCGTATCGCCGATGCCAATCACCACCATTGCCAGGGCCAGAACCGCCAGCGGCGGCAGGGTGTTGCCGACGTTAAAAATCTGCATGACGTATTCGGCGATACCGCGCGCGGCCGGACGGCTCAGCAAGATACCGCTGGGGATACCGACCAGCAGGGCGAAGAACATGGATGAGAAGACTAAAATCAGATGCTGTTGCCCGAGATAGACCAGGTCAACCTGGCGCGCTTTGATCGTCTCCAGCCCAATTCCCCAGACGAGGAGGGCGACGACCACAATAATCGCGCCGACAAAAAGCAGCGAGCGTTTGAGTAATGGATGCATTGCAGTGTGTCTCCCTGTGCGCATGCGTTATAGCAACCACCGGTTGCCTGTTGTTATGCCATGTTTTGGCAGGGGTACTGGAGCTATAGCAAGGGTTTGGGAAGGGTTCCAGCGAAGCGGTAAAATCTTTAACCTTATGAAAACAGGGGTGATAATGGGTTAAGCCTTACGGGATAAGGGTTGGATAGGGGCAGGCGGAATAGTCTTAAAGATAATTTCGTTAAGTGACAACGTCACTTAACGAGTGGAAGGCATCTGTTATTTACTCAGCGCAGCGCGGACTTTTCGCACGCGTAGAGAGGTCGTTATGATGGAGAAGGCGGCCACGAAAACCAGCATGAATCCCAGCGCCAGCATCGCAGTAAACCCAAACCACCTGAACAGGACCAGCCCGGCAATCCCTCCCGTAATGAACGAGAAAAGGGTGGTGAGATGGGTTGTAAGTTGGCTGCGTTGTGCCGCCGTATCTTTGGAGTAATCCCGGCGTAGCATCGCCACCACCACGGAGGCCAGCGAAATGCCTGCGTCGGTTAAGGTGCCGGTAATATGGGTGGAGCGTACCCGCCCGCCGGAAAGTTGGGTGGAGGTGGAATTATGAATCCCCATCAGCCCGCAGAGAAAAACAATAATTTCCCGGTTAGTCGTGAAGGTATGAAAATAGATTTCATGCAGAGAGACGCCGGCCAGTAATAACCCTTCAATAAACAAAACCTGACAAAAAATGAGACGCACATTGTGCATGATGCCCCATAAAACAATAATCCGCGCAATAATTGCCCCCGTCACAAATGACAAAATAATGGTGGCGAAGAAAATAATATCGTTCAGATCCGTTGAGGAGACTTCACTGGAAAATTGTGAGGTATTGCCTGTCATATGGGAAGGAAAGAAGCCGAAAGCCCCCAGCGCAATGGCATTCAGCAATCCTGCGGAGGTCGCCAGCCAGAGGGCAAGACGACGATCCTCCTGGTGGGTTCGTTCTTTCTTAAGTTTAATCAGCAAAGAATACCTCCGGTTTGAGCTTTGCCTGAATAATCAGGCTAGCAAAGCCTGGTCATGGATTGTCCAGGATAGTACTTAATTATTAAGGCACCGGAGGTGGGCGGGAATTAAGTAATTAAATAAAATAACCTTGATAACAAAGTGCTTATTTACTAGGCAGCATTATGCTCAAAGCATGCCATTATTTCCGTGGTGCAAAAACGCCGGACGCTGATTTAAACGTTCAAACCAGGCCTCGATAGCGGGCACCGGCGGATGCTCAAAAGGGGTCATCTTCCAGCGGTTCACCGACAGCCCCAGCACCACATCGGCCAGGGTAAAAGTGTCGCCCGCCACCCATGCCCCGGTGTGTTGCAGCTGCTGCTCAAGGATCGCGATATGGTGGTTCCACTCCTTAATCCCGGCGGCAATTCGCGCCGGATCGTTAAAGTCCGGGTTTTTACGCCCCAGGGCCGGGAAGACATAGCGCCAGGCGTTGTTAAATTCCGAAGCCTGCCAGTCCATCCAGCGTTCGACGTTAGAGCAGGCTTGCGGATCTGTCGGGAGAAGGTCGTCGCGCCCGGCCTTAAGCGCCAGATAGCGGCAAATGGCATTGGATTCCCAGAGCACGAAATCATTGTCGATCAGCACCGGCACCATCGCATTCGGGTTCAGCGCGCGGAAGGCATCCGTTTCCGTTGAGGCGAAGCCGCTGCCGTAATCTTCCTGCAGATAGTCCAGACCCACTTCTTCACAGGTCCAGAGCACTTTGCGCACGTTAATGGAGGTGGTTTTGCCGAGGATTTTTAGCATGATGCAGGTGTCCTTTGTCGGGTGAGTTAACAACAGAGCCGTTATTCAGTGAGTTTAGGGCAAACTTTGGTGGGGAAGTATTCCTGTTGGCTTACCATCTTCCGATAGGCGGCAGGCGTCATGCCTGTGAGTCGACTGAACACACGCCGCATGACATCCGGACCTGAGAAACCACATTCTGCGGCTATTTTTTTCGCGGGCAGCTTCTCTTTTTCAATCAGCAACCGCGCTTTTGATACGCGCTCGCGCTCCAGCCATTGAGCCGGGGTCAAACCGATCTCCTGGCGAAAAATACGCGTAAGGTGCCTCTCACTAAGGTTGATGTGTTGCGCCAACATGGCAACAGAGCCAATCTCTTTAATATTCTGAATTGCCCAACGCTGAAGATCCTGGAGCGCTGAGCGTCCGTTCAGAGAAAGTTGGCTTCGTCTGACAAAGTGAGACTGATTAACAGGTCGGCGAAAGAACATCACTAACTGATCCGCAACCTCGGCCGCAATTTCCCGCCCCAGATCTTCTTCTACCAGCCTCAGTGCCAGATCGAGGCCGGATGTCACACCGGCGGCAGTACGCACCCTGCCATTGGCGATAAACAGCGCATCGCTTTCCACAACTATTTCAGGATGTCTGATAGAAAGCAGTTCTGCACAATTCCAGTGGGTGGTGACCTGCTTACCGTTGAGTTTTCCGGTAAGCGCCAGCAGCAGCGCGCCAGTACATACGGATCCAAACCGCTCACTTTTTTCGCATAAGGCGGTAATACCCGCCAGGACATTGCTCTCTGGCATATAACCAGACATACCTGGTGCGCCCGCAATGAGAAACGTATCAGGAACGAGTTCTGAAATATCCGCGAGGGAAAAATCTGCCGCAAGCCTGACGCCGGACGAGGCCTGCACAGCAGAGCCACTGACGGAAACGACATACAGACGATAAAATTGACGTCCCAGGATTCTGTTAGCCTCAGCAAAAACATCTATAGGCCCGCCTACATCAAGCAACTGCACGCCCGGCACCGCCAGTATGGCTATGGTATGACTCATTTTCTCCTCCCGGCGTCTGAATAAATCCAGATGTCCCTATTCGTCGTAAAAGTACGGTGGCAGACATGAATGATAAACCCTAATTTAGAGGCGCACCATAGCCATCTAAGGAGTTATTCATGCGTTCTGCAATTAAAGGTATCAGCGTCCCGGACAGCCGTATGGCCAGAGAAGCCACGGAATTTATCAGGGACACCGAAACAGAGCTGCTGTTTAATCATTCAAGCCGGGTTTATTACTGGGCGGCCCTGGCCGGACAGGAAAGGGGTCTGAAAGTAGACAGTGAGCTGCTGTACATTGGCTGTATGTTTCATGACATTGGGCTCACCCATGAGCATTGCAGCTGTGACAAACGTTTTGAAGTAGACGGCGCCAATGCGGCACGTACCTTTCTGGAGGGATATGGTATCGCTCCTGCCGGCATTGATAAGGTATGGACAGCCATTGCACTCCATACCACACCCGGCATACCTGAGTTCATGGCACCAGAAATAGCCCTGGTTACTGCAGGCGTGGAAATGGATGTGCTGGGAATCGATTATGAAAAATTCTCAGAAGCAGATATTAAAGCGGTTACGCAGCAGTATCCCCGTACGCCAACATTTAAAGAGGATATTATTCAGGCATTCTATGACGGTATAAAACACAAGCCGCAGACGACATTCGGTAACGTAAAGGCTGACGTTATTAAGGATAAAGAACCCGGTTTCGCACCTTTTAACTTCTGCAACATTATCCGGCAGTCACGCTGGCAAGGCTGAGCCGCCGCAACGCAATAATCGAATGAGGGCAGCAGTTAAATATCAGGGATGATCTTGAGCATAAAATATGGATGATGCCTTCACAGGCGGCGCATGGCGTTTAGCTGAAGACGTCATGCGCCTTTTTGCGGCAGTTATCGGTTGACGCATAGATAGATTGAGCCAGACCAATGCTGCTGTTTTTAGCGGGGGCAGATCTATCCGCTGCTCTGCCATGAACCCTGCCAGAGATAATTCCCGGGTCCATCAGTCATTGAACGGTGGGACTATGTAACCTCCTGGACCGCTGGCTCATATCGTAACGTCTCAATAATCATCGAGAGTGCTGGCAGGAGCTGGCGCTCGCTGGAGTAGAAAATGTGGAACCCCTGGCGCAGCGGGCACCACGTCTCAAGCACTGATCGAAGACGGCCCTGCTCCAGCCAGGGGCGGGCGAGATTTTCCGGTACAAAAGCCAGACCATATCCCGCCAGAGCTGCATCGAGCGCCGCATATACCGAGTTAAAGATCAAAGGGCCATCGACACGACAAGCCTCCCGAGTGTCACCCTTTTTAAGTTCCCAGGGGCTGATACCCTCTTTCATGGAGTAGCGGGTATTGATGCAGGCGTGTCGGGCCAAATCCTCCGGCGTGAGCGGCAGCTGTCTTGCAGAAAGATAATCAGGGGAGGCCACAATGACGTTTCGCCAGTCGGGTGAAATCCGCACGGAAGCCATATTTTTGCCGATCCTGTCGCCTGGCCTGATACCGGCGTCAAAGCGATCGGCAACAATATCGGTCAGGGCCGGATCGTTCGATACCTCCAGTTTAACGTCAGGATAGTGCAGCAAAGCAGCGGAAAGGCGCGGCCAGACAAAGGTGTTCCAGGCGAAATCCGACGCCGTGATGCGGACCGTCCCGGCGATCTTGCTGCCCAGCTCGCTCAGGGAGGCCAGTTCCCCGGCAATGACATCGAAGCGGGGAGATACCCGCTCAAGCAAGCGCTGCCCGGCCTCGGTGGGAGAGACGCTGCGCGTGGTGCGCATCAGCAGTCGTAGCCCCAGCCGCGCCTCCAGATTACGGATGGTATGGCTTAACGCCGACTGGGAAACGCCCAGTTCGGCAGCAGCCCGGGTAAAACTGCGTTCCCGGGCAATAGTAATAAACGCCACAATATCCCTGAAGATTTCGCCTGACATATTCCGCCTCGGTTATGCGTGAAACACGCCGTTATGCCTGATTCTCATGGAAACGCAACGCTTCAACCATCAGCGTCATGGCCCGGGAATGCTGGCGCCGGTTAGGGTAATAGAGATGCAAGCCCGGCCAGAGCGGGCACCATGCTTCGAGTACCGACACCAGCTCGCCTGAATCCAGCCAGGGCTGAACCATATCCTGCGGCAGGTAGGCCAGCCCCAATCCTGCTTTTGCGGCTTCGAGAATGTCGTAAGCGTTATTACAGATGACGGGGCCGCCGATCCTGACGGAGAACTCACGCTGACCCTCGGTAAATTCCCAGTCATAAAGGCCGCCATAAGTAGAGGTGCGCAGCCGAATACATCTCTGCTGATCGAGTGCCTCAGGCCGCCCGGGGACTGGAAATCGCGTAAAATAGTCCGCCGATCCGACCACCGTATTCTTCACATCCGGACTGATACGCACGGAGATCATGTCCTGCGCCAGCTCCATACCGAATCTGACACCGGCGTCATAGCCTCTGGCGGCAATATCGACGCTGGCATACTCGCTGATCAGCTCAACGGTGATATCGGGATACTGCTGCAAAAAGGGGGAGAGTTTAGGCCACAAAACCTGGCGAATGGCATAGTCAATGGCGGTGATGCGCAGGGTGCCGGTCGGCTTGTCCCGCAGATCGTTCAGCGATTCAAGCTCTTTCTCGATGTAGGCAAATTCGGGCACGATCCTGTCCACCAGATGTTGCCCCGCCATGATCAGGGATACCCGACGCGTGCTACGCAACAACACGCGTACGCCGAGCCGCTCCTCCAGACCGCGGATGCTGGCGCTCAGGGCCGGCTGGGTTACTCCCAGTTGCGCCGCAGCCCGGGTAAAACTCCCGGTTTGCGCCACCGCAATAAGCGCTAAAAGATCGCTGAAACCCTCACGAGCCATTTCTTCCTCACACGGACGCGACACAGGAGATAAGTCAGGTTTAAAAACATTAATGAATTCTGTTTATAAATGCAAGAAACAGGCCGCACTGGTCTGGGTTGACTACGTCAGGTATATTTATTTGCAAGCAAACAAGGATGGGAAGAAATAATTTCCGTCAGGCGTAATCAAGAAATAATTGAAAAGAGATTGAACGGCGCGGGTGAATATTTTTCATCACGCTGAAGGTTCACGAAATTACCATTAAAACAGATCAATCATGCTGATAGAAATATCGGTCAGGAGACGTTATGTCATTATCTAAAGTTTCATTATTGCTGGCATCATTATTTGTTGCCAGCGCTGCATATTCTGAACAACCCCAGCCAACTACCGTTGCCGAAGGTATTAATGCCATGAACGCACAGAAAGTGTCGTTTCAGAATGGTGATGTCAAAATGGCGGCCAATCTCTACCTGCCGCCTGATTACGATAGCGCGAAAAAATACCCCGCCATCGTCGTTTCTCATCCCTGGGGCGGCGTAAAAGAACAGACCTCGGGTCTGTACGCCCAACAGCTGGCAAAGCGCGGATTTATTACCCTGGCCTATGACGCTTCTCACTACGGCGAAAGCGGCGGTTTGCCGCGTGACCTGGAAAACCCGGCAGACCGGGTACAGGATATTCGCAGTGCGATTGGCTACCTGAGCAGCCTGCCGCAGGTTGATGCCGCACGCATCGGGGCGTTGGGCATCTGTGCTGGTGGCGGTTATACCCTCCACGAAGCGCAAACCGATCTGCGGGTGAAAGCGGTCGCCGGGGTCGTGACCTACGACATCGGAGATGCGACCCGAAACGGTATTGAGGGGGCGCCGGTCTCGGCTGCCGACAGGCTGAAATTACTGCAAAGCGTCGATGCGCAGTTAAATAAAGAGGCCGCCGGTGCCCCGCTGAAGGTTGAACAGCTCCTCCCGGCGCGGGATAGCGTCGATGCCAGTACGCCGAATTTTGTGCGGGAAGCGACGGAATATTATCTCACCCCGCGGGGCGCGCATCCGAATGCCCGAAACCGCTATGTCGTGACCAGCCCGGGGCTGCATATGGCCTATTACCCGCTGGAGCATATGGAAGATATTTCTCCCCGGCCGGTATTATTAATTGCGGGCGAAAAAGCAGAGACCCGTAAATTTAGCCAGCAGGCTTTTGATAATGCAAAACAGCCGAAGGAATTAACGATTATTCCTGGCGCATCGCATTTTGATTTATATGACAAGCCGCAGTACGTCACTCCGGCGGTGGATAAACTCGCTGCGTTCTTCGGTAAACATCTTTAACAGCCAGCTTAGTATTTAAACAGGAAAAATATTATGACCTATTCACTCAATAATAAAATTGCCTTAGTGACCGGTGCCGCTTCGGGTATTGGTCTCGCCACCGCCCAGGCCTATGCTGCGGCGGGTGCATCCGTCGTGCTGGCTGATATTAACGCCGGGGCGGTGACGCAGGCCGCAGAGTCGCTGGTGGCTTCCGGCTATACCGCTAAAGCGATGACCTGCAATGCGGCGGATCTGGATGACGTCGCCGCGATGGTGCAAGAGACCGTCGCGACCTTTGGCCGCCTCGATATCGCCTTCAATAACGCCGGGATCCAGAATGTGCTGGCAGAGATCGCGGATGCGACAGCAGAGGATTTCGACCGCGTCACGGCGGTCAACCTGCGCGGCGTCTGGGGCTGCATGAAGTACGAACTGCAGCAGATGCGTAAGCAGGGCAGCGGCGTGATCGTGAACTGCTCATCTATCGGCGGGATTGTGGGCGGTGCAGAACGTGCTAACTACCATGCCGCCAAGCATGGCGTGCTGGGCCTGACCAAAAGTGCTGCGCTCGAGTATGCCGCGCGCAACATTCGCGTTAACGCCGTCTGCCCGGGGCTTATCTGGACCCCGATGGTTGATGCCATGGTTGCCTCAGGCCAGAAAGAGGCGCTGGAGGCGATGGTGCAGGGCGTTCCTATGCAACGTCATGGCAGGGCTGAAGAAATTGCAGACGTGGTGCTTTGGCTCTCCAGCGATGCGTCATCCTACGTGACAGGCCAGTCCATATCCATTGATGGCGGCCTGACCATGCGTTAACGCAAGAGTGGGTGGCGTACAAAGCAGGCTGACGCCATCACGTTAGGCCAGCCTGTCTGAGGGATAGCGCCTATTTCACCAGAGCAAACAGATCGTTCAGCGATTCGCTCATGGTGGGGTGGGTGAAGATCTGATCGCGCAGCACCGTGTACGGCAGCCCGGCATCCATGACCGTTTTTACGATGTTGATCACCTCATGCGAATCTGCAGCCAGTAACGACACGCCCAGTATCTGCTGAGTGTCATTTTCGACCACGGCTTGCAACATTCCCCGGGTATCGTTGATAACGCGTGCCCGCGGGATCGCCGCCACCGGCAGTGACACCACCTGAATATTTTTTCCCTGCTCCCGCGCCTGCGCTTCCGTTAAGCCGATACGCGACAACGTAGGGGTCATAAATACCGAATAAGGGATATTCAGCCGATCGTCCGTGGTACGCGTTCCTTCACCCAGCAGCTGATCGTACACGATGCGGTAATCATCGAGGGAGACATAGGTAAACTGCGGCCCGCCGGTGACATCACCCATCGCCCAGATGTGGTCTGTCGAGGTTTTCAGTCTCTTATCAACCTGGATGGCGCCGCGCGCGTCCGTTAAGACTCCGGCATTTTCCAGCTTCAGCGCCCCGGTGGCAGGGTGGCGGCCGGTGGCGACCAGCAGGAGATCCATCTGGCGATCGCCCTGCGGGGTGTGCAGCGTAACGCCCTCACTGCTGCTGGTAACGGCGTGAACCGCCGCGTTCAGCTCTATTGTGACACCCTGATCCTGCAGGATTGTGGCGACCGCCGCGCTGATGTCGTTGTCTTCCCGCGCCAGAAACTGCGATGCGGTTTCAAACAGCGTGACTTTGCTGCCGAAACGCGCAAACATCGACGCAAATTCAACGCCAATATAGCCGCCACCCAAAATACCCAGACGCTCTGGCAGGCTGGATAAATTCAGAATGCCGGTGCTGTCAACAATGCGTGGCCCGGCGATCAGCCCTTCAATCTGCGGAAAGCGGGCTTCAGCGCCGGTATTAATGAAAATACGGTCCGCACTGAGCGTGCGGATCGCCTCTCCTGACGTGATTTTCAACGTATGGGGATCAAGAAATTCCGCCTGCCCGTCGATGACATCCACTGACTCGAGATTCGCCAGATTGAGATAATTTTTTTCACGCAGGAATTCAACCACTGAGGCTTTCCGCTGCGCAGCCTCAGTAAAGTCAGTGGTGGCCTGCGCATCATGTACCAGCGCTTTGGTGGGAATACAGCCGATGTTAATGCAGGTGCCGCCATACATGGTTTTCGATTTTTCCACGATCGCCACACGCCAGCCAGCGCGGCCCAGCGCCGCCGCCAGCGTTTTGCCCGCTTTACCAAATCCGATGATTGCTGCCTGATAATGGTTCATCTTACTCTCCGCGATAGAAGCGTTAACCGGGTTTTCGCCTCTGGCTACCATTCAACAGTGATTTTCCCGAAGTGCTTTCTGCCGGCCATGTGACTGAATGCTTCACCAACAGAAGCCAGACCTTCAAAACGGTCGGAGATGACGGGACGGATGCCGGTTTGATTCAGGGCTCTGACAAACTCCTGTTGCATACGATTGCTGCCGACCACCAGCCCCTGAAGACGGGCCTGTTTTGCCATTAGCATCGCGGTCGGTATAACGCCTTCCATACCCGTCAGGACGCCAATCAAAGCAATATGGCCCCCAATGCGCACTGCTTCTATCGACTGCGCCAGCGTACCCGGCCCACCGAGTTCAATGACAACATCCGCACCGCGGCCACCCGTGATCTCCTGGACCCTTTCTCCCCACTGCGGCGTTGAGCGATAATTGATGACGTGATCGGCTCCCAGCGCTTTTACCCGCGCCAGCTTCTCATCAGAAGAAGAGGTGACAATCACGTTCGCCCCCATACTTTTGGCAATCTGTAGAGCGGTAATCGACACGCCGCCGGTCCCTAACGTCAGGACCGTATCGCCCGCCTTTAATCCTGCATCGACGACCAGGGCTCGCCATGCCGTCAGGCCAGAGGTGGTCAGCGTGGCGGCTTCAGCATGACTCCATCCGGCAGGCGCAAGGGTAAAATGCGAGGCCGGGCGCACAACATATTCCGCGGCAAATCCCTGGGCGCCATCGCCTGGGGTCTGCCCGAAGTCACCGACTGACGCTATGACATCACCTTCTGTCCACTGAGGGAAAAAGGTGGATAAAACCCTGTCGCCCGGTTTGAAATCAGTGACACCTTCGCCGGTCGCGTCTACCACGCCAGCGCCGTCAGCCATCAGGATGCGCCGATCGGCGGTCGGCACCTTGCCGCTGGCGACGAGTAAGTCGTGGAAGTTTAAAGAGGTGGCATGGATTGCCACGCGGATCTGGCCCGGACCAGGTTGTCCAGGATCGGGCAAATCGGTTAATGAAATATGATCGAGCCCACCGGGGGCATTCAGCACTATCGCCTTCATAATATCGCTCCGAACAGAAGACGGTTCAGTCACCGTCATAGCCGTAAATGAAGGCCAGCGACCCTGGCTGGCCACGGAATTACTGCAGATGGATTTTGAGCTGGGAAGCCGCCTGGTTGATTGCGGTTCTCACCGCTGGTTCTTCGCTCAGGGCATTCAGCAGGCCATAGTCATGGATCAACCCGTTATAGCGCGTGACGGTAACCGGCACCCCCGCCTTATCGAGATTGCGCCCGAACGCTTCACCTTCATCACGCAGCACGTCCAGCTCGGCTGTCTGAATAAGGGTAGGCGGCAGCCCCTTAAGCTCTTCAGCCGTCGCGCGTAAAGGCGAGGCCAGAATCTTATTTCGCTCTTTATCCGAGGTGGTGTAGTTATCCCAGAACCATTTCATCATGTTCCGGGTAAGGAAATAGCCGTCAGCGAATTCATTATAGGAAGCGGTATCAAAGTGCGCGTCCGTTACCGGCCACAGCATGACGTTATAACGGATCGCTGGGGTGTTAAATTGTTTTGCCTGCAGCGCGACGGCAGCCACCATATTGCCGCCGACGCTGTTTCCTGCCAGCGCCAGGCGTTTTCCGTCAACGCCGATTTCTGCGCCATGTTCAGCCACCCATTTCGTGGCCTCATAAGCCTGCGTGATGGCAACAGGATAGTGCGATTCAGGCGAAGGATCGTAATTGACGAAAACAGCCGCCGCCCCCGAAGCGTTTACAAGATCCCGGACCAGTCGTTCATGTGTTGGATAGTCTCCCAGCACCCAGCCACCCCCGTGAAAAAACATGAACACAGGCAGCGTCTGCGTTCCGCTGTTTTCGGGTTTTACCACCGTCAGATTCAGGGGCTTGCCGAGAACGGTAATCGTTTTTTCGCTTACCTGCGCCGCTGGCAATTTAGCCCCTTGCTGGGCTGAGACCAGCACCAGGCGCGCTTCCTGCGGGGTTAGGGCCTCCATCGGTTTTCCGCCGCTGCTGTTCAGTACCTTGAGAAATGAAGCCACCCCGGCAGTAGGCTCTGGCCTGTTTTGTACGGGCGCTGCCCATGCGGCGGTGACCTGCGTCGCTAATAACAGGGCACTGACACTCAGTTTCGTTTTCATTATTTTTTCCTGGGGAATAGTTGATGGTGAATATGCGATGAAAAATACTGATCACTCTGTTTCTTCAGGCATTACACCTTTGAAGAAGGCCGATAGCGCGCCGCAGGTACATTGTGAGAGAAGTCTTCAATGATCGCCTGACGCGCCTGCTCCCACTGCTGAAGACGGTTTTCGTCATGCAGCGAAGGGATAGTGATAAGCTCCCCGCGCTGGAACCCGACCAGCGCCGCATTAACCATATCTTCGGCCTGCATAACGATACCCGGGTCGAGTTGGCTCAGCGGGAGGCCTCCGTTATCCCAGAATGGCGTCGCCGTTGCGCTGGGCAGGACAGCCTGAACCTGAATACCTTTGTCGGCTAACTCCCGGTGCAGAGAGCGGGTGAATGCCAGAACATAGGCTTTACTGCCGCCATATACGCCATTCAGCACTTCAGGCGCGATCCCCACAATGGAGCCAATATTGATGATGGCACCCCGGCCACGCTTAACGAAGCCGGGAACCACAGCGTAAGTCAGTCGGGTAAGGGCAATGATGTTCAGGTTGATCATGCTCGTCATCTGCTCAACGTTACTGTCAACGAGCTGAGTATGGGTGCCCATTCCCGCGTTATTCACCAGCAGCGTGATGCTCGCGTCATTACGCAGTTTCTCCTCGAGGGTGGCCAGCTGCCGCGGATCGTTCAGGTCCGCCGCCACGACCTCCACGTTACGTTCGCTGTCGGCGGTGATATGGCTTGCCATCTGATTGAGCCGGTTATGATTGCGGGCAACAATGATCAGGTCGTAACCCATTCTTGCAAGCCGGGCAGCATACAGCGCGCCCATGCCGGTTGATGCACCTGTTACGACCGCCGTTCCTTTCACTGAATCACTCATTTAAATCACCTCGATAGGGTGTAAGGGATGAATTGAGATTACGTGAAGACGCCAGAGAGAAAATGACGTAAACGGGCACGATTTCGGACATTTTGCGTCGGTGTGTTTTAAATCCAGTAAAAACTGCGTCGCGCCAGGTAATTAACGTATTGCCTGATGAATCGTTTTTTTGGTAAATCTTCCGGGTGAGAAAATAATGACAACAGACGTCCAGCCAGGGGGCTGGGAGCCCACTATAGACAGGGTGATTGAGATTTTACTGAAGAAGGATTAATGACATGCATCGGGTAGGGCTCCTTATTTCCGACCAGTTCCAGTCTCTCGCGTTATCGACGCTGACAATTTTTGAATTTGCTAACCTGGTATTAGGCGAACCCTTCTACCACTGCACGGTATATTCAGAAAAGGGAGGAGAGGTGGCCTCGTCTTACGGGATAAATGTCATCACCCAGCCGCTGTCTGAAGAGAGCCAGGTTGATACCTGGCTTGTGGGTGGCGTACTCACTCCCGTCGCCTTACCGGCAACCGCGGGGGTGATACATTTTTTGCAAAATCATGCGTCCGGCGCGCGCCGTATTGCCGGAATTTGTACCGGTGCCTTCGTGCTGGCTCAGGCCGGGCTATTGCAGGAGAAACGCGCCACGACACACTGGGCTTATACCCACAGCCTGAAAGTCCTTCACCCCACCATACGAACCGAAGAGGACCTGATCTACATTATCGACGATCAGATCTGGACGTCGGCTGGCATGACCGCCGGGTTTGATATGGTCCTGGCGATGGTTGAAAAAGATCAGGGTACCGATGTTGCACGCAATATTGCCCACCGTATGGTCATGAATCAGCGCCGGACGGGAGGGCAGCGCCAGCATTCAGAACTGCTTGCCATATCCCCTAAAAGCGACCGCCTGCAGCTGGCGATAGAGTATGTCCGGCAAAATCTGAGCAAAACGCTCACCGTTGAGCATCTTGCCCATGCTGTACATCTGAGTGCCCGTCAGCTCAATCGCCTGTTTTTAAATGAAACGGGTAAATCCCCGGCGCGGGTGATAGAACGATTGCGGCTTGAGGCTGCACGACTGATGATTGAGAAGAGCCGCTTACCGCTGGAGGTGATCGCCCGTGAGTCAGGCTTCCGGGACCGGCGTCATATGCGCAATGTCTTTATGCGCGGATACGGTATTCCACCGCAGTCGTTACGCACAGGGAAAGGCACGCTGGCCTCCTGATGTTCAGCGCTTACGTGCCGTGAAAAACGTCAGCACTACCGCACTCAGCAGCAAAATAGCACTCATGCCAAAAGTGCTTTGCCAGCCAACGTTATCGAACACCATGCCGCCCGCCGTGGAACCCAGGGCGATAGAGAGCTGGATCACCGCCACCATCAGTCCGCCATCGGCCTCTGCATCCTCGGGCAGAGTACGGGCGAGCCACGTCCACCATCCCGTTGGCGCTGCGGTGGCCAGCAGACCCCAGAGTCCCAACAGCAGGGCGACGATCCAGACGCTGTGCCCGGTCAGGATCAACATTCCGGCAATGATGGCCATCAGCAGGGGAATCGCCATTAACGTCTGGTAAAAACGCGCATTTAAAAAGGCGGCGATAATCAGCGTGCCAACAAATCCCGCGATACCGATGGTAAGCAGGATCAGCGACAAGCCGGAGGCGCTAACGTGGGTGACGGTTTCCAGGAATGGGCGCACGTAGGTGAATAACGCGAACTGTCCCATAAAGAACAGGCCACAGGCTAACAGGCCCACGCGCACCACAGGCTGGCGGAAAAGGCGCAATACCGTACCCTGTGCCGCCCGGTCATTCTCCATCTTCGGCAGGCTAAAGCACTGCCAGATGAATGCGATCATTGCCACCGAAACCAGGCACAGGAAGGCTCCGCGCCAGCCGATGGTGGCCCCGAGATAGCTGCCGACCGGGGCGGCTACCACCGTTGCCAGGGCATTACCGCCGTTGAAAATCGCCAGCGCACGGGAGACCTGATGTTGCGGCACCAGGCGGATGGCCGTTGCGGCAGACATGGACCAGAAGCCACCGATGGCGATCCCAATCAGGGCGCGCCCGACCATATAAACCAGGTAGCTGGAGGCAAAGGCAATAAGCAGCCCGGACGCCGCCATCAGCGCCGTCATACCCAGCAGAAGCGTTTTACGGTTCATATTCCCGGCAATATGGGTCAGGCTCAGGCTGGTCAGGACCGCCAGCGCGCCGGATATGGCAATCCCCTGGCCGGCCAGACCCTCGGTGACGCCTAAATCGCGGGCAATGGGCGTTAGCAGGCTGACCGGCATAAACTCCGAGGCAATCAGGACAAATACGCACAGGGTCATGGCAAAAATACCGCCCCAGTACGCGCGTTCGTTACTCTGTGTGGTTTGGCTCAGTGTGGACATAATCAGATTTCACGAAGGGGGAAAACAACGCCACCTGCCAGGGACAGGTGGCGGAGAGGATTACTTCAGACTGGTTTTGAAGAACTGCTCGAACTGCGCAAACGGGATCTTACCGGCGACATTGTCGTAGAGATCGACATGGTTAGCGCCCGGGACAACCACCAGCTCTTTCTGCTTGCTGCCTACGGCTTTGTAGGCATCTTCAGCGAAGTAGCGCGAGTGGGCCTTTTCACCAGTGACGATAAGTGTCGGGATGGTGATCTCTTTGGCATAGCTCAACAGCGGCATGTTCATAAACGACAGTGGCATGGTCGCGGTCCATGCGCCGATGGAGTTTACGGAGCGCTCGTGGAAACCACGCGGCACCCGGTAGTAATCAAAGAACTCTTTCAGTACCGGATGCGGATCGGCAGGTAACGCTTCCGGCAGAATACGATCAGCGGCGGTCGCTTTGCCGTTTTCGACATAAATATCATGTCCGGCATGGGCAAAGGTGCCGCTCTCTGCGTCTTTCCAGCGCTGCTCGTTCAGATACTCGAGCACAGCATGGCGATCGGCTGCCGAGTAGCGGTCTTTACCATCGCCCACGCCGTGGCCCATCGCCCGGCTCATGTCGTACATTACGCTGGTGGCGACCGCTTTCACGCGGGTGTCCATGGAGGCTGCGTTCAGCGCCATGCCGCCCCAGCCGCAGATGCCAAGGATACCGATGCGGTTACGATCCACCTCTTTTTGTAGTCCGAGGAAGTCCACCGCGGCACTGAAATCTTCGGTGTTGATATCGGGAGAAGCGACATTGCGCGGCTGGCCGCCACTTTCGCCGGTGTAAGAGGGATCGAATGCCAGGGTGACAAAGCCCTTCTCCGCCAGGGTCTGGGCATAGAGGCCGCTGGACTGCTCTTTCAACGCGCCGAACGGTCCGCTGACCGCGATCGCCGCCAGCTTGCGATCGCCCCGGTCTTTCGGCAGATAGAGATCGCCCACGAGCGTAATGCCGTAGCGGGTCTGGAAGGTGACTTTACGGTGATCGACCTTTTTGCTTTCAGCAAAGGTTTTGTCCCATGTGGTGACCATCGATACCGGGGCGTTCGGATTGGTTGTCTCTGCATAACTCATGGTTGTTACTCCACTTAAAGAGGCGCATAGCAGCATTGCAGGCATGGCCGCTGACAGTTTTTGGGTGAATGTTTTCATAAGAGGTACCGGGCTGTGTTGTGATGTTGAGGCCAGTATAGTTAGCAGAAATAGTGCTGATTAGAGGGCGAAAACTGCTAGGATTCATACCATATTGTTATAAATTGGTGGGGCATGATGGCGAAGCGGGAAAATTACAACGAACTGTATCTATTTATGCAGGTGGCGCGAGAGGGCAGCTTTACCGCTGCCGCCCAGCGGCTGGGGCTGGCGCAGTCGGGGATTAGCCGCTCTGTTCGCGACCTGGAAGAGCGGCTGGGCGTGCAACTGCTGGTGCGCACCACGCGCAGACTCTCCCTGACCCAGGCGGGGGAGCAGCTTTATCAGGCGACAGAATCTGCCTTCGATGCTCTGGATACCGGGCTTGCCACACTGGCGCACTACCGCGAAACGCCTTCCGGGACGGTACGCATTAACGCCAGCCAGCATGCCATTGATAAATGTCTGTTGCCAAAGCTGGCGGTATTTAAGCAGCGTTACCCCGATATCCGCCTGGAGCTGATGAATGAGAGCCGCTTCGTCGACATCATTGCCGAACGATTCGATGCCGGGGTCCGGCTTGGGCCGGAGGTGGGGCAGGGGATGGTCGCGGTGCGCATTACGCCCGATATGGAGATGGCGGTGGTCGGTACTCCCGATCATTTGCGTCGCTACGGCTTTCCGCAAACGCCTGCGGATTTAGCGGCCCACCCCTGCATTGCCTACCAGTTTGCCGACGGCAGCCTTTACCAGTGGGAACTGGTTCAGGAGGGTAAGAGCGTCAGGCATCGTCCCGAGGGGCAGTGGGCTCTGTCCGACAGCTACATGGAAGCCGAGGCCGCCCGGCTGGGCCTGGGACTGGCTTACGTGCCGGTTGAGCTGGTGGCAGATGATTTAGAACGCGGGACGCTGATTCGGGTGTTGCAGCGCTACAGCCTGCGCATGGACGGGCTGTTCCTCTATTATCCCCATCGCAACGTGTCGCCCGCCTTAAGAGCGGTGATCGATACGCTGAGAATGTAGATTTCCAGGCCGGGGTTGCGAAGCGCCTCCGGCGAACCATTTCTGGAAGGCGCCTCGCAAACCCCAAATTAACCCTGTGTAATTCAGGGTTAACTCTTTTCTTCACGTAATCAGGGCCGTAAAGTCTTTGCATTGCGGCATATCCGCAACCGGGCGTAGGAACCCGTGGGCATAAAGCGATCGTGTTTTGTCGCCACAGCGCATTCCCCTTTTAAAATCATGGTGGCGCTGGCGGAGCAGCTGTATGGCTGGCCGTTTTCTATGTGGGCGGTATTCCTACCTCCGTCAGCGCTACCCCCCGAGCGTAGGAACTAACGGGTGGTTAACAAAACAACATGTAGAGGAAGTTTTATGATGGCTACTGTTCCAACCCTGACTCATCTGCAGTCTGACGAAAGCGTTATTCAGCAACTTATTACCCACCCGGTGCCGGCCGATGCGGACCTTTTCGTAACCGTCGATCGTTGCGCCGCCCTGGTGAGCGTGCTGCTCGAAACCGATGATACCGCGACCCGCGCTGCACTCTGTGAACGCCTGCTGCAAACCCTTCGTCAGCTGCGACACCTCAGTGATGCCGACCTTCCGCCGCACCTGATAGCCCAACTTATCGAAGGGGAAAAACTCACCTCCTGTGTGCCGGACTGCTGGCAGGAGACCGCGATCCAGGTGGATTATGCTCTGGACCTGACGCAAGCGATTATGGGCGGAACCCTTCCTGCCAGCGTCGCGAAAGGGCTGACCGGTCTGCTGCACGATCTGGTCTGGTTGCTGGCTGCGTTTGTGAAAGAGCCCTATATTACGACGCACTGATTGCAGGCGATGTCTTAGGGGCTTGCCGCCCCTTTGATGACACTATTCAGCACTTCCCAAACGTTTATTACGGTGTCGAGCAATAACCGTAAAGCGCAGGCAAGTAACGATTTTGCGCGAAGTAAAGCGCGACACCTTGTGAGGTTATTGTCCAGTCATTCAGTACGGTTCTCCGATGCCGGGCATGCAGCCAATGTTGAGCATAATGCTCTGGCACATAAGCTAACCAATCAGAACTGATATCTCCTGGAAATCGGCTATATCAGGCCGTTCATCTATAATGACTATTGCAGTTGAAATTGCACAGGAAGCTGCACCCTGGTCAACACTCAGCTGAAAGCGTTCAAATAACGTGGCCATACAAATAAGTAAGTGAGGCCGAGAGTGACTGACTTGCCCCCAATAACACTTAAGAATTAATAAAATTCTGTTTATCCGGGAGATTAATAATGAAAATAGCCAGGTTTGTATATTCCGCTTTAATTGGCGTTGTCGCCAGCTGCCGTTCTATGACGCCGATGGCGGCCCTCGCAGCAGCACGCCTTGCCAGGCGCGACACACCGGGAAGCCTCATGCTATTGGACCGTCCGTTATTCAAATTTGGCGCGTTAGCGATGGGGGCAGGTGAGCTGTTTGGCGACAAGATGAAGTCAGCCCCGGACCGCACCGTATTTTTGGGCTTGTCAGCGCGTGTGGCCAGTGCAGGAATTGCGGGCGCCGCGTTGGCACCCAAGGGAGAAGAAAAAACCGGGGCAGCAATCGCTATCTCTGCCGCTGTGCCACTTGCGTATGCCACACTTGCGGCCCGCAAAAAAGCCATAGCAGAAATTGGGCAGACCAGAAGTGGTATAATTGAAGATACGCTCATCGTCGCTATCGGAGCAGCGGTTGTCTACTTCGCAACACGGCCAAAACGTCTTTGAACGTTCTCAGTCTTAAAAGGTTTATCCCCGGCAGGTCATAATGAAGGGGCCAGTAACGGCTTCTGGCACGAAGCGGTCTCCGGCACCTACTATGATTATGCGCGGCTTTCTGAGCTTAATCCGCAACCAGCCACATATCGGCTTCTTCAAACATCTCTTCGAGCATACGGTTCAGCTTTTCCCGATCGCTTTTACTGGCATCGCTATTCAGGCCGTTCGCCTGCATCGGCTTAACCTTCACCTCGGCATCCGGAAAGATCCGATGCACTCGCTTCGTCAGTTCAGCCAGGATGATCTCTCTGGCGCCCGGAAGCCCGGCAACATTTCGTTTGTCGTACACCAGTTCAACGAACATCACATACCCCTTATAAATACTGTTTTAATGTACAGCATTTTCACCGGGGTAATGATGCCTGTCAAGGTCGCCCGTATGACTGTATTCATAATCGTCGTGCGATGTCCTCTAACCAGTCAGGGAGGTGTGATTGATACCAGGTTTGATACAAGGAGAACGCGCTCTTTTGCCGCTCGTAAAGTAACACAATGACTTCGGTGACAATCCATGCCTTAGCGATGGCAATTTCTCTCGTTAATTCATTGACACTATGGTGATAAGTTAACGTGCAGTAGCGTTCAGCGAGGTCCGTATACGCTCGCATCGTCCCCATTCCCTTTATAAGTGGGGCAAGGTCGATAGCAGGACTCCCTTTTCCAAACCGTTCCCAGTCGAACAGCACGACCTCACCATTTTCTCTTCTTCCCCAGTTACCCGCATTGCTGTCCCCTGAAATCAGACGGTGGCCTCTAAACAGCACATCACTACGCTGCTGAAATTGCTGAAGCTGCCGTGCGCTTTTCTCAGGTAACGCCAGCAGGATGAGCGCTTTTTCGAGCGTCCTCTCTGACCATGAGTGCGGGTGGTAGTGCCATGCGGTATTCACCGGATAACGGTGCAGACGTGCCAGCATCGTGAGAACCTCATCACTGGCGACATCAGACTGTTCAACCGGGTAAGGAATATACTCCATGCATAATTTGCGTAGGGTGGCATCGGCGGAAAAGAGCGCCGGGGTCGCAATGCCCGCCTCGTTAAGCGACGTGGCAGCGCTCTGATAAAAACCAAACTCCACCGCGCCAACAGGAGACTTTTCAATAACCGCCTGGCCGCTATGACTGACCGTTAGCGCCACATTGGCGGCGCCCATTCTGGATAAATCCCGTGCAGGCATACCAGATCCTCTCAGCAGTAGCGGGTGGGTTGCTCAGGATCCAGAGTGTAACGTAAATGGGCCGTTGCGCTAAAAACTGCCGCCCGCATTGCAGGCGGCAGCCACTGTCAGAACAGAACCGAGTAGTTCAGGCCAAATGTACGGCCACGGCCTTTGTAGGTATAGAGGTTTTCAGCACCGTAGGTTGGGCTGTAGAGGCCTGGTGCGCGCTGGCCCCATGCGGTGGTGTAATCTTCATCCAGCAGGTTTTCGACGCTGAAGCTCAGCTTACCGACTGGCAGAAGGTAACTGCCCAGGAAGTCCACGGTGTTATAGCCATCGATCTTCTTACCGGCTTCATCAGAGAGGTCGAACGTCTGGGTGCTTTGCACACGCAACGTCCAGTCGCCCGGCGCCCAGGTGACCCATGCGCTCATCTTGGACGGGCTGGCGCTGTCTACCGTCAGCTTTTCCCATTTTCCGTCGACGCGGGTTTCCGATTTGATGACGTTGAAGTTTGTGCCGGTGCTCCACTCGCTGTCAGTGAAGAAATAGTCGATTTGGCCTTCAACACCGTAGATGCGACGTTCGTCATCTTCAACGTTGATGGTCATGTCGCTTTTATTAATGTTGATGGTTTTGTCAGACAGAGAGTAATAACCGGCAATCTGCGTACGCAGATTATCCCCGGTGTAGCGCCAGCCCAGCTCGTAGGCATCAACCTTGATCCCGTCGAGTTTTGAGTCGTTCACGTTCACGCTGTTGACCAGGCGATAATGGCCGTTCACCAGCTGATAGGTGCCGGAGCCGTAATATTTCGCCAGATCCGGGATCTCAAAGCCCTGGGAGAAGTTAAACCACAGCTGCTGGCGTTCGGTCAGATGTCCCAGAATACCGGCGTTAAAGAGCAGGTTGTTGTAATCCGTCTTCCCGCCCGGCACGGCGTCTGCGGAGGTCGCTCTGCCCGTGGCAATGGCCTGCTGCTGCGTGTAGCCAATAAAATCATCGACCTTGTTTTCCGTGTACTGATAGCGCACGCCACCGCTCAGGGTGATCGCGGAGAAGTCGTAGCTACTTTGCAGGAACGGGGCGAGGTTAGTGATGCTGTAGCCTGGATAGCGTCCTACGTTATAGGCATTATCCAGCTTCATGCCCCCGCTGGCCGCCGCTTTGTTGAGGTCGAAAAATTGCTGGTTGGCGTCGAAAGTTTCATGCTCGGCATCCACACCCCATGTCAGCGTCAATGCCTCCACCGGCTTGCTGTTGATGGTGAGCTTGCCGCCGTAGAAATCGGTTTTTTGCTGCGATGCGCCAATGCTGGTGACCCGACCGCCGGAAAGGGTAGGGAAGGGGTAATAGGTCAGGCTCTCATCGCGGTAGTAAATCTGGGCGAGCAGATCCTGGCCCCAGAAATCGGTATTGGAATATTGCAGGTTAATCAGGTGACGTTCGGTGCCGGGAATACGGTCGGAGTCGAGATTGTTTTTGTTATAGGCGTTGCCCGCGCCCGTTACTGCCGAGAAGTTCTCGCCCAGATAAAGGCCGTGCTTACCGTCAGATTCACTTTTGTAATACTGGGTGGTGAGCTGCAGCTGCTGATGATCGTCGATATTCAGCGTGCCGGTGCCCATCACGTCCAGACGGTCAGAGTATTGCAAACCGGTCTGGGTGTTATCGATGATCACCTCATCGCCATTGCCATCGTACCAGCCGCCAAAGCGCTGATAGGCCACTGAAAGACGCCCGGAAGCGTTATCGTTGCCGCCGCTGACCGCCGCTGCGACGTTCTCGTCATTATCGTTATGGCTGTTAAAGCCCGTTTTCAGGCCGGTCTGGAACTCCACTTCCGTTTCCGGTTGGCCCTTTTTGGTCACGATATTGATTAAGCCGCCGGTACTGCCGCCGCCGTAGAGGGAGGTGGCGCCTGAGATGACTTCGATGCGGGAAATATTAAACGGATCGATTGAATCCAGCTGGCGGCTGTCGCTGCGCGAGGAGTTTAAACGCACGCCGTCCACCATCACCATCATGGATCGACCACGCATATTCATCCCGTAGTTGGTGCGCCCCTGGCTGCTGACGTCCATGCCGGGAATTAACTGCGCCAGCACCTCTTTGAGCTCCTTACCCCCCTGAACCTGCTGTTCAATTTCAGCCTGTTCCACAACCCAGGTGGTCTGCGCCATGTCGGCGATGCTGTGATTTGTACGGCTGGCAGCGACCACCAGAGTCTCATCTTTTTGTACTTCAGCAGAGGCATTGGCGGCTAATGTCATGAATAAACATGAACTTAGCGCGCGATAACTGTGCGATTTCATTATTGTGATCATCCTGATTTTTCAACGTGCCGGAGGCATGGGCGCCCCGTAGCGCAAAAGCATCACCGCAAAGGTGATAGTGATTATCAAGATGATATGAATAATCATTTCAATGTAAACAGGTAATGTTAAAAATTGTTTCTATAATGGCATGATATTTATGGGGTTTTTGTGGGTGAATCGTAGCTCGAACCCCTGCTTAAGTGGGGCAATATCAGAGGTTGACCCACGCGTGTCGCCGTCGTCACGACAGTAACCGCTTCCTATGGTGATGAATCATCCCCGCCATTATCTGGAAGGGATCTCAGCATCGCTGATACTGCGCTCAGGCTTCATTTTTACAAGGCTCAGCGATTACCACAGGTTTTCTGAGCTTTTCTGACAGCCGCAGGCTCATCAGCGCCAGCAAAATAAAGGAGATTGATATGCCGGCCAGCCCGTAAAACCCCGCCAGGGGATAAACCCACGAAGCTACCGCAGAGCCAAATCCGATGCCGCCGAACATAAAGGCGCTGGTCAGCGCCAGAGCGATACCACGGTGCCGGACAGACGACAGTTCAACGATCCTGCGTTGTTGGCTGGGCCAGAGCAGATCGGTGGCAAAGGCCCAGACAACGAGCATCACCAGCAACACGCCCAACATTTTCGGCAGCAGGGCAATCAGCATGGTGTCTACAACCAGCAGCGTCATGCCCGCCATCAACAACCTTTCAGACGTAAAGCGCGCGGCGGCTCGGGTGACCCAGAGGTTGCCCAGCACGCCAGCGATGCCCAGTACCGCAAGCGCTGCGGAGAGAGCCTGCGTCCCGCCGGTGTAGGTATCGCGTATAAGCGGGGCGATGAACGAATAAAAGCTGTAAACGCCGGAGGTAATGAAAAACACCACCAGGAATGCCGTCAGGTATTTGCCTTGTGACAGGACGCTGACCATTTCAGTGAGTCGGATGCGCGACCCTGCGCTCTCATCCGGCACTGTCAGGAGAATATTCAGCCCGCTCAGCAGGCTTATCACACCCACCAGGGCAAAAAGCGCTTTTGCTCCCCACAGGCTGGCAATCCACGCGGCGAGGGGAATACCGGCGAGGCTCGCCATCGATACCCCAAGCAGCACCATCCCGATCGCGCGACCGCGTTGCTCTTCATGAACCAGCTCTGAACCCAGCGCAACCAGCACCGGGCCGATAAATCCTGCCCCTGCGCCCATCAGTATGCGGGAGGCGAGGAGCGCATCGTAGGAGGGTGACAGCGCAAACGCGAAGGCGCCAGAGCCAAAAAGCCCGATGCCCGTGAGCACCAGCTGACGGCGGCGCCAGTGGCCAAACATCACCTGAACCAGCGGGGCGGCCAGGGCAAAGGTCAGGCCGAAAATACTCAGTAAGCGTGCGCTCTGCGCATCGGTCAGCTGCCAGGCGGCGGAAATAGCGGGCAGGCTGCCCGCGACAGAGAGCGCACCGGTCGCCTGGACAAAATAAGCGATGCTCAGCGCGCGCAGGGCGCGGCGCTGGGAAGCGGTGATAACAGCGTTCATGATTCATCTCCGGAAAAGAACAGGAGCGCGAGGCCCCTGCAGAGCTTACTGAACAGGGATTGGGTTATCCGCAACTGACTGGTTGAACTGGTTCACCAGGGCATGTTCGTTTGCCCCCGGGTTATCGCGCACAGGCAGCACGCGATCGACGATAGCTTCAATGATGTCTGTACCGAGCTTGTCAAACGTCTCGCTGATGAATGCATCCAGCGGCATGGCGCGCGGGTCACCACTTTTGTAAATCAGATCCGTATCCACCCACGGCGGAGAAATTTCGATGACCTGCACGCTGGTGTCGCGCAGCAGGAAGCGCTGGGAAAGGGTGTAGGAGTGAATCGCGGCTTTCGTCGCCGAATAGAGCGCGTTGGTGGCCAGCGGCAGGAAGGCCAGCACCGAGCTGTTGTTGATCAATACGGCGTCCGGCTGCTGTTTGAGGTGCTCAATAAACGCCGCGCTGACGCGCACCGGCCCCAGAATGTTAGTGTTCAGCAGCGTAACCGCCTGGGCGTCATCCAGCTCGCCTGCCGCATTGTCAAACGGCATGATACCGGCATTATTGATGACCACGTTCAGGGCCGGATAGCGCTTCAGCACCTGCTCTGCGGCGGCCTGAATGCTGTCGGCGCGTGTCACATCCAGCACCACATAATCCATGCCCGGACTGGCGGCGGTGACATCTTTCAGCAGCGCCTCCCGGCGCCCGGAGATGATCACCTGGTTACCCAGCTGATGGAATTTTTCTGCCATCGCGCGGCCAATGCCAGAGGTACCGCCGGTAATGAAGATAGTGTTATTGGTCAGTTTCATGGTCTTACTCCTTCGCAGAATCGTTAAGGGACGGAATGGTAATGCGTGGGTCGCGAGCAAATCCGATGAGCGCCATTGTCACAGCACGGCGTGGCGGTGGCGCGGACCAGGTGGGCGTGCTGCGTCATGTTGTTCACCTTGTCAGTTATCGGGTTGGTGAATACATAGTACGCAGTCAGATGCCGGCGCGGCTGACGAGAAAGGTCGTGATTTCGGACATCATGATGGCCTGAGATCGGCCATCATGCGTGGAGAGGGAGAGGAGCCAGAAAAAGAGGACGATCAGGCTTTGCCGGTGCGCAGCGACTGAGGCGGAATGCCGTAACCCCGGATAAAGACCTCCCGCATATGGCGGCGATCGCGAAAGCCGGATTCACGGGCAATGACCTCCATCGACAGCTTGCTCTGCTCGATCAGTAGTCGGGCATTTTCCAGCCGCAGTCCTTCAATCGCTTTGGCTGGCGATTTTCCCGTTTCAGTGCGGAACAGGCGGCTGAGCTGCCGCGCGCTGACGTGGACCGCATCCGCAATGCTCTCGATGGTCAGGGGTTTGCTGAGGTTGTTACGCGCATACTCCAGGGCTGACTGCAGACGGTCGCTGCGGGGGGCGAGCATCAGCATCTCAGAGTGCTGCGTCTGCCCGCCGGAGCGCCGATGGTGCATCACCAGCAGATGGGCCACGCTACGGGCCACCTCGGCCCCCAGGTCTTTCTCAACCATGCCCAGCGCCATATCCAGGCCGGCGGTAAGCCCCGCAGAGGTCCAGATATAATCGTCAATGATAAAGATGCGGTCCTCTTCGACGCGGGTAGTGGGATGCAGGGTCTTGAGACTCTGCGCGTGCAACCAGTGAGTGGTGGCGCGACGATCAGATAACAGACCCGCCTGACCCAGCACGAACGCCCCGGTACAGATCCCCGCCACCCGTCTCGCCCGGGGGGCGTGCGTCTGCAGAAACTCAACGATACCCGGTGATGCTGGCAGTTCCAGGGGCGTTAACACGCCCGCCACCAGCCAGGTGTCAATCTCCATGTTGGCAGCGACTGGCTGGCTGTCAACGCCGAAGCCGTAAGAGGTTTTCACAGAACCGCCGCGTTCTGAATAAACGTTACAATCATAAAAAGGTTCGCCAGCTACCTGGTTCGCAAACTCAAAGATACTCAGCGTGGACAATCCCAGAACCTGAAAATGATCGGAAATCAGTAAGCCTACCCGGTGCATCATTGTCTCCTGATACTCCTTTGACCAATACGTATCTGCGGTCACTCTGGAAGAAACCAGGATGAACACAGACGTTGACTGCGTGTTTCTGGATGATGCGGAAGCACACATTGCCCGCCAGGCACAGCAGGCGGGGGCAGAATATAAAATCACCGCAAGCGATAGCGGCAATCAGGTTGATATGACCGCAACGCTGTCAAAATAAGCCCAGTAAGGCCATTTCCCTGAAATGGCCTTTTATCAGGCGCTGTCCGCGGGTTGCGCATCCTGAGCACCCGGCAAAAAAGCAGGATGAGTGTGCATTAGCGCCGTGACAGCTTTGAGTTTTTCACGCAGCTGCGCATGTAGCTCGCGTATCGCAGGCGAGAACTGTTTACGGTGAGGGCAGATAAGGTTAAGTGGCACCGCCTCCCCAGGCTGATCCGGCAGCAACACCTCAAGCCGGCCTGCCAGCACGTCTGCGCTGACATCGATCCAGGATTTATAGGCAATACCCATTCCCGCCACGGCCCAGCGACGGGCAAGATCCGCATCGTCACACAGCATCCGGCTGCTCACCGTCAGCTGGCGTTTGCCGCCCCTTTCGGGGAAGGTCCATCTGTCATAAACGTGACCGTTCAGCGTATAAAGCAGACAGTGATGCAGAGCCAGATCGTCGAGCTGTCGTGGGCGGCCCTTCTTATTCAGATAGGCGGGAGAGGCGACCAGCACACGCCGGTTATCTTCCGCCAGAGGCAGCGCAACGTAGCTGCTGTTTTCCAGAACGCCGTAGCGGATAGCTACGTCCACCGGATCGCGAAACACATCGCTGACGTTATCGGACATGAATATGCGCAGCGATACTCCGGGATGCTTCTCGCAGAACGCGGTGATCACCGGCAGTAAAACGTTGCGTCCGAGATCTGAGGGGACGGAAATTTTTAGCTCACCCTGGATCTCATTTTCTCCGCTCTGAAGTCGCTCCGCGCCCGCCTGCAGAATATTCAGCATCTCCTGCGCATAGGGTAGCCAGGCTTCCCCTTCGGCGGTGAGACGCAGGCTGCGGGTTGAGCGGGCAAACAGCCGTTTATTCAGATCCCGCTCAAGGCGATTGACCGCCGCGCTGACCTGGCCGGGGAGAATATCGGCTTCACGCGCGGCGCTGGAAAAACTGCCCAGCGCGGCGGAACGGACGAACAAGGTCACATCTTCAAGACGTATCATGCAGACTCCAGAGTAGGAAAGGTTTTCTGTTTCACGCTGACAGAGGGCTTATCGTTAGCGGGCAGGCTTCAGCCAGGGTAGACCAGATATTCTCAGCCATCACGTCGCGGTTCTCTCCGGAGTCCTCTTCAGGAATGTTAAGCCCTGGCTGCGCCACAATTGCGCTGCGGAAGTTGCGCACAAGGGTCAGCGCTTCGACAGGCTCGCGGCAAGCGTTAACCAGAAAACAGCCGTCAAAGGCGGGATTGTTGAAGGGCGCTGCCCTCAATATAGTCCCAGCCATGCGGTTGTTTTTGCAGCAAAAACCAATCGCTTTAATATGCGTTCTGTGCGTCAAAAAAGCCAGACTGCGGAAAATAAAAAACCGATCGGTTTAAAATGCCTTGCTTGTTGAGCAAGGCCGCGCCGGGCCTGGCAAAACCTGTTGCAGGGGGCGCACCCGCTATATCTTCGTTAACGAAAAAAGGCCCAGCGCTTCACGCACCGGGCCCGTTAAAAGTAAAAAATCAGGAGAGGCGTGGGGTTACGCTCTCCTGCGTCGCTGACGTTATAAACCCTCAGCTCACTTTGGGAAAATCGACAACGGTGTCGTTCACGCGGTTAACCATATTGGTAAAAAGGATGGCGCTAACGGCACCGATAGTTTCCACGACCTGCTGCTCGCTGAATCCCGCCTGACGGAAGGTCTCGACGTGCTCAGCCGCCACGGTACCGCGGGATGAAACCAGGTACTGAACAAACTTCACCAGCGCATCAATGTGCGCATCCTCGCTGAAGCGGGCTTCGCGTAATTCATGCGTCTGATCGTCAGTGTATCCGGCCTTTTTTGCCATCAGCGTATGTGCCGCCAGGCAGTAGTCACAGCCAGACTCTTCGCTTACCGCAAGGTTAATGGCTTCCAGCTCACGCGCACTGAGACTCCCCTTATGCAGTGTGGCGTTCAGTTGCAGCATCTGGCCCAGTATTTCCGGGGAATGCGTGCCAATGGTCAGATAAGCATTCGGTACTTTACCCATGCTGCCTTTGATAGCGCTGAACAGCTGTGCGGTTTTACCGGTTGCTTCGCCTTCGGTGATGGCATGTAAGCGGCTCATCATTTGCTCCTGATTTCATTGCGGTAAGTGTCAGGTGACAGAACGTGAATTGTTTTGTCACGCCGGGTTCAGGAGCACACTACTGCGCCAGAAGAAGAGGAAAAAGACCGCAGCCGAATTAAGACTTTCTCTCGAGGAGGTTAAATGGAGCTGATTACAGCGTCATAAGCATTACGTTGCATCTTATCGTACACCGTCAGTAAGACCCCAGGCAGCTTGAGCCAGCAGCGTAATCGAAGCTATACACCCGTAAACCCGGCTGCGGTAAATATTCCCATTAAATCAGGGGGAGGAGAATCATCCCCTATACTGACAACTGCGGTTGTCATTTCCACAGGAGGCGACGCGCGGTTAATGACCTGACATCAATCTTACCTATGACCATCAGGAGAACCCTATGCAGAAACGTAATAACCTGAAAATGCTGCTGACCGCATCGGCAGTAGCCGCGATGTTCTGCACCGTCGGTGTGCAGGCCCAGTCGACAAGCGCCGCCCAGAGCAGCGCCACAAACCAGACTGCAGCGGGCGAAAAGCTCAGCTCGGGTGACGAAAAAGCGTTGAAGGATATGGCCCAGGCCAATATCAATGAGGTTGCCGCCGCTAAAATCGCGCTGAGCAAGGCGCAGAGCAGCGACGTTAAAGCCTTCGCCCAGAAGATGGTCGACGACCACGGTAATGCCCTGACTAAAGTGCAGGGGGTCGCCGAGAAAAAAGGTGTGACCCTGCCGACCGAGCCGGACGCGCAACATAAAGCGATGGCAGATAAGCTGGAAAAAGCGAGCGGCGATGACTTTGACAAGATGTATATGGAAAACGCCGGCACCAAGGATCATAAGATGGTGCTCTCTAAGCTGCAAAGTGACGCCAAAAACATCAAGGATCCCGATGTGAAGGCCCTGGCCGACGAGCACACCCCGGTGGTGGAGCAGCACCTTAAGTCAGCCGAGCAAATGATGATGGACTCCGATAAGAAAGATAACAAGTAACCCGATTGTCCGGAGGGCGCGGCTATCCAGCGCCCTCCAGGGCACCACCACAGTGCACCATCCCCGTACGCCCTCCCCAAAACGGTGAAGCCTGAGGCTTACAAAACGCCAACCTGTTAATAAACCTCATAAAAAATTTCTGGCACACCCTTTGCTTTAATCAATGTGAAAGGGCAGTGCACCACACAATCTGAAAAATAGCTGGCTAGGGTTCCGGTTCACGTATGTGGATGGCTGGTCCAAGAGCTGGCGACCTCTGAGAGGTTACACGGCGGGACAAAAGCCCGGGAGACAGCAGCACCCTCGGTGTCGCGCTGCCCCCTAATTTTGTGCCACTCAGAGGTCAAGCATGAAGAAAACGCCATTACTCCGCACCCTTGTATTGTCGCTGGCGATGCTGGTCAGTCTCCCCACCTTTGCCGCCGTCAAAAAAGAGTTTAACGTCTGCTGGACCATCTACGCCGGGTGGATGCCCTGGGGCACGATCAGCACCAGCAAAATCATCGATAAATGGGCCGATAAATACGGCATCAAGATCAACGTCGTACAGCTCAACGACTACATCGAATCCATCAACCAGTACACCGCCGGCCAGTTTGACGGCTGCACCATGACCAACATGGACGCCCTGACCATTCCGGCGGCGGGCGGGGTGGATACCACGGCGCTGATCCTCGGCAGCTACTCGGAAGGCAACGATGGCGTGGTAATGAAGGGCGAGGGCAAGACCCTCAATGACCTGAAAGGGATGAAAATCTACCTGCCGGAACTCTCCGTTTCCCACTATCTGCTGGTGCGCGGGCTGGAGAAGGCCGGGCTGGCAGAGAAAGATGTCACCGTGGTCAACACCTCGGATGCGGATATCGTCTCCGCCTTCGGCACCGACAGCGTGAAGGCCGCCGTCGCCTGGAATCCGCAGCTCTCTGTTATCAAAGGCACGCCAAAAACCACCGAGGTGTTTAGCTCCTCGCAGGTGCCGGGCGAGCTGATTGACATGATGGTGGTTAACAGCGAAACCCTGAAGGATAACCCGGCGCTGGGCAAAGCCCTTACCGGGGCATGGTACGAAATGATGGGCCTGATGAAAGCCCAGGATGCCACTGCTCTTAATGCGATGGCAGCAGCGTCCGGCACCGATCTGACGGGCTATCAGGCGCAGCTGAAAACCACCCACCTGTTCTACACCCCGCAGGAGAACCTGGCGTTTGTCACCTCACCGGATCTGGCAAAAACCATGCAGCGCGTGGCGGCGTTCTCCTTTGATAAAGGGCTGCTGGGTGAGGGGGCACAGAGCGCCGATTTCATCGGCATGCGTTTCCCGGGGGACGTTACTCAGGGCGATGCGGGCAACGTAAAGCTGCGCTTTGATGACAGCTTCGTGAAAATGGCCGTTGCTGGCCAGCTGTGATGACGGACGGAGTCTCCATGCGACAGATTAATCGCCATCCCACCTCCGGCATGCGGCTGATGCTTGTGATGTTGCCGTTTGTCCTGCTGCTGGCGGCCTACTTTTTTGGCTCGGCGGTGCGGCTGGACGCTAACCCACACGACAAGCTGCTGCCCGGCCTGCAACAGATGCTGGATGCGATCTCCCGGATGGCCTTCACCCCGGACAAGCGCAGCGGAGAGTACCTGTTCTGGGTCGACACCCTGGTGAGTCTGGCCCGGCTGCTGGTGGGGCTGGCGATTGCGTCGCTTATTGGCCTCTGCATTGGCGTGACCGCCGGGGTCTTCCCCCTGTGGCGCGCCTCGCTCTCGCCGCTGATGACGGTGCTGTCGATGATCCCGCCTCTGGCGATTCTGCCGGTGCTGTTTATCGTCTTCGGCCTGGATGAGCTTTCGAAAATAATGCTGATTGTGATCGGCATTACCCCGATGCTGGCCCGGGATCTGGAGCACCGCGCCTGTGAAATCCCACCGGAAATTCTGATCAAAGCCCAGACGCTGGGGGCCAACAGCTGGACGCTGGTGCTGCGGGTGGTGCTGCCGCAGCTGCTCTCGCGTCTGCTCACCTCCCTGCGCCTGCTGCTCGGTTCCGCGTGGTTATTCCTCATCTCGGCGGAGGCAATCTCTTCGACTGCCGGGCTGGGATACCGCATTTTCCTCGTGCGCCGCTATATGGCCATGGATGTGATTATCCCTTACGTCCTGTGGATCACGCTGCTGGCCTGGCTGATGGATCTCGCCCTGCGCCAGCTGCACAAGCGTTGTTTCCCGTGGGCAGAAGGAGGCAAAGCATGAGTTTTATCACCATCGACAATATCTGGCAGGAGTATGGCGACCACGTGGTGCTGGAGCGCCTGAATCTGCAGATTAAAGAGGGCGAGTTCTGCTCGATGGTCGGCGCGTCCGGCTGTGGGAAATCGACCTTTCTGCGCCTGCTCCTCGGCCAGGAAAAACCGAGCCGGGGCACTATCACCCTCGACGGTAAAACCCTGGTCGCCGAGCCGGACAGTCACCGGGGCGTGGTGTTCCAGCGTTACTCCGTCTTTCCGCACCTCAGCGTGCTGGATAACGTCGCTATCGGCCTCGAACTGCCGCAATCTCCGCTACTCGGACGGCTGTTTGGTGCGAAAAAACGCGCTGCCCGGGAACAGGCGGCGGAGATGCTGACCAAAGTGGGGCTTGGCCATGCGCTGGATAAATACCCGGCGCAGCTCTCCGGCGGGATGCAGCAGCGCCTCGCCATCGCCCAGGCTTTTATCATGCAGCCCCGCGTCCTGCTGCTGGATGAGCCCTTTGGCGCGCTGGATCCCGGCATCCGCAAAGAGATGCATGCGCTGCTGCTGCAGCTGTGGGGCGAAACCCGCATGACGGTCTTCATGGTCACCCACGATCTCTCCGAAGGCTTCAACCTCGGCACCCGTCTGCTGGTGTTCGACAAAGTGCGCCTCGATCCGCAGGCCCCGAACGCCTACGGGGCGCGCATTACCTACGACATTCCGCTCAACGAGAGACGGCTCTCCAGCCTGAGCGGAACGACTCACGACAACGTTTATGCCTTAAGGGGTTAACGCTATGACGACGACTTTACGTGAAGAGATCCTGCCGGGCGGCGGTCACCTCTCCTTTGTGCTTAAGCGCGGGCAGATCCTGCGCATGACCGACCCCGACGGCGGAGCGAACGTCAGCCTGATGATGCTCAACGCCCATGAGAAGAGCGAGCGCCTGAGCCTGCCGGATACCCTGAAAGGCCAGCACACCGCGCGCCTGACCGCCGGGCACTGCTTCTACTCCGACATGGGCCGCGTGCTGGCGGGCATCATTGCCGATACCTGCGGCTGGCACGACCCGTTTGGCGGCGTACTCAACGCCGCCGAAGCCACCGAGAAATATGGCCAGGGGCGCTATCAGGAGCTGCGCAACGGCTTCTTCCGCAACGGCACCGACAACCTGCTGGTGGAGATGGGCAAATGGGATCTCATTCTCGAAGATCTGCTGATGGTGGTCAACTTCTTCAGCAAAGTGACGGTGGACGACCACGGCCAGTTCAGCTTCCACAGCGGCCATTCACAGCCAGGCAGTTACGTGGAGCTGTTCGCCCCGATGGACACCCTGGTGGTGATGACTGCGCTGCAACATCCGATGGATCCGTCCAGAGAGTACGCTCCGCGTCCGGTGCAGCTGAGCTGGCGACAGGCGGAAGATGAAGAAGCGGCGATAAACGCGCTGCTGACGCGTCCGGAAAACGGTCGCGCCATCACCAACACCCAACTTTTCGCCCTGTAAGGAGCCTGATGATGACCGTAGCCAGCGTAAAAGAGGCGCAACACGCCAGCTTCCGCCATGTGATCCCGGCGGGGGAGCCCTACCTGTTTGAAGTGAAAAAAGGCCAGACCCTGCGCCTGCTGGATCTGGAGGGCAACCAGGCGGTGGATACCCTGTTCTACAACGCCGATAACCCGCGGGAGCGCTACGACGCTCAGCGCACGCTGCGTCGGCAGAACAACGCATATCTGACCAGCGGAAGCGTACTTTACTCCAACCTTGGCAACCCGCTGCTGACCATCGTGGCCGATACCTGCGGGCGGCACGACACGCTCGGCGGGGCCTGCGCCCAGGAGAGCAACACCGTCCGCTATGCCCTCGACAAACGCCATATGCACAGCTGCCGGGACAACTTCCTCTGCGCCTGTCTGCACGATGGTCGCCTGCAAAAGCGCGATATCGGGGCCAACATCAACTTCTTTATGAACGTGCCGGTGACTCCCGAGGGCGGGCTGACCTTTGCCGACGGCATCTCCGCTCCGGGCAAATACGTCGAGCTGCGTGCCGACTGCAACGTTATCGTGCTGATCTCCAACTGCCCGCAGCTGAATAATCCCTGCAACGGCTGGAACCCGACGCCGGCGGAGGTGCTGATATGGAACTGACGCCGAACCGCTGGCAGCGTCTGCGCCAGATGCTCTACCGCCTGTTTGCAGTGCGCGCCGGCCGGATCCTGCCGTAACGCTTTTTTCCCCGTGGACGACCATGTGGTGAGCCAGTTTCCGGCGGGACGACCCGCCACCATTGAGTCTGAACTATGTTGACGAAACTCCTGATTGCCAACCGCGGGGCGATTGCCTGCCGCATCCTGCGCACGCTGCGCGCCATGAACATCGGCGGCGTGGCGGTCTATTCCGAGGCGGATATCAGCAGCCTGCATATCCGCGAAGCCGACGAAGCCCTGAGCCTGGGCGACGGCCCGGCGGCCAATACCTATCTGGTGAGCGAAAAAATCATCGCCGCGGCGAAAGCGACCGGTGCTCAGGCGATCCATCCGGGTTACGGTTTTCTTTCCGAGAACGCGGCCTTTGCCGAGGCCTGCGAAGCCGCGGGCATTGCTTTTGTCGGCCCTACACCGGAGCAGCTGCGCCTCTTTGGTCTGAAACATACTGCCCGCGCCCTGGCGAAAGAACACGGCGTACCGATGCTGGAAGGCACCGGACTGCTGGCGGATGTGAACGCGGCGCTGGAGGCAGCGGAGCAGGTCGGCTACCCGGTGATGCTGAAAAGCACCGCAGGCGGGGGCGGGATCGGCATGCGTGTCTGCTATACCCCGGCGGAACTCTTCGAAGCCTTCGACGCGGTGGTGAGGCTGGGGAAAAACAACTTCAGCGATGCAGGCGTCTTTATCGAGAAATACATTGAGCGGGCGCGTCATCTGGAAGTGCAGCTCTTCGGCGACGGCAAGGGGCAGGTGATCGCCCTCGGCGTGCGCGACTGCTCGGTGCAACGGCGTAACCAGAAGGTGCTGGAGGAGACCCCGGCGCCCAACCTGCCAGAGGGCATGGCGGATGCGCTGTGTGAGGCGGCGATTAAGCTGGGCAAAGCGGTTAACTACCGCAGCGCGGGCACGGTGGAGTTCGTCTACGACAGCGACGCCGCCCGGTTCTACTTCCTTGAAGTGAATACCCGGCTGCAGGTGGAGCATGGCGTCACCGAGCAGGTGTGGGGTGTGGATCTGGTGCGCTGGATGATTGAACTGGCGGCAGGAATTCTGCCTCCGCTGGCGGCCCTGCGCGACAGCCTGACCCCGGCGGGCCATGCCATCCAGGCGCGGATTTATGCCGAAGATCCGGGCCGTCAGTTCCAGCCATCGCCCGGCCTGCTTACCGAGGTGGTTTTTCCGGAAGATAACCGCCGCACGCTGCGCATCGACAGCTGGGTGGAATCGGGCTGCGAAGTCCCGCCCTTTTTTGACCCGATGCTGGCAAAAATTATCGCCTGGCAGCCAACACGCGAGGCGGCGATTCAGACTCTCCACGCGGCGCTGGGTGAGACGCGTCTGTATGGGGTGGAAACCAACCGTAGCTACCTGCAGCAGATTTTAACCTTCACACCGTTCGCCTGCGGCGAGCCCTGGACCCGCTGCCTGGAAGGGCTGGACTATCACGCCGCCACGCTTGAGGTACTCAGCGCCGGGACGCAAACCACGGTGCAGGACTATCCGGGGCGTACCGGCTACTGGGCGGTAGGGGTACCGCCATCAGGACCGATGGACAGTCGCGCGCTGCGTCTTGGCAACCGGCTGCTCGGCAACGACGAAGGGGCCGCCGGGCTGGAGATCACCCTCAGCGGCCCGACGCTGAAGTTCAACTGCGATGCCCAGCTGGCGGTGACCGGGGCGGAGATCGCCCTTATTCTGGATGGCGAACCCCTTGAGACCAACCGGGTCTACGAGGTGCAGAGCGGCATGACGCTGCGGATGGGGGATATTTGCGGCGATGGCGTGCGCAGCTATCTCTGCCTGCGCGGTGGATTTAACGTGCCGGACTATCTCGGCAGTAAAAGCACCTTTACCCTGGGACAGTTTGGCGGCCACGCCGGGCGCGCGCTGCGTACCGGTGACGTGCTGCACATTTCGCCCTTAACCGCCCCATGCCCGGCGCAGACGCTTCCCCCGGCGCTCTGCACCACGCTTGAGCCTGTGCGTACGCTGCGGGTGATCTACGGCCCGCACGGCGCGCCGGAGTATTTCACCCCGGGTTACATGACCACCTTCTTCGCCACCGACTGGGAAGTGCACTTCAACTCCAGCCGCACCGGGGTGCGCCTGATCGGGCCTAAGCCTGAGTGGGTGCGCGAGAGCGGCGGCGAGGCGGGACTGCATCCGTCGAACATCCACGACAATCCCTATGCTATCGGCGCGGTGGACTTTACCGGGGATATGCCGGTGATCCTTGGTCCGGATGGCCCGAGCCTGGGCGGGTTTGTCTGCCCGGTCACCATCATCGAAGCCGATCTGCACGCGGTGGGGCAGCTGAAAGCGGGGGATAAGGTGCGCTTTGTTCCCGTGGATATCGCCACCGCCCGGCAGCTTGCCCAGGCACAGGCCGCCCAGATCGCCAGCCTGTATCCGCTGGACGTGGCGTGGCAGCCGACCGAACCCGCCTCGCCGGTGGTGCTGGAGCAGGGGCAGGCTGATAAACGGCTGGTGGCGCGGCTCTCCGGCGATACACACCTGCTGCTGGAGATTGGCGATCCGGAGCTGGATCTAGTCCTGCGTTTTCGCGCCCACGCCCTGATGCAGGCCCTGGAGGCGCGGGCGCTGGATGGGGTTATCGACCTGACGCCAGGCATCCGCTCCCTGCAAATACACTACCAGCCGGAGGCGCTGAGCCTGGCGAGCCTGCTGGATACCGTGTCTGGGCTGTGGCAGGCGGTGTGTGAACAAGATGCGCTTGAGGTGCCGTCGCGCGTCGTCTGGCTGCCGCTCTCCTGGGACGATCCGGCCTGCCAGAAAGCCATCGACAAATACATGACCACCGTGCGCCGGGATGCGCCCTGGTGTCCGAGCAACCTCGAGTTTATCCGCCGCATTAACGATCTGGCGAACGTCGATGAAGTCTATAAAACGGTATTCGACGCCAGCTATCTGGTGATGGGGCTGGGGGATGTCTATCTCGGCGCCCCGGTGGCGACGCCGTTGGATCCGCGTCATCGTCTGGTCACCACCAAGTACAACCCGGCCCGCACCTGGACGGCGGAAAACTCGGTGGGGATCGGCGGAGCCTATCTCTGCGTCTATGGCATGGAGGGGCCGGGCGGGTATCAGTTTGTCGGGCGCACCTTGCAGATGTGGAGCCGTTATCACGCCGTAGAGGATTTCGGCGGCAAGCCCTGGCTGCTGCGCTTCTTCGACCAGATTCGCTTCTATCCGGTCTCTGCTGAGGAGCTGCTCACTATTCGCCGCGATTTCCCGCTGGGGCGTTACCCGTTGCGCATTGAGCACACCAGCCTGAAGCTGGCGGAGTATCAGCAGTTTCTCGCTGACGAAGCGCAGAAAATTAACGCGTTTCGCGCCCATCAGCAGGAAGCCTTTAACGCCGAGCGCGAGCGCTGGATTGCCAACGGCCAGGCGCATTTCGACAGCAGCGATGTGCTGGCGGATGAGGGCGATGATGCCCCGCTGCAGCCGGGTCAGGCGGGCATCGACAGCCCGGTTTCCGGCAACCTGTGGCAGGTGAGCGTGGAGGTGGGCAAAGCGGTCCGCGAGGGGGATGTGCTGGTGGTGCTGGAGTCGATGAAGATGGAGATCCCGCTCCTTGCCACCCAGGACGGGATTGTCAGTCAGGTGCGCGTTCAGCCGGGCTCCCCGGTACGGGCGGGTCAGTGTGTGGTGGTCCTGGAGAAAACAGTATGAAGCATCCCTTTGATTTACGTCTCGATGTACTGACGCAGGCCTACCGCGAAGGCCGCCTCATCCCGCGGGAGGTGATTAACACCCTGCGCGAGCGGGCGCTGGCGCTAAACCCTGAGTTCAACGCCTTTATTTATCTGCTCACATCCGAGGAGCTGGAGCCGTATCTGTCGGCGCTTGAGGGCCACTCTCCGCAGACGCTGCCCCTCTACGGCGTGCCGTTTGCCATTAAAGACAATATCGATCTGGCGGGCATCGTCACCACCGCAGCCTGCCCGGCGTTTGCATACCGGGCTGAGCAGGATGCCACTATCGTCGGCCAGCTGATCGCTCTGGGGGCAATCCCGCTGGGGAAAACCAATCTCGACCAGTTCGCCACCGGCTTAAACGGCACCCGCTCGCCGTATGGTGCCTGTCGTAACAGCGTCAATGCGGATTATCCATCCGGGGGCTCCAGCGCGGGGTCGTCGCTGGCAGTGGCGCTGGGGCTGGCGAGTTTTGCCCTCGGCACCGACACCGCCGGGAGCGGGCGCGTTCCGGCATCGCTCAACAACCTGGTCGGGCTTAAGGCCACCAAAGGGTTAATCTCCACTGCCGGGGTAGTGCCTGCCTGCCGCACCCTGGACTGCGTGACCTTCTTTACCGCCACGGCGGAAGAGGCAAGCCAGCTGCTGGCGCTGACGGCGGTGAAAGATCCGCGCGACGACTACAGCCGCGCCAATCCAGCCTGGAACGGCGCCCAGGCATTTGGTCTGCCTGAGGCCGGGTTCCGCTTCGGCGTACCGGATCGGCTGGAATTCCTTGGTTGCACCGAGAGCGAAGCGCTCTATCACGCCGCAAAAGCGCGGTTGATCGCCCTCGGCGGCGTGCCGGTGACCATCGACTTTTCGCCGTTTCTGGCGGCAGCGACGCTGCTTTATAAAGGCCCGTGGGTGGCGGAGCGCTATCACGTGGCGGGGAAACTGATTGAGCAGCAACCGGATGCAGTACTGCCGGTGATCCGCGATGTGCTAAGCAAAGCGCCCGGTACCGATGCGGTCGCGGCCTTTGACGCGCAGTATCAGCTTCAGCATTTTAAACGCCTGTGCGATGAGGTCATGGCGACCCTTGACTGCGTGCTCACGCCCACCTATCCACGCCCGGTGACGCTGGCCGAGCTGGCGGAGGAGCCGGTAAAGCGCAATTCCGAGCTGGGGGTTTATACCAACTTTATGAATCTGCTGGATTATGCCGCCGTGGCGGTGCCTGCCGGGTTCATGGCGAATGGCCTGCCGTCAGGCGTGACGCTGTTTGGCCGGGCCTGTACCGACCAGTATCTGTTGAGCCTTGCCGGGGCGTTACAACGTCACCAGAATCTGCCGCTACCCGGCGATCGTGCGTTACAGGCGACGGCACCCCTGACCACGGCCAGCCACGATCGCCTGCCGGTGGTGGTTTGCGGGGCACATCTGGACGGGCTGGCGCTGAATTACCAGCTTCGCCAGCGCGGGGGAACCTTGCGCGAAACCACCCGCAGCGCGCCGCATTATCGCCTGTTTGCCCTCGGCGACGGGAAACGGCCCGGCATGGTGCGCGACCGCGAACAGGGGGCAGCAATTGCTGTGGAAGTGTGGGATCTGCCCCACGCCGAGGTGGGATCGTTTCTGGCGGGCATTCCGGCGCCACTGGGACTGGGGAAAGTAGAGCTGGAGGACGGGCGCTGGTTAACCGGGTTTATCTGTGAGGAGTACGGCCTGCAGGGAGCACAGGATATTACCGCTTTCGGCGGCTGGAGATCCTGGCTTACTCATCAGAAGTAAGCCAGGAGAGGGTTAACGGTAGAGCGGCTTTTCGGCGACCGGGGTCAGCAAGCCGGATTGCCACTCTGCCAGCGTCAGCTGTGCCAGTTTGCCCAGCGCGCGGTAGAACGGGTGGCCTGCGTTTTCGACAAACACCGAAAGAAAGCGCGTGCTCCAGGGCAGCAGATGCCAGGCCAGTAGCTGGTCGCGCTCTGCATCCCGGCCCGTTTCTGCCAGCCATGCCGCCATCAGCAACAGGGTGCCAATGTGATCTTCCGGCTCGTTGTTCGCCATCTCAAACACAATACCGTTTTCCCGCATCCACTGGCGCAGCGCCAGAGTGGAATCCCCGAACAGTACGCTCTCGCGATCCAGCCAGACCGAGCCCCACGGCGGCGCGGGCAGCGCCCACGGGCCCAGAAACAGCCGCTGCCAGGCGGTACGCAAGGGTTCATCGGCAGGCTGGCGAAGCTCGTCGGCAATGGGGGCCAACAGGGACTCATCCAGCGGCCAGTCCTGCTGCCAGTCGTTGTGGGTTAAGGCCGTGACCAGCGGCGCGGCTTCGGGGCTATCCGGAGCGTAGTAAAACAGCGCGCCCAACACACGGGCAGTAAAGGCAAACGACTCTCTCATGACTTCATCCTTCATTTGCGCGGGTTGCCCCGCGCTGAAACATTAATTGGCTACGCCTTTTCAATTTGCACCAGATTGGTGTGCTGCGGATTGCCCTTCGCCAGGGGGGATGGGCGATGGGTTGTCAGCGTGTTGATGCAGGAGCCGTGGTCAATGCGATCCCCGGTCATGTTGGCATCGTGCCAGGCTCCCTGGCCCATCGCGCTGACGCCCGGCATAATGCGCGGCGTCACTTTCGCCGGAATGCGCAACTCACCGCGGGCATTATAAACCCGCACCATGTCGCCGTTCTTGATCCCGCGCGATGCAGCGTCTACCGGATTGAGCCACACCTCCTGACGGCAGGCGGCCTGTAGCACATCGACGTTGCCATAGCTGGAGTGGGTGCGGGCCTTGAAGTGGAAGCCAAAAAGCTGCAGCGGAAACTGGCTGCGGTCCGGATCGTCCCAGCCTTCGAAGGTGGAGGCGTAGACCGGCAGCGGGCTGATGGTTTCATCCTTCTCCAGCTGCCAGGTGCGGGCAATATCGGCCAGCCTGCTGGAGTAGATCTCGATTTTGCCTGACGGCGTTTTAAGCGGATTAGCGACCGGATCGTCGCGGAATTTTTTGTAGGCGACGAAATGCCCGTTCGGATCTTTACGCTTGTAGATGCCCATCGCTTTTAATTCCTCGTAAGAGGGAAGCTGTGGATCTTTCGCCACCATCTTCGCGTAGAGGTACTGCAACCATTCGGCCTGGGTCCGGCCTTCGGTAAAGCGCTGATAAACGTTCGGGCCGAGGCGCTTCGCCACCTCGCTCATGATCCAGTAGATGGGCTTGCGTTCGAATTTTGGCGCGGTCACCGGCTGGAGGAAGATGAGATAACCCATGTTCCCGGCATAGTCGTTGGGAATGATGTCCTCCTGCTCGACGGTCATCAGATCCGGCAGCAGCAGATCGGCATATTTCGCCGAAGAGGTCATAAAATTGTCAATCACCACAATCATTTCGCATTTACTTTCGTCCTGCAAAATGTCGTGGGTTTTATTGATGTCCGAATGCTGGTTAATGAGGGTGTTACCGGCATAGTTCCAGATGAACTTGATCGGCACGTCGAGCTTATCCTTGCCGCGCACCCCGTCGCGGGTGGCGGTCATCTCCGGCCCGCGGGCGATGGCGTCGGTCCAGCTAAAGCAGGATATCTGGGTTTTGACTGGGTTCTCCGGCAGCGGCATCCGCTCAATGGTGATGGTGTAAGTGGATTCACGCGCGCCGCTGTTGCCGCCATTAATACCAACGTTGCCGGTCAGGATAGGGAGCATGGCGATGGCGCGGGAGGTGAGCTCGCCGTTGGCCTGGCGCTGCGGCCCCCAGCCCTGGCAGATGTAGGCCGGTTTCGCGGTGCCAATTTCCCGGGCCAGCTTAATGATGCGATCGGCGGGAATGCCGGTGATGCGCGAGGCCCACTCCGGGGTTTTGGCGGTGGCATCATCACCCTGGCCCAGAATATAAGCCTTGTAATGACCATTCGCGGGCGCGCCTTCCGGCAGGGTGGTTTCGTCGTAACCGACGCAATATTTATCGAGGAAGGGCTGGTCGACGAGGTTTTCGTTAATCAGTACCCAGGCGATGCCCGCCACCAGCGCGGCATCCGTTCCCGGTCGAATCGGGATCCACTCATCTTCACGCCCGGCGGCGGTGTCGGTGTAACGAGGATCGATGACGATCATGCGCGCATTCGAGCGTTCGCGCGCCTGTTCAAGGTAATAGGTGATCCCGCCGCCGCTCATGCGCGTTTCCGCCGGGTTATTACCAAACATCACCACCAGCTTGCTGTTTTCGATATCCGAGGTGCTGTTGCCCTCGTTGCTGCCGTAGGTGTAGGGCATCGCGCAGGCAATCTGCGCGGTGCTGTAAGTCCCGTAATGGCTCAAAAAGCCGCCGTAGCAGTTCATCAATCGGGCCACAAGCGAGGCGTAAGGTGATGAGCGGGTAATGTTACCGCCAACAATACCGGAAGAGTAATTAATGTAGACCGCTTCGTTGCCGTATTTACCCACCACGTTACGCAGGCTGGTGGTGAGCAGATCCAGGGCTTCATCCCAGGAGATGCGTTCAAACTTCCCTTCACCGCGTTTGCCCACGCGTTTCATGGGATAGTTCAGACGATCGGGATGGTTGATGCGTCGACGAATCGAGCGTCCGCGCAGGCAGGCGCGCACCTGATGGTTGCCATAGGTGTCGTCGCCGGTGTTGTCTGTTTCAACCCAGTACACTTCATCGTCACGCACGTGCAGCCGCAGCGCGCAACGGCTGCCGCAGTTGACCGAACAGGCGCCCCAGACCACTTTATCTGCGCGTGCCTGCTGCACTGCCGCGGCTGCGGGACGTAAACCAAAGGGTAATGACAGGCCGCCCGCGGCAAGCGCAAGGGATCCGATGGCGGTCGATTTGACGAGGGTACGGCGGCTGATCCCGCCGCTATGCTCACTATCTGACATGACTCACTCCATTACGTTCGTCGTTTGAAAACTGATTTCAGCCGTGATGACGATCGGGCTAATGGAGGGGAGTGTTACCCATTAAGTAGGGGGTGGTATTAATGTATATCAAAACAAACGAAATTCCCCCGCGCTAACGGGGGGAATATTCACTGCGGCTCGCGAGGTGCCGGGGCCTGATTGCCACCTCCGCTTACCGGATAGTTGCCGCTGCTGGTGCGGGTATAGAGGATTTTAAGAGTGTCATTGGCGCAGTGGCCTACCACTTCGGCGTCAGGTTTGTCGGCCTGATCGTTCGGCACGATGTTCAGCATAAAGCCGCTCTCCGGCACGCCGTTATTGATGATCCGCTGCTGAATATCGCTTTTGATGCGCTCGCAATTATCGGGTGCCGCCAGCGCGGCCGGGGCAATGCCCGCCAGCAAAAGTGCAGTAATCCAGGGTAACCGTTTCATATCTGCCTCCTTACGACTGTGTGTGACTATAATAGTAGCAGGGATAGTGTAAACGTTTGTATTTGCTACACTGCCCGGGATCCTCTTCTGCTATTGGTAGGTCATGTGAATAAACACGCGCTTATGTTTGTCCTGGCGGCACTGTTGACGGGGTGTGATAACTCCGCCGCGCCGCTGTCGTTTACGCCAGAGATGGCCAGTTTTTCTAACGAATTTGATTTTGATCCCCTGCGCGGGCCGGTGAAAGATTTCAGCCAGACGCTGTTCAATGATAAGGGGGAAGTGGCCAAGCGCGTCAGCGGCACGCTCTCTACGGAGGGCTGCTTCGACAGCCTGGAGCTGCACGATCTGGAGGCGAACACCGGCATCGCCCTGGTGCTGGACGCCAACTACTATCTGGATGCGCAAACCCAGCAGAAAAAGCTGCGGCTACAGGGAAAATGCCAGCTGGCGGAACTGCCCGCATCGGGGATTTCATGGGATACCGATGACAACGGTTTTATCGTCAGCGCTCACGGCAAAGATATGGAAGTGAACTATCGCTACGATGCAGATGGTTATCCACTCGGTAAAACCACCGTCTCCGGGGAGCAACAGCTCTCCATTACGGCCACACCGGCGGCGGACAAGCGCAAGAAACTGGACTACACCTCGGTCAGTCAGCTAAACGATAAGCGGCTGGGTAAGGTGAAGCAGACCTGCGATTACGATCGCCACGACAATCCGGTGGCGTGCGAGCTGGTGGTTACCGATGAGAGCGTGAAGCCGGCGGTGTCGCGCAAGTACACCATCAAAAACACGATTGAGTACTACTAAGCACCGCGCAAGAGCCTGCACGGTGCTTAAGGGAACAATCAGGGGGCCAGGGCACGGCCAGTGCGGCGGTCAAGGCAGCGCAGGGTGTTGGGCTCCCAGTAGGCGTTCACATTGGCGCTCTGCTGGCACTTATCCCGGGCGTCAAAAGCCACATCTTCTTTATCCCACTCTTTTTCCACGCGGCTGTTCACCTTATGGCGCAGGCTGCGGGTATCGTTCCACTGCTCTTTATCCATGGCGGCATTTTGACGGCTCTGGGCGCTGTCGCCAGATTCAATAATCAGTTTGCTGGTGTTGGCGGATACTGGCGCGATGAAAACAGCAGCCAGCAGGGCAGCCAGGCAGAGGCGTGTGCTCATTTTACGCATAGCGATTTCCTTGTAGACGGTGAACATTCGATAATTCCACCGGAGTTGTTACATCAGTCCATTTTGAGGGCATACCCACATCAGGCGTGTGGAAGGGTTCCTTTCACATTCAGGTATGATACCTCATCACACATCAGACAACGTTAAATATGTTTAAAACAACTTTGCTCTTTTTTGCCACCGCCCTGTGCGAAATTCTCGGCTGTTTTCTGCCCTGGCTCTGGCTGAAAAAAGGCGCTTCTATACTGCTGTTGATTCCCGCGGGCGTAGCACTGGCGCTGTTTGTCTGGCTGCTCACGCTACATCCCGCGGCAAGCGGGCGCGTCTATGCCGCTTATGGTGGGGTCTACGTCTGCACGGCGCTGTTGTGGTTGCGGGTGGTCGATGGCGTGAAGCTAAGCCTCTACGACTGGGCCGGAGCACTGGTGGCGCTGTGCGGCATGCTGATTATCGTGGCAGGCTGGGGGCGCGCCTGAGCGCCCAATCTGTGATCCAGCGAAGGTTTTTTAAACTTCATACTTGTATGGTAGTAGGGTAATTGCGTAGATTTCCGGCATCACAGTAAAAGATGTAAGGAACCGGAAAATGAAGATTGTAGGGGCTGAAGTATTTGTCACCTGTCCAGGGCGTAACTTTGTCACGCTGAAAATCACTACCGACGAGGGAATTGTCGGCCTGGGTGACGCCACCCTTAATGGCCGCGAGCTTTCCGTCGCGTCATACCTGAAAGATCATCTCTGCCCGCAGCTGATTGGCCGTGATGCCCACCGTATCGAAGATATCTGGCAGTTCTTCTATAAAGGCGCCTACTGGCGTCGCGGTCCGGTCACCATGTCGGCGATTTCCGCTATCGATATGGCGTTGTGGGACATCAAAGCCAAAGCCGCCAACATGCCGCTGTACCAGCTGCTGGGTGGCGCCTCCCGTGAAGGGGTGATGGTCTACTGCCACACCACCGGTCACACCATTGACGATGTGCTGGAAGATTACGCCCGCCATAAAGAGATGGGATTCAAGGCCATCCGCGTACAGTGCGGTGTGCCGGGAATGAAAACCACCTACGGCATGTCTAAAGGAAAAGGGCTGGCCTATGAGCCTGCCACCAAAGGCAACTGGCCGGAAGAGCAGCTCTGGTCAACGGAAAAATACCTCGATTTTACGCCAAAACTGTTTGACGCCGTGCGTAACAAATTTGGTTTCAATGAACACCTGCTGCACGACATGCACCACCGCCTGACGCCGATCGAAGCCGCGCGTTTCGGTAAGAGCATTGAGCAGTACCGCATGTTCTGGATGGAAGACCCGACCCCGGCAGAGAACCAGGAGTGCTTCCGCCTGATCCGTCAGCACACCGTCACCCCGATTGCGGTGGGCGAGGTGTTCAACAGCATCTGGGATTGCAAACAGCTGATCGAAGAGCAGCTGATCGACTACATCCGCACCACCATCACCCACGCGGGCGGCATTACCGGAATGCGTCGGATCGCCGATTTCGCCTCTCTCTACCAGGTACGCACCGGCTCACACGGCCCGTCGGATCTGTCGCCGGTTTGCCACGCGGCTGCGCTGCACTTTGACCTGTGGGTACCAAACTTTGGTGTACAGGAGTACATGGGCTATTCCGAGCAGATGCTGGAGGTCTTCAACATCAACTGGACCTTTGAAGATGGCTACATGCATCCGGGCGATAAGCCGGGCCTGGGCATCGAGTTTGATGAAAAACTGGCGGCGAAATATCCCTACGATCCCGCTTACCTGCCTGTTGCACGTCTCGAAGACGGCACGCTGTGGAACTGGTAAAGGAGCAAAAAATGAAAAGTATCGTTATTCAACAACCGAATTCGCTGGTGATCGAAGAGCGTTCGCTACCCGCGCCTGCACCAGGCGAAGTGCGCGTCAAAGTGAAGCTGGCCGGTATCTGCGGTTCCGACAGCCATATTTATCGCGGCCACAACCCGTTCGCCAAATATCCCCGTGTGATCGGCCATGAGTTCTTTGGCGTCATTGATGCCGTCGGTGAGGGCGTCGACACCGCACGCCTGGGCCAGCGCGTCTCGGTTGACCCGGTGATCAGCTGCGGCCACTGCTACCCGTGCTCGGTCGGCAAACCGAACGTCTGCACCTCGCTGGTGGTGCTGGGTGTGCATCGCGACGGCGGCTTCAGCGAATACGCCGTGGTACCCGCTAAAAATGCCTGGGTCATTCCGGATGCCGTCAGCGATGAACATGCGGTGATGGTTGAGCCATTCACCATCGCGGCCAACGTCACCGGCCACGCCAGCCCGACAGAGCAGGATGTGGCGCTCATTTACGGCGCTGGCCCGATGGGGCTGGTCACCGTCCAGGCGCTGAAGGGCGTCTACAAGGTGAAACAGGTCATTGTGGTCGATCGCATCGACGAGCGTCTGGCGATGGCCCAGCGCAGCGGGGCGGACTGGGTCATCAACAATGGCAATCAGTCTCTGCAGGCGGTGCTGGAAGAGAAGGGCGTCAAACCGACGCTGATTATTGATGCGGCCTGTCACCCTTCTATTTTGCAGGAGGCTGTCAATCTGGCTTCGCCGGGCGGGCGCATTGTGCTCATGGGCTTCTCCAGCGAACCGAGCCAGGTTGCGCAGCAGGGGATCACCGGTAAAGAGCTTTCCATTTTCTCGTCACGTCTGAACGCCAATAAATTCCCGGTGGTCATCGACTGGCTGGAGAAAGGGCTTATCGACCCTGACAAACTGATTACTCATCGTTTTGAGTATCAAGACGTTAAAGACGCTATTGAACTGTTTGAGAAAGACCAGCGGCAGTGCTGCAAGGTATTACTGACGTTCTCTTAATAATAATACTGAATGCGGTTTAGCGGTACGCATCTTACCCTTTCGAGATAGCCAATATGACTCAACTACAACATGAAAGATCCACATCTGACCTGATAAAAGCCGCCGTATCCGGTTGGCTGGGTACCGCGTTAGAGTTCATGGACTTCCAGCTTTATTCGCTGGGCGCGGCATTAGTCTTTCACGAAATCTTCTTCCCGGAACAGTCGGCGGCGATGGCGCTGATTCTGGCGATGGGTACCTATGGGGCGGGCTATATTGCCCGTATCGTTGGCGCCTTTGTCTTCGGCAAAATGGGTGACCGCGTCGGACGCAAGAAGGTACTGTTTATCACCATCACCATGATGGGGATCTGCACCACGCTGATTGGTGTGCTGCCGACCTATGCACAAATTGGCATTTTCGCGCCGGTGCTGCTGGTGACGCTGCGTATTATCCAGGGGCTGGGCGCAGGGGCGGAGATCTCCGGTGCGGGCACGATGCTGGCGGAATATGCGCCGAAAGGGAAACGCGGCATCATCTCTTCACTGGTGGCGATGGGCACTAACTGCGGCACCCTGAGCGCCACGGCGATCTGGGCAGTGATGTTCTTTGCCCTCGACCGCGAACAGCTGCTGGCCTGGGGATGGCGCGTGCCGTTCCTGGCAAGCGTGGTGGTGATGATCTTTGCCATCTGGCTGCGTATGAACCTCAAGGAGAGCCCGGTATTTGAGCAGGTTAATACCGACGATGCGCCTGTTCAGGCTGCGGTTGAAGAAAATACCCTGGGTGGGATGCTGAAAAGCAAATCCTTCTGGCTGGCGACCGGTCTGCGCTTCGGCCAGGCGGGTAACTCCGGCCTGATCCAGACGTTCCTCGCCGGGTATCTGGTCCAGACGCTGCTGTTTGATAAGGCCATTCCGACCGACGCCCTGATGATCAGCTCTATTCTCGGCTTTATTACTATCCCGCTGTTGGGCTGGTTGTCCGATAAATATGGTCGTCGTCTGCCTTACATTCTGCTGAGCCTTTCCGCCATTATTCTGGCCTACCCGATGCTGTCGATTATTGTCGACAAGTCGTACAGCCCTGGCGTGATCATGACTTCGATTATTGTTATCCATAACTTCGCGGTGCTGGGACTGTTCGCCCTGGAAAACATCACCATGGCCGAGATGTTTGGTTCCCGTAACCGTTTCACCCGGATGGCAATTTCAAAAGAGGCGGGTGGTCTGATTGCGGTTGGTTTTGGTCCGGTACTGGCAGGGATCTTCTGCAACATGACCGGCTCCTGGTGGCCAATCGTGGCGATGGTGGTGGTTTACTCCTTCATCGGCCTGATCTCAGCCCTGCTGATGCCAGAGGTATGTGACCGCGATCTGAGCACGCTGGAAGATGCTGCAGACGATAAAGCTGCCGCGCTAAAGATTCACGGTAAACATCGCGCCATCTCGTAATAACTGATGACTCCTCTGTAAACGCAGGGGAGTCTTTTTTTATGCCTCTCGATAATCAACGCTAATAAATAAAAACTTCACAGAAGCATCGGGAATTAACTGGTTTTTTTTCAGGTAAGGAAACTGTATGTCTCGTGCAAAGAAAAACGTCACCATTCCGGTGAGTATTGGATATGGCCTGACCGATATTATGGGTGGCGGCGCGTTTACCGTAATTGGCGCATGGCTGTTATTTTTCTACACCACCTTTGTTGGCTTATCGCCGATTGAAGCGGCCTCGATCGTCGCCATTGCCCGTATTGTTGATGCGGTGGTCAGTTTATTTATGGGCAGCTTAACGGACCACTTTTATAAAAACTATTTTGGCAAGAAATTTGGCCGTCGGCGTTTTTTCCTGCTGATTGGCGCGCCGTTGATGCTGGTCTATGCCTTACTGTGGCTCGATGGCATGAGTTACGCCTTTTATCTGGCGGTCTATCTCGCCTTTGAGATCATCGCCGCGATGGTCCTCATCCCCTGGGAAACTTTGCCTTCCGAAATGACCAAAGAGTTTAATGGCCGCACCAAACTCTCAACCTGCCGGATGTTTATGTCGGCGTCCGGCACCTTTCTGGCGACCTTTATTCCTGGACTGCTGATTGGCTATTTTGGCGAGCAGAACACCAGCGCCTATCTGATTAATGGTGTGATTTTCGCCGTGCTGTTTATGTTCTGCGTCTTTATCTCATGGAAAGTAACATGGGAGCGGGAGCTCACCCCGCAGATGCAGGCGGAACTGGAAAAGTCAGCTATGCCTGGCAGCCTGTCTGATAAACTGCGCGCCATTATCGACCTGTTTAAATCCTACGCCTCGACGCTGAAAATCCGCGCCTTCAGAAAGCATCTGGCGATTTATCTCCTGTCGTTTACCGGCAAAGATGTCTATAACACCGTGTTCGTCTTCTTCTGCGTCTACTGCCTTAACGTCTCGTCATCGCTGGCGGGAAGTCTGCTGTCGATGAGTATCGTGGGCCTGCCGGTAACGCTTATTGCAGGGCTTGGGATCATCAAATATGGTCCGGCCCGGCTCTATGTCTTCGCCTATGCCCTGATGATGCTCTGTCTGGCTGGTTTCCTGGCGGTCTATCAGATCCCGTCGCTGAATACCGTTGCCACGCTCTTCATTCTCGCCGGACTCTATCAGGTGGGCCGCTGTGTGCTGGAGTTCACCCCGTGGAACGTATTCCCGTTCATTCCTGATATTGACGAAATGGTCAGCCGCCAGCGCCGGGAAGGGTTGTTCGCTGCCGTCATGACTTTCTCCCGTAAAACCACTGTGGCCATCGCCACCTTTGTGGTCGGCTTGCTGCTGCAAAGCGGCGGTTTCGTGAAGGGGAGCCAGGTTCAGCCGCCGGAAGCGATTCATACGATCGCCATGCTGATGTTTATCGGTACCGCCGGGCTGCTGATGCTGGCCCTCTGGCAGGCGCTGACGTTCCGTCTGAATAAACAGACACACCAGATCTTCGTGGAAGAGGTCGAACGCCTTCGCGCCAACGGCGCCAAAACGGCGGTTGATCCTGATGTTCGACGTATCGTGGAAGATCTGACGGGCCATGACTATGACAGCCTCTGGATGGAAGCGGCTCCAGCATCAGTGATGCCAAAAGAGAGAGCCACAACCGTGGGTTGAGTGGTTCACAACCTTGCGGTTTATAGCGAATGTTGTCACACAACTTTGCATTGGTGTCACACCAGATGGTGAAAAGTTAACGTAAATCAATATCGACGTATCAACAATCAGTATGGTTAACGGCAGAGAATTTTTTATGCCACCTACCATTCTAGTTAGGTTAGTAAGCCGGGTCAGGGAGTCAAGCCGGCCCGGATTCATCGCTTAATCACATTAACGAGTACTATCATGAATAATCCGTTATTACAGGCGCAAGCTACGATTCCTCACTACAACCGGGATAACCTGCAATCACGCATCGTGCACCTGGGGTTTGGTGCCTTCCACCGCGCGCATCAGGCGGTCTATAGCGATATCCTCGCCGCCGAACACGGCAGTGACTGGGGCTATTGCGAAGTCAATCTGATCGGCGGTGAGCAGCAGATAGCCGATCTGAAAGCCCAGGATAATCTCTACACCGTTGCTGAAATGTCCGCGGATGCATGGACAGCGCGGGTCGTTGGCGTGGTGAAAAAGGCGCTGCACGCGCAGGTGGATGGTCTTGAAGCGGTCCTGTCCGCCCTGTGTGAACCGCAGGTGGCGATCGTCTCATTAACCATCACCGAAAAAGGGTATTGCCACGCCCCGGCGACCGGGCAGCTGATGCTGGATCATCCAATGATCGCCGCCGATCTACAGAATCCTCATCAGCCTGTCTCCGCTGTAGGCGTGGTGGTGGAAGCGCTGGCGCGACGTAAAAACGCCGGACTGCCAGCCTTCACCGTGATGTCCTGCGACAATATGCCGGAGAACGGTCACGTCATGCGCAACGTTACCTGCGCCTATGCCCGCGCGGTCAACGCTGAGCTGGCGGAGTGGATTGAAGCCAACGTCACTTTCCCGTCAACCATGGTCGACCGTATTGTGCCTGCCGTGACTGCCGATACGCTGAACAAAATCGAAGAGATTACCGGCGTGCGCGATCCGGCGGGTGTGGCCTGCGAGCCGTTCCGCCAGTGGGTGATTGAAGACAACTTTGTTGCGGGTCGTCCGGCGTGGGAAAAAGCCGGGGCCGAGCTGGTGGCGGACGTCATTCCGTTTGAAGAGATGAAGCTGCGCATGCTGAACGGCAGCCACTCCTTCCTGGCGTATCTGGGCTATCTGGCGGGTTATCAACACATCAATGACTGCATGGAAGACGCGAACTACAAGCGCGCCGCCCATGCGCTGATGTTAAACGAGCAGGCGCCGACGCTGAAAGTGACTGGTGTGGATCTGGGGCGTTATGCCGATCTGCTGATCGACCGTTATAGCAACCCGGCGCTGCGCCACCGGACCTGGCAGATCGCGATGGATGGCAGTCAGAAGCTGCCGCAGCGTATGCTCGACTCCGTGCGCTGGCACCGGGTGCATCAGAAGCCATTCCCGCTACTGGCGCTGGGGATTGCCGGCTGGATGCGTTATGTCGGCGGTGTGGATGAGCGCGGCGAGGCCATCGAGGTGTGCGATCCGCTGCTGTCGGTGATCCAGGCCGCGGTAAACGGCAGTGCTGAAGGGGCATCCCGTGTGAAGGCGCTGATGGGTATCGAGGCGATCTTTGGTAAGGAACTGCCGCAGGATGCGACCTTTGTCGAGGCGGTAACCGCGGCGTATCAAATGTTGCTGGAGAAGGGGGCGAAAGCCGCGGTGGCCCACTATATTGCGGGTTAACTCTGCCGAATGCCGCCGCCATGGCGGCATTCATTTTGGCTACTCTTCGCTAAACCAGTCACTATTTTCCTGACGAATTAACTGTACTGACTCGCCAATTTCCTGCAGATGCAGGGTCATCGCTTTTTCTACCGCATCGGCGTCACGCTTTTCCAGGGCATGGAAAATATCCAGATGCTGGCGCAGCAGCATCTCCGGCGGTGATACGTGATTAAGGCTCATGTAACGCACCCGGTCCATGGTCGCCTTGATGTTCTCGATAGTGTCCCACGCCAGCTGACAGCCAGCAATTTGCGCCAGCTTCTGATGAAATTCATCGTCGAGCAGGAAAAAGTCATTCAGCTGTTTACGCTCAATGGCGATACGCTGCTGATGCAGATTCTGCTCCAGCTGATAGCACTGATGATCGTCGACCAGGCTTGCCGCGCGACGGACGACGGCGCACTCGATGGCCTGGCGGACAAAACAGCCGTTTTGTACCTGACTGAGGGAGATCTTATTGACGTAACTGCCGCGCTGGGGGCGGATCTGAATCAGGCCATTTTCCGCCAGCTTGATAAAGGCTTCGCGAACCGGCTGCCGGGAGACATCAAAACGTACCGACACCTCTTTTTCTGATAAAGGGGTTCCCGGCGGGATCAGACAATGCACGATGTCGCTGCGCAAAATACGATAAATTTGCTGATTTACGGGTTGTGTCGGATTAAGTTGCGATTCAGCGGCCATTCGATGTGATTTCTCAGAGGGTTAACCCGGAAATACTACCATTCTTTTACCCGGTATCCCAGACCCGGCCCGCAGGCCGGGCGGGGAAAGATCATCCGCGATGGACGCTCAGGCCTGCAAAGCTCTGCGTCACCGGCATCATCTCAACGGTGTTGATGTTGACGTGCTTCGGCAGCGTGGCTACCCACCAGACGGCTTCGGTGACATCATCCGGGGTCAGCGCAGTGGTGTTCTCATAGGTTTTGTCCGCTTTCGCATCATCGCCTTTAAAGCGCACATTGGAGAACTCCGTACCGCCCACCAGACCCGGCTCGATATCCGTTACGCGGATAGCAGTGCCGTGCAGATCGGTGCGCAGGTTCAGGCTGAACTGGCGTACAAAGGCTTTGGTCGCGCCATAGACGTTGCCGCCGGCATAGGGCCAGCTACCGGCGGTCGAGCCGATATTGATCACATGACCGCGGTTGCGCTCCACCATGCCGGGCAGTACGGCGCGGGTCATATAGACCAGGCCTTTGTTGTTGGTGTCGATCATCGTTTCCCAGTCTTCCACACTGGCTTTGTGTGCGGGCTCAAGACCCAGCGCCAGCCCGGCGTTGTTGACCAGCACGTCGATGTCACGCCATTCCGCTGGCAGATTGACAATCATCTCTTCAATGGATGCGCGGTTACGCACGTCCAGCTGGGCGGTCAGAATGCTGTCGCCGAGCTCCTCTTTCAGCTCCTGCAGACGCTCCTGACGGCGGCCTGTGGCAATCACTTTATGGCCGTTTGCGACGAAGCGACGCGTAATGCTTTCACCAAATCCAGCTGTCGCCCCGGTAACTAAAATAATCATGTCACTGTTCCTCAACGCTTTTTGTGTAATACTACCATAGCATGTGATCTGACGCAGAGTAAGGCGACTTTTTAGCCCCTTCAGGTGACAGAGATTGCAGTGGCTGCCGGGCTGGCCTACTCTGGTGAAATTTACCGTATTCAGGAGTCTGATATGTCTGGCACCAACCCGTTTTTCACAAGCAGCACGCTGCCGTACCAGGCACCGCATTTTGATTTGATCCGCGACGAACATTATCGTCCGGCCTTTGACGAAGCCATCCGCCAGAAGCGCAAGGAGATAGCGGCGATAGCTGGCTCCGCGGATGCGCCTGATTTTGCCAATACCGTCCTGGCGCTGGAGAAAAGCGGCGAGCTGCTGAGCCGGGTAAGCAACGTCTTCTTCGCCATGACCTCGGCGCACACCAATGACTACCTACAGCAGCTGGAAGAGGCGATTTCCACCGAACTGGCGGCGCTTTCTAACGATATCTGGCTGAATGACTCGCTCTTCGCCCGGGTGGACGCCATCTACAATAACCGCCAGACGATGGCGCCGGATGCCGAGTCCCTGCGGCTGATTGAGGAGTTGCATCAGCGCTTTATTCTGGCTGGGGCCCGGCTGGGGGAGGCGGAAAAGCAGGCGCTGAAAGCGCTTAATACCGAATCCGCCGCGCTAACCAGCCAGTTTAACCAGCGTCTGCTGGCGGCAGACAAGGCGGGTGGGCTAGTGGTGGATTATCAGCATCAACTGGATGGCCTGAGCCCGGCGGAACAGGCCGCGGCTGCCGAGGCCGCAGCGGAGAAGGGACTCAGCGATCGCTGGCTCATTCCGCTGCTGAACACCACGCAACAGCCGGCCCTGCAACAGCTACGCGATCGTCAGACCAGGGAAAACCTCTTCAACGCGGGCTGGCTACGCACGCAAAAAAACGATGCCAACGATACCCGCGAGGTGGTCGCACGTCTGGTGGCGCTCCGGGCGCGTCAGGCTGAACTGCTGGGCTATGACAGCTACGCCAGCTGGAAAATTGCCGATCAGATGGCGAAAACCCCCGACGCCGCGCTGCAGTTTATGCGGGGTATCGTTCCTGCTGCGCGCGGTCGCGCCCTGCAGGAGCAGGCTGACATTCAGAAAGTGATCGATGAAGAGCAGGGCCATTTTCAGGTTCAGGCCTGGGACTGGGCCTTTTACGCTGAACGCGTGCGTCTGGCGAAGTACGCTCTGGATGAATCACAGGTTAAACCCTATTTTGCTCTCGACAGGGTGCTGACCGACGGCGTCTTCTGGGCGGCGACTCAGCTTTTCGGCATTACGTTTGCCGAGCGCAAGGATATCCCTGTCTACCACCCTGATGTGCGAGTCTGGGAGATTTTCGATCACCACGGAGAAGGGATGGCGCTCTTTTACGGTGACTTCTTCGCCCGCGACTCGAAAGGCGGCGGGGCGTGGATGGGTAACTTTATCGAGCAATCCCATGAAGCCGGGACGCGGCCGGTGATCTACAACGTCTGCAACTATCAAAAACCGGCTGAAGGCCAACCAGCGCTAATCTCGTGGGATGATGTGATCACCCTGTTCCACGAATTTGGCCATACTCTGCACGGCCTGTTTGCCAGCCAGCGTTACGCCACGCTCTCTGGCACCAACACGCCGCGGGATTTCGTGGAGTTCCCGTCACAAATCAATGAACACTGGGCCAGCCATTCCGAGGTCTTTGCCCATTATGCCCGCCATTACGAAACCGGGGAGCCGATGCCCGACGCGCTGCGCGAGAAAATGCTCAGCGCCACCCAGTTTAATAAAGGCTATGACATGACCGAGCTGCTCAGCGCCGCACTGCTGGACATGAACTGGCACGGAATAACCGCCAGCGAAGCCCCAGCAAACGTGGAGGCGTTCGAAGCCGCGGCGCTGGAACGCGAACAGCTGGATCTCCCTGCCGTACCACCGCGCTATCGCAGCAGCTACTTCGCCCATATCTTCGGCGGCGGCTATGCCGCAGGCTATTACGCCTATCTCTGGACCCAAATGCTGGCCGACGACGGCTATCAGTGGTTCGTGGAAGAGGGCGGGCTGACTCGCGAAAACGGGGATAAATTCCGTGAGGCGATTTTGTCTCGTGGGAATAGCACTGATTTAGCTGAACTTTATCGCGCGTGGCGTGGGCACGATCCCCAGTTCGAACCGATGCTGGTGAACCGCGGGTTGAGTGCGTAGAGGTTTATCTGGCTGGAAACAGAACCGGGCGCGATGCCCGGTTTTTTGTCCGTTTTTTTCTTCCCCAAAACTCCTCCAAAATTCCTCCCCAAAATGAATCCTTAAATTCTGCGAAATTTGCAGGGGATACAGCCCAATTATTCACGTAGCTACACCTTCGCTTTCACCCAGTCGAGGCCGCGATCGTTATGATACTGCGCTGTCATCCTGTCTGATGAGTGACCCAGTAACTGCTGGGTGTTGATGCCTTGTTCTTTATACAGACGAACTGGGGCGTTACCCAGGCGACGGCCCGTGCCCATGGTTATACCGGTGACGTGCGCAACCTGACCCGCGAGCATGTTCTGGAAATCCTCGAGGCTGATTACTGGGATGGCCCACGCTTCGACCAGGTTGCAGCTGTATCCCCAGTCATCGCCGCCGAACTCTGCGACACCGGCGTGAACATGGAGCCTTCGGTACAGGTTAAATAGTTCCAGCGCTGGTTGAACGTATTCAACAATTAACAGCAGTTCTATCCCGACCTGATCGCCGACGGCCGGATTGGCCCGCGCAGCATCAGCGCGCTGAAATCTTTGCTGGCGAAATGCGGCAGTGAAGGGAAGATGGTATTACTCCGGGCACTGAACTGCAGCCAGGGTCAGCGTTATCTCGAGTTGGCAGAGCAGCGCCCAGCTAACGAGTCATTCGCCTATGGCTTGATCCGGGAGCGCGTAAGCCTATGACCAAAATGAAAACCATCCAGGCTTTTATCGTCACAGCTGCGCTGGTGGCTTGGGACGCATGCGTGGCCGGGAGAAGGCAGAAGCCAAAGCGGATAAGCAGCGAATCGACGAGAACGCCGCAGCAACTAAAGCAGCTGCAGAACGTCGTGTTGAAGTAACCAAAGAGGCCCGCAATGTTCAGCAGACAGTTAGCCATATGCCTGATGATGTCGATCGTGAGCTGCGCGCAAACTGAACCCGCAAAGGTTGAGCTCATCGACATCGGCTGTGATTGGGTAAAGGCAATCACAGCCGCCGAGCATGGCTGGGATGTGCTGGATAAGCAGACGAAGAAAGACATCTTGGCGCATAACAAGGCGTGGCGGGTGAACTGTCAGACGAAATAGAACCTCATCCCTGAGGCTCTGACACAGTCTCTCCTCTGGACTTTAATCATAGGAAATTCACACAGCCTCGCATCCGCGGGGCTTATTACTAACTGAGGAAACCTGATGAGCGAAGCAAAACCGCTGGATGGCAGCACCATTAAGGGCTACCGCACGTTAACACCTGGCGACATTGAGCGTATGAACCGCCTGAAAGGGGTAAGTCGCCATTTTTGCAGCCTGCTCGATACCGAGCGCGGTGAGCTGCTGGCTGTCCGTAATGGCCCAGCAATGCTGAGCGATGAGCAGGCGCGTGAAATTGATGATGCTCTGCGTAGTTTGTCGATCGCGCCCACTAAAATGCATGAAGCCTGTATGTGGGATTTTCGGGCTATTGCGCGCCCGGACGCTGATTGCTAAGCCATTCCAAAGCTCATATGCTGGTGGGCTTGATAATGGAGCAAAGTACAAATTTCTGCGGATTAGATCGTCGGTGTTAATGTCACCCCTCACTTAAGTGAAGGAGGTTATATGGATAACATCGAACGAGAGTCATTAATCAGAGAATTGGTTGCTGCTAATGAAAGAGTGCTTAAAGAGTATGGCCTCATGGATGTTAAATGGGGCGCTACTTTCTATCTTGATGGGAAAGAGGAAGTGAAGGCCTCAAACATCTTAGGAAGTATTGGTCCCGTGACGAAAAAGTAAAAAGCCAACCCCGGACATCCGGGGTTCTTTCTTGCCATCATGATGAGTACAAACAATAGGCATTGATTGAGTGCCTGTGATAAAGCTTTTTGTTACAATTGCTTCACTAAGTATGGTGAGGCAAAAAATGGACGCTAATTATATTGCGTATGAAGCGCTTACCGCCAGCAGAGAGGCGGCTGATTGGGCTTTTTGGTCAATGGTTGGCACTTGGTTTGCTGGGGTGGCGACATTCTTCGCAGTATGCGTTTCTTTGCATCTGGGTTTAAGAAAACCGAGAGTACGCATTAGTTGTCAGATTTCCCTCTCGATTTTCTTTATTGGGCCATATCGTAACAATGGTGTCTCCATTGTTATTACGAATCAGTCGCTATACGCAGTAAAGGTTACATCTGTTAATTGGGTGTTCAAGAAAAACATAAATTTCTTCCAGCCGTTCTCTTCTAAGTATTCGATGAAATTGCCTCAAAAATTAGACTATGGTGAACAAGCGACCTTATGGATTGATTTGGATAATGATTCAAAATGGATCGAACAGATAGCTGAGGGTTTAAAAGAACAAGGTGCAAACCCTAAAGACTTCAGGTGTGTAGTAAGTGTAACCACTGGCGAAAGTTTTACTTTTAAAGTAAATAATTCATTAATGGAAAGAATAAACACCCATTATCAGCAGATCTCCAAACAAATATAATTTTAAGTAATCAGCCACCGGTAGTTGCCAGTGGCTGGTGATTACTATCGCAATGGTCAGACCCATCGTAATGTCATAACAACGGAACGCCAGTAACCTTGAAATGAATTAGGCTCAGGGCGAACATTGAAAGCAGGTATACTGCCGGGGTGTTAATAATTGCTGCAAGTATGTAGGGATAGTCCATGTATTTTCCTTCTGTATAATTAGTTGGTTCGAGATATGTGTTGTCTATTGTGTTACTTAATAGGCTTACGCTTTCCTCGTTCTGTAGTCGGCCCTAATTCTCAATTTTAGTTCTGGCTGGTTATCTCCTTTATTTTTCTCTCTCAAATAAGCGTCCATTCATATCAATACGCATTGGCAAGGCGAGAATGACTCCTTATTAGTCGGCCATAATTGTGTGACGTTAAAATTCCAACACGTTGGACAAGCTGCAACCCTAACGAAAATGTGACTGACGCGATTAGCATGCCAGCAATGGTCATATTCATCGAAACAGAGAGAATCTGCCCCATATTGATAAGCGACGCCTTCCTGACTACCGACTATTACGAAAACTCGGGCGAGGGCTTGCGGCACTACATGAAGGTGCTGAAAGACCGGGGCTACACCTACGGTGAGCGCTGGGGGCCGCACGATATCGAGAACCGCGAGTTTGCTGCTAACGTGAAATCCTGCAAAGAGCTGGCGTGCAAAGGATAAGAAATTGACGGTTAGATGCACTCGCTGAATTTCAAAGTCGTACCGAAAGCGGGCATCGATACTGGCATCGAGTCGGCGCGTGAAATCCTCCCGCGTTGTGTATTCGATGAGAAGAAATGCTCGGAAGATATCTCTCACCTTGAGGGCTACCGAAAAGAGTGGGGCGACAAACGCGGCCGCTGGAAAGACAAGCCTCTCCATGACGCTACTTCACACGGTGCTGACGGCTTCCATTACTTCGCAGTGACGAAGAACAACCGCAAGCAGGTCGGCGCAGTATTCTTCTAAGGAGCATCGCCAGTGAGCGAACAAGATAACGGCCTTCAGCTGGCTGTGAATAACCTCGCCACTGAAATGCGGCGAGCGAATTACTTGAATGCCATCGGCATCGGTGGCGGCAAGACGAAGCGCCTGACGCTCTATCAGGGATTCGGCTACCCGCGCACAATCACCTTCAGTGACTTCTACAACATGTATCGCCGCAATGCCGCCGGGTTCGCTGTTGTGCACCGCTTGCTGGTTGGGTGCTGGCAGGATTACCCGGTCATCATCGACGGTGATGAAGCGGAAGAGGCGAAAGAGACCAATTCGTGGGAAAAGAAAGTCACCAAATTAATGAAAAAGCTGTGGTCGAAGGTAAAAGACGCTGATCGCCGCAATATAGTTGGCCGTTATTCCGCGCTGCTGCTGCAGGTGAAAGACAACAAGTCATGGAGCGAGCCAGTCGATGTAAAACTGGTGAAGACACTCGGTAAGTCTGCGCTGGCGAAGCTTGTCCCAGTAATGGGCTTCGTATCCCCGGCTACGGACTATGTAGAGCGCAGGCTCTGCTTGGAAACTATCTGCAATGTTGGCATCGATACCCGCATTCTGGAAACTTCATCCGGATTTGCACTGATCAAGCCGGCCAGCCGACTACCTCAGGGGCAGGTGCTACTAATCCTATCCGCCGGGCGAATGCAGTTTGTAAAGTTAAGGGAAGGGCATTAATAACGGATGATGGCGAGGCGCCCGAAGGTGAGGCCGCAGAAGAAGTGGAGGTAATGGGCAGGGTGACTTTCTTCATAAACAACATGTACGCTGATGACTCTCCGGTTTAAGATGCCGCTCATATCTGTAAACTCAAGGACCGATTGATAAATCTTCATACGAAGTAGCGACTCTTTTTGTGCTTTAACATGACTTTAACTGAATAGTTCGAGGCATATATCTTCAAAGCTGAAACTGAATGATGATATTGTGAATAAGATATTTTCGACAATGTTATCAGCGGACATGCGGTGCTTAACCTAAATTAAATTGTGCCAATGTGCAGGTTCGCACTAACATATAAACGATAATTAATAGTGCAGCAATTCTCTGGGGGTTGTTATAGAAATGGAAGAACTTAAATCAAATTCAGTTTCAGACCGCGATTGTAATCTGGTCTATGCATCGGCCTCTTCGGGCGATGTTGACGCCCAAATTAAACTCGGAAAAATGTACCGTGACGGCGACGGAGTTGAAAAGGACGGCAAAAAGGCTGTCGAGTGGCTGACAAGAGCTGCAGAACAGGGTAGTTTAGATGCCCATTACCTTTTGGGCGACATATATGCTTCAGGAAACGGAGTCCCTCTTAGCTATTCAAAAGCCCTGGAGTGGTTCAAATTTCCGTTAGATCAGGGCGACTCGGATACTCAGGTTTACGTGGGGTGGCTACACGAAAATGGATTTGGGGTCCCTAAAGATAAGTCAAAAGCTGCGGAATATTACGCTCTTGCGGCAGAACAGGGGCATAGCACTGGCCAACATAATCTCGGAAACTTTTACGAGCAAGGACTTGGGGTGCCCAAAGATGAGAATAAGGCATTCGAATACTATTCATTGTCAGCGCAACAAGGGGATAGCGATGGCCAGGCAAAATTGGGGGCAATGTATATTGCTCGTCATGACTATGAAAAAGGCAAAGACTATCTTCGCATGGCAGGTGAGAATGGCAACCAAAGGGCTCTTGAAACGCTAAAGAAAATTGAAGCGGTACAAGAAAAACACAGAATCGAAGACAGCATCAAAAAAGTCACCTGTCCTTACTGCAAAAAGCAAAGCGTGTGGGGGGAAAAATTTTGCACCGGCTGCACAGCTCGGATTAGGTATGAACAGTTAAGGAAATATGAATATATAGGTTTAGGTCTCGGTATTGTTTTCGTTGGATTTGCTATAAGTCAGAGCTTTTCATTTAGTGAAACAGCCGTTATTTTCTTCGCTATATGGTCTTTATCTCTCGTCCTCGGTAAATTGTTCGGTGAAAAAAGACCTATGTTCAGCAGAGACTAAGTCTTCAGCCTCACAAATCGATTTTATTTTCTTCTGATTTGGGCAGTGAGTTGCAGGTTGGCAAAAATTCCGAAGTAAAGTTTGTTAGACGGTTAACTGCGCCCCGTTTATCGCCGTCACTGTCCCGGTGATAAACGGTTCCAGCCTTAGATAATCCCCCTCTACGGCTACTTTTCAGAAAATATCGTTACGCCTGAACAAAGAAAATTTCTTTAATAGAAGCTCGCCTTCATGACCAATATGGAGCGAGACAAACCTTTTATTGCTGACGTGTATCTTGCGTCCACTTCTGGTACAAAACGTCCTACCGTGGGCGATACAGTTAAAGACCTAATCCGCAACCATCCACATATCGATCTCTTCAAACATCGTTTCTAAAATGCGACTCAGCTTTTCAAGGTAGCTTTTGCTGGCATCTCTGTTTAATCCGTTCGCTTGCATCGATTTTTCCGGCGGTCGGACGCAGTTTGCAAAGTTCATAGGAAAAGCGTTAATCACGGAAGTTGGCGAAGCGATATAGGGTGCGGCAGCCGAAGAAGTCGAAGTAATGGGCAGGGTGACTTACTTTATCATTCGCTCGGACGCTGATGATGATTCTCCGGTGTAAAAGCGGTGCGCACTTTAAATCGTATGGGGAGCGATACCCGCCGTTTAAACAGAGTTCTGATTGAAATATGAGCTAAATTGACCAAGGATAAACCGTTTTTCGGCAAAATTCTTCCCCAAAACGTTATGCAACTTACTGAGTAGTATGGAGTTGTATTGGTAGCTAAAATGGTGCAAATCAACACTTCGATTGCAACATAACTTTTTTTTTAATAAATAAAAACGCCACTGGAATAGTATGCTTCGCCCATATCTTCGGAGGCGGCTACGCAGCCGGTTATTACGCCTAGCTCTGGACCCAAATGCTGGCCGACGACGGCTACCAATGGTTTGTGGAAGAGGGCGGACTAAACCGCGAAAACGGGCAGAGATTCCGCGAGGTGATTTTGTCCCGCGGAAACAGCACTGATTTAGCTGAACTTTATCGCCAGTGGCGTGGGCACGATCCGCAGATTGAACCGATGCTGGTAAATCGCGGGTTAAGCGCGTAGGACTTTTCAGGCTGGAAACAGAACCGGGCGCAATGCCCGGTTTTTTCACCTGAAAGATGCATCTGCCAGCTCAGTTGAACCTCTTGTTTATCCTCCCGCCTCGCTCGATATAACCATAAGCATGCCTTATATTTTAAAGGTGGCGATTTGCCGCATATGCCAACAGGAGTTCAAAATGAAATCCAACGAGCAAGGTTCGAACAAAGATCAGTCTAAGCAGTCACAAAAGAACCCCAAAGACGACCAATCCAAACAGAAACCGGGTAAAGCCAGGTAGACTCTCATAACTAAGTTTGACGGAGGTTTTATGACTGATCGTCCAGATTACGTTGATCCTCTTCCTGATGATGAAACGCTTCCTGATGATGACATCCCTGACACACCTGATGTGAATGACCCGCTGGTCGAGGATGACCCTGATATCACCAGGAGACCGCTATAAAAATTTAATAACCGCCTTCGGGCGGTTTTTTTATGTAAAGCGTGCACAGCTATGTTGTCTAAAGGTAAAACGTTAAAGTGGAAAATAACGCGCAACGATATTGGTCAGGAGACGTAATGGATTTTTCCCCTTTTATGCACGCGTTAGCGGCACTTCTTGTCCAGTGTCTGTGCGGTCTGAAATGGAATCGGTGGGGTACGGGCGGGGCGCTGGGTTCGCTGTGGTTTATCGCCCGGGAACAGACTCAGGCTGAATACCGCTGGATTGCTCTGTTTGGTCACGGCAAGCGCGCCAATATGCCGTGGTGGGGCGGGTTTGACTGGCAGGTCTGGAATGTCGCCAGCCTGCTCGACTGGCTGGTGCCGGTGGTTGCCTGCACCCTTATCTGGCTTTTATCCTGCTCCATGCGCCAGAAAAGGGCAAATATCCCGCAGCTATAGCGCATGTTTAGTCTTTATTTATCTTCCCCATGCTAGCTTATTGAGGATCCGCAGCCTGGTATGGAATGCCGGGTCCGTAGATAGCAAAATACAAATCTATCCATGCAAGCATTTACCGCCAGTCTCTGGCGGTTTTTTTTGCCTTTCAGCCGCTACATGAATTTTTTTCAACACCAATGAATTTTTCTCGTTTGCCGTAAGCCCGGCGCTGTGACATCTTTTTTAGACATTTAGCCATCCAGAAGGCTAAAACTTCAAGAGATGAATTATCACTGTCGGCAATTACCTGGCGGCAGTTAAAGGAGAAAAGCATGCAGCGACAACACGCCCCGTACCGTGCCGATGTGGTAGGCAGTTTCTTACGACCCGACGCCATCAAGCAGGCGCGGATCCAGTTTGCCAGCGGTGAGATTAACGCGCAGCAGCTGCGTGCAGTAGAAGACGAGGCGATTCGCCACGTGGTTGAACAGCAGTGCGCCTGCGGCCTGCAGGTGGTGACCGACGGCGAGTTTCGTCGCGCCTGGTGGCACTTTGATTTCTTCGACGGCCTGCAGGGGGTGGAGCGCTACGAATCTGAGCAGGGGATCCAGTTTAACGGCGTGCAGACCAAAGCCCACGGCGTGCGCGTCACCGGCAAACTGGGCTTCGGCAGCCATCCGATGCTCGACGACTTCCGCTATCTGCAGAGCATCAGCGGTAATGCACAACCTAAGATGACCATCCCAAGCCCGAGCGTGCTGCATTTCCGCGGTGGGCGTAAGGTCATCGACGCCACGGTCTACCCTGATCTGGAGGTCTATTTCGACGATCTGGCACAGACCTGGCGCGATGCTATCCACGCGTTCTACGACGCGGGCTGTCGCAATCTGCAGCTGGACGATACCGTCTGGGCCTATCTCTGCTCCGACGATCAGCGCCGCCAGATCCGCGAGCGGGGCGACGACCCGGACCAGCTGGCGCGTACCTATGCCCGTGTGCTGAACAAGGCGCTGGAAGGCAAGCCGGACGATCTGACTATCGGGCTGCACGTCTGCCGCGGCAACTTCCGCTCGACCTGGATTTCCGAAGGGGGTTACGAGCCGGTGGCGGAGATCCTTTTCGGCACCGTGAATGTTGACGCCTTCTTCCTGGAATACGACAACGATCGCAGCGGCGACTTTGCCCCGTTACGCTTTATCCGTCCGGGCAAGCAGCAGGTGGTGCTGGGTCTGATCACCACCAAAAGCGGCGAGCTGGAGAACCCGGAAGGGGTGAAAGCGCGTCTGGAAGAGGCAGCGAAGTATGTCGCGAAAGATCAGATCTGCCTCAGCCCGCAGTGCGGCTTTGCCTCCACCGAAGAGGGGAACGCCCTGACCGAAGCGCAACAGTGGGACAAGGTGCGTCTGGTCACGCAAATCGCCAGCGAAGTCTGGTAACCGCTTCTCACAGCGTTGCATTAATAAAGTGCAACGCTGTGCCATCCTGATCCGCGCCTGCTTTCAGAATTCTCCCCAGCCCCCTGAATCCACAGTTTTTTCGTTCTGGCATCCTTTTTGCTCTGTCTCATCCTGAATGCTTTTTCTGCGTCCACGCCGTAACGGACGATTTCGCACAGCGTTTCTTTTCAGGAGTGAAAATTATGCATCGTCGTACCTTGTTAAAAGCTTTTGCTTTGTCGGCCTCTGTGGTGGCCATGGGGATGAGTTTCAGCGTGCAGGCCGCCGACACCATTAAAATTGGCATCATGCACTCCCTCTCCGGAACGATGGCGATTTCGGAAACGCCGCTTAAGGACGTGGCGTTGATGACTATCGATGAGATCAACGCCAAAGGCGGCGTGCTGGGTAAAAAACTGGAGCCGGTGGTAGTAGACCCTGCCTCCAACTGGCCGCTGTTTGCCGAAAAAGCGCGTCAGCTGTTAAGCCAGGATAAAGTGGCGGCGGTGTTTGGCTGCTGGACCTCGGTGTCGCGCAAATCGGTCCTGCCGGTATTTGAGGAGCTGAACGGTCTGCTGTTCTACCCGGTGCAGTACGAAGGGGAAGAGATGTCGCCGAACGTCTTCTACACAGGCGCGGCACCTAACCAGCAGGCTATCCCTGCGGTGGAATACCTGATGAGTGAAGACGGCGGGGCGGCGAAACGCTTCTTCCTGCTCGGCACCGACTACGTCTACCCGCGCACCACCAACAAAATTCTGCGCGCCTTCCTGCACTCCAAAGGGGTTCAGGATAAAGATATCGAAGAGGTCTATACCCCGTTCGGCCACAGCGATTACCAGACCATCGTCGCCAGCATCAAGAAATTCTCCGCCGCAGGGAAAACCGCGGTGGTCTCCACCATCAACGGTGACTCCAACGTACCGTTCTACAAAGAGCTGGCGAACCAGGGCGTAAAAGCCACCGAGGTACCGGTTGTCGCCTTCTCGGTAGGGGAAGAGGAGCTGCGCGGCATCGACACCAAACCGCTGGTGGGTAACCTGGCAGCGTGGAACTACTTCGAATCGGTGGATAACCCGGCCAACCAGACCTTTGTTGCGGCGTACAAAAACTGGGCGAAAACGCAGAAGCTGCCAAACGCCGATACGGTCGTGACCAACGATCCGATGGAAGCCACCTACGTAGGCATCCATATGTGGGCCCAGGCGGTAGAGAAAGCGGGCACCACCGACGTGGATAAGGTGCGTGCCGCCATGGCGGGCCAGTCCTTTAAAGCGCCGTCGGGCTTCACCCTGACCATGGATGCCACCAACCACCATCTGCATAAGCCGGTAATGATTGGTGAAATCGAGGGTAACGGCCAGTTCAACGTGGTGTGGCAGACCGAAGCGCCGGTACGCGCCCAGCCGTGGAGCCCGTTCATCGCCGGAAACGACAAAAAACCCGACACGCCGATTAAAACCGCCAGCAACTGAATCCGGATCAGAGAGGTAAAGCCATGAACGTCATGCGCACGATCTTCGCTCTCGTATGGCTTGCCGGACTGCTGCCAGGGATGGCGCAGGCAACGGACGCCGATAATTTTGTTGCCGCCAGCCGCAGCCAGCAGGCCGTTCTGCTGGAGCAGTGGGCCGCCGCGCCGGATCCGTCCAGGCTGCCGCTGCTGCGGGCTCTGAAACAAGAGAATGTTGTTGTCGACGACAACAAACACGCTTTTACCCGCCAGGCGGGCGGGTTAATCCCCCTCAGTGATGCGGCTCAGGCGCAGGGCTCACCTAAAGCGGTGCGCCTGACCAACCGCCTGAGGGTGCTGGCCGCCACCGCGCTCGCTACCCATCAGTTGACAGGTGACAGTGTCACCGAAAGGCTGGCGGCAGCGCGTCAGCTTCAGCGCGATCCCCAGCCGCAGATGCTGCCGTTTTTACAACGCCAGCTGGCGAGTGAAAGTGATGATGGGGTGCGGGAGGTGTTGAGCCTCGCCGTCGCCAGTCTGCAACTGACCAGCCCGCAACCCGCGGTGCGCAAGCAGGCGGTGACGCTGCTGGGAGAATCGAGCGACCCGGAAGTGCAGGCCCGCCTGCTGCCCTATACCCACGCTCAGACGGAGCCGGATAGTGAAGTACGCGAGGCCGCGGCGGAAAGCCTGCGCCAGATCCAGCATCGTCAGACGATAAGCGACCTGCTGGGGCAGGCGTTTATGGGGCTGTCGCTGGGCTCCATTCTGCTGCTGGCCGCGCTCGGGCTGGCGATCACCTATGGATTGCTCGGGGTGATCAATATGGCGCATGGGGAGATGCTGATGCTCGGGGCTTACGCCACCTGGCTGGTGCAGCAGGCGATGGCGCAGTTTACCCCGCAATGGCTCACTTTTTATCCGCTGTTGGCGCTGCCGGTGGCGTTCATGCTGACGGCGTCGGTAGGTATGGCCCTTGAGCGCACGGTGATCCGTCATCTCTATGGCCGTCCGCTGGAAACCCTGCTCGCCACCTGGGGTATCAGCCTGATGCTCATCCAGCTGGTGCGCATGCTCTTCGGGGCGCAGAACCTCGAAGTGGCGAACCCGGCATGGCTCTCCGGCGGCGTGCAGGTCTATGCCAGCCTGATCCTGCCGTGGAACCGGCTGGTGGTGCTGGGCTTTGTGCTGCTGGTGCTGTTTTTCACCTGGCTCATCCTCAACAAAACCCGTCTGGGGCTGAACGTGCGGGCGGTAACGCAGAACCGCAGCATGGCCGCCTGCTGCGGGGTACCGACCGGGCGCGTCGATATGCTGGCTTTTGGGCTCGGATCGGGAATTGCCGGGCTCGGCGGCGTGGCGCTGTCGCAGCTGGGTAACGTCGGACCGGAGCTGGGCCAGGGTTACATCATCGACTCCTTCCTCGTGGTGGTGCTCGGCGGTGTGGGTCAACTGGCTGGCAGCGTGGCGGCCGCCTTTGGTCTGGGGATTTTCAATAAGATCCTCGAGCCGCAGATGGGTGCCGTGCTCGGCAAAATCGTGATTCTGGTGGCGATCGTTCTGTTTATTCAGAAGCGCCCTCAGGGGTTATTTGCACTGAAAGGGAGGGTAATCGACTGATGAGCCAGCCACTGACCTTAACCCTGGCGCGGAAAGCGCCGCGCAGCGTACCGATACTCGGCGCCCTGATCCTCGCCGCACTGCTGGTGCTGCCGTTTCTGGCGCTGCTGCCCGCCACCCATCCGTTGGCGGTCTCTACCTGGATGTTGACGCTGGTGGGCAAAATCCTCTGCTATGCCATCGTTGCCGTGGCCCTTGATCTGGTGTGGGGCTACGCCGGGATGCTCTCGCTCGGCCACGGTCTCTTTTTTGCCCTCGGCGGCTACGCCATGGGAATGTACCTGATGCGTCAGGCCGCAGGCGACGGATTACCGGCGTTTATGTCCTTCCTCTCCTGGAGCGAATTGCCCTGGTACTGGTGGGGCACCCAGCATTTCGCCTGGGCGCTGGTGCTGATCGTCATGGTGCCCGGCCTGCTGGCACTGCTGTTCGGCTGGTTTGCCTTCCGCTCGAAAATTAAGGGGGTCTACTTTTCGATCATGACTCAGGCGCTGACCTTCGCCGGGATGCTGCTGTTCTTTCGCAATGAAACGGGCTTTGGCGGCAACAACGGGTTTACCGGATTTACCACGCTGCTGGGCTTCTCCGTGACCGCCACCACCACGCGTATCGGATTGTTTATTGCCACCGTACTGCTGCTGGCCGCCTCGCTGGCGGTGGGCTATGCGCTGGCGAAAAGCAGGTTTGGCCGCATCCTGACGGCGGTGCGGGATGCGGAAAACCGGCTCACCTTCTGCGGCTACGATCCGCGCGGTTTTAAACTGCTGGTCTGGACCCTGTCCGCGGTGCTGTGCGGATTGGCCGGAGCGCTCTACGTTCCGCAGGTGGGCATTATCAACCCCGGCGAGATGTCGCCCACTAACTCCATCGAAGCGGCGATCTGGGTGGCCCTCGGCGGACGCGGAACCCTGATCGGCCCGGTAATTGGCGCGGCGTTGGTCAACGGCGCGAAAAGCCTCTTTACCGTGGTGATGCCGGAGTACTGGCAGCTGTTTCTGGGGCTGATCTTTATTGCCGTTACGCTGTTTTTACCGCGCGGGGTCACGGGCCTGTTGCGCAAAGGAGATAAATAATGCAGCCAGCCGAAGCGTTATTTACCCGCCAGCTTCCCGGGGATCGTTACCGCGATCAAACTGACCCGGTGTTGCAGCTGGAGGGGATCAACGTCAGCTTTGACGGGTTTAAAGCACTTACTGATCTGTCGCTCAATATTGGCGTGGGGGAGCTGCGCTGCGTGATTGGCCCCAACGGCGCCGGGAAAACCACCCTGATGGATGTTATCACCGGTAAAACGCGGCCCCAGAGCGGGCGGGCGATTTACGATCAGACGACCGATCTCACCACCCTCGACCCGATAGCCATTGCCCGCCAGGGCATCGGGCGCAAATTCCAGAAGCCGACGGTGTTTGAAGCCCTGACGGTATGGGAAAACCTTGAGCTGGCGATGAAAGGAGATAAGTCAGTGTGGGCCAGCCTGCGCGCCCGGCTGAGCTGCGAGCAGGGGGACCGGATCAACGAGATGCTGAGTCTGCTACGCCTCGGCGGGGAGCGGCATCGCCGGGCGGGGTTGCTGTCCCACGGCCAGAAGCAGTTTCTGGAGATCGGCATGCTGCTGGTGCAGGAGCCGCATCTGCTGCTGCTCGATGAGCCGGCCGCGGGGATGACCGACGCCGAAACCGAGTATACCGCCGAGCTGTTCCGCACCCTGGCGGGTAAACACTCCCTGATGGTGGTGGAGCATGACATGGGTTTTGTTGAAACCATTGCCGATCACGTGACGGTGCTCCATCAGGGCCGGGTGCTTGCGGAGGGGTCGCTGCGAGACGTGCAGGCCAACGAACAGGTGATTGAAGTCTATCTTGGACGCTAAGGAGCGCGGATGCTAAAGGTTAATGAACTCAATCAGTATTACGGCGGGAGCCACATCCTGCGCGGGGTCAGCTTTGAGGCGCTGCCCGGCGAAGTCACCTGCCTGCTCGGGCGCAACGGCGTAGGTAAAACCACGCTGCTGAAGTGTCTGATGGGGCTGATCCCGGCGCGCAACGGGGAGATCCTCTGGCAGGGCAAAAATCTCACCCAGGCTAAACCGCACCAGCGGGTGCAGGCGGGTGTCGCCTATGTGCCGCAGGGGCGGGACATTTTTCCCCGACTGACGGTAGAAGAGAATCTGCTGCTCGGGCTATCGCGCTTTCCGGCGCGCGAGGCAAAGCAGGTCCCGGAGGAGATCTGGCAGCTGTTTCCAGTGCTTAAGGAGATGAAGCTGCGCCGGGGCGGCGATCTCTCGGGCGGGCAACAGCAGCAGCTGGCAATTGGCCGGGCGCTGGCCAGTCGTCCGCAGCTGCTGATTCTGGATGAGCCGACGGAGGGGATTCAGCCGTCAGTGATCAAGGAGATCGGCCAGGTGATCCGCCAGCTCGCCAACCGGGGCGATATGGCGATCCTGCTGGTGGAACAGTTCTATGATTTTGCCGCCGAGCTGGCCGACAGTTATCTGCTCATGTCCCGGGGAAGCATTATCCAGCGCGGGCGCGGAGAGAACATGGAGCAGGAGGGTGTCCGCGGCCTGGTCGCAATTTAACAGGGTTGTTTTGCGCAATGTTATACTATAACATCCTCGCTCACTTAAACGGAGTGAGGATATTATCTTGGCAGGACATATTGGTAAGTTTGCAATAACTCTGGGGGCGCTGCTGGTCAGCGGCCAGCTGTATGCCCATTCCCATGGACATCAGATGACCGAGGCGGAACAAAAAGCGGCAAACGGCGTGTTTGACGATAAAGATGTAAAGGATCGCCCGCTCTCCAACTGGGACGGCGTCTGGCAGTCGGTCTATCCGTTTCTGCTGAGCGGCGATCTCGACCCGGTATTCAAAAAGAAGGCGGAGAAAGACAAGAGTAAAACTTTTGATCAGGTAAAAGCCTATTACCGCACCGGTTACGCCACCGACGTAGAGAGCATCGGCATCGAAAATAATGTGATGGAATTTCATCGCGGGAAAAACGTCGCCAGCTGCGAATATGTCTCTAGCGGCTACAAGATCCTGACCTACGCTTCCGGTAAAAAAGGGGTGCGCTACCTGTTTGAATGTAAGGACGCCAGCAGCCAGGCGCCGAAATTTGTCCAGTTCAGCGACCATATTATCGGCCCGCGCCAGTCCAGCCATTTCCATATCTTTATGGGCAACACCTCCCACGAGGCGTTATTAAAAGAGATGGACAACTGGCCAACCTACTATCCAAACGAAATGTATAAAGAGCAGGTCGTTGAGGAGATGTTGCACCATTAATTTCGGTGCGATATGTGTGCCGGGTGGCGGCTGCGCCTTACCCGGCCTACCAATATTTCGGAATTCATTAATACTTTCTTCAAGTTATGTGTGCTTATATCTCATCCTGTAATGCTAATAAAAAATTACTGATGGGAGGAGTATGTATTTCAATGATGCAATCATTACTTCTGTGCAAGCTGATAAAATCCTTGCTCTTAAGTTGGATAAGGCGGTAGCAGGCGTCAAGGATAACGTCACCTCCACTCTTAAGCAAATGGAAGGTGGTGTAACCCGTGCATCGTATTATATATCTTGCTTTTTAGAGAATTATCAGGATGTATGTGCGAAACTTAAGCATGAGGATGCAAGGTTTATCTCTGGTCTTATCCAGTTATATAAAGATCGAGATGTTATTTTTGAAATGATTCGACTGTATATAGAAATTCATTTTAAAAATAAAACAGAAGGGCGTATTCAACATATCCTTCGCAAACTTGTTAAAGCTGGTGTTTATCTATCAACAACAGGCACGACGAACCGGTTGCTCACTATTTCTGTGGCAACTGCGATCTGCCAAAGCTACAGTTTTCATGCCATAGTACACGGGCGACTAAGTCAAGCCAGATCGCTGATTCTAAAAGGAAGCGTAACAGCTACAGCAGTTTCGCTCAGCGTTTATGGTTTAGTTCATGAAGCAGCGCTTTGTGCTGATAATCTTAAGATATTTAATGCATTTTATTATCAAGTGCTCTATGCGCGTAAACTTGAAATGATGTATTTCATTATCGAGCCATTAATTACCCGTAGCCCCTATCTAAACCCCATGATTATATCAGATGATGAGCTTGTTGATTTAATTGTCAGGCTAATGAGGTAAATTATGCGGTTCTTAAAAAAATGGTTGAAAGAAGAGTTTGTCCTGTTTCTATGGGGATGGGGATTTTGTTTATCAATTGTTGTATTTGCTATGTTCGCTGTCTCTCACTTTCCTGATGTTGCCATCGAGTTAACAGGATTATTCATTTTATTTCTTATTGGTTTTCACGTTTTTCTCTGGTTTAAATTTAAAAAGTAATAGAGAGGATATAAAATATGTCTAACCCCGCACATTTATGGCTTACGGATGACAACGGTTCACCCATAGTTGGTCCTTGTCTTATGCCTGCCCGACTTGGTTCTATTGAACTGCGGTCTGTTAGTCATCATGTTTGGTTACCCTCGGATCCAAATACGGGTAAACTAAGTGGGACCAGACTTCATACTCCTGTAAAAGTCCAGAAAGAGTTTGATAGAACGACGCCATTGCTGTTTCGGGCACTTTGCGAAGGCCGTACATTAAAAACAGCAACGCTGAAGATGTATCAAACCAACGACGCTGGTATTGAGGTAGAGTATTTCAATATTGTCATGGAAAACGTCAAAATTTGTGCCATTACGCCGAATTTGCATCCCAGTGGTATGACAAGCACGCACCTTGAAGATATTGAATTACGGTATGAAAAGATTCTGTGGAAGTACATCGATGGAAATATTCTCTACGAAGATAGCTGGAACCATCGTGTATTCGCGTAAAATGTGAACATTAAGCTCCAGTGTTATTCAGACTGGCCCGGCAAGCGCCGCGTCGCCGGGCGCTGCTCTTAAGCTACACGAGGTAATTCATCCCACGCCTTCATCCGCATCCCGCGCAAAATCATCATCCACGCCAGCACAATGGCGACCATCATGATCACAAACAGCGACCAGTGTGGAAGATGGGTCAGGATCAGCCCGGTGATCATCGGGTTAAACGCCGCACCCAGCCAGCCAAGGGCCTGGGCGGAGAAGTAGCTGGCCTTCATGCCCGGCGGGGCGATGTTGTCGATCAGCATATATTCACCTGGCGCATAAATAATTTCGCCGATGGTAAACACCGCCGCGGCAATACCCCAGTAGACCAGATTCTCGCCGGAGAGCATAAACCCTGCCAGACCCAGTACGAAAAATAGGGTGCCCAAGGTCATCAGCGGGCGAATATTACGCGCCGACAGTTTACGACCAATGATGTATTGCAGGGAGACCACCAGCGCGGCATTCACCGGCAGCACCACGGCCACCACCTTTTGGGCAAAATCGCTGTCGTAATCGGCCGCCAGCACATACTGAGAGATACAGCTGGCGAATGAGCCGCCCACGTAGGAGGCCAGCAGCCCCGAAAGGGTGTACCAGAACAGTGCCCGGTCACGAAGCAGCACTGACGGCTGCCATGGCACCGGGGCGTTTTCACCGTCGGCCGCCACGCTTTTCTGCACGTACCGCTGCACCAGCACTAACGGCAGCGCAGCGCAAAAGGCGGCAACCCAGAACGGCAGTTGCAGGCTGTACATCACCAGCAGCGTGCTCAGCGGCGGTCCAATGGTCCAGCCAATGTTCAGAAAACTGTAGTTTAACGAGAAAACGCGCGCCTTTTCCGCCGGGCTCAGCACATCGGAAAACCACGCCTTCAGCACCGTGGAAAAGACCGAATAGGCGCAGTTGATGAGCGAGAATGCCAGCACCACCATGACTGCATTATCCACCAGCGGGATCGCCAGGAAGCCCAACGCCACTGCCGTAATGGCGATCAGCATATAGCGGTTTTTATCGAACTTGTCGGCCAGAATGCCAAACCCTAAGCTGAAGACCACGCCAATCGTCAGGGCCACCGTCAGGGCATAACCAATATTCTCCACGCTCATGTTGAAGACGCGGGTTAAATAGATGGTCATAAACGGCAGCGTGGCGCCGCGGCCAATGGTGAGTAATAGCGATGAGGCCAGCAGCGCTGCGGTTGAACGCCTGAGAGACTGTTTCATTTTCCTGCCCGACAAATGCATGTAAATTTTTGTAATATCTATCAGGATTATCACGCCATAAGCATCTTGTATAGCACCCAATTTATCCCTAAGTGCTTTGCCTGCCTGTCAGAATTAATGATCTGTTCCTCGCCCGTTTTTTTCGTTACTTTGATAAGTGTTTACAAAAATTTAATAAACAGGGGCAGGGTATGACGCGCAAAGACGGGCTGCTGGCGTTGCTGGTCGTGGTGGTTTGGGGACTGAATTTTGTGGTGATCAAAGTCGGGCTGCACAATATGCCCCCGCTGATGCTGGCCGGTTTACGCTTTCTGCTGGTAGCCTTCCCGGCGCTCTTTTTTGTCGCGCGCCCGAAAATCCCGTTTCGTCTGTTGCTGGGCTACGGTCTGACCATCAGCTTTGGTCAGTTTGCCTTTCTGTTTTGCGCCATTAACTTCGGCATGCCTGCCGGGCTGGCTTCCCTGGTGCTGCAGGCGCAGGCATTCTTTACCATCATCCTTGGAGCAATGGTGTTTGGCGAGCGGCTGCAGGGTAAGCAGCTGGCGGGGATCGCTCTGGCCGTCGTCGGCGTGCTGGTGCTGGCAGAGGCCAGCCTCAACGGGCAGCACGTCGCGCTGCTGGGCTTTTTACTGACACTGGCGGCGGCATTCAGCTGGGCCTGCGGCAACATTTTCAACAAAAAGATCATGCAGCTGGAGACGCGTCCGGCGGTGATGTCGCTGGTGGTGTGGAGCGCGCTTATTCCGATTGTGCCCTTTATGCTGGCCTCCTGGCTGATGGATGGCCCGACGGTCATGCTTAACAGCCTGGTCACTCTCGATCTCACCACCATTTTGTCGCTTTTCTACCTGGCCTTTGTCGCCACCATTATCGGCTATGGCATCTGGGGCTCACTGCTCGGACGCTACGAAACCTGGCGGGTGGCGCCGCTGTCGCTGTTAGTACCGGTGGTGGGGATCGCCAGCGCGGCGCTGCTGTTGGATGAAAAGCTCGGCGCATTGCAACTTGCAGGGGCAATTCTGGTGATGGCAGGGCTCTATATTAATGTCTTTGGTTTTCGCTTGCGCCGGACAGCGCGGGTGAGAAGCTAAAAAAAAGCCCCGCGCGGGCGGGGCAAAACGAATTAATTGTGCTGATTGTAGTACGGCACCCCTAATTCGTCGGATTTGTCGCTGCCTGCGCCCATATGGTTAAAATCGTGAGGCGACTGACCGTTAGCGGTCGGCAGAATCATCGTGTCGCGGCTGTGTGGCTGCGGCACGGATGGCGTTTGCTCCGCAAAACTCTGGCCTGAGACCAGCACCAAAGCGGTAAAGGCGGCGGAAGCGAATAGTTTCATGATTTCCTCGATACGTCTTAGAGCCTAACCCACCAGGCTCTTAATACAGGCGATTAGCAGTTACAGTGATTGATCGGAAGCAGATACCGGGATTCCCCATGCATATTGGTAATACGGTATTTATGCGGTGGCACATCGAAGTAGTTCTTGAACGTGCGGGTCAGGGTCTGTTGCGATTCAAACCCGTAACGCTCAGCCAGATACAGGATCGGCTCGTTACTTTCCTTCAGCTTCTGTGCGATTTCCGTTAATTTGCGGCTGCGGATGTACTGGCCTAATGAGTGGCCGGTCTCTTTTTTAAACATCCGTTGCAGGTGCCATTTTGAGTAACCTGAGCGCTCAGACACTTTTTCAAGCGAGAGCGGTGACTCCAGGTTATCTTCGATCCAGTCCAAAATGCTATGAATAGTGATGGCGTCAGTATTGCGTCTGGACATCGTCATACCTCTTTCTGTTTACGGCAGGATTTTCTTAAGCAAACGCTCAAGAGTTGCCACTTCGTCCGCCGTTAAGTTTTTTGTTAGTTCCTGGTGCAGCTCTTGTCCTACTAATTGATGACATTTTTCACACATTTCCGCGCCGTTGCTGGTCAGTTGCAACAGCACGCCGCGTTTGTCATTTGGATTCGGGCGGCGTTCAATCCACCCTTTGCAGACCAGCCGATCGATCATTCGGGTCAGCGCGCCGAGGTCCACAGATAAGATTTTCTTCAGCTCAACCGGGGTAATACACCCTTCGCAGCGCACAGAACAGAGCACTTTAAACTGCGTAGCGGTGATATCCAGCGGCGACAGATAGTCATTGAGCAGGCGATCTTTCTTCTGGTTAACCATATAGATAAGGCGACCCAGCGGAATGATTTCGTTGAAGAGGTCACTGGTGCTTTTCACAATGGTTGCCCTGGCAAGTAGTTTAATCACGGCAGATATTATTGCTCAGGCAACTATAAGTCAACTGAATGCATTTGCTTATGACACGATTTGCTAAAGCGATTCAGATCAAGTTTTTGCCCGTTTTGTCGTTCTATCCATCACCAGAATAAATTGATTCCGTAACGAAAATATTACTTACGATGTGTGCGTGGCTGAAACAGGCGGTTTAACCTTATACTTGCCCGGTTAAATTTTGATAAGGACAACTCAGTAAAATGGTTGATTTAATTAAAGCAATTGGGCTTGGGCTGGTGGTATTGCTGCCGCTGGCTAACCCGTTAACTACCGTTGCGCTGTTCCTGGGTCTGGCGGGCGATATGAACCGTGAGCAACGTAACCACCAGTCGCTAATGGCATCCGTATACGTCTTCGCGATCATGATGGTGGCGTACTACGCCGGGCAGCTGGTCATGAACACCTTCGGGATCTCTATTCCCGGCCTGCGTATCGCGGGTGGGCTGATCGTTGCTTTTATCGGCTTCAGAATGCTGTTCCCGGCGCAAAAAGCGACGGATACCACCGACGCGCAGGACGCGCTTGAGGAGAGGCCGGGTAAAGAGGTGCCGAATATCGCCTTTGTGCCTTTGGCGATGCCAAGCACCGCAGGGCCGGGGACCATTGCGATGATCATCAGCTCCGCCTCAACGGTGCGCAGCGGGTCAACTTTTCCGGAGTGGGTGGTGATGCTTGCGCCGCCGCTGATCTTCGCCCTTATCGGCGTGATCCTGTGGGGCTGTCTGCGCAGCTCCGGCGCCATTATGCGCTGGGTGGGCAAAGATGGTATCGAAGCGATCTCCCGCCTGATGGGCTTCCTGCTGGTCTGCATGGGCGTGCAGTTTATCATTAACGGCGTGCTGGAAATTATCCAGACTTACCCCTAATCATTGAACCGGGTGGCATTCTGCCACCCGGTCGCCTCGCTAGCCGTGATGGGGCTGCTCTTCCAGTGCGACGGGCCATTTGCGGAAAATCAGTACCGACCAGATTAACGCCGCCAGCGCCGGTATCGCCCCCAGATAGCCAATTGATGCCATCGACAGATGCAGGCTTATCTGATTCCCCACCAGCGCACCTGCGCCAATCCCCAGATTGAAAATGCCGGAAAAGAGCGCCATCGCCACGTCGGTGGCATCGGGCGCCAGCGCCAGCACTTTCACCTGCATCCCAAGACCGATAATCATGATCGCCACGCCCCAGACAAGGCTCAGCAGCGCCAGATGCATTTCGCTCCCGGAGGCGGGAAGCAGAAGCAGCAGACACGCCAGCAGCAGGCCAATGGCGCTGCTGACAAGCGTAGAGGCGTGACGGTTGCCGAGCTTACCGAACAGCAGACTGCCGATAATGCCGGCGCCGCCCAACAGCAACAGCAGTACCGTGGCAAAGCGGGCGCTGAATCCGGCAACCGACTGCACAAACGGCTCGATATAGCTGTAGGCGGTGTAGTGGGCCGTCACCACCACGACCGTCAGCAGATAGAGGCTCATCAGCGCAGGGCGACGTACCAGCAGCGGCAGGCTTTTCAGGGAGCCGGAGTGCTCGCTCGGCAGTTTCGGCAACAGTTTGATCAGACACAGCAGAGTGAACAGCGCCCCGAGGCCGATAATGAAAAAGGTGGTACGCCAGCCAAAATACTGCCCGACAATGCGGCCCAGCGGCAGCCCGAGCACCATTGCCAGCGCGGTGCCGGTCGCCAGCAGGCTCAGCGCCTGAGCGCGTTTCCCGGCAGGGGCCAGACGGATAGCCAGCGAGGCGGTAATCGACCAGAAAATGGCGTGGGCAAACGCAATCCCGATCCGGCTTATCACCAGTACCGTAAAGTTCCATGCCAGGAACGACAGCACATGGCTGGCGATAAACAGCACGAACAGGCCGATCAGCAACGCGCGGCGCTCAATCTGGCTGGTGAGCAGCATAAAGGGGAGCGACATCAGCGCCACCACCCAGGCGTAAATGGTGAGCATGATCCCCACCTGCGCCGTCTCCATGCCGAAGCTGCTGGCGATGTCCGAAAGCAACCCGACAGGGACGAACTCCGTGGTGTTAAAGATAAACGCGGCGACGGCGAGCGTCACCACCCGTAGCCATGCGACCCGGCGGGAAACTGTGTTGGTTGTCATAGGAATGTCAGGGATCGGTTACGTATATGAGGTGTTTTGATCTTAAAACCATCACTGATGGAAATACAATCATTTTGTGATGCAGATCTCACTGTGGTGGCAAAGTAATCGCTGGTGAAATCGGTTATTTTCCATGAATATAGGATGCAACATTAAGTTAACAGTAGGTAGAGCGATGCAGGAAATTGAGTTTTATCTCGTTGATGCGTTTAGCGATAGCGCATTTGGCGGTAATCCGGCGGCAGTGTGCCCCCTCGCGGAGTGGTTGCCGGACGAGACGCTGCTGAAGATGACGCAGGAGCATAACCAGTCGGAGACCGCCTTTTTTGTGCGCCATAAAGGTGGCATCGAGCTGCGCTGGTTTACCACCCACGGCGAGGTCAACCTCTGCGGCCACGCGACGCTTGCTACCGCCTGGGTATTATTTAACGAGATGGACTATCCCGATGCCCGGATCCATTTTGATACTGCTTCCGGCAGGCTCACCGTCAGCCGCGACGGTGACTGGTTAATCCTCGATTTCCCGGCCTGTCCGACGGAGGCCCAGACCCCACCGCCAGAGATGCTCCATGCGCTGGGGATTGACCGCTATGTCGAGGCCCGTAAGGGGCGCGCCTGGGTGCTGGTGCTGGAAAACCGTCAACAGGTTGAGGCGGTTACGCCTGATATTCAGGCCATGACCCCCGGCGAGCACAAAGTGTCGATTACCGCCCGGGGCGAGGGCGAATACGATTTTGTCAGCCGCTTTTTCTCGCCGGGCGTGGCATTGTGGGAAGATCCGGTCACCGGCTCGGCGCATACCATGCTGATCCCCTACTGGAGTGAAAAGCTGAACAAAACCTCGCTGTTTGCCCGCCAGGTCTCTGCGAGGGGTGGCGATGTGCGTTGTGAACTGAAGGGCGACCGGGTGCTGATGAGCGGCAAAGCATCGCTCTACATGAAAGGTCATCTATTTTTACGCTAATAACAAGGGTTAACCCAATGAAAGAAATAGCATACTATCTGGTCGATGCGTTTAGCGACCGCGCATTTGGTGGGAATCCTGCAGCCGTTTGCCCTCTGGAGGCGTGGCTGCCGGATGAGGTTCTGTTAAAGATGGCACAGCAGCATAACCAGTCGGAAACCGCGTTTTTCGTGCGCACCGATGCGGGCTTTGAGCTGCGCTGGTTTACCACGCAGTACGAAATTAACCTTTGTGGCCACGCCACGCTTGCCAGCGCCCACGTGATTTTTGAGTATCTCGACTACCCGCACACGGAGATCGTCTTCTCAACCCGCTTTGTCGGCGAACTGCGGGTTAAGCGCAGCGGCGACTGGCTGACGCTGGACTTCCCTGCATGGGGTTGTGAGGTGGTGGAAAACCCACCCGAACTGCTGTTCAGCACCCTGGGTATCCGCGAGGCGAAAGAGGTGCGGGCAGGGCGCGATTATATGGTAGTGCTGGAAAACCAGCAGCAGGTTGAGGCCCTAACCCCGGATATCGACGGCATGATGCCGCTGGGTAAGATGGTCTGCGTCACCGCCCCGGGGGATGAGTATGACTTTGTCAGCCGCTTCTTCTGCCCGGGCGAAGGGGTGGCGGAAGATCCGGTTACGGGCTCCGCCCACAGCATGCTGATCCCGTACTGGAGTGAGAAGCTGGGTAAAACCGCGATGCAGGCTCGCCAGGTCTCCGCCCGCGGGGGCGATCTGCGCTGCGAGCTGAAGGGCGACCGGGTGTTGATTGGTGGCCAGGCGGCGCTCTATCTGAAAGGCACCGTGTTCCTCCGCACGCTTTAGAAGCCTTTGTTGTGCTTTAACCACTCCACCTCTTCAGGGGTGGAGCTTCTTCCCATAATGCTGTTGCGGTGCGGATAGCGGCCAAAGCGCGCAATAATCGCCTGGTGTTTGATTTCCGCACTAAGAAAGCCCGGCTCATTCAGGGCGGTAAACAGCCGCTCTGCTTCCTGATGAATGACCCGTGATTCCGCATGCATCATCGGCAGTAGCGAGACGCCCTTTTGGTTGCTGTCCAGTTCATGCCACATCGGCTGATAAACCAGCTCCTGAGCCAGAATCAGGGCCATACCATCCTGCTGCCAGGCACGGGGATCGTTGCGGTTCAGGTTACGCGAAAGCTGATCCAGCAAAATAATTTCCGCCAGCCGTCCGTGCGGCCTCTCCCGCCAGTGAAATAGCTCCCCCCGGCAGGCGGCCTGCCACAACGGGTAGAAGCGATGTTTGCACTGGGCGTCAAAATCATCGTTACGGGAAAACCAGAGCGCCTGGTGTTGGTCGTGAAACCAGAATTCAAGAAGCGGGGTGTATTCCATGGCAGCTCCGGCGTTGGGGATAGTGGTTAAAACGTAGCACAATTGTTGCTCACTCTCTGTGGGAGAGGGGCACACATTACCCTCGTCGGCATCGCCCGGTGGCGCTGCGCTTGCACGGGCCTACAACCCCCCGTAGGCCGGGTAAGGCGTAGCCGCCACCCGGCTAAAGGCCGCACAATCTACCCCAACGACGCCCCCCCGCACAGCACCAGCTCCTGCCCGGTGATGGGCGCGGCCTCGGCGCTAAGCAGGTAATTCACCATTGCCGCCACCTCTTCCGGGGCGATGAGCCTCCCCATCGGCGGTACTTTTGGCGGTGACGTTTCCCGCCCTGGCGCGCTCAGCATCGGCGTCTGGGTTGCCCCCGGCGCGACCACGTTGGCGGTGATCCCCCGCGGCGCCAGCTCTGCCGCCCAGCTGCGCACCATGCCTACCAGTGCCGCTTTGGTGGCGACATACTGCGACCGGCCCGCGGCGCCGCGAGAGGTACGGCTACCGATAGCCACCAAGCGTCCACCGGCGCTCATCCGTGGGGCAAAGTGGTTGAACAGGATCTCGGCGGCGTGAATATGCAGCCCCCACAGGCGGGCGCTGACTGCCGGATCCAGCTCACCGAGCGGGGCGGCAGCCATCATCCCAGCGGCGTGAATAATCGCCTGTGGCACCGGAAGGGCGTTAAGCGCGGCAGAAATCGTGACAGCGTCACTTAAATCGACGCTCAGGCTGGTGAAGTTCGGATGAGCGTTGTCCACACCGCGACGGCTGATGCCCGTTACCTGCCAGCCCTCGGCCAGCAGGCGGTTAACGATCGCTTCGCCGATGCCGGAGCTGGCTCCCGTGACGATGGCTGAACGCATATCACCCCTCCAGCAGCGCGCGCGGCACTTTAAACACCGCCTTGCGCACGGTCATGGGTTCATCCACGGCACATAATGCCTGATGGGGTTCCCCGGGCAGGAACACCGCAAAATCACCGGTGCGCAGGGTGATACTCACCGGATGCACCGCGCCGGGAGCGATAAAGAGATCCGGCTTGCGCTCTTCATCGCCCGCCTGGGCCAGCGACTGCATGCCGGCGTTAATGATCTCTTCACCCGCCAGCACCACCTGAATATCGGCCCACTGATGGTGATATTCAGTATGGCGCTCGTCCTGCGGCTGGGTCTGCGCCGGGCCGATATGGCAGAACCACGAACAGCCTTCCGGCTGCCAGCGTCCGTCATCCCGGGCAGTCAGCGCCGCCAGAGTGCACTCCGGGCGATGGAGGATCTCACGGAGAGCGCAGGGCAGCCCTGCCAGCGGCAGGGCGTTAAGGTGACCGATAATCACTGTTGCGACTCCTTGACCCATTCCGGCGATATGCGCACATATTTGATCGCCTGACGGAAATAGGTGTAGGCGATATGCAGCGTGCCGTCGGAGCTCTGCTTGATGCTGGGATAGGAGAACTCACGGTTGAGCTTCTCCAGCGAGTTGTTGGTCATGCAGTAGCCGTCGCCTTCATCGAGATTGCGCTGCCAGGCCCAGCTTTTCCCGCCGTCGTTGGAGATTGCCACCGTCATCGGCGCGCGCGGTGCGCCCCAGAACGCGGCGCGGCCATCGGTCACTTCCGGCTCTTTACGCCCGTCGCCGTCGTCGATCTCGTCATACAGCGAGGCGCGGCGCTCCAGCGCCCCCGCCGCGCTCATGTGGTTGAACACCAGCGCCAGCTCGCCGCTCGCAAGGGTGGTGACCTGAATCGACGAGTTGTTGTTCGGCAATTCAGTCGGCTCCGGCACCGACCAGCTTTCGCCGTTGTCCAGCGACTGGCTGATGTAGATATTATCCGCCCAACGGCTACGATACAGCGCCACCAGATTGCCGTTTTTCAGCGCCGTAATGTTCATATGCACGCAGCCCAGGCTCTCCGGCACCTCGACATCGCGCCAGCGTTTCCCCTGATCTTCCGAGATTTTCACCGCGCTGATGTCGTCGTTACCCACCCATTTTTCGCCCGGCTTAGTGCGGCAGTAGAAGACCGGCAGCAGCCAGTTGCCGTTCTCCAGCACCACGATGGGCTGGCGAATAAAGGTGCCGGGCTTATCGAGCAGGGTGGCGATCTCCCCCCAGCTCTGGCCCAGATCCTCAGACTTGCGGTAGCGCACGATGGCGGTATCCTGGTTGCCGGAGATCTGCGCGGTCCACAGCAGCCACAGCACGTTGTCAGGGGCCAGGAACAGGACCGGGTTCTGCTCCGAGCGGCTGGCGTCGTCGGAGAGCTTCACCGCCTCGCTCCACTGATTGCTGCCGGGGGCCAGGCGCGACCCCCACACCGAAATATCAGCGATCCCTTCCTGGGTGCCGCCGAACCAGACGCACATCAGGGTGCCATCCGGCAGCGGCAGCAGATTGGCTGCGTGGTTCTGCGGGCAGGAAGAGGGCAGCATCGCTGTTTCCACGCGGGCATCCTCTGGCTGCGGGCGAACAATCCCGTCACGGGTTACGGTTACAGACATATCAGACTCCATTATGTTGAACAGGGGCATGCGCTTTGCGATCCGCTTTATTTGGGATGATGCGGTCGAGAACCATAATCACCGCCGGGGTGATCAGCGCGATGTACATATTGTTAATACCAAACGGGTCGCCCAGCAGATACCACAGCGAGGTCATCACGCAGGCGCCAATCAGGCCAGCGTTGGCACCGCGGGTACTTTTGAAGAACGGGGCGTAGAAGGCGATCACCGCCACCACCGAAATCGACAGACGAATGGCGCGAGTGAAGAACGACAGCTTCAGCACTTCCGGTACCAGCAGGACGAAGATCAGCGGCAGGAAGCCAATCAGCAGCGATAGCCAGCGGGTCGCTTTAAACTCCTGCTCCGGGGTCGGGTTGCGGTAGGGTACATAGAAATCTTTCACCACCAGCGAGGCGATAGCCAGCGCCACGGTACTCACGCTGACAAAAATCGACGCCACAAGTGACGTTGTCACCAGGCCAGCCAGCCACGGATTCATATCCTGCAGGAAGATAGGCATGGCGTAGAGGCTGTCGATCTCCGGGTGCAGATACTTCGCCGCCACGCCAATCACCGCAATCGCCAGGGCAATCGGCAGACAGAAGAAGAAGGCGACCCAGGTGGAGCGTTTAGCTGATTTCACATCTTTGGTGGACGAAATAGCCTGGATAACGAACTGGGTACAGAAGATGGAACCAATGGTGCCAATCAGCCAGGCAAAGATGGTGCTGGCACCAATGTTGCCATCCCAGGTCCAGTAGTAGCTCGGCATCTGCTCAATCATGGGCGTAAAGCCGCCGGTTTTAGAGAGCGCGAAGCCCATGATCGCCAGGATGCCGAAATACTTCAGGGCGCTGTGCAGCAGCGTTACCCAGGCCACGCCCTTCATACCGCCAAAGGCGAAGTAGAAGGTACTGACAATGGCGGTAATAAACGCCGCGACCGGAAGATTGACCTTCAGCACGGTGGAGATCGCCGCCGCGCCGGAGACATAGTTACCGACGTTTACCAGCAGCAGGGCGTAGATCATGATGATGGAGATGATGTTTTTGGTGCTGGTGCCGTACTTTTCGGCAATCGCCCCAGAGATGGTGATTTTGCCGGTGTTATAAATGCGTTTCACCAGCAGCAGGCCGAACAGCGGGAAGCCGATGGCTGCGCCAATCACCGACCAGGAGGCGGCAAAACCATCCTCGAACGCCGCCTGGGCGGTCCCGATGGTGGACTTGGCACCGATATATTCAGACATCAGCAGGATCCCGACGATAAAGGCCGGCATCGCCCGGGAGCCTTCCATAAAATCACCGGTGTTTTTACTGCGTAACCGGAAGGTCAGCCAGGTGGTAAACAGGATGTAGACAATCACGATGCCTACGATGATCAGGGTATCTTCAGCGGTAAAATTGTTCATCTTTGCCTCTCTTCAGGGCGTAGGAAACCTGGGCACACCCGGTGCCCGGTATTCTTATGGACGAAATCAAACGCCGGTTACTGCAGTGACTTCGTCACTATCTGGCGGATCTGTTCAGTCTGTTGCGCATCGAAAGCCACCGCGTAGCGGCTTTCACCCACCTCTTCACCCATCACCTGCAGCGCTTTTTTTACCGCCGCCGGAGAGAAGGCCACTTTATACAGATTCGTGCGCAGTTCAGTCACGCCATCCTGCGCCCGACGCGAGCCCTCAATATCGCCCGCATGGAAACGCGTCCAGATGGCGTTGATCGCCTCCGGCGCCACGTTCGCCAGCCCGGAAATGCAAGCAGAGCAGCCCTCAACAAAGCCCTGATGGATGAGCGAATCGGGGCCGTTGAGCACGTCAAAATCGTCGATATCCGCTACGGCTTTCAGGAATCCGCTCAGGCTCTCGTAGCTGCCTGCGCTGTCCTTAATGCCGATGATGTTCGGGTGCGAAGCCAGCACCCGCGCAGTTTGCGGCTCGATGGTATTGCCGGTGCGCGCCGGGATGTTGTAGAGAAATACCGGCACCGTCAGGGCATCGGCGATAGCGGTGTAATGGGTAATCAGTTCTGCCTGGGTCAAGGGAACAAACCATGGGGTGATCACCGAGACGGCATCCACGCCGAGGGTTTCAATTTGCTTGCCGAGACGAATAGTGGCGCGGGTGGAGATCTCCCCGATATGCGACACCACCGGCGCACGCCCGGCGACCTCTTCCACGCAGGCGCGGGTGACGGCCACTTTTTCCTCTTCGGTCAGCACGAAAAACTCCCCGTTGGTGCCGCCACAGAAAATGCCGTTACCCGCCGCCAGCTGACGCTGGATCTGGCGTTTCAGCCCCGGCAGATGCAGGGCGCCGTCGTCCGTAAAGGGGGTGACGATCGCCGTCAGCACGCCTTCAATCTTGTTACGCATTATTCACTCCTTCGATATTAACGTTCGGGGAACAGGGTCTGGTAAATACCCTGTACCTCGGCATGGCTGACCTGACGCGGGGCGTTATTCATCAGGCGTTTTACGTTCAGGGCGGCATCGCTCAGGGAAGCGATATCATCCCGCGGGACGCCCAGCGTCTCGAGGTTGTCCGGTAAGTTCAGGCGGCGCACCAGGGCGGCAAACCACTCCACCAGCGCGTGGGATTTCGCTTCCATCGACAGGGAGGTATCGGCGCCCGGCACCAGATCCCACACCTGGGCAAATTTTTCCACCGCGTCCGGGCGCACCACGCGCATGCAGGGCGCTAACAGGATGGCGTTCGCCACCCCATGCGGCAGGTGATATTTGCCGCCCAGCGGATAGGAAAGGGCATGCACCAGATGGGTCCCGGCATGGGCAATGGCCACGCCGCCGTAGTAGGACGCCCACAGCATTTCGAGCTTCGCCGCCAGGTTGTGCGGCTCGGCGCAGGCGGTTTCGATGTTATTGACCAGCTTGCGCAGACCAATCAGCGCTGCGTTATCGCTCACCGGATTCGCGACGGTGGCGGTAAAGCACTCGATCAGGTGGCACAGGGCGTCGATCCCGGTCGACGAGGCGATGTGCGGCGGCATGCTGGTGGTGAGTTCCGGCAGCAGCGCCACGTAATCGGGCAGCAGTACCGGGGAGATGATGCCGATTTTGGTGCTCTGCTCTGGAATGGCGAGGATCGCGTTCGGCGTGGCTTCGGAGCCGGTACCGGCGCTGGCGGGAATCAATAATGAAGCAAGGCGCTGGGTCGGTTTTTCACCTGCCAGCAGGGCGTCCAGCCCCGGCGAGGCCGGATGGCACAGCACGGAGAGCAGTTTCGCTACATCCAGTACGCTGCCGCCGCCTACGCCCACCACCAGATCAAAAGCGGTATCGTTGATGTCAGCCAGCAGAGCGTGAACGTCGTGATGCGTGGGCTCTGGCGGCACGCGCTCAATCACGCTGACGCTGCGGTTATCGGCTTCCAGCAGGGCGCGGATAGCGCGGGCGGCCTCCAGACGGGCGATATTACCGTCGGTGACCAGTAAAAGGCGCGACTTGCCTGCCAGCAGTGGCGCGAGGGCCGGGATCGCACCCGCACCGCTGATTATCGTACTGTTAATGGTTAACACATTGCTCTCCTGTTGCTGTGTCTGTGATTGATTTCGCTCAAAACAGGCAATCACAGTCATCGTGTCTCTAAATTTATAATTTATTCGCAAACCGAATAACTTGATCTTGCTCACATATAATCAATCATGATTGAATATAATCATTAACAGGAACGACGAACCTTTGAGGATGAACGTGAACAACCTGAACAGAGAGATCGTGGTGATCGCCGACGACTTTACCGGTGCCAACGATGCGGGGGTGAGCCTGGCGCTAAGCGGTAAAAAAGTCAGCGTGGCGTTTCAGACGCCTTTTACCGACGACACCGATGCGCTGGTTATTAATAGCGATAGCCGGGCGATGAAGGCATCAGAGGCGGCTGAAAAACTGACGCAGTATGCGACCGACGTTCACGCGGCCAAATGGCTGATTAAGAAAATTGACTCAACGCTTCGCGGCAACCCGGGCGCTGAAGTAGAGGCGCTGCTGAGGCTCAGCGGTAAGGGCCAGGCGATTATCGCCCCGGCATTTCCGGCCGCCGGGCGCACCACCGAAGAGGGCCTCTGCCTGGTGAACGGCGTGCCGGTGACGGAGACCGAGTTTGCCAGCGACCCGAAAACCCCGGTGCGCCACGCGCAGGTAGCGAAGGTGCTGGCGGAGCAAACCCGGCTTAAAAGCAGGGTGGTCACGCAGGCGGAACTTGCCACGGCGCTCGCGAGCGATGCGCGTCTGGTGATTGTGGATGCGCAGACCGACGCGGAGCTGGACCAGATTATCAACACGGCGTTTGCCTGCGATGAAAAGCCGCTGCTGGTGGGCTCCGCCGGGCTGTGCGATGCCCTGGCGCGCCGTCTTACCACGCCGCGCCAGCTCTTGGCGGTTATCGGTTCGATGAGTGAAATTGCGCAAAAGCAGATCCAGCGTGTGCGCGGCCAGCACAATGTCAGCACGGTATTAATTGATATCAATGATGTGTTTAACGGGACGATGGCGGGATACCAGCAGCAGATCGCCCAGGCGCTTGCGGCAGGCCAGCACTGCGTGGTGCATACCTGCGCTGACACCCAGGCACGGCATCAGATAGAGACGCTCTGCCAGCAGCACGGATTAAACCGCGCGGCGCTGGGAGAGACTATCAGCGCCTTTCTGGGTGCGCTGACGCGTAACGCGCTGGAGACCCGCCGCCCGGCGGCGCTCTATGTCTCCGGCGGCGATGTGGCGATGGCAGTTGCCAGCGCGCTCAACGCACAAGGTTTTGCCATTCGCGGACAGGTGGCGCAGTGCGTGCCGTTTGGTCGATTTTTGGGTTGTCGCTGGCAGGGGCCAGTCATGACCAAAGCGGGCGGTTTTGGTACTGAAACCACGCTGCTTGAGGTTTTGCATTTTATCGAGGAGAAGATGAGTGACTAATATCATTGCTGTAACGATGGGTGACCCGGCGGGCATCGGCCCGGAAATCATTATCAAATCCCTGACCGAGGGTGAGCTCTCCGGCGCGCCTGTCGTGGTGGTGGGTTGCGCCCGTACCCTGCAACGGGTGCTGGAAAAAGGTATCACCGCGCCGGCAGAGTTACGTGTGATTACCCGCGTCAGCGAGGCGCAGTTTGGCCCGGCGATCATTAACGTGCTGGATGAGCCGCTGGCGGACCCCGAAGCGTTACAGCCAGGCGTCGTACAGGCGCAGGCGGGGGATCTGGCCTACCGCTGCGTGCGTCGCGCCACCGAGCTGGCGATGGCGGGGGAAGTGAAAGCCATTGCCACCGCGCCGCTGAACAAAGAGGCGCTGCATCTGGCGGGCCACCACTATCCGGGTCATACCGAACTGCTGGCGCACCTCACCGACAGCAAAGATTACGCGATGGTGCTCTATACCGATCAGCTGAAGGTGATCCACATCACCACCCACATCGCGTTGCGCAAATTCCTTGATACCCTCAACCAGGATCGGGTAAAAACCGTGATTGGCATTGCCGATACCTTCCTCAAGCGCGTGGGCTACACCAATCCGCGTATTGCGGTGGCCGGGGTTAACCCGCACGCCGGGGAGAACGGTCTGTTTGGTGACGAAGAGATCAAGATTGTCGGCCCGGCCGTTGAGGCGATGAAGGCGAAGGGGCTGAATGTGTTCGGGCCGTGTCCGCCGGATACGGTGTTTATGCAGTGCCACGAAGGCATGTACGACATAGTGGTGGCGATGTATCACGATCAGGGCCATATTCCGTTAAAATTACTCGGTTTTTACGACGGGGTGAACATCACCGCCGGGCTGCCGTTTATCCGTACTTCTGCTGACCACGGCACCGCATTTGACATTGCGTGGTCAGGTAAAGCGAAGTCTGAGAGCATGACGGTTTCTATCCAGTTAGCGATGCAAATCACACGGGAATAATATGAAGGGATATAGCCGGTTAGAACAGATAATGGATTACCTGAAAGGGCACAATCTGGTGACAGTGGATCAGCTGGTGGCGGCAACGGATGCCTCGCCTGCGACCATTCGCCGGGATCTGATTAAGCTCGATCAGGAGGGGGTCATCAGCCGCACCCATGGTGGCGTGACCCTGAACCGGTTTATCCCTTCCCAGCCCACCACCAGTGAAAAGATGCAGCGCAGCCTGGCGGAGAAACACGCCATCGCCTGCGCCGCCGCCAGTTTTGTTAAGGCCGGTGACGCGGTGGTGCTCGATGCGGGCACCACCATGATTGAACTCGCGCGCCAGCTTACCCATCTGCCGCTGCGCGTCATCACCAGCGATCTGCATATCGCCCTGTTTCTGTCAGAGTTTAAGCAGATCGAGGTGACGATCATTGGCGGGCGCATCGACGATTCCAGCCAGTCCTGTATCGGCGAGCATGGCCGCCGCCTGCTGCAGAACGTCTGGCCGGATATCGCTTTTGTCAGCTGTAACGGCTGGGATCTGGAGCGCGGCATTACCTCGCCGACGGAAGAAAAAGCGGCCCTGAAGCGCGATCTGATTGCCAACGCCCGACGCCGCGTACTGCTCGCCGACAGCACGAAATATGGCGCCTGGTCGCTGTTTAATGTGGCGCATCTCAACTCCCTGACCGATATCGTCACCGATAAACGTCTGGATGAGAATGTGCAGCAGACCTTAAGCCAGCTGGATGCTACGCTGACCTTAGCCCCTTAAGGCTCAGGGCAGGCGGGCGATATTGGCCTTAATCACCTCTACCGAATGGCGGAACTTCTGCTGCTCCTCTTCCGCCAGTTTTAATTCAATGATCTGCTGAACGCCGCTCTGGGCCAGCACCGCGGGCACGCCAATCGCTACCCCATCAACGCCATACTCACCCTCCAGAATGCAGGAGATCGCCAGCGCCCGGTGGCTGCCGGTGAAAATATTGCGGCAGATCTCGGCGATGGTGGCGGCGATGCCGTACTCCGTGCAGCCCTTGCGGGCATAGATCTCAAAGCCCTGTTTGCGTACGCGCTCGGCCAGCTCGTCAAAATCCAGCGTCTGGCCGGTATGGCGTTGATATACCTCGGCAATGGGTGAGCCATATACCGACGAATGGGACCAGACCGGGAACTGCGTATCGCCATGCTCGCCGAGGATAAAGGCGTCGATGCTCTGGGCGCCGATATCCAGCGCCTGCGCCAGGGTCCGCCGCAGACGGGTGGTATCCAGCCAGACGCCGGTGCCGATCACCTGATTACGCGGCAGGCCGGAGAGCTGCCACACCTGCCAGGTGATGATGTCGCACGGGTTGGTGGCAATCAGAAAGATGCCGTTAAAGCCGCCCGCCATCATCTGCGGAACAATATTCTTCACAATGCTGGCTGTGGCGGTCAATTCATCCAGCCGCGTCTGGCCCGGTTTGAGGGCGCCGCCGGAGACGGTGATCACCGCGATATCCACATCGGCACAGTCGCTCGCCTCGCGGGTGGAGATGCTCATCATGCCGGGCATATAGGCGGCAGCATCCGCCAGGTCCCAGGCGTGGCCTTCACTGCGCGGCTGGTTGATATCCACCAGCAGCAGCTCTTCGCAGATATTCTGGTTCAGCAGGGCGTAGGCAGCGGAGGTGCCGACGTTTCCGGCCCCGATAATCATCACTTTACGGGCTTTGGTGTTCATTGTTTTCCTGAGATGTTAACCGTGACTGTGCCCAAACTTACGCCGCAGTCGCGGGAGGCGCAATGGTCAGGCGCAGCTATAAGTTAAAAATATGCCGTTGCGTTTGTCGGCCAGCGTTATGGTGGAGAAAAACGACAAAAGGAGCCTGCCATGTATTCCATCACCTCTGAATCGCCCGCCCATCCGGATATCACCACCCTGATTGCCGCCCTGGACCGTTACCAGAGCGCGCTCTATCCGGCAGAGAGCAATCATCTGCTGGATCTGACCGGGTTGCCCGACCATGCGCTGATAATGATGGTGATCCGCGATCGCCAGCTTAACGCCGTCGGCTGCGGAGCGATCGTGCTGAACGGTGACGGCAGCGGCGAGATGAAGCGGGTTTATATCGATCCGACCCATCGCGGACAGCAGTTGGGTGAAAAGCTGCTGGCGGCGCTGGAAGACGAAGCGCAAAGCCGGAGCTGCCATACCCTGCGGCTGGAGACGGGGATCAAGCAGCTTCCGGCCATCCGGCTCTATGAACGCTGTGGCTACCAGCGGTGCGAGGCGTTTCCTCCCTATGCCCCCGATCCCCTGAGCCTGTTTATGGAGAAGATGCTGGTGGCTGACCTTCGTTTAGCAGCGCTATAAACGCCTCCAGTTGCCGGGTCATCGCGCCCCGGCGCCATACCAGCCAGGTGGTGAGCCAGCGCCAGTTTTCCGCCAGCGGCCAGGCGGCCACCTGGTGATGTCCGGGCATACTTTCCAGCATTGAACGGGGCATCAGCGCAATGCCCGCCCCGGCAATGACGCAGGCCAGCATCCCGTGATAGGACTCCATTTCGTGGATGCGCCCCGGCGTGGCGCGATCCGCATGAAACCAGCTCTCGAAATGGCGGCGGTAGGAGCAGTTGGCGCGAAAGGCATAGATATCGTGCCCGCTGATGTCGGCGGCCCGCGCAACCTCTGGATGACCGGCAGGCACCACCAGCATCATCTCCTCCCGGTAGACCGGCATGCCCTCCAGCTCCGGGTGGTTTAATGGCCCGTCCACAAAGGCCGCGCTTAGCGTCCCTTCCAGTACCCCGTCAATCATCGTCCCCGAAGGGCCCGTCGCCAGCGCAAACTGAATGCGCGGGTAGCGCTGGTTAAACTGCGCCAGCGAGGCCGGGATACGTACCGCCGCGGTGCTCTCCAGCGACCCGAGGGTAAACAGCCCCTGGGGTTCATCACCGGCCACCACCATCCGCGCCTCATCCACCAGGGCGAGGATCTGTCGGCTATAGCGTAAAAAATTATGCCCAGCGGGTGAGAGGCGCAGCCGCTGGTTCTCGCGGATGAACAGCGCCACGCCAAGATCGGCCTCCAGCTGTTTAATGCGGGTGGTCAGGTTTGAGGGCACGCGATGCACTTTCTGCGCGGCCTGGGTAATGCTGCCGGTCTGGGCGACGGCGTTAAACATCTCCAGCTGGGTCAGATCCATATCGTTCTCGTTTCGTGAATAAGGTGGTTATTATTATTCATTTTTAAGAAATAGCAGATCGCGCCACACTATCGCAACTGTTAATACACGGAGCCGATCATGACGACACCTTCTGCTACCCATGCCCTGTCCATTAACCCGGCAAACGGCGAAACCCTGGCTGTCTGGCCGTGGGCGACCGTCACCGAGGTTGAACAAGCCCTTGCACAGACCGATACCGCTTTTCGCCAGTGGCGCAGCGTGCCGGTGGCGGCGCGTGCGCAAAAGCTACGCGATCTGGGCGCCGCGCTGCGCAACCGTGGTGAAGAGATGGCGCAGATGATCACGCGCGAAATGGGCAAACCCATCGCCCAGGCGCGCGGGGAGGTGGCGAAATCCGCCGGTCTCTGCGACTGGTATGCTGAACATGGCCCGGCCATGCTCAATACCGAGGCAACCCAGGTGGCGGACGCAGTGATTGAGTATCGCCCGCTGGGGCCGGTGCTGGCGGTGATGCCGTGGAACTTCCCGCTCTGGCAGGTGCTCCGTGGCGCGGTACCGATTATTCTGGCGGGCAACAGCTATCTGCTGAAACATGCTCCGAACGTACTGGGCGCGGCGAACCTGATTGAAGCGATCTTTACCGACGCCGGATTCCCGCAGGGGGTGTTTGGTCAGCTGAACGCCACTAACGACGGGGTGAGCCAGATGATCACCGATCCGCGCATTGCGGCGGTCACCGTCACCGGCAGCCTGCGTGCCGGGGCCGCCATTGGCGCGCAGGCCGGGGCCGCGCTGAAAAAATGCGTCCTTGAACTGGGCGGTTCCGATCCCTTTATTGTCCTGAACGATGCCGACCTGGATCTGGCGGTGAACGCGGCGGTGACCGGCCGCTATCAGAACACCGGGCAGGTATGCGCGGCGGCCAAGCGCTTTATCGTCGAGGCGGGTGTTGCCGATGAGTTTAGCCGTCGCTTTGTCGAGGCTACCGCGGCGCTGAAGATGGGCGCGCCTGAAAACGAAGAGAACTATCTCGGCCCGATGGCGCGTTTCGATCTGCGCGACGAGCTGCATCAGCAGGTTCAGGCTACGCTGGCCGAAGGGGCGACCCTGTTGCTGGGCGGCGAAAAGGTAGCGGGGGCAGGGAACTACTATGCGCCGACCGTGCTGGGGAATGTGACTCCAACGATGACCGCGTTTCGTCAGGAGCTGTTTGGCCCGGTGGCGGCGATTAGCGTAGCAACCGATGCCGATCACGCGCTTGCCCTGGCTAACGACAGCGATTTTGGGCTTTCGGCGACAGTCTTTACCGCCAATGCAGAGCTGGCCGACCGCTTTGCCCGCCAGCTCGAGTGCGGCGGGGTGTTTATCAACGGCTACAGCGCCAGCGACGCCCGCGTGGCGTTCGGCGGGGTGAAGAAGAGCGGCTTTGGCCGGGAGCTGTCACACTTTGGCCTGCATGAGTTCTGTAATGTGCAGACGGTGTGGAAAGACCGGGTTTAACTTTGAGCCCATTGTTCCGCCGGGTGGCGCTGCGCTTACTCGGCCTACAAAACCTGTAGGCCCGCGCAAGCAAAGCGCCGCCGGGCGTTACCAGGTTTGACGTTGTACCTGTATTCCTGCCGGGTGGCGCTGCGCTTACCCAGCCTACAAAACCTGTAGGCCCGCGCAAGCGAAGCGCCGCCGGGCGTCTGTCATCATTCTGAAATAGTTCTGTCATTTTCACTGCGTAGACTCGTCCACGTCTAAGTCATTGTTAATGAAGAAATCATGAACTTAATGCAAATTTTTCGCCGCATTACTCCCCGGCAGTTTGGTTTGTTGGCGGGGATCTTCTGTATCATCGGCCTCTTTTCCGCGTTGCAAATCTCTTCATCGGTCTTACTTTCCGTCTCCCTGCGCGATGCCCAGCGCAACGAACAGCGCAACCAGATGGCCTGGCTGCAACAGGCAAAGGTCGATCAGGCCCGCATCTCGTTGCTGGCGGCAAGCGATCTGCTTAATCGCGCGGGGGTTTATTTTATGCAGGATAAAGAAACCGGCTCGGACGGCAGCTGGCACAGCCTGATGGACGAAGCGCAACAGGCGCTACGTGATTCCCAGCAGGCCTGGCAGGCGTGGCAGGCAATGAACCCGCCGCAGGATGAAGCACTGCTCAATAGCTACCAGTTGTTTTTCGACGCTATCCGTGAGCAGGCCGACGGGCTGGTCAACGGTCAGTCAATCGATGCCTTTTTTGCCGTTCCTGCCCAGGCATTTCAGGCCGATTTTAATGACAACTATGCCCGCTATCAGCAGGCGAGCGCCCAGCGCGCCACGGAGGGGCGACAGCGGCTGACCGCCAGCCTGTCCGACCTGCAATCGCTGTTCCTGCTGGCCCCGGTTGTCCTGCTGGGGATTGCGGTTGCGGTGTGGTTTGCCATGTCCCGCTGGGTGATCGTCCCGCTGCGTCGCCTTATCGCCCATATTAATTTGCTGGCGGCGGGGGATCTCTCTTCGCCGCTACCCACCGTGACCCGGTTTAACCGCGAGATTGCGCAACTGGGCGGTAGCGTGGAGACGCTGCAACAGGGCCTGCAACAGCTGGTGACCCAGGTCAGCGAGGCGACCACCTCGATGGTGACCAATATTGGCTCGCTGGCGCAGGGCAATCAGGATCTCTATCAGCAGTCTGCGCGTCAGGCGCAGGAGTTGAAAGAGGTGACCGCGCATATTGCCGCGCTGGAAACCCACGTCGAAGGAAACAGCGGCTACGCAAAACTGGCAAGCTCACGGGCGGACGAGGCGCGGGAGATGGCGGCAGGGGGAGACCGGATGATGGAGACGGTCAATGCCTCAATGGCGGCCATCGTGGAGCGCTCTTCGGAGATGCGCGGTATTGTGGCGATCATCGATAATGTGGCGTTCCAGACCAACATTCTGGCGCTGAACGCGGCCATTGAAGCGGCCCACGCTGGCAACCAGGGGCGTGGATTCGCCGTGGTGGCGCGGGAGGTGGGGCTGCTGGCGCGTAAAAGCAGCCACTCGACCCAGACCATCCAGCAGCTGATCAACCACTCGTTGCAGGGCATCGAAGATGGCTCGAAAGCCGTCACCCGGCTGGAGGATAACCTCCAGCAGGTGATTGGCCTGGTGGGTAATCTTTGCAGTCTGCTGAATGAGATCTCCGTTGCCACCCTCAGCCAGGGCGAGAGTATTCACCGTATGACCAGCCAGCTCCAGGCGCTGAACCAGGTGGCTCGCCAGACCGATGCGCTGGTCAATACCGCCTCTGAAGCCTCCCAACGGCTGCACGATGAATCGGGCCTGCTGTTGCAGGCCGTCTCGCGGTTCCGACTGCCTGCCTGACGCCATCCATAAGCCTCTGTTATACTCGCAGGCCGTTTTTGGCCTGTGAGCAAGGAGCAACCGATGGCTGCGAACATCAATAATCAGATGCTGGACGCCATTCTGGCGCAAGTACGCCCCCTGTTGGGCAAGGGTAAAGTTGCCGATTACATCCCGGCGCTGGCCTCGGTCAATGGCAACAAACTCGGCATTGCCATCACTACGGTGGACGGGCAGCACTTTCAGGCCGGTGATGCCACCGAGCGTTTTTCCATTCAGTCGATTTCGAAAGTCCTGAGCCTGGTGGCGGCGATGCGTCAGTATGACGAGGATGAGATCTGGCAGCGGGTAGGGAAAGATCCCTCCGGTCAGCCGTTCAATTCGCTGTTGCAGCTGGAGATCGAACAGGGCAAACCGCGTAATCCGTTTATTAACGCCGGGGCGCTGGTAGTATGCGACATGCTGCAAAGCCGCCTGAGCGCACCGCGCCAGAGAATGCTGGAGATCGTGCGTCAGCTCTCCGGAGTAAGCGATATCGGCTACGATTCCGCCGTTGCCCGTTCGGAGTTTGAACACTCGGCGCGCAATGCGGCGATCGCCTGGCTGATGAAGTCGTTCGGCAATTTCCATAACGACGTGCCAACGGTGCTGCAAAACTACTTCCAATACTGCGCCCTGAAGATGAGCTGTGTCGAACTGGCGAAAACGTTTCTTTTTCTGGCTGCTCAGGGTTATGCCCCGCATCTCTCCGAGCCCGTTGTTACGCCGATGCAGGCCCGGCAGGTCAATGCGTTGATGGCGACAAGCGGGATGTATCAGAACGCCGGTGAGTTTGCCTGGCGGGTGGGGCTGCCTGCCAAATCGGGGGTAGGTGGCGGGGTAGTGGCGATCGTGCCTCACGAGATGGCGATTGCGGTCTGGAGCCCTGAACTGGACGACGCGGGGAACTCCCTGGCGGGCGTCACGGCGCTGGAACACCTGACTCAGCAGCTGGGGCGTTCAGTCTATTAAGCACTACCTGTGCCGTCACGCTGACGGCGCAATTGATAAGCACTGCTAACTGGAAGATGATAGTTATCCCCTTAATGTGATATACATTAATCCCAAACTTTTAACATTCATCCGCGTGGATGTGTATTCAATGTTAAAAGCAAACCTATGGATTGATATTGCATGTCTTCTGCTCACGCCAGAACATTCACACTTTTTCAGCCGCACAGTCCGTTCCGAAACGCGGCGGGAATAGTGGTATTGACCACGCTGTTCTATTTTATCGGCGCGCAGCTTCGTCTGATGGAGTCGCTGTCAATGTTCTGGCCGCTCAATGGCGTGATGGCAGGGGTGTTTGCCCGCTACGCTTACCTGAACCGGCCTCGCTATTACGTGATGTCCTATATCGCCATGCTGGTATACGACGCCATCACCACCGACTGGGGCATCTCCTCGCTGGGCATTAACCTCTCGAATATGGTGTTTATTGTCACCGTAGCCCTGTTGGTCCAGCGCGACAAGCAACTGAAAAACCGCACCCCGGATCCGGTGAATGCCCTGCGGCTGTTTAACTATTGTCTGCTGGCTGCGCTGCTGAGCGCCCTGCTCGGAGCGGCGGTGGCGGGCGGGGTGGACAGTCGCGCCTTCTGGCCGCTGGTCGCCGACTGGTTTAGCGAACAGTTTTCTACCGGGGTATTGATTGTCCCCTGTATGCTGACCATGACCTGGCCCACGTTCAACCGGGCCATACGTGCCAGTCATTTGATGCCGGTGGTGTTACTGGTTATCTCGGTGATGGCCTCGGTCGCAATCGGTGGGGCCGGTGCGCTGGCGTTTCCGCTACCGGCGCTGATCTGGTGCGCGGTACGCTATTCGCTGCCGGCAACCTGTCTGTTGACCTTTGTCACCGGGACGGTGGAGATCACCTTGATTGGCAACTCCATCATCACCATCGTGGCAACCACGCCGCTCACCACCCCGATGATGTTCTCTGCCCGCCTGGGGATCGCCACCCTGGCAATCTGCCCGGTTATGGTCTCGGTCAGCATGGCGGCGATCAATTCCCTGATCCGCCAGGTTTCCCTGCGTGCCGATTACGACTATCTGACTCAGGTTTACTCCCGCTCCGGGCTGTATGAGGCGCTTAAAAATGTTGAAGGGAAGCGCAAAAGCCCGCGGCTGACCGTCATGCTGCTGGATATCGACTATTTCAAAAGCATCAACGACAACTATGGTCACGAATGTGGCGATACCGTTCTGGCCGCTTTTGCGCGCAAAGTGCAGGAGACGGTAGGTAACGCAGGGCTGGTAGCGCGAATGGGCGGCGAAGAGTTTGCCGTGGTGGTGAACTCCGCTTCAGCCGGGCAGGCATATGCTCTGGCGGAGCGTATTCGTACCACGGTTGAACAACATCCCTTTAACTGGCGGGGGCAGACGCTCTTTTTAACCGTCAGTATTGGTCTGGGCAGCGGTAGGTCGGAGCCGTCACAGCTCACAGAGGTGTTTAATCGTCTGATGACTGAAGCGGATGATTATCTGTATCGTTCGAAAAAAGCAGGTCGAAATCGTACCAGCGCCCGAATGACAGAGATAAAAACTACCGAACAGGCGGTAGCGCCTTCGGAACAGCTGTAATCGTTTGCCAGGGCGCAGTGACGCCTTTTACCATATATTCACGAAACTGATAAATGCCTTGATACAAAAATTCAACGTCAATAATATAAAAGGGTGATTATATCGGAAAAATCGTGTGATGAACGGAACTGACAGATTCAGTAAATCCCCTCGCGTGCCTGGCAGTCGGTTTATCAAACGCATGTATCTGATGCGAATGCTTGGAACCTTCCTCTGCTTTATTCCTATTCTCTCTGTCCTGCTGGAACAGCAACGTTCCGTCTGGCTTATGGGATTGCTGGCCATCAACGCCTTTGTCTGGCCAACTTTGGCCTGGTGGCGCGCCCGGTGTTCTTCGACGCCGCTCCTTACCGAACATCAGAACCTGGTTTTAGACGCCGGGGCAGGCGGCTTCTGGATCGCCATGATGGCGGTCAATCCGCTGCCTTCCGTCGCCATTGCCACTATCTTACTTGCTGACCGGCTGGCGGCGGGTGGCTTTCCGTTGATGAAAAAGGCCGGGGCGGTGATGGTGGCGGTCTTTATGGGGAGCTGGCTGTCGCAGGGAATGGCGCTGGTGCCGTGGATGTCGCAGCGTACCCTCTATGCCACGCTGCCGTTGATTGCTATCTATACCGTGGCGCTGAGCGTGCTCACCAACAGTATCGCCATGCGGCTGCGCTTCAAATCGCGCGAGCTGGAGCGCATTGCGATGATGGACCCGCTGCTGGACATTGCCAACCGGCGTCTGCTGGAGGAGCGTATCGATCATGAGCTGCATAAACTGCAGCAAACCTGCCACGATTCGGCGCTGATGTTTATCGATATCGATAACTTTAAAGAGGTCAACGATCGCTACGGGCACAAGGTAGGGGATATGCTTTTAGTGACAGTGTCACAAATTTTGCATATCGCCAGCCGTCAGAGCGACACCCCGGCGCGACTGGGTGGGGACGAGTTTGTGATCCTGCTGCCCGATACCACCCTCGACGAAGCGCGAGTGGTCGCTACCCGCATTATGGATGCGGCAGCGGTTATCGGTGACGTCGCGGAAGAAGCAGTCCATTGCATAATGAGTATTGGCATTGCCTGCGCCACCCGGGAGATGGGAAATGTTACAGACTGGTTACAAGCTGCCGACGCCGCACTGTATCAGGCTAAACGCGATGGTAAAAACCGCATTTTTGCCCACTGACCCGCCTCAGGATGCGCTAAGCTTTTAAAAAGCCTGACGTACGGAGCCCGTATGAAATCACCCTCACTACCCAGCAATGAAGCAAAGCGTCTCAGTGCCTTGCGTGAATCCGGGCTGCTTGAACCAGAAGATCACCCGACTTACGCGCGCATCACCCGGCTGGCAAGACGCGTGTTTGGCGTGCCGGTGGCGATGATCAACCTGGTTGACGAGCACGTTGTGGTCGTTAAATCCACCGATGGCGGCGACCCGACCAACCTGCCGCGAAATCTCTCGTTTTGCGGCCATACCGTCCTTAGCGATGCACCGCTGGTGATCCCCGATACCCTGGACGATACCCGCTTTGCTGATAACCCTCTGGTCACCGACGACGATCCTATCCGCTTTTACGCGGGTTATCCGCTGCGCCTGCCCGGTGGGGCCACGGTGGGATCGCTCTGTATTATCGATCACTATCCACGGCCTTTTTCGCCTTCTGACATTGAGGCGCTGGCCGATCTGGCGGCACTGGTGGAAGCGGAGTTTGCCGCCGCCAGCGCCAGTATCACTGACCCGCTGACCGGGCTCTACAACCGCCGGGGCTTTCATCATCTGGCGACCTATGCCATTCGCGCTGCCCGCCGTCGGGCTGAGCCTTTAACCCTGGCCTGGTTGGATCTCGATCGTTTTAAGCAGATAAACGCCCGCTATGGCCGCACAGATGGCGACAACGCCCTGAAGGCGATGGCCGGTCTGCTGAGCTCCACTTTTCGTGAAGCCGACGTGCTGTCGCGCTACGGCGGAGATGAGTTTGCCATTCTGTTTGCCAACAGCGACGAAAAGGGGGCATGGATCGCCATGCAGTTTCTTACCGAACAGGCGGCGAACTGGAACGAGCATGCCGAATATCCGTGGGCGCTCTCCTTCTCCTGGGGCGTGCGCGAGTTCGATCACGACCGCGACGATCTCAAGAGCTGGCTGGCCACTGCCGACCAGATGATGTACTCCATGAAACAGCAGCGAGGTACCGGATGTTGAGAAGGGGAAGTAAACCCCGCAGGCGTTCTGGTCTACAAATTCATATAGATCCTGTCACAATTCACACCGGAATTGATCAAAACAGGGGTTCGCGGTCGTAAAGTTTGATAAGTTATCGTACCAATCTTATCAGGCTGTATGACTAATCATTACAAGGACCCCATTGTGAACACACTAAACCGTCGTGATTTCCCCGGTGCTCTCTATCCTGAACGTATCATCCAGGTTGGTGAGGGCAACTTCCTGCGCGCGTTTATTGACTGGCAGATCGATCTGCTTAACGAGCATACCGACCTTAACGCCGCTATTGCGATTGTGCGCCCCATCAAAAGCGATTTTCCGCCTTCGCTGAGCACTCAGGACGGCCTGTATACCACCATCATTCGCGGCCTGAACGAGCAGGGCGAAGCGGTCAGCGACGCGCGTCTTATCCGCTCGGTGAACCGTGAGATCAGCGTTTACGATCAGTACGATGAATTCCTGAAGCTGGCGCATAACCCGGAGATGCGCTTTGTCTTCTCTAACACCACGGAAGCGGGGATCAGCTACCACGCCGGGGATAAGTTTGAGGATGCGCCTGCGGTCAGCTATCCGGCAAAACTGACCCGCCTGCTGTTCGAGCGTTTCAGCCATTTCAACGGGGCCGCCGATAAAGGTTGGGTGATCGTGCCGTGCGAATTAATTGACTACAACGGTGATGCCCTGCGTGAGCTGGTGCTGCGCTATGCCCAGGAGTGGGCGCTGCCTGCGGCCTTTATCCAGTGGCTCAACGATGCCAACACCTTCTGTTCAACACTGGTGGACCGTATCGTCACCGGCTATCCGCGCGATGAAGTGGCTGAGCTTGAAGCCTCTCTGGGCTATCACGATGCCTTCCTCGATACCGCTGAACATTTCTATCTGTTTGTGATCCAGGGGCCTAAATCGCTGGCGCAGGAGCTGCGTCTCGATAAGCTGGCGCTGAACGTGCTGATTGTTGATGACATCAAGCCATACAAAGAGCGCAAAGTGGCGATCCTCAACGGCGCACATACCGCGCTGGTGCCGGTGGCGTTCCAGGCGGGGCTGGATACCGTGGGTGAAGCGATGAACGACACCGAAATCTGCGCCTTTGTCGAAAAAGCGATTCATGAAGAGATTATTCCGGTGCTGGATCTGCCGCGCGATGAGCTGGCCTCGTTTGCCAGCGCGGTAACGGGCCGTTTCCGCAATCCGTATATCAAGCATCAACTGCTGTCGATAGCCCTGAACGGCATGACCAAGTACCGCACCCGCATTCTGCCGCAGCTTCTGGCGGGGCAGCAGGCCAGTGGCAAACTCCCGGCGCGCCTGACCTTTGCGCTGGCGGCCCTGATCGCCTTCTACCGTGCGGAACGTAACGGCGAAAGCTATCCGGTGCAGGATGACGCGCACTGGTTAACCCGTTTCCAGCAGTTGTGGACGCAGCATCATGACCAGCAGATAAGCTCGCGTGAGCTGGTGACAGCGGTGCTGAGCGTCAGCGAGCACTGGGAGCAGGACCTGACCCAGGTGCGCGGGCTGGTAGAACAGGTTGCGCAGGATCTGGATGCCATTCTTCATCAGGGCATGCGCGCTGCCGTCAAACCACTCTGCTAAGCCATTGAGCCTCCCTCTCTCCTGACGGGAGAGGGGGAATACCCGCATCGGTTACGTTGACAGGTTACTTGTTTTAGTTACAACATACTTTAATCCCTTCTTCTTTTCCCAAAATGAAACACTGTGCGGTCTGAACAGGCTTAGCAAAACGACAGCATTTTTTAACATACTTGCAACCGTGATAACGATCACGTTTAATAGTCACCGCTCTTTTTTCCCGATGAAGCTGACTATGATCGTTCGACCCCAACAGCACTGGTTGCGTCTTATTTTTGTCTGGCACGGTTCCGTGCTGACCAAAATCTTTTCCCGCCTGTTCCTCAATTTTTTGCTCTCCATCGTGGTGATCCTGATGTTGCCCTGGTATACCTCGCTGGGCATCCGGCTGACGGTCGCGCCGTTCAGCATTCTTGGGGTCGCCATCGCAATCTTCCTCGGTTTTCGAAACAACGCCTGTTACGCCCGCTATGTTGAGGCGCGACAGCTGTGGGGGCAGTTGATGATTGCCTCGCGCTCCCTGTTCCGGGAAGTGAAAAACACGCTGCCGGAGGATCCGGCGTTAGGGGAGTTTGTCCGCCTGCAGATCGCCTTTGCCCACTGTCTGCGCATGACCCTGCGCAAACAGCCCCAGGCTGGCCAGCTCTCAAAATACCTGTCAGCAGAGAACCTGCGAGCGGCGATGGACTCCAGCTCCCCGGCGAACCGCATCCTGCTGATTATGGGGGAGTGGCTGGCAGTAAGACGCCGCAATGGTGAACTGTCGGATATCCTCTTTCACAGCCTGAATATTCGCCTGAATGATATGTCCACCGTGCTGGCGGGCTGCGAGCGGATCGCCAACACCCCGGTGCCGTTCGCCTACACGCTGATTCTGCACCGTACGGTCTACCTGTTCTGTATCATGCTGCCGTTCGCGCTGGTCAGCGACCTGCATTACATGACGCCGTTCGTCTCGGTATTGATTTCCTATACCTTTATCTCGCTCGATACCCTGGCGGAAGAGCTGGAAGAGCCGTTCGGCGTCGAGAATAACGACCTGCCGCTGGATGCCATCTGCAATGCGATGGAGATTGATTTATTGCAGATGAACGACGAGCAGGAGATCCCGGCGCGCAAACTGCCGGACAAGTACTACCAGCTGACGTAATTTCCCCGGGTAATCAGGCCGACTTTTGTATCGCAGTGTATCTGCGCGCGAGCGCGATACACCGCCTTGCAAAACGGCCAAATCTGCACACATTCGCCATACATCAGGGTGATGAGATAAGCGGGTCGAATACCTGACCCGGAGAAATCACCATGATGAACAAACTGGCTTACTCAACCTTGGCTTTAACCCTCTCATTCGCCACCGTATCCGCCTGTCAGGCCGAGGCGGCGGGCAGCTATTATCACGCGGCCTTTAAGCAGATTCACCAGATTGACGCAGGCGATCTGAATATTGGCTATGTCGATATCGGGCCGAAAAACGGCGAACCGGTGATCCTGCTGCACGGCTGGCCGTACGATATTCAGAGCTATGCCCAGGTGGCACCCGCGCTGGCAGCAAAAGGCTACAGAGTGATCGTGCCGTACAACCGCGGTTTTGGCACCACGCGTTTCCTGTCGTCTACCACCCCGCGTAATGGCCAACCGGCGGCTATGGCGAAAGATGTGATTAACCTGATGGACGCCCTGAAAATCAAACGCGCGGTCTTTGCCGGTTACGACTGGGGCGCGAGAACGGCGGATATTGTGGCGGCGCTGTGGCCTGAGCGCGTGAAATCGCTGGTTTCGGTGAAGCGGGTATCTGATTGGTAATCAGCAGGCGGGGGCGAAACCGTTGCCGCCGAAGGCCGAACTGCAGTGGTGGTATCAGTTCTACTTCGCCACCGAGCGCGGTGAGAAGGGATATGCGGCCAACACCCACGACTTTGCGAAACTGATCTGGACCCTGGCATCCCCCGGCTGGAAATTCAGCGATGCGACCTTTAACATCAGCGCCAAAGCGCTGGATGACCCGGATCACGTGGCGGTGACCATCAGCAACTATCGCTGGCGTCTGGGGCTGGAGCGGGGTGAAAGCCGTTACGACAGCTATGAGCAGAAGCTGGCGGCCGCACCGACCATCAGCGTGCCCACCATCACCATCGAAGGTGATAACAATGGCGCACCGCATCCGGAGCCTGCGGCGTATGCGGCAAAATTCACCGGCAAGTATCAGCATCGCACCTTTACCGGCAATATCGGCCACAATCCGGCCCAGGAAGATCCGCAGGATTTCGTCAAAGCGGTGGTGGATGCGGACAAGTTATAAGCCAGCTATGCTATTTTTTTGCCCATCGCTGAAAAACAGGAGCTTAGGGTGGAGACAACCGATCACATTCTTGTCGTGGATGATGACAGAGATATACGCGAGCTAATCGTCGATTACCTGGTGAAGTCCGGCTATCGCGCCACGGGTGCGGCCAACGGCAAGGAGATGCGCGCCGTGCTCGACAGGCAGGCCGTGGATATGGTGGTGCTGGATATCATGAGCCGGGGGACGATGGCCTCACGCTTTGTCGCCAGCTGCGCAGCGGTCAACATAAGGATCTGCCGATTTTGATGCTGACCGCGCGCCTTGACGATATGGATCGCATTCTGGGCCTCGAGATGGGAGCAGACGACTATGTGGTTAAACCCTTTGTGGCGCGTGAGCTGCTGGCGCGCATCAAAGCGATACTGCGCCGGTTTCGCACGCTGCCGCCCAATCTGCAGGTGACCGAAGCCGGGCGGATCATCGCCTTTGGCGACTGGCAGCTCGACACCAGCGCCCGTCATCTGCTGGATGCTACCGGCACCATCGTGGCGTTGAGCGGGGCGGAGTACCGTCTGCTGCGGGTATTTGTCGATCATCCTCAGCGCGTATTAACCCGCGATCAGCTGCTTAACTTCACCCAAGGGCGGGATGCAGAGCTGTTTGAACGTTCAATCGATCTCCTGGTCAGCCGGGTGCGCCAGCGCTTAAATGAGGATGCGCGCACACCACTGTATATAAAAACAGTACGTAGTGAAGGCTATGTCTTTTCGATGCCTGTAAGCATTGTTGAGGCCAAAGAATGAGGCTCTGGCCGCGCTCGCTCCATTACCGCCTGCTGCTGATTGTCCTGCTGGGGTTGCTGCTCGCCAATGGTCTGAGCCTGACGCTGGTGTTGGCCGAGCGCATGAGCAGCGCCCGGCACGTGATGCTCGGCAATCTGGAAGATGATGTTTCCACCAGCGTGGCGATTCTGGATCGACTGCCGGCAAACGAGCGGGCGCAATGGCTCCCGCGTCTTGAGAGGGGCAACTATCGTTATCTGTTGGGGCCAGGTGAGCCGGGGGCGCCTCCGGCGGATGCCCGTTCACGGGATGCAGTCCGGACCCTGACGGAAACGCTCGCGACCCACTATCCGCTGCGCTTCACGGCAGTGCCGGGGCCGGTTTCGCACATTCAGGCCCACCTGACGCTAAGCGACGGCTCGCCGCTGACGCTGGATCTCACCCCCCGCATGCCCCCGGTCGCTCGCTGGCTGCCGGTGGTCTTTGTGACCCAGCTTTTATTGGTGGTGATCTGCGCCTGGCTGGCGGTGCGCCAGGTGGTGCGGCCCTTTACCCACTTTACCCGGGCAGTGGACACGCTCGAACCCACCAGCCCCAATCCGCTGACGCTCACTGAGCAGGGGCCGCTGGAGGTACGTCAGGCGGCGCGCGCCTTTAATGCCATGCAGGCGCGGATCCAGACGTCGCTGAAGGAGAGGGCGCAGATCCTGGCAGCTATTTCCCACGATCTCCAGACGCCCATTACCCGTATGCGGCTGCGCGTGGAGATGGCCGACCAGCCGGATCTGCGCGACAAGCTCACCCAGGACCTGGACAGCATGACGCGCCTGGTGCGCGAGGGGATAGACTACGCGCGCTCGTCCGGCGTGGCGCCTGAACCGGTTCGTAATGTCGATCTCTATACCTTTATTGATACGCTGGTCTGTGACTACAGCGATACCGGCAAAAATGTGCAGTTCTCGGCGGCGAGAACGCACGTGCCTTTTGCAACCCGTCCGCAGGCGCTGCACCGGATCCTCACCAATCTGCTGGATAATGCCCTGAAGTTTGGCGATAAGGCAGAGGTGACGCTGACGACAGGTGATAACAGGGTGCAGATTGCCGTGGAGGATAACGGACCGGGTATTCCGGAGCATGAGCTGGCGGCGGTGTTGCAGCCGTTTTACCGGGTGGAGTCTTCCCGTAATCGGGAAACCGGGGGGACGGGGCTGGGGCTGGCGATAGCGGCACAGCTTACGGGGCAGTTGAATGGGAAGTTGCAGTTGGTGAACCGGGCTGAAGGGGGGCTTTGCGCACGGATAACGTTGCCAATGGTTTGAGTTTTTACCCTATCGCCGGGTGGCGGCGTTGCCTTACCCGGCCTACAACATAGCGATGCTAAAGCAATCGAATTATTACAGTAGGTTAAAAGACTTACAGCGATGCCCGTGTCCGGCTGAAAATCGCTGAGGCGTTGACCGCAGGCCGGGGCGAGGCGCATGGATGCGCCGAGAGGGGGCGACCTACATGGATGTAGGATCGCCCCCGACCCGAAAGCCGGAGGGAATAAGCCGAAGGCACCGCAACGCGGCGATTTTCTTTGCCGGGAGCCGGGGTAGCCAGGGGGGAGGCGGCGAGCCCCCCTGGCACGTTCACGGGTGACGTTGTTTACAGAGAAGCAAGGAACGTAAGGTGAACGGAACCACCTCGGTAGCCACATGTATACCCATACCTTTCATAACGCCAATTGTACCGCAATGTATCTCCGCTCAACGCCCATACATCACCTGACAAAAACCCCTATCCCTCAACACACCTCAAACACATCCCCACGCTGTAATGGCCTCACTATCAACTGGTAAGTGAGGTGTTTATGTTTCTCGTGATCGCATTTTTAGGCGGCATGGTCAGCCTGCTCAGCCCCTGTACGCTTCCCGTTATTCCTCTGCTGTTCGCCGGATTTCGCGGCCAGCGGCGTCAGCTTGTCGCTATGCTGTGCGGTATGGTGATGATGTTTACCCTGGTCGCCAGCCTGATCGCTGTCGCCAGTGACTGGGTGGTCAGCGCCACCATCGTGGGACGCTGGGTGGCGCTGGTACTGCTGAGTCTCGCCGCCCTGGCGTTGATCTTCCCATCTTTTGCACAGCGCATCGCCGGGCCAGCGTTACGCCTCGGCAATGTGATCAATTCCCGGAGCAACTCTACCCGCGGCTTAGCCTCGGCGGTGCTCGCCGGGCTGGCAGTCGGGCTGCTGTGGTCGCCCTGCGCCGGTCCGGTGTTAGGGGCTATTCTCAGCCTGAGTCTCGCGGGACATAACCCGATTGCTACCGGCAGCCTGCTGGCAGCCTATGGCAGCGGTTGTGCAGTGATGCTCGCGCTGCTTGGCTTCAGTGGGCAGGCGCTTATCGCCCGCCTGAAAGCCAAATCGGGCCTGATGGAGGGGCTGCGAAAAACCGCGGGGGTGATGATGCTGATGTCCGTCGCGTTTACGGCGTTCGGTCTGAACAGCGTCTTTCAGGGGGCAAACGGGCTGGCCGACCGGCTGGAGAAAACGCTGCTGCAACTGGCGCCAGGGAGCCAGACTCCGCCGACGCTTCAGCCGGTGGCACAGCCAGTCACCACCAGCGTGATGCCCTCTCTGGATGGTGGTACCGGATGGCTCAACGGCGAGCCGGTCAGCCCGGCGTCGTTAAAAGGCAAAGTGGTGCTGATCGACTTCTGGACCTGGGACTGCATTAACTGTCAGCACTCGCTGCCGTACGTTCGCGACTGGGCCAACAAATATAAGTCACAGGGTCTGGTGGTGGTCGGCGTCCATACCCCGGAGTATCCGTGGGAGAAACCGCTGGCCTCGGTGCAAAAAGCCATTAACAAATGGCAGCTGCCGTACCGGGTGGTGACTGACAATAACTATAAAATCTGGACCGCCTTTGGCAATCGCTACTGGCCTGCGCACTACTTCTTCGATGCCAAAGGGCAACTGCGTTACGCCTCTTTCGGCGAAGGGAATACTGACAAGCAGGAGCAGGTGATCCAGCAGCTGCTGAAAGAGGCAAAAGCGTAGCTACGGTGTGCGTCGGGCGATGATAAACAGCCGCGGAAAGGCCAGCAGTATCTGCCCATTTTCCTGGAGTGGATACTGCTCCTCCAGCAGCTGATGATAGCGATGCAGATAGCGCTGCTGCTCACTCTCATTGAGATCCTGAAGCCACGGACGCAGGCCAGTGGCGCTTACCCAGTCGACGATCGCCTGGTGGGAGGCCATCTGGTGATAATAGGTCGTACGCCAGATATCCACCTCGCAGCCCGCTTCGGTCAGGATATCGTAATAGGCATGGACGCCGGGGAGCGCTGCCCGGCCGCGATCCGGATAAACCTGTTCTAACGCCACCTCACGCATCAGCACGTGGGTGGGCTCCAGGTCGTTATCCGGCATCTGGATAGCCAGTACGCCGTGCAGTTTCAGCATTGAGACCAGATGCGGCAGCAGTTCATAGTGATTCTCTACCCACTGCAAGGAAGCATTGGCGTAAACCACGTTCAGGGTGCGTTCGGGACGGTAGTGGCGAATATCCGCCTCAATAAACCGACACCCTGGCAGGGCGGCTCTGGCTTCTGTGAGCATGGCGGGCGAGGTATCGACGCCGGTTATCTGCGCCGTGGGCCAGCGCTGCTGCAACAGCGCCGTGCTGTTGCCCGGTCCGCAGCCGAGATCGACCACATCGGTAACGTTATCCAGCGCAATCCGGGACAGCAACTCTAAGGCGGGGCGGGTGCGCTCCGCGCCATATTGCAGATACAGGCCAGGGTTCCAGTCGGTCATGCGGGCATCTCCAGTTTGATCTTTTCTGAAGTGTAGATGATGGGGTTTCAGACATGACAGAAATCCCTTTCTGTCGGTGCGCGGATGTTAGACGATCTTCTTCAGGATAACGTGATAGAGCAGCATGATGGTTTTGCCGTCGACGATAGTGCCATCATCAATAGCCCTGAGCGCCTGTTCAATGGGCCATTCCAGCACTTCGATATCTTCACCTTCGGCCTCGATACCGCCCCCTGCGCCGGTGCGATCCCCTGCGTGATATTCCGCGATGTAAAAATAGAGCTTTTCGGTGACGGAGCCGGGGCTCATAAAGGCTTCGAACACCTTCTCCACCTGGTCAATCTGGTAGCCGGTCTCTTCTTCCACTTCGGCTTTGATGCGCTTTTCCGGGGCCATATTATCAAGCAGGCCTGCGGCGGTTTCGATCAGGTAACCGTCGTGACCGTTTATATAGACCGGAAAGCGAAACTGGCGGGTGAGGATCACCGTTTTTTTCTCGCGGTTATAGAGCAGGATGGTTGCACCGTTTCCCCGATCGTAGGCTTCGCGATTCTGACGCTGCCACTCTCCGTTGCGACGGCGCAAATCGAAGGTATATTTTCTGAGTGTGTACCAGTCATCTGACAGCGTTTTGCTGTTGAGAATGCGTACTTCTGCACGAGTTGATTGCACGATGCCTCCTGTATAGGTAGAGTGACCATCATAGTCTGCACGTTCGTGCAATATCAAGATCAAACATGCAACCTCAGGAATCCCTCATGCTCACCCGTCAACGCAAACAGCTGATCCTTGAAAAACTGAATACCGAAGGAGAGGTGCTCTCTAAAACCCTCAGCATCGAATTTCAGGTGTCGGAAGATACCATTCGCCGGGATCTGCGCGAGCTGGCAGCCGAGGGGCGTTTACAGCGGGTGCATGGCGGCGCGCTGCCGGCATCAAAAGCGGTATCCAGCTTTGCCGAGCGCAGCCACCTTGGCATCGACGCCAAAAAGCGGGTGGCGCAGAAGGGGGTTGAGCTTATCTCGCCGGGACAGGTGGTGATCATTGATGGCGGGACGACCACGACCGAGCTGGTTCGCTGCTTGCCGACGGATCTCTCCTTTACGGCGGTCACCCACAGTCCCGGTATTGCGTTGGCGCTGGTGGACCATCCCCGGGTTGAGGTGATCCTGATTGGGGGGCGTTTGTTCCGCCACTCTATCGTCACGGTGGGAGCCGCCGCGATTGAGGGTATCGAACGTATCCATGCAGATCTCTTTTTCATGGGGGTAACCGGTATTCATCCGGAAGCGGGGTTAACCACCGGTGATTATGAAGAAGCGTGCATCAAACGCGCATTTTCCGGCAGGGCCGCCGAAACGGTGGTACTGGCGTCGCCGGAGAAGATTAATACCGCTTCACCCTTCCTGATTGGCGGGCTTTTGCTTATCAATACCGTGGTGGTTGAACCGGATACTGACAGTCGCTGGGTTGAGGCGGTGGTCGGGCAGGGCGTGTCGGTTGTTAAAGCGTGACGCGAAAATGCTAATCGCAGGAAGAGCGCAGCCGTATAAGCTACGCTTTTGCAGTAACCTGTTCATTACTAAGGACTACGTGATGCTGCAAAAAATCAGCCTTATATCCCTTGCCTGTTTACTCTTCACCGGCTGTATGTCCATGTCCGGTGAGGGCACTTCGCCCGAAGAGAAGAAGTTTCGTAAAGTCGAGGCCGCGGCGAAAGAGTGTGCCGAGATTGTGAAAAACCAGACTATCGAACTCACTGCCGAGGGCAAAGACGCCGACACCCGCTGGACGACCATCGACTATGTGGGGCCCGATCAGCGTACCCGCACCGTAGAATATCGTACCTCGTCGGTGCTGGATAACGGCGAACCGGGTAGAGCGTGGCAAACCTGTATGTCGGATAAAAAAGCGCTGGTGCCTGAGCTGAAATTATAAGGTCAGGCCACCTGGGAAAGAAAAACTACCGGCTGCCATCTGCCGGTTTTTTTGCTATGCGTCCCGGCAAACAATATACTAAAATACATTATATAAATATGTATATCGATGGGGCATATCGTGACTACGAATAGCGATATTCAGGATGCAATGAAACAGGCGGCACTGGGGGCTGCGGAGCTTTTGCGCGGTTTGTCTAATGCGGACAGACTCCTGTTGATGTGTCAGTTAAGTCAGGGGGAAGCGAACGTTGCGCAGCTTGAAGAGGCGGTGGGGATCCGTCAGCCTACGCTGTCCCAGCAGCTGGGGGTGTTGCGGCGTTTAAAGCTGGTGGAGACCCGACGTACAGGTAAACAGATTTTCTACCGGATTGAGGATCCGCGGATCTTCACGCTGCTTAACACCTTATATGACCTCTATTGCCCACAGAAAGGTATCGATCATGAGCGTTGATTTCTCTCACTTTACGCCACTGATTAGCCTCGCGGGCGGGGTATTAATCGGGCTTGCCGCCATACTACTGATTCACTTCTGCGGGCGAATCGCCGGGATCAGCGGCATTGTGGCGGGGATGCTAACGAAACAGACCCGTAAAGAGGGGTGGCGGATAGCCTTTTTAGTCGGTCTTATCGGTTCACCTCTGCTGTTCAGCCTTTTCTTTCCCTTACCTGAGATAACGGTTCATACCTCGTGGCCGCTGATTATCGTGGCGGGCCTGCTGGTGGGCGCCGGGACGCGTCTGGGATCCGGATGTACCAGTGGGCATGGCGTCTGCGGGCTGTCGCGTTTTTCCAGACGCTCCCTGGCGGCCACGCTGACCTTTATGGCTGTCGGCATTGTTACCGCAACGCTGACCGGTTTCTGGCTCGGTTAAGGAGGAGATATGTTAATGGCCATTGCCGCGTTTCTGTGTGGCCTGATTTTTGGCGTGGGTTTGCTGATAAGCGGGATGGCAAATCCCGATAAGGTGCTTGGCTTTCTGGATCTCTCTCAGCCCTGGGATCCCTCTCTTGCCTTCGTGATGCTCGGGGCGATTGCGGTGGGGATAGTCGGCTTCAGGTTAGCTAGAGGCAGACAAACGTCGTTTTGCGGGGCGCCGATCCGACTGCCGGAGAATAACACCGTAGACCGCGCGCTGCTGGTGGGCGCCATCCTGTTCGGCCTGGGTTGGGGACTGGCGGGTATTTGTCCCGGACCGGCGCTGGTCTTGCTGGGGGCGGGCGCAGGGAAGGGTGTGCTGTTTGTGTTGTCGATGCTGGCCGGAATGTGGATCGTGAACAAAGCCCGGCCAGCGTAAAAAATTAGGCTGGAAACCTTGACCCGATTTGCCCGATCCTGTCAGGTAATTCATCCCATCATCCATCTGTTTAGAGAAAGAGAGCGCTATGAAACTCTATGTGTATGAGCATTGCCCGTTCTGTATCCGCGCGAGAATGATCTTTGGTCTTAAAAAGGTGCCCTTCGAGCTGGGCGTGATAATGGAAGGGGATGTCGAAACGCCAACCCGTATGGTGGGCAGAAAGGTCGTGCCGATCCTGCAAAAAGAAGCGGGCGTTTACATGCCGGAAAGCATGGATATCGTCCATTATGTCGATGAGCTTAATGGTGCGCCGGTCATCAAAGGTGAATGCGATCCCCTGATTGAGGCCTGGTGCAAAGAGAACACGCGCACCGTCTTTAACCTGGCGATCCCACGTTTTACCCGAGCGGATTTTAAAGAGCTGTCCACCCCAGCCGCGCGCGAAGCCTATACCCAGCGTGAGATAAAAGCGTTTGGCGATCTGGAGGCATTAATGGCGAATAGTCAGGCCTTTATCGATACGCTGGTGGATGAGCTGGCTAAAATCGAGCCCTATCTGCGTGCCAGACACCCGATAAGCATCACCGATTTTTATCTTTTCCCGGTGCTGAACTCGCTGACGATTGTGAAAGGCTTCCCGTATCCGGACTACCTGAGCGACTATCTGGACCACGTTGCGACATCCTGTAACGTACCGCTGTTTACCGATAAGGCATTGTAATTGAAGGTGGGCTCGCCCCCTGAACATAAGCAAGTTTATCCAGCGCATTTTTGGCTGCAACACAAACAAGGAAGTGCTATACTGTATATAATTACAGTATAGGGGGTGCATAATGGCTGTTGAAACAAAATATGTTGTCGTAAGAAAAGGTGAAGAGAAAATGACATTTGCCAGTAAGAAAGAGGCTGACGCTCACGACAAATTGCTCGACCTCGCAGAAGCGTTTACCGACTGGCTGGTGCAAAGTGACATGCAGATGGATGAAACGCAGGCTGAAAATCTGGGGCTCTATCTCGCCGAGCAGAAAGAGGCCGTGCAGCATATTCTGCGTACCAGCAAACTTCCCGATCTCAATGCCGCAACAGCAGCAGAGAAAGCAGCGTCAGATGAAAGTAGCAGTAAAAAAATCAGAGCAGTTAAAGCTGCCTGATCAATACATCATCGCTGATCCTGTCGCCGCGAGTGGGAAACTGCTCGCGGTTTTTTTTGCCATATGCCAGGCGCAGATGGGTGAATGTGGTAAGGAAGGCAGGAAACAGGCAGGGCATTAACGTAATCGTCATCGCTGATGCCTGTTCCTCGCTCAATAACAGAAGTGGCCCGTTTAAGCACGGTGCGGTAAGTCGCTCATTATCTCTTGTATTTCATTAAACAGTCTTGCCAGATGGAAACCATCGCAAACGGAATGGTGGACCTGAACGGCGAGAGGCAACAAGGTCTTTCCATCCTGTTCGTAGTATTTGCCAAAGGTGAACATGGGCGCGAAAAAGTTCTTCATGTTTGCAACGTTGACATTGAAACTGGTAAACGTTGCCCAGGGAATAGCCGATACGAAAAATATATTGTCCGGTGACTCGCCCTTAGGCCAGTAAGAAAGGTTATTCCCGTAGCGTGCAACGTCCTCAGAATAGGTTTTTTGGAAGTGCTCCATATTGCCATCGTAATGACTCCATAATGATGAAAACGTCTCCGTTTCATTATGAAAAATGGTGTAGCTTGGATAAACTTCCTTCCATATAACCAGCTCATCGTCTTTCATGGCCATACGAAACTCGGTATGCCTGTTTACGACTTCAGAAATGATGGAGATGATAGTAGGGTAAAACTTCCAGCCCACATCTTTAATATGTTTCAGCAGATCGGTGATGTCTAAATTAACAGTCTGGTTAATGGTGCTCTGAGCAAAAGACTGAAATACCGCAAAATGCTCCTTCCTGGCCCAACGAGATAAGTCAACAGGCGTATAGTCTGGGATTGTTTTTTTCATTTTTAACCCTTTGATTAGCGATGTAATTCAGCGTTCAGCGTAAGATTTTTCCATGATAAACCAGCATATCTCATTATCACGCTGATATGCATCGGTAAAGTGAGGCTGATTGCCAGTTACGTTAAGAAGAGCGGTGACTGCGACGGTACCTTAAACATTGCTGCGCAAAGCGCTCCTTTTAAAGCTGTTTCCTGCGCTTCACTGAGTACATCACTTCGTCACTTTTTTTGATCATTTCGTCAAGCGACGAATACTGGCCCTGATCATTGTGCAGAACGCCAGAAGAGTAATTGATATTGTACGGTTTACCTGATTTTTCGTTGTAATCGTCAACCCCCCGACGAAGCGCATGCAAAAAATCCTCCGTACTGCTCCGGGTGGTAATGAGCACGGCGAATTCGTCTCCACCCAGCCGACCGGCAATATCGCCGGGCTTCAGGAACTGAAACAACAGTCCTGAGAAGACTTTCAGAACCTCATCGCCTTCAGCATGCCCCCAAAGATCATTGATAGGTTTGAATTTATCCAGATCAAAAAAGATAAGGCTGAACGGTGTATTACGCTCAGTGAGGGTGCGGAACCGTTTTTCTCCTGTCCGGTAAAAACCCCGCCGATTAGCTATTCCGGTCAGGCTGTCGGTCATTGCCATGCCGATGACCTGAAATTCATCCTCAACAATGAAGGCAAGATCCTTGAGTGAAGCAATATCCTCGTCGTTAAAGCTACGAGGGAGGGTATGAATGAGGCAAAGCGTACCTGCCACTTTTCCGTCAGGCAGATGCACCGGGTAGCCAGCGTAAAATCTGATGTAAGGTTCACCGGTGACCAGGGGATTATCATGAAAACGCTCATCAACAGATGCATCGTTAACGATAAAAGCGCCATCCTGCAAAATGGCATGCCCACAGAATGAGATATTACGTGGCGTTTCCCGGACACCGAGACCCTCGCATGCAATCAACCATTGTCGCTCGCGATCCAGCAGGCTTATCAGGACCACAGGTACCTGAAAGATTCGCCTGGCAAGCCGGGTAAGACGATCAAAACGCTCATCGTCTCTGGTATCAAGCAGGTCTGCGAGATAAAGCGACTTTAGTCTTTCTTCTTCATTTTCCGGTATGCCGGGGAATTTCATAGAACCTCAACGACTTATGCGCGTTTTTGATGTTTTCATCTACACCACAATATTCTTTAGCTGAGTATAGGATAAGCAGAAATTACCCGCCTGTCTGGACACTGATATCTGTTTCTGTCGGGCCTTGTCAGCGTGAGAACCGTATCCATTTTTAAAAATGGCAACAACCGCGCCATCTGCTTGTTCCGCGAAATGGATTTTGAGGGGGGGCGAATTGGAGATCATCAGAAAAAGGTACAGCATCATTCTGCGCCCCGTCCGGCCGACCTGGGACTCGTTCGCGAAGATGGAGAAAACGCCCGCCTTTTACCGCAGGCGGACGATCTCTCTTCTGTTTATTTCGAAGGCAGCTGACACTGTATACCCTGGCGGTTGCACCGCAAAAAAAAGTCCGGGACAGTGCCTCTGACGGGGAATGGCGTCAAAGACAGGACAAAGAGATTTATTTCGCGGCTTCCTCAATAAGTGTGGCTACGTCCTGGGGATGAGAAACCATCACGACATGGGATGCCCCTTTGATCACCACGGTGTGCTTTGATCCCGCGCGTTCAGCCATAAAACGCAAACTTTGGGCAGGGATATTTTTGTCGCTGTCACCATAAATGAAGTAAGAGGGCACTGTTTTCCAGGCGGGGGCTTCCGATTTTTCAGTTAATGCTGCTTCGGTCACAGGTCGTTGTCCTGCCGCCATCAGCGCAGCTTTTTCAGCTGACACGTCATGAGCGAATTGCTGGTGGAACTTCGACTGCTCAATGGACAGATCGACGTTACCATCAGCCAGCTTAACCGGCGCGGAAAGCGCCTCGCCAAGAGTGCCACCGGGGAATTTCCCCGCCAGTTCAGCGGCAGCCTCACCCGTGTCAGGAGCAAATGCGGCGACATAAACTAGTGATTTAACATTTTTCGTTTCCCGGGCTGCGTTCGTTATCACCTGGCCGCCATAGGAATGCCCGACAAGTACAACAGGTCCTTTAATATTGTTCACAACAGAAGAGACGTAAGCTGCATCAGTCGAAACACTGCGCAGCGGATTAGCCGCTGCGACGACGTTATACCCATCTTTCTGCAGGATGCGGGTGACATCATTCCAGCTTGATGAGTCAGCAAAAGCACCATGAACCAGGACAACAGTCGGCTTTGCGGTTTCGGCGAAAGCACTGGCAGACAGCAGAGCGGTAGCAATAGCGAGGGAGGCAGCAAATTTAGACATGATAGTTTCCCTTTTAACACAGTTGATAAGGTATGCGTATGATGGGTGTGGCCTGTATGGAACAGGCCACCTCGTTAGCCGCGAATAAAGCCCAGGACGTCAGCATTAAAGCGGTCGGCCTCTGTTTCAGCCAGACCATGTGAGCCGCCGGCATATATCTTCAGTGTGGCGTTCGCAACGATCTCAGCGGCGCGGTGTGCTGATGCCTTAATGGGCACAATCTGGTCATCGTCACCATGAATAATCAGAGTAGGGCGATCAATCTGCTGCAGATCGCGGGTGTAGTCGACCTCGGAGAACTCACGGATGCAGTCATATTGTCCTTTAATACCTCCCTGCAACCCGATCCTGCGAAAGTTTTCCCGCAGCCCGTCATTGGTTGGTACATGGTCGCGATTGAAGCCATAGAATGGAATGGTCAGGTCGAAGAAGAATTGAGCACGGTTTTTGGCCGTTCCTTCGCGAATGGCATTAAATACCTCCAGCGGAGTGCCGTCGGGATTAGCATCGGTCCGGAGCATCTGAGGAGGTACTGCGCCAACCAAAACAACTTTAGCTACACGGGAAGTACCATGACGACCGATATAATGTGCAACTTCGCCACCCCCTGTGGAATGACCTACTAAAATCAGGTCTTTCAGATCCAGCGCTTCAATAAGTTCGGCCAGATCGTCAGCATACTGATCCATATTGTTGCCATGGAATGTCTGGTCCGAACGCCCGTGGCTGCGCCGGTCATGAGCGATGACCCTGAAGCCATTCTGGCTGAAGAAAAGCATCTGCTGATCCCAGGCGTCAGACGATAACGGCCATCCGTGAGCAAAGAGGATTGGCTGACCTGAACCCCAGTCTTTATAGAAAATGGCAGTCCCGTCTGTCGTTGTGAATGTGGACATATCGTTCTCCTGTTATGAATTGTATGTTGCTGCGCAATTGATTTGTGCGCGACTTGTTTGTGTGTGAATTAATCTGGCATTACTTTTTGTTGTTGTCAATCGCTTGCAATTAAATCGCACACAAATTATTTTAGAGGGACTGGAGGACATATGACTAAAGAGATAAATACCGGGGATTTACTTCCGGATGTGCACGGCATGCTCTGCTTCTCGCTATATTCCGCGGGACATGCGTTTACGCAGCTCTATCGCCCAATGCTCGATAAGCTGGGTTTAACCTATCCCCAGTACCTGGTGATGATCACTCTGTGGAATCAGGATGGACGCACTGTGAAGGAACTGAGTGGAATACTCTTCCTTGAGTCCAGCACGCTGACTCCTTTACTTAAGCGGCTGGAGAGTGCGGGGTTGATCACCCGGACACGCAATCCGAAGGATGAACGTGAAGTGCTTATTCATCTGACAGAGAAGGGGGACACACTGAAAATTGAGGCCAGCAATATCACGCGCTGTATTGTGGATACCCTTGGAATGGATGCGGATGCAGTTGCTGACATTAAATCATCAGTCGATAAGATCCGTGATCAGATACAGCGTGCACAGAGACCGGACAAGTGATGTTTCATAGACCGGGACGTCGCGATGCCATCCCAGCTGCGTGCCGGGTAGGTATTCGGTGACGAGCAGATGGGAAATCGTCCCGTGCTCAATCCTCAGCCAGTCGGCGACGCGGTTTCGCAGCGGAACCAGACGTGCATCAAGCCTCGGACTGGGCTTGACGGTATGCGTATTGAAATCGTAAAGCCCGCCGAAGCTGAGAATACGGACCTTTGATTCATACTCTTTATACCGTGCAGGCATGAGAGGCAGCGTGGCGATAATCTCCAGCAAACCTGTCTCTTCTTCCGGCGTGAGAAAGTCGGCCTGATAAATCAAGCCCGGAATGGAGGGTAGCCCTTCGTCTGCAAACAAATCAAACTGCATGTATCCTCCGAAACCATCACTAAACCTGACCGGCGTTACTCGTCAGGATCGCCATTCCTTTTTTTTAGCCTGGCCGCAAGCCAGGGCGCGGTGAGGCTTTTCTTACTGCGGCTGACCTCTTCCGGCGTGCCGGCCGCAATGATACGTCCGCCGTTTTCGCCCGACCCGGGACCGAGATCGAGAACCCAGTCGGCTTCTGCGGCAATGAGCATATCGTGCTCCGCCATGACCACCGTATCGCCGCGCTGAACCAGACTGTCGAGGACCCGCATCAGCTTGTCCATGTCCGCTGGATGCAGCCCCGTGGAGGGCTCGTCAAGCAGATAGAGTGTTTTACCCCGCTGTACGCGTTGCAATTCCCAGGCGAGCTTAATGCGCTGGCATTCGCCGCCGGATAGTTCGGTGGCGGGCTGCCCCAGTTTCAGGTAGCCGAGACCGAGCGAGGCAAGCGCGGCCAGGGAGCGCTGGATGGTGTCATTATGTCTGAACACCTCAACGGCTTCATCGACGGTGAGATCCAGCACGTCTGCTATCGTTCTGTTATGCCAGCGGACCTGGAGTGTATCCTCATTGTAGCGCCGTCCGCCGCAGGCGGAGCAGGGCGCGCTTGCCTGGGGCATAAACATCAGTTCGATAGTGATCTGTCCCTGTCCGTCGCAGGCGGGGCAGCGGCCGGCGGGCAGGTTAAAGGAAAAGCGGCTGGCGTCAAAACTTCGCTTTTTCGCTTCGTCGGTATCGGCAAATAGCTTGCGCACGGTATCAAAGAAGCCGGTATAGGTCGCCAGGTTAGAGCGCGGCGTGCGCCCGATGGGTTTCTGGTCGATGCGGACCAGACGTTTCAGAGTAGTCCCGCCAGCCGTGATCTTACCCTGTACCTCCGGAACCAGGCTGTCTTCCTCTGACTCCTCATCCTCAGGGGTTTTGTCGAGTCGCTGAAGCAGCGCCGGGAGCACCCGGGCCAGAAGCGTGGACTTGCCCGATCCGGATACGCCGGTGATGGCGGTCATCCGTTCAAGAGGGATGCGGACATCCAGCCCGTGAATGTTATTGCAGGTGATTTGCTCAAGCTCCAGCCAGCGATCGGGAAGTTCACGCCTGCGCAGGCCCGGACGGTGTTTGTCGAAGAGGTAGCCTGCGGTAGGTGAGCGGGAAACCCGTGCCAGACCGGATGGCGCGCCGTTATAAACGATCTCACCGCCCAAGTGCCCGGGACCGGGCCCCACCTCCGTGAGCCAGTCGGCTTCGGCGATAACGTCCAGATTATGTTCGACAATAACCAGCGAGTTGCCAGCCTCCAGAAGCAGGCGCAGGGACTGGAGGAGGGCGCGAACATCTTCCGGATGCAGACCGGCTGCCGGCTCGTCGAGCACGTAGATCACGCCAAACAGGCGGGAGATAAGCTGCGTGGCCAGTCGGATACGCTGCAGCTCGCCGGAAGAGAGCATGGTAGTCCGCCGACCGAGAGAGAGGTGGCCGAGGCCTAGCCTTTCGAGCTGGTCGAGGCGGCCGCAGATATCGGTCGTCATCCTGATGACGGCCTCCCGCAGCGCGGCTTCGCCAGGCATATGCGGCGAACGGCCTTCGGCAAAGGGTAAAAACAACCCCTTTAACTGCGTTATCGTCAGCTCACCCATTTCGGCAATGTCATGGCCCGCAAAGGTGTAGGCCAGAGCATTGCGGTTGAGCCGTTTGCCGTGGCATTCGTTGCACGGCGCCACGGTGATGAAGCGGGAGAGGCGTTTTTTCACTGACTCCTTACCGCCCGAATAGCTTTGCAGAAGATATTTTCTGGCACTGGTATAGGTACCGGTATAGGCGGGCTCGGTGCCTGCCGCGAGTGCCTCCTGGCGCTGCTCCGCATTTAGCCCCATGAAAATCGGCACTGACGGCTGTTCGTCGGTGAAGAGGATCCATTCCCGATCTTTTTCAGCCAGCGTATTCCACGGGGCATCGATGTCGTAGCCCAGCGAGTCAAGAATTGAGCGCAGGTTTTTTGCCTGCCAGCCGTTGGGCCAGGAGGCTATCGCCCCTTCGCGGATGCTAAGCGACCCGTCAGGAACAAGCGCGTCGGCCTTCACTTCATGCACCATGCCCATGCCCTGACAGGCAGGGCAGGCGCCCTGAGGATTATTGGGCGAGAAGGCTTCTGCCGGCAGGAACGGGATGTCGGTGGGATGGATGCCAGCACGTGAAAAAAGCAGCCTGAGGGTGACGGAGATCCGCGTCAGGCTGCCAACCGTTGAGCGTTCCTGCGCGCCGGCCCGGCTCTGCTGCAGGGCTATGGCGGGCGGCAGCCCGTCTATGCCGTCCACGTCCGGTGCCGAAGCCTGCTCAATCAGGCGCCGCGCATGCGGCGCAACAGATTCCATAAACCGTCGCTGAGCCTCGGCGTAGAGTGTGTCGAACGCCAGGGAGGATTTACCCGATCCGGATATCCCGGTAAAAACCACCATGGCATCACGGGGAAAGGTGAAGGAAACGTCCCGGAGGTTATGCGTCCTGGCTCCATGTACAGTGACGCCGGTACGGATATCCTCAGGCTGTACATTTATGCTTTGCGATAGTTTTTCTGATGACATTAGTTCCCCTGATAATGCGTCAGTCCGTCGATATTATTAGTTTCGCCTTTCACGTAAGAGCTCCGCTCTGACTGAAAAGGGCCGGACAGACAGCATGAGAAAAGAACTTCAAGGTTAGTCCCGGGTCGCGTATTGGACAATTGCCTGTTTCGGTAATTCAGTCGTGACGAAATGGAATGTCAGTACGGGGTAAGATGGCAGAACTGCTACACCTATTTACAGGAGAAGATGATGAACCTGGTAGACGGTATTGAGGCGTTCGTGAAAATCGCTGACCTGGGCAGCTTCGCGGCCGCGGCGCGCGAGCTGAATATTTCCCCCTCTGCTGTAAGTAAGCTCGTCAGCAAAACAGAAGAGGAGCTGGGTACGCGCCTGCTTAACCGTAACACGCGTGGTTTAAGCCTGACGCAAGAAGGTAAAATGTTTCTTGAGCGTAGCCGGGTAATACTTAATGAACTGACAGCAGCGAAGGAGGAGCTTTCGTCTGTATCAGGCGAGCCTAAAGGCAAGCTTCGAGTGAGTATGCCTTATATACCGTCCTTTTTCCTGCCGGTGATCAGCCGTTTTATGGCGCAATATCCGGCAGTAACTCTTGAGGTAGATCTTAGCGACAGACTGGTTGATGTGGTGGAGGAGGGATTCGATGCGGTAATACGCGTCGGCCAGTTGTCAGACTCCCGGCTGACAGCCCGCTCGCTCGGTAACTGTGTCATGAATCTGGTGGCATCACCGGATTACCTCAGGCGACACGGGATTCCTGCCTGCGTGGAGGATCTCAATTCCCATACCTGTATTCAATACCGCTATCCCTCAAGTGGGCGCACGGAGCCCTGGCCACTTCTGAATTCAGCATCCGGAGTGCAGAATGTTATCCCTTCTCTCGTCTGCAACAGTACGGACATTCGCCTTGGGCTGGCACTTGACGGCAAAGGTATTGCTTTTATGCCGGGGCTGCTCACGGAAAAATATATTGAATCAGGTGAGCTGAAAATTGTGCTGGAAAATATTGTCGAACAAATCTATGAAATCAATCTGGTCTGGCCCACGAATAAATATGTGCTTCCCAGACTTAAAGCCTTTACGGATTTTATGGTGAATTATTTTACCGGAAATTAATAACTGTCAGAAAGGTTTCTCTCTTTCATTCAGGATACTGTCTGAAAGAGAGAATATGGAATTAAACCAGCTTCAGCATGATCGCACTGAAGATAATAAGAAAGATACTTGCCCCCTTGAGCAGACGAATTTTATCTCCGTTAATCAATACGCCTACCGCAACGGCACCGATGGTACCCACCCCCGTAAAGATGGCATAGGCCACGGAAAGGGGAATCTCGCGCATGGAGATACTCAGCGAGCTGAGCGCAATGGCAAAGAGTACAATGGTAGCCAGAAGGAACGTGATCTTACGGCGAGCGGTTCCGGCATTGGCATAGCCATTCAGAGTGGAAATACCCGCAATCTCGAAGCAGGCGGCAACAAACAGAATGAGCCAGGAAATCATGATTTTGCTCCTTTAACACCAATAACGCCCAACATCAGGGTGACCACGAACACGATACGGAGGATTTCTGGCTGACCTCCGTGAAACAGGGTGTCGGTCATTTCTACCAGTACCACAAATAGGGTACCGAGACCGGTATAAACTACATACGCGATACTCGCCCTGACATATTTGAACGACAGCATGAATATGCCGAAGCTGGCCACCACGCAAACCACGGTCAGAAATATTTCAAATGGACTTTGGGCATGCTTAAGACCGAATGCCCAGGCGCACTCAAACATCGCGCCGATGATAATAAGAATGAGACCTCTGGTGTTCATAACAATTCTCTCTTCAACAACTTCAGTGAGTTAAATTTCCATTTCGCCACAAAATATTCACGAAAGATTCTTGTCGCGGAAAAATAATTAAAATAGATCAGAAATGTTTAAATTAATAAACACTGATCGAGTCAAGTTTATTTGGTTACGCAATGGAATAAATGTAATAGTAAGACTCTCATTCTGTCCGGGCAATACACTTTATTGATATTTCAGAAGTGACAAAATGGAAATATCACTCATTGGAACTTATCTGAGTCTGAAAGGAGGCTAGGCTTGACCCATGATAACATTGAGGCGTGACGTGAAGGGCTGTCGCGTTCCTGACAGGATTTTGGGCTTTCTTGTCGCTGGAGAACGCAAGGGGCTTGCCGTGTTGCTCGAGATACTCACGGGTGGCCATCATGTAATCAAAGGCTGATTCAGTCTCACCAAAGCGGAGGTGCATCAGGCGACCAGTCGCGTCATCAATAAAGACGAGCAAGCAGTATTTCGGCGCTTGACCTTCAAACTTCAAACCAGTCATGTGGAGAACCATCAATCCATCAGACACAGCGTCTGACGTTCGGTCAGAGTAAGCTGGTGAGCAGCATCACGACGGCGCATGCGTTTTTCAACAACTGACGGGTTGTCCGGCTCAGTTCTTTATAATACTGCAGGTACTACGTTGGTGCGCATAATGTATATTATGTTAAATACGGTCTATGGCAGCAACGCAGACGTACCGGGCCTCGTATTACGCGCCCAGCTTTATCCCCTCGCCTCAGCTTCTCATTCATCACCGTACACTCCGACACACCTCAAGCACTTTTTCTCTCAGCCATCGATGACCGGGATCCCTTTCCATTCTCGGATGCCACATCTGCGACACCGTGATGGCACGGGTCTTAAACGGCAGTTCGAATACATGCAGTTGCTCCGTCATCTGCGGGTTTTGCAAATACAACGCCGGAACCATGGCGATAAGATCCGATGCCAGCGCCACGGACAACGCCGTCGGAAAGCCAGGCACCACGCTTGCCACCTTACGCGACAAACCTGACTCCGCCAGTGCATCATCCACAAACCCATGTAATGAACCATTCGGTGCGGCCACCACATGGCCCCAGGCGACATAATCCTTTACGCTGATTTCCGGTAACGATGCCAGCGGATGCGTCTTACGAACGGCACCGACAAAACGGTCCTGAAAAAGCCGCTGCAGGCGAATTTCCGGGCCCATATTGCTCTGGACGCCAATTTCCAGATCGACCAGACCCTCACGCAGATAACGTGACGTTTTTTCCGGCTTGGGCGCGAAACGGATACAGACGTCCGGGGCTGCCTCAGCCACAGCGGCAATCAGCGCCGGGCCAAACGCGACGACAAACCCATCGTTGGCCCGGATGGTAAAAATCCGCGCCAGACTTTCCAGCCTGAGCGTCTCCATTGACGGCTGTAACACTGCCCTCGCCTCCTGCACCGCATTTCTGGCGCGATCCCGGGAGGCTTCAGCCCAGGGGGTCAGCACCATATTTCGTCCGGCTCGCACCAGAATCGGATCGCCCGTCACCTCACGCAGCCTGTTGAGCGTGCGGCTCATGGCGGATGCACTTAGGTTTAAGCGCCGTGCAGCACCGGCCACGCTCGCTTCTGCCAGCAGAATGTCGAGTGCGACCAACAGGTTAAAATCGGGATCGGACATGATAAACCTCAGATAAGGCGTTCGGTGCAATGATTAAGTGTAAACCATGCGTCTTCCGCCTTATATACCTCGTGCTTATAGTTTCGTCATCAAAACCATATTCAGGAGTTCAGATGATGATGCTATTTTCAAACCAACCCGGTGATGACGGGCTGCCTGGCCCGGAGCGCGCCCGGGTGATGATCGCCGTAATGGTGACCACCCTGATGGGGGTATTTGATGGCACCATGATCAACATTGCCCTTCCCTCTATGGCGCAAGCGATGCGGGTGCCTGCAAGCTACGCGGTCTGGTTCGCTAACGGTTACCTGCTCTCTGCGGCCATGACGCTGATGATCTTCGCCTCGCTCGCGACGATCTTTGGCACTCGCCCCATATTTCTTGCGGGGCTCACCACCTTTACGCTGACTTCACTGGGCTGCGCAGTGGCAACTACCCCTGAAATGCTTGTGGCAATGCGTATCCTGCAGGGGATCGGCGGTGCGGCGACGTTAAGTATTGCTCCGGCGATCCTGCGCAGCGTTTTTCCGGGACGCCTGCTTGGCCGCGTGCTGGGTCTGCATGCCCTGCTTATTGCATCCAGCACCGCCATTGGCCCGGTGCTGGGCGGTACAATACTGGATACCCTGAGCTGGCAATGGTTGTTTGCCATTAACATTCTTCCGGGAACCTTAGCCCTGTTGCTGGCTTTCAGGGCGTTACCCGGAAAAACAACGTCCGGCAAAACGGCGTTTGATCTCCCTGGCGCGGTACTGTCAGCGACCCTTTTGGGGGCAATGATTATGGCGGCGAACAGCCTTCACCTGGCGGCGGTCTGCTGGGGACTCCTCGCCCTGTTCAGCACGATGCTGTTTATCTGGCATATCCGCCGCGCCCGGGCACCCATACTGCCGCCCGTCATATTCAAGAACGGACGTTTCACCCTCGCGGCATTAACGTCACTGGCCTCTTTTGTCAGTCAGGGGATCACCTTTGTTGCGTTGCCTTTCCTGTTTCAGAGCGTATATGGCTACAGCCCTGTTGTATCCGCGCTGTTGTTCGTGCCCTGGCCGATAGGTATTGTACTCATCGCACCCCATGCCGGCCGCTGGGCAGACACGGTTTCTGCGCCGCTAATCTCCACTGTTGGGCTGGCCATCTTTGTGGTGGGGTTGATCCTGCTGGCGATGCTGCCCGCCTCGCCTTCCGTATGGGATATCGGCCTGCGTAGCCTGGTTTGCGGCATCGGATTTGGATGTTTTCAGAGTCCTAACAACCGGGAAATGTTGTCGAATGTTGCCCGCGAACAGGCAAGCTATGCATCCGGGGTATTATCCATTGCTCGAACTTTCGGGCAGTGCCTGGGCGCCGCTGTTGTTGGTATCCTTCTGAATTTGATATCGCCGGAAACCGGCCAGACGTTGAATGAACGGGCTGTCCACTTCGCCCTGTGGGTCGCTGTCGCTGCGTCTGTCGCTTCAGTGTTGTTTAGCCTCAGCCGACTGCGCAGAACGCATGCGCTTTCGTTAGGAGGAAGCAATCGTTAATCTTCTCAACTAGACTTCTTAGCGGCTGTACGTCTTTAACTGCGGACGCAGCCCACTTCACTCAGGTTCTTTTATTCCCCGAGAGGTCTATCATGTCATTTGTTACCACCAACGATGATGTCAGTATCTTCTATAAAGATTGGGGTCCTAAAGATGCACAGCCCATTTTCTTCCACCACGGCTGGCCATTAAGCGCTGACGACTGGGATAACCAGATGTTGTTCTTTTTAGCTGAAGGTTTCCGCGTTATTGCCTCCGACCGTCGTGGTCATGGCCGCTCAAGTCAGGTCAGCGATGGACACGATATGGATCACTACGCCGCCGATGTGTCTGCCGTTGTGGAACATCTGGATCTGCGTAACGTTGTCCATGTTGGTCACTCCACCGGCGGCGGACAGGTTGCACGCTATGTGGCGAAATACGGTCAACCGCAGGGTCGCGTGGCGAAAGCGGTATTAATCAGCGCCGTACCGCCATTAATGGTGAAAACGCCGGAAAATCCAGGCGGTACACCCCTGGAGGTTTTTGATGGATTCCGTAAAGCGCTGGCCGCAAACCGGGCGCAATTTTATCTCGACGTGGCGACGGGCCCCTTCTACGGCTTCAACCGAGCGGGGGCTGAAATATCCCAGGGGACTATTCAGAACTGGTGGCGGCAAGGGATGATTGGCAGCGCGAAAGCGCACTATGAAGGCATTAAAGCCTTTTCAGAGACGGACCAGACCGACGATCTGAAAGTGATCACCGTGCCGGTGCTTATTTTGCAGGGTGATGACGATCAGGTGGTGCCTTATAAGAATGCCAGCCTGCTTCAGGATGAACTTATCAGCAACAGCACGCTGAAAGTTTATCCGGGCTATCCTCACGGGATGCACACGACGCACCCTGATACGATCAACAAAGACTTACTCGATTTTATCCGCAGCTAAGTCAATGATTCGGGTGGCCTCCGCCACCCGTTTTATTTCAGCGCCCTTTATAAGGAGGCTTTCAACCGTGCGACCGCCTCTTTCAGGTTTTCATCCGTGACGCTGACGTAGGACATGCGCAGCGTGTTGTGATCCGGCTCGTTACAGTAGAAGAACTCCCCTGGCACGTAGACCACGCCGTTGTTGAGGGTCTTTTTCAGCCACTCGGTAGTGTTCATCTCATATTTAAATTTCGCCCACAGGAACATGCCACCCATCGGTTTGTGGAACGTCAGGTGATCGCCCAGGTCGCGCTCCACCGCCTGGCAGAGGATCTCGCATTTGTGTTTATAGGCGTCACGGATCAGCGCGATTTGTCCCGCCAGGCGTCCCGTGGTGAGATAGTGATAAGTGAGCGACTGCGACAATGTGCTGGTGTGTAAATCGGTGGCTTGCTTGAGGATCACCACCTGACGCTTCACCCAGTCCGGCAGCACTAACCAGCCTACCCTTGCCCCCGGCGCGAGGATTTTTGAAAAGGTCGAGGTGTAAATCACGTTATCGCTGCACCCCATCTCTGCCGCCCAGGCTTTTAATGGCGTGAAGGTGTTGTCGGTAAAATTGATTTCGCCGTAGGGATCGTCTTCGATAATCACAAAATCGTAGCGCTGCGCTAATTCCACCAACTGCTTGCGTCGCAGCTCTGTCAGCGTTACGCCGCCTGGGTTGCCAAACGTTGGTACGATGTAGACCGCTTTAATCGGCGTGGTCTTAACCAGCGCTTCGAGCTCATCTACGATCATCCCTTCGCCGTCGGTACCCACCGACATCAGGTTAGCCTCGGCTAACTGCAGAACCTGCAGGGCCGCGAGATAGGTTGGACGTTCAACGACAACAATGTCGCCCGGGTTGATCAGCGCACGGGCCAGAATATCCAGTGACTGCTGGGAGCCGGATGTGACGACAACCTCGTCGATACCGCAGCGGATCCCCCTGCCGCTCAGCAGCTGACAGATTTCGCCGCGCAGTTCCGGGCTACCTTCGCTCAGACCGTACTGAAAAGCCTCCTTCCAGGTGCTGGAGAGCACCTTTTCCATTGCCATTTCCAGCCCTTCACGATCGAAAAGTTCGGGGTTGGGTATGCCCCCACCGAGTGAAATCACCCCTTCCATCTTGCTGTGTTTTAATAGTTCTCTGATCGCCGATGACTGGAGGTTTTGTACTTTGTGGGCAATTTTGTTCTGCGACATCTTTCGTTATCCTGGTTTGTTGTCTCCCAATCTAAGTATCACATGTCGGCGGCTTTGATAATCACTTTCTGCGGCAGAAAAACGAGGAATAACAATTGCAGAAGCCGGAGCACGACGGCTCCGGCAGTAAGGATCAGAATTCGATACGGGCGCCGAAGTTATAGCGGCGGCCTTCCAGCATCGAAGACTGGTTGTACGAGGTGCGGTAAACCGGGTTTGCGTCAAACAGGTTATAGATGCCGGTCATGAGTGTAACGTTTTTGTTCAGATGGTAACGCGCGCCTAAATCGACCAGCGCGTAGGCTTCTGTTTCGCTGGAATTGCCGATGTCCGGTGAGGTGCTGCGCCAGCTCGCTTTGCTCCATAACGCCAGGTCGTTTAGCGCATTCCATGTCAGAGAGACGTTAGCCATGCTTTCCGGGAAGTCACTCAGGGCGTAACCTTTATACTCGCCGCTCTGCTGTTCGCTGTGAGTCCAGGTATAGTTGGCATTGGCTCTCAACGATGAGGTGACCTGCCAGTCGCCGTTCAGCTCCACGCCGTAGATTTCGGCATCGCTGACGTTGAAATACTGGAAGACGGAGTCAGCGACGTAACCATTATACCTACACTGCTGCGAGGCCGACGCGGTACAAATGACCCGGTCGCTGATTTTGTCCTTGAATTTGGTGTAGAAGACGGTCGCGTCCAGCGCCAGCGCATCCTGCTGCCAGTAGACGCCAAGCTCGGTGTTGACGCTCTCCTCCGGTTTGAGATCGTCATTACCGATGCCTATTTCCGAATAAGGATAAGCCCCATACACGCTGGTAAAGCCGGCATTATTCTGGCGCAGATCCGGTTTTTTATAGCCCGCCGACACACCGCCCTTCAGCGCCCAGTTTTCATCAAGGGTCCAGTTGCCGTAGATCTTAGGCGTGACGTGATAACCAAAGTAGCTGTCGTGATCCAGACGCGCCGAGGTCGTTAAGGTGAAATCCGGGACGATCATCCATGCATCTTCGGCGAATACCGCCCAGCCGTTGCGCGATATTTCGCTCACCGGCGTTACGCCCGGCGCCTCTTTATCTTTAATGCCGAACTCATCGTCCAGCTCATTGCGGGTAAAGTTGATGCCCAGCGTCAGCTTGTGGTCGCCGAGGGTAAAGGTGTTGGCGCTGTTCGCCTCGTAGTTTTTCTGGGTAATAAACTGTGATGCCATTCCCGGCACGCGGTACTCGGTTTTCGCTTTCTCGTAGCTGACGAAGTTTTTCACCTCCAGTATGTCGCCATACCAGGCGTGCTGCGACAGCGAAGCCGCGTCGCGGTCGAAGCCCCAGTACCACTGTTTATCGTTATGCGTTTTCTCCTGATTCCCTTTCGTAGCGTTCAGATCCCAGAGCTGGGTCTCCGTTGGCGACAGGGCAATCGTTGCGTCCAGGTTGCCGGACTGATGCTTCACAAAACGCTCGTCGTTGACGCTATCATCGTCACGACGGTCGAGATAATCCGCGGCCACGCTCACCCCCAGTTTACCGGGGATCACCGGGCCCATCACAAAGGCATTGGTCTGGTTGGTGTTGCCGTACTCGCTCTTCTCCTGCAGGAAGTAGTTATCCTCCAGAACGCCGGTCCACTTCTCCAGGTTGTACGCTTTTTTAGTGATGACGTTGACCACACCGCCGATGGCGTCAGAGCCATACAGGGATGACATCGGCCCGCGGATCACTTCGATGCGCTCGATGGCGGCCAGCGGTGGCATAAAGGCGGCCTCGGTACCGATATGGTGGCCGTACGGGCGGGATTCGCGGGTAGCCTGTTTAATGCCGTTCACCATGTAGGAGGTATAGGTGGAGTCCATCCCGCGCATCTGGACATCGCCAGTCGCCAGGCTGCCGTGGCCGTTACCCACCAGGAGACCCGGCATCTCGCGCAGGGCTTCGGTGACGTTCTGGTTAGAGCGGGTGTTCAGCTCCTTTTCATTCACCACCGAGATGGTTGCTGGTGCCTCGCGACGTTCCTGGCTGAAGCCGGTCGCGGTCACGACCAGCTCATCTTCGTTAATGGCGGTGGATTCCGCGGCGAAAACGGCCGCAGGAAGGTTTGCCAGGGCGAGCGAAACCGCCACGGCCATGCGTGTCTGCTTTATCACAACAGGATCCTTAGAGCTGGGTTAAATCAATCTTGAGCACGTAGTCAGCTTTGTGAGCTTTCTCATCCTGCTTGACGCTGGCATAGAGCGTGCTGGCATCGGCAGACAGCACCAGGCTGTTTGGCATCGCCGTGGTTTTAATGGTGTGTTTCAGGTGATAAGTGTTTGCATCGATCACGCTAATCTGGCTATCGTTACGATGGGTGACGTAGACCTCTTCACGCGCCGGGTTATACAGCACGCCAACGGAATTAGGAGTCGGTACACGATGAAGCAGCTTGCCGGTGTCCAACTGCACAACCAGCACATCTTTGGTGTTGGTGTCGGCGATATACCCCACCCCTTTGGCACTGTTTAGCGCGATATTCAGGAAATAGTGCTCCGGATCGGCAGGATCGACCTTCACGCGGCTGAGCAGCTTCGATGTTTTAGCATCCAGTGCGATCAGTTCCCCAACGCCCGACACGACATACACCTTGTCGCCCGCTTCATCTACTGCAAACCCGACCGGCTCAAGTTTTTCAAGGGTTTGGGCCAGTGCCTGCTTCTCGGTATCCACAACCCAGAGTAATCCTTTATCCTTACGCCCTATCCCCGAGACATAAAGACGCTGATGCTTCTTATCCAGCACCACTTCACGCACGTGCACGCGATTTTCTGGATCTGACGTGTCGCTCAGCTGAATTGTTTTAATGGCTTTATCAGTACGGGTATCGAGCAGCGTGACTGACCCTTCCAGCGAATTACCCAGATAAAGGCGATGATTTTCTTCGTCCAGCGCGACGGCAAATGTGCGACGTTCCGTGGGGATCTTCGCTTCAATTTGCAGCGTCTGCGCCGCCAGCTTAAAGACCAGTCCGTCCGTTTTGTCTTTATCAAAGGAAGGTGCTGACGCGGCATAAAGGGCCTGCTGGCCCTTATCGTAAGCCAGCTCGTACACGCCGTGCCCAAGTGACTGGGCGACGAAATCTTTCTCGGTAAAGGTTTTAGCTAGTGCAGCGCCAGAGTGCATTGCCAGGGAAATGGCGACGGCGCACAGGGTTTGCTGTATTAGGGTAGAGGGAATATGCATGTCATTTTTCTTTACAGTTGCTTACGTAAAGAAAAATGATAATGAAAATAAATATCATTAACAATTACAAATGGCGTATACTACCCTACCAATTTTTGTACCGATTTAATCGAAGCGGCTTATTCTCGCCGCCTGGCTTGCCAGACCGCGGAAAATCGCCCCGCTTATCTGTTCCGGAAAATCCGCCGGTAATTCCGCTCTGACGGTGGCGATTACTTCATCCGTGCGGTCGGCCATCTCTTTCATCAGCCTCCGGGCGAGTCCGCTTCGATAAACAGACTGAAATTCTTACCGTGACCATCAATTGCGGCCAGCATCCAGAACAGGATCTGCGCTTTTTACCACTCCTTTGTCCAGCTGGGGTTATCGGGCAGCGTCGACCCTCTTTTCACCACATGGAGTTCCAGATCCAGCGCCGCGAGAATTTTGAACAGGGTTTCCAGCTTGGTGGATTCAGGTTTGTTCTCGAAATCCGATACCGTAGTTTGTTTAATGCCAACCTGTTCAGCGGTCTCCGATTGCGTTAACTTATTGACCTTACGCTGATCTCTGACTGCCTGTGCCAGTGCGCCTGCCGTTGTTACTTTCATGCTTGCCCCTCATAGAGGATATGTTAGAAAAATCCCCTATAGGGGATAAAACAAGAATAACCCCTATAGCGGTTAAATTCAATTTATCCCCCACAAGGGATAAAAAAGGGCAGCTGGCCCTACTTTTCTGTCGAGCGACTGTTCAGGGCACGATGTTTAGGTACGTTGAATTATGAAGGTATATTGTATGTTGTAACTATTGGAGGGTGTTCACAATATCCTGGTATGAGAGAAAACTAATACTCCACGCTTTATATTCTCAAGAGCGAGAAGCCCTCGGAATTAAATATCTGAATCAATCATTAATAGGCAATTTCCTCTAAGACAAAAGTGCCAGAAAAAGACAGACCTCATGAAGACGACAGTCCAGCAAACTAACGAAACGGGGGATCGTTATTTAAAGACCCGGTTAAGCATTATTATCGTTTAACCGAAACGCATCCAATAAAAAAAGGACCACCAGCAACCAATGATTTTATTCATCTTTTTAACAGGCGAAGCCGGAACATGCTGAAAAACGCCGCGTAGCGCCAGGAAGTCAGGCTATCATTGATGAATAAGACAGTGATTTTTTCTCATTGAAGACCAGGACGTCAACATATAACGGGTGAACTCCGGGGTATTCCTGTTGCCCTGTTTTACTGGTTTGAAATTATTTGGAGAGGATGGTTATGGTTGAATGTTTTACGAAAAATAATACTCGAAATTTTCCGCGGATGTATTTTTCGCCATAGGTATGGGTAATTAAAAAAGGCCAATAAATTTAAACATACTGGCTGTGTATATTTAAAACTGCCCATAAGGGAGCAATGTATATGGCTATATTCAGGTCATTCTGGCAGGCAGGATTCGAAGGCGCTGATTTTATCACCCGGGCGGGTCATCCCCTTTCAATGGATAACGCAACGGCGCATGACGTACGGTATGCCGAGGATTACCGCGCGCTTATGCCCTTCAACATGCACACGGTAAGAGAGAGCGTCGGCTGGCGTCTTGTTGATAAATCAGGCAGTTACGACTTTACCTCCGTCGCAAAAAAAATGATGTCGGCAAAAGAGAACGGTATCCAGATTTGCTGGACGATCTGTCATTACGGCTTTCCCGCTAATCTCGATTTTTTCTCACCGGAATTTGTCTCTCGCTTCGCTCATCTGTGTGGCTCGCTGGCCGCGTTTTTGCGCCCCTGGTATGAGGAGCCGCCGGTCTACTCTCCCATCAACGAAATCTCATTCACCGCCTGGGGCATTGCGGAAGGATTGTTTCCCACCTCCCCGCCGGGCGTGGGCGAAAGCATGCTGGTCAAGCGACAACTCGTTCGGGCCGCCATAGCCGCCTGCGACGCCATCCTGACGGCCGATCCCAGAGCGCGAATTTTACATTGCGACCCGTTAATCCATCTGATTTCTCCGGATGACGACCCTGCAAATATTGAGCAAACCGAAGCGTTTCGTACCGCGCAGTTTCAGGCGTGGGACATGCTGACGGGCAGGCATGAGCTTGAGCTGGGTGGCCATCCGCGCTATTTGGATCTGATAGGCGCCAATTACTACCACGACAATCAGTGGATAATGGGCAACAACCAGCGCCTGCCGTGGCACCTGGGTGACGGTCGGCGACGGCGATTGCACGACATGTTGCAGGAGACCTGGGAACGTTATCGCCGCCCTATTCTGCTTGCCGAAACCAGCCATGTGGGTAGCGGGCGCGGCGCCTGGATTAACGATGTCGTCTCAGAGGTGGCTCAGGCGCAGCTGGCAGGCGTAGAGCTTGCAGGCATTTGCCTTTACCCGATTATCGACCGCCCCGACTGGGAGAATAACGCAAACTGGCATCACTCTGGCTTATGGGATGTGAGGCCCGACAAAGAGCGAGAGCTGAATGCCGTTTACGCCCGGGCTCTTAAACATGTCCAGACCCGGCTGGAACACTTTCACCAACTAACTGGCGTCACTACCTGCACCAGCACAGAGGTATCAGGCATGAAAAAAATCTATGTTTTTAGTCACCTGCGCTGGGATTTTGTTTTTCAGCGCCCGCAACATCTGATGACACGGCTTGCTCAGCACTACCAGATCGTCTTTATCGAAGAGCCGCTGCATTCCGTTGGAAAACCTGAGCTGAAGATTTCCCAACCCGCGCCGAATGTGACGGTCATCCAACCGCAGACGCCGTCAACAGAGCCGGGTTTCCATGATGGACAGATCGCCTGGCTGGAAACACTGCTGGCAGAGATACGCGAAGAGGATGAGACCCCGGTCGTCTGGTTCTACACGCCGATGGCCCTCCCTCTGCTGAAGGTCTTTACCCCCGCCGTCGTGGTGTATGACTGCATGGATGAACTGGCCGCCTTTGAAAAAGCGCCCCGCCAGCTATTGCAACGAGAGTCAGCCCTGCTGACGCGGGCGGATATTGTCTTTACCGGCGGGCCAAGCCTGTATGCGGCAAGAAAAGGACGCCACCCGAACATTCACTGCTTTGCCAGTAGCGTGGATGCGGTGCATTTTGAACAGGCGCTGGATCGGGCAAATCACCATCCTCTGCAGGATGCTATTCCACACCCGCGCCTGGGCTATTACGGCGTAATCGATGAACGCATGGATTTGTCGCTGATCGCCGCCCTTGCCGATGCGCACCCGGAGTGGCAAATCGTGATGGTTGGTCCGGTCGTGAAGATAGATCCGTCAACTCTGCCGCAACGAAGCAATATCCATTACCCTGGCATGCAGCCTTATCAGGCTCTGCCCCATTTCCTTGCCGGGTGGGACGTCTGCCTGATGCCGTTTGCGCTGAATGAATCCACTCGCTTTATCAGTCCGACGAAAGTGCTGGAGTACATGGCCGCGCAGCTTCCTGTGGTGAGTACCGCCATCGCCGATGTTGAAAAACCCTATGGCCACATTGTGGCTGTCGCCCGGGATCATGCCGCCTTTGTCGCCGCTTGCGAAGAGGCGCTGGCATTGTCTGAGGACGAGCGCGCCTCGCAACGGCAGATCATGCAAAACATCGTCGCCAGTACCTCCTGGGACACAACCGTGCAAAAAATGCATGAGCTGATTGGGGAGGCGCTCTCTCGTCATCAGGCGCAGGAGACAGCGACAACGGATGCCGGGGGTGAAGATGTCTCACCTCAGGCAGTTTTACGCCTGATCCCCCCTGCCAGAACGGGTTCAGAAGTAGAGCCATGCTTAATTCTGGGCGCCGGGCCAACCGGCCTGAGCGCGGCCTATCACTTTGGCGAAGGGGCAACCTTACTGGAGCGTAATGAGACGGTGGGAGGCTTGTGCCGCTCGGTTCAGGACAAGGGATTTACCTTCGATTATGCGGGACACATTATGTTTTCCGCCGATGAAGAGGTGCTGGCGTTATACAACATCTTACTGGGTGACAATATTCACTGGCAGATCCGCGAGGCCTGGGTCTATACCGACGGCGTCTATACCCGCTATCCCTTCCAGGGATCGCTTTACGGCTTGCCGGCGCCGGTGATCAAAGAGTGTATTCTGGGTGCCATCGAGGCGCGTTACGGTACCGGGTCAGAGGTGAAAAGCATGGCCTCGACCTGTGGTAATAGTGCCGAGACGCATCGCCGCCATCATCATGACTGCTGTGCCGATGGCGCGGTGCCGGACTACACCAGCACAGGCCAGAACGTACCGCCGGAAGGCAGTTTTGAAGACTTCATCTATGAAACCTGGGGCAAAGGGATCGCCCGTCATTTTGCCATTCCCTACAATAAAAAATTATGGACGGTGCCACTCTCAGAGATGGAGACCTCATGGCTGGGCGGACGCGTCCCCTTGCCCGATCTGGACCAGATCATCGAAGGCGCGCTGGGCGAAACGGCGAAGCCTATGGGACCCAACGCGCGTTTCGGCTATCCCCTGAAAGGCGGTTTTCAGGCGCTGATGTCCGGCTTTGTGCCGCACATAAAGGGCCGCATTGAAACCGGCGCCGAGGTCAGCAAAATCTACGTCAATCAGCATATTGTCGTGCTCTCTGACGGCAGACAGTACCGCTATGAGCAGATGATCAGCACGCTGGTGCTGCCGGAGCTTATCCGTCTGATGGGTGACGAAGTACCGCCAGAAATTCGTAAAGCCGCAAAAGGCCTGCGCCATGTCTCCGTCCGCTGCGTCAATCTGGGCGTTAATCGCGACACCCTGACGGATAAACACTGGATCTACTACGCTGGCAAAACCGTATTCCACCGTATTTTCGTGCAGGGCAACGCCAGCCCGTTCTGCAGTCCGCCGGGTGCGTGCGGCCTCACCTGTGAGATAAGCTACTCCCCGGACAAACCACTGCCCGCTGACGGCCAGGCGCTGATCGACAGATGTATTCAGGAGTGCATCGAGGTTGGGATCATCTCGGAAACCGATGAAATCCTCACCAGCAATCAAATCGACATCCCTTACGCCTATGTCATCTATGACCAGCAGCGTAAAGAGAATGTTGAGATGATTAGAAAATGGCTGTTGCTGCACGGCATCACGCTGGCCGGACGTTACAGCGAGTGGGAATACTACAATTCGGACCATGCGTTTATCGCCGGTAAGGCGGCGGTTGAGAAGGTCCGCCAGTCTGCGTATCGCCACTCTGTTTCATAGTGGTGACAGTGTCACGAAACGTAACCAGAGGGCACAAAATGTGCCCTCTTTCCGTTTACTCAGCGGGTAAACCGTTCGCCAGCGTGGAGAAGTAGCGCTGTTTCTGCCACTCCGCACGATTACCGATGACGTACAAGCGTTGTTTCGCCCGGCTGACTGCAACATTGAGCAGATTTGGCCGGCTGGCCGCCCATGATTTAGCGCCGGGCCGCTGAACATTTCCCCCAAGGACAAATATCACAATGCTGGCCTCTTTACCCTGGGTGGTATGCACTGTGCCGGTCTTTTGAGTGTCAAACCCTAGTTCAGACGCCAGTTGGGATAACTTCTGCGCACAATCTTTGAACGGTGAAACCAGGAAAATATTGTCTGGCTTTACGCCATGACTATCCCGCAGGCCCGATAACAACGTTCTGACCGCTTCACCTTCCTCTGCAATCCAGTTACCTTCACATGCCTTGCCTTCGACATCAATCCAGCAACTTTCCGGCAAGGGCAAGGATACCGCCTTTTTCCCATGAACCATGAGACCGTCATAAGCAACCGCATTACTGACGGTGAACATCGGATCGTCACAGCGGCGATGAACGCGAAGCGGACAGCCAACCCAGACCTGCCCATTATCGGGGTCAGGCAAAAGCGTGCCCAGATCCATCGTGTGATCGGCCAGGATTTGCGCCGACACCATCCCCGGCCACCAGCACGCTGAAACGCCATAATGCTGCGCCAGCGCCCCTTCCACGACTTTAGCGATCCCGCTAACCGGTTCCAGCTGTTTTGGATCCCCTACGACAACCGTTCGGGCTGCACGCCAGATGGCGCCTGCGGCCTGCTGGGGTAACGCCTGCCCCGCTTCATCGATAAGCAACCAGCCAATCGCTTCCCTGCCAATCCGTTTAAACATGCGCGGGACGGAAGCAAAGGTCGTTGAAATGACGGGAACGACAAGCGTCAGGGAATTAAGCGCCAGCTCAGCCTGCTCCTCTGACAAATTCTTGCCTTGTAGCCAGTTACTCACCAGATTGATATTGCTGATGAACGGCTCCGGATGATGCTCAATAAAGGCCCTGTGAACATCCAGGGCGGCCAGGAACAACGCCTGTCGGGCTTTTTGCCACGCGTCGTCCGCCCAAGGCGCGGACTTCTCTCGCACCTCATCGCTGGCATGGGGATCGGGCCAGACATCACCCAGTGCCGATTTTGCCTCTTCTGACCGCGCTTGCGTTGAGATGAGCTCCAGGTGCATCTCGCTCAGAGCACGATCAATCTCCTGCAACTGCCGCGTCTGGTCCCTAACGCTCTTCTCTGCCTCCTTCTCTTTGCGTTCGAGGGCATCCCGTTCTGTCTGGTATACCCCCATCTTTGCACGAAGGTGATCGCTCTCCTGGGTTAAACGATGATAACGCTCCCGCCACTCACGATGGGCGCGTCCCCATGTGGAGATCCAGTCCAGGAAGGTGGGCTTATGGGAACCATGCTGTTCCAGGCGCTTGCCGGCAGCCTCAAGCTGCCCGCTCCATTCAGCGTAATGGGCCTGATGCTCGATTTTTTCAACCTGGATCTTCGCCTGCGTCTCCTGAGCCTGAGTCAGATGGGCTGCCGTCAGCGTCCGGGCGTCGCGCTTTTCCAGAATGCGCTGATGAATCTCATCGATCTGCTTATCCAACGTTGCGTAGTCGATCAGTTGCTGACGTATTGCCTCTTCCCGCTCCTGCGCCTGTGTAAAATTCAATTTCGCCTTATCCCAGGAGATGGCGGGTTTTCTTTTCCCGGCTTTTATCAGTCTGAGATGGTAAGCCAGCCCTTCCCCCCGCTGAGGCGTGAACGTATCTGGAGGCAATAACGGCGTATCCTTATTTTCTTCCGGTTTTCTCCACCAGAACACCTTCATAAAAGTGTTCCTGTTGCCTTTGTTGCCCAGTCTGGCCGCCAGCAAACCCCAACCCGGCTTACCGATCAGTTCAGAAACCAGATCGGCAAAATAATCACTTTCACCATGCACGCTTTCCGGCACGGCGTCTGCGCCGGGAAGTTCAAGCGAGATATTTTCCACCGCGCCGTTATTTGCGGAGGCAACGACAATCGAAGACCCCTTTATGGCAGGATGCAGAGGATAGTAAGGGTATCTGTCGTCCCCAAGAATGAGCATATTTTTGCCCGCGAAGACCTCATCTTCATGGCGAATCAAACTCCCGGCCCGTTGCGTCACCACCGCGGCAACCACATCCCGCAATAAGGTCGTTTTCCCCGTCCCGGGAGGACCATTCACGGCAAAGATACCGGATTGATCGGCGTGGCGACGCCAGATCTCGTTAACCGCTAACTGTTGGCTGAATGCCAGAGGATAAGGCGAAGGCCAGGCGCCCGCAGGGGGTTGCGTGGGAAGCAATCGCTGAAAGGCGAGCCGTAAACCCTCGGGTGAACGTAGGTCGATACGCGCTCTGTCAGGTTCAGAGACAGCACGCATATACTCAACGAATCCCGGTCCTGCATCGTTTTGCTGCCAGGCGTGACCAAGGTTACGCAGCTCGCTGATACAAAAACTGTTTAATAAACCATCCTGTACGGGATCAACCTTCTTTTCTTTATCTTTGTTATCCGGTGTTGGCTGCTCCCCGGCGGGCTTCGGTGCCTTAACCTGGATACATTTCACAAGACAGACAAACTCAGATTCCAGGGTTGAGTGCGGGAAAAGCGTTTTATCAACCACCAGCGCCACCAGCTTCTGGATCCAGTCGATATCCGGGCTGTTCCCGTTAGCCTCTAAAAACGCGGCTTCATCGGCTATCCATTGCATAAGACGCAGGGTTAAGGCATCGAAACCGGCGAACCCACTATCAACAAGAGGGAGAGTGTCACCTGGCGGAGGTAAGTCGGAAAAATCTACGGGAACGTTGTTCTCAAGCGCCGCCACGCCATCCTTATGGTGCAGGATTTGACCGGCAGCCCATGCGGAGAGCGACAGCATAAATGTCTGATACAGCGGTATGCCCTGCTCATTGAAGCTAATATCAAAAAGCCGACTATTGACTCGTCCCCTCTCTTCAACGACATCATCATGCGCGCCAATCTTCTCTTCCAGTTGCTGAGAAAGCGCCGTGGCATCATAAACACCGCATTGCGCGGTATAGAGCCAGACTTTGTCATCTTTAAGAGGTTTATCGGTGTGTCTGGTATCGCGCCAGGGGAGATTGCCACCTTGCGCAACTTTATAGGCTGGCCGGAACAGATCGTCGGGGTTATCTTTGTCGAGTTTCTGAGGCGTAAGCGCCTCGACCGCTTTCCAGAACTGAAAAATGTGTTGTGCCTGCATCTGCTGTTGAAATACCTGAGTAGGAGGTGATCGTTCGGCTGTTTGGCGCATTGCTAAGCAGCAAGAATAAAATACTTACACGAACAAATAATACCCCTGGTAACAAATGGGTCAACCTTGCAGACAACAGAAGAACGCTATAGTCAACTGAACCCTAACACATTTTTCGCTGAACAATTGAAACCCAGGGGGACAGACAACAGGGTCACAGCATTGACTTCCCTCCGAATAGAACGACAATAAACGTACCCGGCGACATTCGTATAACTGGAGCTTATCATCGCCTGTTCACGTCGTTCTCAGCTTGCCACTCACCTTAAGCGCTCCGGCGCGCTCATCGCCGCGCTTATACTGGTCAGTTGTAGCTCAACTCCCCCCAAATCTCTGGTAACGCCGCTACCGCCGGTCGCGAAACAGCCCCTGCCCGATAAAAGCGCGCGTCACGAGCCGGTGCGCGGCGTCTGGCTGGCAACCGTCTCCCGTCTCGACTGGCCGCCTCAGGCGTCAGTGAATGGGCGCAGCGCACCGGCGCGGAACGCCATGCAGCAAAAGGCCCTGACCGATAAGCTGGATAACCTGAAAAGCCTCGGGATCAACACCGTTTTTTTCCAGGTGAAACCGGACGGCACGGCTCTGTGGCCCTCTAAAATATTGCCGTGGTCCGATATGCTGACCGGCAATATAGGAGAAGACCCCGGTTACGATCCGCTGCAGTTTATGCTGGATGAAGCCCACAAGCGTGGGATGAAAGTGCATGCCTGGTTTAACCCTTACCGCGTCTCGACCAATATCCGCCCGGGTACGGTCGCCGAGCTGAACCGAACCCTGAAGCTGAATCCGCCCAGCGTCTATGTCCTGCATCGGGAATGGATCCGCACCGCAGGCGATCGCTTTGTTCTCGACCCCGGCATTCCGGAAGTCCGGGACTGGATCACCAGCATCGTGGCGGAAGTGGTGTCGCGCTATCCGGTCGACGGCGTGCAGTTTGATGACTACTTCTATGCCGAGTCCGCAGGCTCGAAGCTGAACGACAGCCAGACCTATCGCCAGTACGGTCAGGGCTTTGACTCAAAAGCCGACTGGCGGCGCAACAACACCCAGCAGCTGATAACCCAGGTGTCGCGAACCATTAAACAGCTAAACCCGAACGTGGAGTTTGGCGTCAGCCCCGCTGGGGTATGGCGTAACCGCTCCCACGATCCGGCCGGGTCCGACACCCGGGGTGCGGCGGCTTACGACGAGTCCTTCGCCGATACCCGCCGCTGGGTGCAGCAGGGCCTGCTGGATTACATCGCCCCCCAGCTCTACTGGCCTTTCGCCCGGGATGCCGCACGCTATGACGTGCTGGCTAAGTGGTGGGCCGACGTGGTGAAACCGACCCATACGCGCCTCTATATTGGCGTGGCGCTCTATAAAGTGGGCGAACCCTCGAGCAAAGAGCCCGACTGGACGGTGAAAGGCGGCGTGCCAGAGCTGAAAAAACAGCTCGATTTGAATGAATCTGAGCCGAACATCGACGGCACGATTTTGTTCCGCGAGGACAATCTGAATCAGCCCCAGGCGCAGGATGCGGTACGGTATTTGCGGACGCGCTGGGGATCGTGATGAGGATAGACGCGTGACCGCTACTGTTGTAGCGGTTTCACGTTAGACGAACAACCTCAAACTCTTCTGCAACAAGCTCCATATCCTCCGAAAAAGAGCCTTCCTGCGTAAAGAAGCGCTGATGTTCTTTGCGCCAGTACGCAAGGCTAAGATCGCCTTCGCCTTCTTTGCGGGCAAACTCAGCGCTGACATCACAAAAACGCACCAGACGCGCTGAAACCAGCCTGACAACGCAGGCAGGTCGCTCTTGCCCATCCAGGATGATGATGTAACCGCCAATGGTGGAGCTCGCGCCTTCTTGCTGATAAGAGGCCAGGGAGCCACAGGTGGCTGTTTTTATCCCCCTTCTGATCAAGTCTGCAAGCTCGCTGGCCAGTGCTGGACTGTCACCCATCTGCCAGACAGTCGCACCTGGATACTTCACCTTTAATTCATCAACTGCAGTCATAAAAATCCTCTTAATCGCACAGGAACATAATGCCGGGGGCGCTGCGCTTGCCTTCACGTTGGCCGACGCAAGCTATCCATTTAGCGCCCTGCGATCAACCCCTTACATTTTGGGGGACCGCATCATTATTGCTCCAGTTTTTACTGGCATACATTCCAGTGAGATTGAGGCAATATTCGGCCTGTAATGTCGATGGGTAACGTTGCTGGCTTCCGGCTTTTCTTGTACCCTTCCCCGCTTTCAGACCTTTAATAATAACCGGATGCATATGACCGCTCACCCTTCCAGAGATCCGCTGCACGGCGTCACCCTTGAGATGATGGTTAACGCCCTCGTGGCGCGCTATGGCTGGGCGCAGCTGGGCAAGCTGATTAAAATCAACTGCTTTAACAGCGACCCCAGCGTCAAATCCAGCCTCAAATTTTTGCGCCGCACGCCCTGGGCTCGCGCCGAAGTCGAAGCCCTCTATCTGGATTCGCTGGAAGATACCGCGCCGGCCAAAGCCGACGACGATACCTCCAGCCCCTGGGAGAGAGCCCGGGCTAACCGTTAAGGTCGACGCAACAGCACGATACTGCGCCCCGCCAGCGGGAAGTCAGTATCCGGGGTGATAGCCTGGCCCAGGTTGTCATCCTGCACCGTACTTAGCTCCAGCACCCAGCCACCCTCACCGCAATCCGGAATACGGAACGGTACCGCAGCCTCGTATGGATTGATCAGCAGCAGCACCTCCTGCCAAATCCCGTTTTCTGCCTCTAAATCGGCCCGGGTCAGATAGAGCCCAAGGGTGGTGCCTTCATCCCAGTGCTCTGGCAGTTGCAGGCCGCCACCCGCGTTGTACCACAGGATCTCCATCCCATCACGCCAGCTCTCGCGGCGTAACAGCGGCTGGCGGGTACGCAGCTCAATAAGATGCCGGGTAAAATTACGCAGCATCTCGGCGCTTTCCGGCAGATCCTCCCAGTGCACCCAGCTGATCTCGCTGTCCTGACAGTAGCCATTGTTGTTCCCCATCTGGCTGCGGCCAAACTCATCCCCCGCCAGCAGCATCGGCGTGCCGTGCGAAAAGAGCAGCGTGGTGAGGAAGTTGCGTTTCTGCTGTTCGCGCAGGGCGTTAATCTGCTCGTCGTCGGTAGGCCCTTCGGCGCCATAATTCGATGACCGGTTATCATTGTGGCCGTCGTTATTATCTTCGCCGTTTGCCTCGTTGTGCTTCTCGTTGTAAGAGACCAGGTCGTTCAGGGTAAAACCGTCATGGGCAGTGATAAAGTTGATGCTTGCCCACGGACGACGCCCGCGTTGGTCGTAGAGATCGCCGGAACCGAGCAGACGCGCGGCAAAGTCCGAGGAGACGTTATCCCCGCGCCAGTATTCGCGCACGGTATCGCGATATTTGTCATTCCACTCGCCCCAGCCGGGTGGGAAGCCCCCCACCTGATAACCACCAGGGCCGATATCCCACGGCTCACCAATCAATTTCAGCCGGGAGAGCAGCGGGTCCTGCATCATGGCATCGAAAAAGCCCCCGCGCTGGTCGAATCCTTCCGGCTCGCGACCCAGAATAGTACCGAGGTCAAAGCGGAAACCGTCGATATGCATCGATTCGGCCCAGTAGCGCAGGGAGTCCATGATCATCTGCAGCACTCGGGGATGGGAGGTATTCACCGTGTTGCCAGTACCCGTGTCATTCACATAGTAACGGTGCTGGCCTGCAATGGTCCGGTAGTAGGAAAAGTTGTCGATCCCCTTGAAAGAGAGTGTCGGGCCCAGCTCGTTGCCCTCGGCGGTGTGGTTATAGACCACATCCAGGATCACTTCGATACCCGCATCGTGGAAGGCGCGCACCATATCGCGGAATCCCTGGATGCCGTTCGGACCGTAATAGCGCGACGCCGGGGAGAAGAAGTTCAGGGTGTTATACCCCCAGAAGTTTTTCAGTCCCCTGTCCAGCAGATGTTGATCGTCCGGGAAGGCGTGCACCGGCAGCAGCTCCACTGAGGTGATGCCGAGGCTTTTGATGTAATCCACAATCGCTTTATGCCCCATCCCTTCAAAGGTGCCGCGCAGCTCAGGCGGAACGGCCGGGTGAAGCTGGGTAAAGCCCTTCACGTGGGTTTCGTAGAGAATAGTTTCAGACCACGGCACCGCCGGGCGATGCGGGTCCTGTGCGTCGAACACCCGAGGGTCGATAACCCGGCATTTCGGGGTAAACGGCGCGCTGTCCCGGGTATCAAAGCTGAGATCGAGATCATCATGCCCCAGCTCATAGCCAAAATGGGCGGCGTTCCAGTTAAGCTCGCCGGTTAACGCCCGGGCATAGGGGTCGAGCAGCAGTTTATGCGGGTTAAAGCGGTGGCCGTTTTCGGGATCGTAAGGACCATACACACGATAGCCATACAGCGCGCCCGGCTGCAGATCCGGAACGTAGCCGTGCCACACTTCATGGGTGTATTCCGGTAGCTCCAGGCGGGCAATTTCATGCTGACCCGTCGGATCAAACAGACATAGCTCAACGCGTTCGGCACAGGCCGAAAAGAGCGCAAAATTGACGCCTTTGTCGTCGTAGTTTGCGCCGAGCGGGTAACTCTGCCCCGCCTCAATCTGATAGATCTTATTATTTGCCATAACATCTCTCCCTCGAACCATCATTATTAGCCGCAGGCCAGTAACACCCGCCAGCAATCCTGTGCATCATGTAACTTCAGGCTTTCGCCCGGTATAACGATTTCACCGCTGAAACAGTCCTGATAGCGACGCCCGGCCAGTTCAGCAGGCAAGACAACCTCCGTATCGCCCCACAGTGCCGCGCCGGTCAGTGGAAACGTCTGTGCGGCGCTGGAAAACGCCAGACGCGGTGCCACCACGATCAAGACGTCGTCGTCATCCACGCGAGCAAAGGCGATGGCTTTGTCCGCCCTTTCACCCCGGGTCAGCAACGCGACATAGCTGCCCAAGCGGAACAGCGCCGGTTTACGCTGGCGCAGATTCAGCAGCGTGCTGGTGACATACACCTTAAGCTGGCCGTCGAGCCAGCTCGCCTCACGGGAGGCGGTATGCACATCGGCGCTGTTGAGCTGCTGGTTGAGCTGCGCGAAATCCGGCTCGCGGCGGTTATCGGGGTCGACGAGGCTAAAGTTAAGCCCCTCGCTGCCCTGATACACATCCGGTACGCCCGGGGCAGTCAGTTTGATCACCGTCTGGCTCAGGCTGTTTACCAGCCCGGCGCGGATAAACGGGCGTAACGAGGTGCTGAAGTCGCGCAGAAAATCCTGATTGTCCGGTGAGAGCAGATGGCGGGCATACTCCAGCACCACCGTCTCATAGGCTTCGTTGCTGTCTACCCAGTCGGTGCGCAGCTTGGCCTCGCGCAGCGCTTTCTCCACAAAGGCCAGGAAGCGCACTTCCAGCGCGTTCAGACCCGCTGCATCCTGGGGATCGAGTCCAGGTGGCCAGACTCCCGCCAGCGCCTGATATAACATCCAGGTGTCAGCGGCTCGTGGCGCCGTGCCGTCGTTCAGAAAGCGGACATGGGTCTGGTTGAGTTGCTGCCAGCGGGCCACGCACTCGGCCCATACCTGCGGCGCTTCTGTCAGAGTATAGAGCCGGGCGCGGGCATCTTCCCCGCGCTTGGTGTCGTGGGTTGAGGTGCCCGAGAGCGCATCCGGCTGGCGCTCACGTCGCGCCGTCATTTCGGTATGGAAACGCGTCAGCGAGAAGGCGCGCGGCACCGGTTCGGCCCCGACTTCGTTAAGGGCCAGATCCATGTGCTGGCGGAAAAACAGCGTGTCCTCTACGGATTTCGCCATCAGCGGCCCGGTCAGCTGCTGGAAACGGGTGCGGAACTGGCTGGCGGTATCGCGGGCCTCATCGCTGACTTCGCCGGTCAGGATACGGGTCAACAGCGTGAGCGCGTCCGGGTCGGCGTTAACGTGGGTCAGCACGTTTTGTAGCAGCCGGATATCCGCACTGGACATCCCCTGCGCGGTGCCATAGGTGCGATAGACCGGGAAGGCCACCAGCAGCTCCCGCAGCGCCAGGCGCAGCAGCTCTTCATCAATCGCCACGCCTTCCACGTGCGCCAGTTTTTTGGCCAGCGTCAGCAGTGTGGAAAACTCCCCGGCAAAATTGCGATCCACCATCAGCAGGCGCGCCGCACGCAGTTCAGCGTGCATGTCCACCGGGCTACCCACCACCGCGTCGTAGGCCTGACGCAGGCTGTCGATTTTGTCGTCATCCACCAGCACTTCCGAGAGTGAGGCGATGAATTCATACCCGGTCGTGCCGGAGATCGGCCAGTCTGTGGGGAGGTTCTCCCCTTTACTGAGGATCTTCTCTACCGTGATGTAGCAATCGGCTCCCGCCTCCTGCCGCAGACGTTGCAGGTAAGAGCGCGGGTCGGCCAGACCGTCCACATGATCGATGCGCAGCCCCTCCACCGCCCCCGATCGCACCAGGGCCAGGATTAGGGCATGGCTGTCATCGAAGACCGCGTCGTCCTCAACGCGCACACCCACCAGGCCGGTGATCTCGAAGAAGCGCCGCCAGGAGAGATCCCGCGGGGCGTCGCGCCAGCTGGTAAGTCGCCACGGCTGCTGGTCATGCAGGCGTGCAATCGCCTCACGCTCGCGCAGGTTCAGAACCTCTTCCTCGCGTCCCATCCAGCTCTCCGGAATGAGCGGATAGAAGTTGTCATAAACGGCCAGCGCCGGTTTACCGGTGTTGGGATCGCGCTGGATGCTGATCTCCCCGTTCGCCAGTACCACGTCAAAGTCATCGCCCAGAAACGGCAGCGTCAGGCGACGGGACCAGTCGATATCAAAGTGACGGGCATAGCGGCTCTGCTCGCCGTGTTCAATTACATCGCGCCACCAGGCGTTTTCAAGCGAGGTGGACATATGGTTCGGGACGATATCAAGGATCAGCCCCAGGCCAGCCGCCTTCAGGGCGCTGACCAGCCGTTCAAATCCGGCGCGACCGCCAATGGCCGGGTCGATCTCATTGGCGTCGGTCACGTCATAGCCGTGGGTCGAATCGCGGGCAGCGGTAAAAATCGGCGAGGCATACAGATGGCTGATGCCAAGTTGCTGCAAATAAGGCACCAGACTGGCGGCACGATCAAACGTCATGCCATTACGAAACTGGATACGCCAGGTCGCTGTGGGGATCATCAGGTTGGTTCTCCAGGGGCAAAGCGGACAATAAGGGTGTCGGGCCGTAATTCGGTATGGATCTCAGGCCAGGCAAAGAGGGTTTCACCCGGCAGATCGGGCAACGCCTCCGTATGGCCGCCGACGTTAAACGCCAGCGACAGGGTTCCCCGTGGAAACGTCCAGGTGACTGCCACGCAGCCGGGTGCCAGGTCCAGCACCTTGCCCCCACCGTTGCGGGCGGTTGCCAGCAGCGGCACAATCACCTGCTGACGCAGTTGCAACAGGTGGCGGGTAAAGCTCAGCCAGCTTTCCCCCTCCGGCTGGTTAACTTTGTCCCAGTCGAGTTTCGATCGTGTAAAGGTCTCCAGCGCATTCGGATCGGGCACGCCCTCCTCCTGATGGCTGGCATGGTCGGCGAACTCCTTCGCCCGTCCTTCCCGTACCGCCCGCGCAAGATCACCGTGAAAATCGGTAAAGAAGAGGAATGGCCGGGTTTCACCGAACTCCTCGCCCATAAACATGAGCGGGATATGCGGCGACAGCAGCAGCGCGGCCAGCAGCACCCGAGTGCGATCCTCCCCGATAAGGGAGAGCAGACGATCCCCCTGCGCCCGGTTACCCACCTGGTCGTGATTCTGGATAAAGTCGACAAACGCCACCGGCGGCTGGTCGATGCTTTTAACCCCGCGTGGCTCCCGGTCCCGGGGAGTGATTTCGCCCTGATAGGCAAACCCTTCCGCCAGCGCCCGGGCGACCCATTTTTCCGGCTGATGCGCAAAGTCCCGGTACCAGGCGTGAGTCTCCCCGCTGGCCAGGACGTGAATGGCATTGTGCAGATCGTCATTCCATTCGGCGGTGTAAAGCGACGGGGAGCCGTCCTCACCGTAAGGATGCAACGAGATAATGTTGCGGTTGTCTTCAGTGGTGAGATGGATCGGGCGATCGGTTATCTGCGCCCGGATGCGTTCAGCAATTTCAACCAAGATATGTTTTTCAGACGAATCTGCAATGTGATCGATGGCGTCGAAGCGCAATCCGTCGAAGCGGAACTCCTCCAGCCAGTACAACGGTACGCCGATCATAAACTGACGCACGGGGGCCACATCGTAGGCGATGCCATTTCCCCAGGGGGTCATTCGCTCCGGATGGAAAAAGTCCGGCGACAGGCGTGGGAGGTAGTTCCCCTCCGGACCAAAATGGTTCAGCACAATATCCAGCACCACCGACAGCCCCAGGCCGTGGGCGGCATCCACAAAGGCTTTCAGCTCATCCGGCGTACCGTAGGTGCTGTGCGGGGCATAGAGCAACACCCCGTCATAGCCCCAGTTGCGATTACCTCCCGCCTGCGATACGGGCATCAGTTCAATCATTGTGATGCCCAGCGAGGCCAGATATGGCAGCTTGTCGGCTGCCGCGCGGAAGGTGCCTTCCGGAGTAAAGGTACCGATGTGCAGCTCATAGACCACGCTCTCTTCCCAGCGTCGGCCCTGCCATTCGGTGTTGCGCCAGACATAGCTGTCAGGATCGCACACCAGCGAAGGACCGTTTACATCCCCTTGCTGGGCGCGGGAGGCGGGATCCGGCACCGCAGTGCCGTCTGCCAGAATATAACTGTAGGGTGAACCGGGTTTGACGTAGTCAACCGTCAGTTCGAATCCGCCGTCACCGGTCGGGTGCATCGCCAGCGTTTCGTCGTTGAGGCGCAGGGAGACCTGCTCCTGACCGCTGGCCCATAGATGGAAGCGAACCGTGTTAGCATCAATGTGTTCACAACCCCAATACGTAATAGATTTAGCTGTCATTCCACCACCTCGTTTGACCCGTGTTCCTCAGGGTGCTTAACGTTTATCGTTACGCAGAGGGAAAAAGAGAAAGTGCGGCGGCAATCCGCCGCGCATGCACATCAAGCATAGACCAGGAAATTAATGTGAGATGGGTCACGACGAAGCGGCAGGAAGAAGTGTGGTCAGGGTGTTGTCGGGCGGCTGCTGCGCCTTACCCGGCTTACGAACGATAAACCTGCATGCCCGGCAAGCGCAGCGCTGCCGGGCAATCAGACATTGCCTTATGCCGGTTCCGGGAGGCGGAAGCTGGCAATACTTTGGGTGAGGTGTCTGGCTTGCTCTTCCAGCGAAGCCGCTGCTGCCGCAGACTCCTGCACCAGTGCGGCGTTCTGCTGGGTCACGCCATCCATTTCGGTCACGGCCTGTCCTACCTGACCAATGCCGCGGCTCTGCTCTTCGGACGCCACCTGAATCTGCTCCATCAGCGCGTTGACTTTGTTCACCGAGGTGATGATGGCATGAATGACTTCACCCGAGCGATTCACCAGCTGCGAACCGTTTTTCACGCTGGAAACCGACTGGGCGATGAGGTTCTCAATATCCTTCGCCGCCACGGCGCTTTTCTGCGCCAGGGTGCGCACTTCAGTCGCCACCACCGCAAATCCACGCCCCTGCGTCCCGGCGCGAGCCGCTTCAACGGCGGCATTCAGCGCCAGAATATTGGTCTGGAAAGCGATGCTGTTAATGACGCTGGTGATATCTTCGATGCGCTGAGAGTTGGCGGCGATGGTGTTCATGGTGTCGATCACCTCGCGGGTCACGGCCTCCCCGGTTCGGGCGTTGTTCACCGCATCCTGCACCAGCTTACCTGCCTGGTTGACGTTCTCGGTATTATTGGCAACCGTCGCGCTCAGCTGCTCCATGCTGGCGGCCGTTTCCGTCAGGGCTGCGGCCTGCTGCTCGGTGCGGGAAGCCAGGTCGATATTGCCGGAGGCAATCTCCTGCGAGGCGTGGTTGACGGTATGGCAGGCAGCACGTACCTGAGAGACCGTATCCAGCAGGGCCAGACGCATCTCCTCCATCGAGCCCATCAGCAGGTCGATCTCATTGTTCGATCCGGTTTTCTGCGGGACCGCTTCCGTTAATTTACCGGCGGCGATCTGGCTGCAGTGCTCACGGGCGAGATGAATCGGCGCGAAGACAAACCGCTTCATCAGGACGCTTACCCCAACAATGACCACCACAAAAAGGGCGGCAAAAGCGATAATGATGGTTAAGCCGGAAGAAAACTGCGACCGCGCATCGTCATTTAACTGTTTCGCGTATTTCTGGTGCACCGACAGCACCTCATCGAGAACAATTTCGTACTGACGGTCGAGGCCAGAAATCTGCGGGATCAGCGCATCAAACTTTGCCTTGTCATGGGCAGAGGCCGCCTCAATCAGCGGCACCAGGCCACGATCGCGGTAGGCCAGCCAGCCGTCATTATAGTTTTTCACCAGCGGCGCTTCGTCCGCCAGGCGGGGGGCGTCATTAAAGGCGGCGAAGGCGCCATCGGCTTTGGTCAGAGCCAGCTTAACGGAGGCCAGCTTCTCATCGAGACCGGTGGTGTCGCCACTTTCCACCTGTTTCATATACTCCATAACCCGCACGCGCAGGGTACGGCTGTGGTTAATGGGATCGATAATGGATAACACCACCTGAATCTCTTTATTCACGTTATCCAGGGAGTTGTTGCTTTTAATGGCCAGCCAGACGTTGGTAGCGGCACTGGCGACAAAGAAAAACAGCAGGGCAAGCAGGATGGCAAGAGACGACTTTTTTAACGACATAAATACCTCAGAAACAATACGGTCTGAGGTATTATCGGCAGCGCAAAATTAACATTGAGTTAAAGTTATTTATTAATAAAAAAGCCGAAAAACAATTTAATTTATTAAAATCACTGCATTACAAAATAACTGCTAATAATTTAACCTGTGAAGCATTGTAAATATTCAGCTATTTACTCAATCCTTATTGCTGAATATTTAATCGCTCAGAAAAGGCGCGCTGGAAAACTGCGGCCAGTGGATCTCTCCTACCCCATTTAATTTTGGCCGGGAGAAGAGAAAGCCCTGAAAACGCTTAATGCCAGCCGACTCCAGCCAGCACCACTCTTCGATCTTCTCGATGCCCTCGGCCACCAGCGCAATTTCCAGGTCGGTACAGCAGCTGATAATCGACTTCACAATGGCCTGCTTCGGGCCGCTCAAATGGATGTCGCTGACAATCTCACGGTCGATTTTGAGCTTATCCGGCTGGAAACGGGTTAACAGCGACAGCCCAGCATACCCGGAGCCAAAATCATCGATCGCCAGGCCAATACCTGCCGCCCGAAGCTGCTTAATGGCGCTGTTAAACTGGTTAAATCCGGAGATCATTTCGTTTTCAGTAACTTCAATGACCACCTGCTCCGGCTGCAGGCCGTGGATGAGGATCTGATCCATCAGAAAATCGACGGCGCCAGGGACGTTCACCAGCGACATCGGCAGCAGATTAACGGCGATTTTATGATCGCCAATCCCAATTTTCTCCGCCAGCGCAAAGGCATACGCCTTGGTCTGCAGGTCCACTTCGTACATTTTGTCCTGATCAATGGCGCTAAAGAAGCGTTCCGGGCTTCCCCCGTCGTTACCGCGGATCAGCGCTTCCAGCGAAGAGATTTTCCCCTCGGTGGGTTCAATGATCGGTTGCAGAGCAAACTGGCAGACCTGGTTATCGATGGGCCCGTTGATGCATTTCCCAAACGGGGCGTGTTCCGGGGCCAGTTTCCATCTTTCCGGCAGAAAAACCGCTCCGTCGCGGGTGGGCTGTTCCCGTGTAATAAACGACTGAATAAACTTAAACACCCGATCCTGCGCCGCCAGATAGTAGTCCAGCTTGCTGTAGCGCAGCACCGATGAGAGCACCGATTTTTGGCTATCCACCAGCAGGTCGAAGAGCAGCATGCCCACATTTTCGAAGCGCCTGCGCGGGCCATAATCGCGCATCAGCTCCACCACGCTGTGATGGCGCTTGTCGCTGCGGATCTTACAAAACAGTTTTTCAAGGACCTCTTCTGGCCCTTCAAGGATCTGCAGGAAATCGGCGCCGTTAAACAACAAAATGCCCGTCACGTCCAGGGCAGAATTGCGCTGCCTGGCTTTCTCAACAAGTGAAATAAGAGATAATGATTGGCAGGATGGATTTAACTGGCTTTTATAAATGAGAGTCGTCAGCACAGCTAGTTTTCCTGGTCGAATGTTAGGCCTTTTAAGCTCTTGTTTAGCATAAATTACATTCGTGGACTAATAGTATTACGAGGATATATCCAGAAAAGATCGATTCGGCTCAAAAATAATCAATGTGAATGTTTATTGAGGCCATAAAGGACAGAAAACATCCCTGTTGTTGAAGATGAGCATGCCATCCATGGCACGTTCAGGTAGCCCGGTTTGTGTCAGATTTGCGCCATCCCACCGTCCACAAACAGCTCTACAGCGTTGATAAAGCTGGCGGCATCGGAGGCGAGGAACGCCACCGCTTTACCCACCTCTTCCGGCTCGCCAATACGCCCCATCGGCACCGTAGCGGCTAAAGCATCAAACAGCCCCTGCCGCTGATCTTCTGGCACCAGTTCTCCCAGCCCAGGGGTTTTAATCGGGCCCGGGCTGACCACGTTCACCCGAATGCCGCGCCCCTGCAAATCCAGCGCCCAGGAGCGGGCGAAGTTTCTTACCGCCGCCTTGCTGGCGCTATAGACGCTGAAGTTAGCGGTGCCTTTAATAGAGACCGTGGAGCCGGTCAGGATCACCGATGCTTTGTCGGCCAGCAGCGGCAGCGCTTTTTGAACGGTAAACAGTACGCCGCGGACATTGGTGGCAAAAATGCGGTCAAAGTGTTCTTCGGTTATCGCCCCCAGAGGCAGCATATCGCCCCCGCCAGCGTTAGCGAAAAGCACATCCAGCCGCCCGGACTGTTCGGCGATTTGGGCATAAACGGTATCAAGATCGGCGAGTACGGAGGCGTCGGCGCGAATGCCAGTGACCTGCCCGCCGAGGGTGGCGACGGCGTTGTCCAGCTCCGCCTGGCGGCGACCGGTGATATAGACCTTCGCCCCTTGGGCTTGCAGCTCTTTTGCCGTTGCCAGACCAATGCCGCTGGTGCCGCCGGTGACGAGTGCGATTTTACCTGTTAATGCTGTGTTCATTTTGCTTTTCCTTCCACATTGTTGGTGTGGAAGCACTGTAGCCCTTGCGGCATTAGCGAAAAATTAGCAAAAATGGAAATCACTTTTTCCCTGTGGGAATAATCTCTGTGGCGGAGCGCCTCTCTATGGATCAATTACTGGCCATGCGTGCCTTTACGCGCGTAGTGGAAACCGGCAGCTTTACCCGGGCGGCGGACTCTCTGAATATGCCCATCGCCACCCTCAGCAAGCTGGTGAAAGCGCTGGAGGCCCATCTGGATGTGCGGCTGCTGCAACGCACAACCCGCCGGGTGACGGCGACGCCAGAGGGCCAGGACTATTACGACAAAGCCCGCCGGGTGCTAATTGATATCGAAGAGATCGACACCTCTTTCAGCCAGGCGAAACAGCAGCCCCAGGGGCACCTGCGCATTGACGTGGGCGGCTCAACGGCGCGAGACGTGCTGATCCCTGCGCTGCCGGACTTTATGCGCCGCTATCCCGCTATCCGTATCGATCTTGGCGTGGCCGACCGGCCGGTGGATCTGATCAGCGGCAATGTGGACTGCGTTATCCGCGGCGGCGCGCTGGAGGACTCTTCGCTTATTGCCCGGCATATTGGCAATGCGGAGATGGTCACCTGTGCCACACCGGGCTACCTGAAACAGTTTGGCATCCCCGCCTACCCGGAGGAGCTGCGCAATGGTCACAAGCTGGTGAGTTATCTTTCGCCGGTAACCGGGCGCGCCGTGCCGTTTCGCTTTACCCATGAGAATGAGACCCGCGACATTAATCTTGTGCATCATATCGGGGTGAACGAGAGCAACGGTCATCTGGCGGCAGCGGTGGCCGGGATGGGGATAATACAGACGTTTAGATACTCAGCAGGCGCACTGCTGGAAGCGGGCACGCTGGTGGAGATCCTCGACAAGTGGCGCCCGCCGCACTACCCGTTTTACGTGGTTTATCCGCAAAACCGGCATATGACGCATCGTCTGAGGGTATTTATCGCGTGGCTGGCGGAGGTCTTTCCCGCCGCGGTGAAGGGATAGCCGGGCGCAACGCCCGGCAGGACAATCAGTTCAGCTGATAGTCGAGGGTGATTTCCGCTTTCAGCAGCTGTGAAACCGGGCATCCCGCTTTCGCTTTCTGGATAATGCCGTCAAACTGCTGCGGGTCGATGCCCGGAACGGTCACTTTGCTCTGCAGAGCGACTTTGCTGATGGCGAAACCGCTGTCGGTTTTGTCCAGCGAGACATCGGCAGTGGTGTCGATGGAATCGGCGGTATAGCCCGCCTCACCCAGCATCAGCGACAGGGCCATAGAGAAACAGGCCGCATGCGCAGCACCAATCAACTCTTCCGGGTTGGTACCTTTTTCCCCTTCAAAACGGGTATTGAAGCCGTAAGGCTGCTGATTAAGAACGCCGCTTTCCGTCGAAACTGTCCCCTTGCCGCGTTTAATATCACCAGACCAGTGTGCTGAACCGTGCTTATGAATTGTCATTCTTGCTCTCCTTGTTGGCTTACAAAGCATTCAGTATAGACCACGCTGAAGAGCGAGCCCGAAAGAGTGATATATCAGGATTATTCTGTGAAGTCGGAGAGGTTATGGCTATTGCAATCAGGCGTTTTCCGTGTAATTTAAATCCGTCCTCGCCGATATTTATTTTAGAGGCCAACTAACACAGGAATATTTTTAACGAGTCCAATGAATATATTCTATTTTTTAAGATCATGAAAAAGCATGATTTTATGACAGCAATATTTCTGAGAGGATTCTTAAACACAGCGGCAAAAATATTTGTCATTCTGAATATCACGATGTTTTTGCGAACCGGACCATTAAACAGAAAACGACACGGAGGCAACATGTTTAATTATTATTCTGCAAATACGACATCCGCACAGCCGGAACTGGTTAATGCTATCGCACAGGGTTTACGCGCTGAAATGGGCGCTGTCACTGAAGATGATATTTTGATGGAACTGACCAAATGGGTCGAAGCCTCAGATAATGACATCCTCAGTGATATCTACCAGCAGACCATTAACTACGTTGTCAGCGGGCAGCACGCCAGTTTCTGAAAACCTGCTATGCTGGAGAGGCAACCTTAAGGGTTATATTTCGATCACCTTATCACTATCAACAGGATGGAGGAGTCAATATGAAATCGAACCGTCAGGCACGCCATATTCTGGGACTGAACTACAAGCTGTCTAACCAGCGCAAAGTGGTGATTGAGGGGGGCAATGAAACGCAAGTCACCCACGCCACCGGTAGAAAACGCCACGAACCAAAGTAAGTTCTCCCTAAAGATCCCCGACACCATCGGCAAAACCGATGGTGTTTTTATTTGTATGTTGCAGTTTTTAACATCCACCTCCTTTATACTACCTGCCTGACACCCCCTATGGGCACGACAGCGAAGATGATGAACAACAGTGCCAGGGACGGATATGCAAAAATTAAGTGAGTAACATGGACAACAAAGCCAAAAAAAATCGCTCCCTCTATATTCCTTACGCCGGTCCGGTTCTGCTGGAGTTCCCTCTCCTGAACAAGGGCAGCGCCTTCAGCATGGAAGAGCGCAGCAACTTCAACCTGCTTGGCCTGCTGCCGGAAGTGGTTGAAACCATCGAAGAACAGGCCGAACGCGCGTGGATCCAGTACCAGGGATTCAAAACCGAAATCGATAAGCACATCTACCTGCGCAATATTCAGGATACCAACGAAACCCTCTTCTACCGCCTGGTGCAAAACCATCTCGACGAGATGATGCCGGTGATCTACACCCCAACCGTCGGCGCCGCCTGCGAACGTTTCTCGGAAATCTATCGCCGCTCACGGGGCGTGTTTATCTCCTATCAGAACCGTCACAACATGGATGATATTCTGCAGAACGTCTCCAATCACAACATCAAAGTGATCGTGGTAACCGACGGCGAACGTATTCTGGGACTCGGCGACCAGGGGATCGGCGGAATGGGCATTCCGATCGGTAAGCTGTCGCTCTACACCGCCTGCGGCGGCATCAGCCCGGCCTACACCCTGCCGGTGGTACTGGATGTGGGCACCAACAACCAGCAACTGCTTAACGATCCGCTCTATATGGGCTGGCGCCACCCGCGCATCACCGACGACGAGTACTATCAGTTCGTGGATGATTTCATCCAGGCGGTAAAACACCGCTGGCCGGACGTACTGCTGCAGTTTGAAGATTTCGCCCAGAAAAACGCCATGCCACTGCTGAATCGCTATCGCGACGAAATCTGCTCCTTTAATGATGATATTCAGGGCACCGCAGCGGTAACGGTCGGCACGTTGATTGCGGCCAGCCGCGCGGCGGGCAACCAGCTCAGCTACCAGAAGATCGTCTTCCTCGGCGCCGGTTCCGCCGGGTGCGGCATTGCCGAGCAGATCATCGCCCAGACCCAGCGCGAAGGGCTCAGCGAAGAGCTGGCGCGTTCCCGCGTATTTATGGTCGACCGCTTCGGCCTGCTGACCGACGCCATGCCAAACCTGCTGCCGTTCCAGACCAAACTGGTGCAAAAGCGTGAGAACCTCAAAAACTGGGATACCGATAACGAAGTGCTCTCCCTGCTGGATGTGGTCCGCAACGTGAAGCCGGACATTCTGATCGGCGTTTCCGGCCAGACCGGGCTCTTCACGGAAGAGATCATCCGCGAGATGCATAAATACTGCGCGCGTCCAATCGTGATGCCGCTATCGAACCCGACCTCGCGCGTGGAAGCCACCCCGCAGGACATCATCGCCTGGACCGAAGGCAATGCACTGGTCGCCACCGGCAGCCCGTTTGCGCCAGTGGTCTGGAAGGACAAAATCTACCCGATTGCCCAGTGCAACAACTCCTATATCTTCCCGGGGATTGGCCTTGGCGTTATCGCCTCGGGTGCCTCGCGCATCACCGATGAGATGCTGATGTCCGCCAGCGAAACCCTGGCGAAGCACTCTCCGCTGGTCAATAACGGTGAAGGGCTGGTTCTGCCGGAGCTGAAGGATATTCACGTGGTGTCGAAGGCGATCGCTTTTGCCGTGGGCAAAATGGCGCAGCAGCAAGGGGTGGCGGTGAAAACCTCTGCCGATGCGTTGCAGCAGGCGATTGACGAGAACTTCTGGAAGCCGGAATACCGCAGCTACCGTCGGACATCGATCTAAAAGCAAAAAGGCAACGCAAAAAACGGCAATCCCGGATTGCCGTTTTTTTTTCTCGCAGTGACTCCGGCGGATGTTCAATACTCCCAGGGCCCCGGCACCCAACGGAAAACATTGCCATCAATGGCGACGTGACACACGGCCGGGAATGAGAGATGCGTCGCCACCAATGCCTCCCGGTTAGCGGCAAGCTCCTGCAAAAGCGCCACCCGCACGCGTGCAGCCTCTTCAGGATAGTGGTCAAAGCCGTTATACCACTCAGGATGATCGAACCCGACCGGGAATACCGCGTCTCCGGCGAAGGTCAGCCGTTCACCGCGGGAAGCAAGACGAACGACGCTGTGGCCCGGGGTATGGCCGCCAATACGTGTCACCAGAACGCCGGGGGCCACCTCATGACTCTCCTTGAAGGTATGCAGCTGGCTTCGGTATTCCTCCAGGAATCTTGAAGCCAGCTGCCGCAGCGCATCCGGGAAGCCTGTCGGCATGGAAACCTGCGAAAAATCAGGTGACGCCCAGAATTTTACCTCTGCCTCAGCCACATGAATGCGCAGATCCCCACGTAAACGCGCCTTCACGCCCGGGATAAGCAGACCGCCAATATGGTCCATATGCAGATGGGTGATCACCACGTCCGTAACGGTAGTCAGATCGATGCCCGCCGCCTCCAGCCGCTGGATCGTCCGCCCGGCGCGTGGCAGCTCGGGGAAGGCTGCCCCCATACCCGCATCGATAAGAATGGTGCGATCGCCGCTCTGCACCACAATGACATTGAGTGCCCATTCAAGCTCGTCGGAAGGCAGGAACTTCTCCTCAAACCAGGCGGTTCTGATGGCCGGGTCGGCATTATGTCCCAGCATGGGTCCCGGCAACGACAATATCCCATCGCTGACAACAAGGACATCAATGTCACCGACCTTCAGCGGGTAGCGCGAGGGAACAGCGTCAGGATCTTGCGCGTAATCATTGGCGGCCATCGGCTCTGCCGCGACGTTAGATAATTCCATAGTACCTCCTGATAATAGAGAGATGGTGAATGAAAAATTCGCCTATACTCTGAAAATCCTCTCTTCCGGCATGGCGAAGATTGTCATGAAAAATCATGAGATTGCACTTAACGATCCCGTTAAGGAGATGACCAGGGTCTTAAAAAATCAGCCAGAATTTAGCGTTACCAGCAGTAACCCCCTGTCAGGGAACTGTTACCGTTGGCCGCACGGGCCACTACACGAAACCATTGCGCCACTGAATCAACACGTTGTTATTGCCCACCTCGGCAATATGCAGCGCGTGGAGCGCAAAACGGATAACAAACTCGTCAAAGAGACTATACGGGAGGGCACAATCTCAACCATTCCCCTCGGCAGTACCTCGCGCTGGGATATGTATGGCGCCGTTGACGTAATTCATTTTTATATCCCTGATCCGCTATTCAAATCCCTGTTACAGCAAGTGGATGCGCCCCCTGCTGAGCTACTGCTGCGGACGGCGCATTATGATAAAACCACGGCAAATATCATCTCAGCCATCAGCGATGCCCTGTCGGAACAGAGCAAAATCAAACAATTGCTCTGTGAGCATCTGATGCTTGCACTTATGGTCCAGTTGATACAAAACCACGCCTCTCTCACCCTGCCTTCGCAGCAGAGCACCGCCGTGTTGTCACCACGCTCGCTTATGCATTCGCTTGATATTCTCGACAGCAGTCCCGTCGGGGATATCACGATCCAGGCTCTGGCGGCGGAGCTGGGTATCTCATCTGCGCACTTTTGTCGCGCGTTTAAAAACAGCACTGGCCTGACCCCTTATGGCTGGCTCAAGCAACGCGTGATGGAACGCGCTTTTGCTCAGTTACAAACACCCCATAAACAGGTGTCTGAAATAGCGCTGGAAAGCGGGTACAGTTCGCAAAACGCGTTTACCAGTGCGTTCAAAAAAATGACGGGATTAACCCCCAGCCAGTTGCGCAAAAAGAACAGCGTCGCCGGATAAAGGCTCGCAACGTAGCCCATCGCGGGCGTTAAACATTACGGCACAATCACGTAGTCCGGGTTAGCAACAGAGAACATTTTCTCCCGGTTGGGCTCGGGGGGATAAATCCATTGGGTATTGATTTCCTGCTTAATTTTTTTGGCCTCTTCGCCCTGATAGATGACCTGGTGATCCCAGCCTTCGGTATAAACGGCGCCCCATTTGCCCAGATCGAGACAGGTGACATACTTAGGCTGGCTGTAGGGATGCAGCGGCAGCCCCAGCAGCTCCGCCGCTGCGTTATGGCCGGCCACGCGGCCCAGGCTCATCGCATGCTGACAGGACATCACGTTATAGTTGCCCACATTGTCCGTCGGCACCTTCACCGTATCGCCGGTGACGAAAATGGAGCTAGCTTCCGGTGCCCGTAAGCAGGAGTCGCCTGTCACACGCCCTAACGGATCGTGTTCACCGGGAATAAAGCGGGTTAAAGGATTCGCGCGCATTCCGGCGGTCCAGATCACCGTGTTGCTGGGAATAAAATCGCCATCCGAGAGCGTCACCCCATCGGCACTGATGGCCGAAACCCTGACGCCGGTACGCACCGCGATGCCACTGCTGCTCAGCGCCTGGTTGATGATATCGCAGGCCTGCTCCCCCATCGCCTGACCAATTCTGGCCGCATTATCGACGATGATGACCTGGGCTTTATTCTGCGCACCAAACAGAGCGCTCAGGCGCTCCGGCATTTCCGTTACCGTCTCCAGCCCTGTTAATCCGCCCCCGGCGACCACAACGGTGTTTCGCGCCTGCGAATCTGGCGCCCTGGCCAGGGCCTGTAAATGGTTATCAAGCTCCCGGGCCTTTTCCAGCGAACTCACATCAAAGCTGTACTCTTTCAGCCCGTCGAGCTCCGGATGGAAAACCTGACTGCCCGCCGCCAGCACAAAGCTGTCAAAACTGACCGTACTCTCTTCTTCAGGCTTGCTGACGGTAATGGTTTTATTTTTCGCATCAATATCAACGACGCGGCCCCGAATATATTTCACATTCGCCGCTTGAAGTACTTCCAGAATAGAGGGGTCCATACTGTCAAGAACGGCCTCATACAGTCGTGGGCGTATGGTTAATTTCGGCTCAGGTGAGACAAGAAATATATCCACCCGATCGTCTGCATTATTTAAATGCACCAGCCTGGCCGCAGAAATAGCCGCCCACATACCTGCAAAGCCGGCACCGGCCACGATAATACGTTTGTTCATATTAATACCTGCAATTGATTCAGATAAGGATATTGATATCGCCGGAAATAAACATATAGGAAATCACCGGCAAAAACTTCATCAAAATTGATGGCATCCCATCGATTTTGATATTTTTTCGAACGGCAGAAAAATTATCGTTTTAAATCTGGCCCATACCGCCATCGACGCTGAGATCAATACCTGAAATAAAGCTGCTTTCGTCAGAAGCCAGGAACAGCGCAGCGGCTGCCACCTCTTCGGGTAAACCAAAGCGTCCGGCCGGGATACGGCTCGCCACCTGCATATCAAACAGCTCACGCTCGGCCTCCGATACGCCCATTTTACTGATGATAGGCGTGGCAATGGGGCCCGGACTCAGGCAGTTCACCCGTATCCCCCGGTCTTTGAGATCTGTTGTCCAGCTGCGGGCGAAAGAACGCAATGCGGCTTTGGTTGCCGCGTAGATGTTGTGCCCGTCCAGGCCTTTATGATGCGCGACAGAGGAGGTCAGAATGATTGATCCCCCTTGCGACATCAGCGGCAACGCCTTCTGAACGGTAAAGAAAGTACCTTTGACATTAATATTAAACTGACGGTCAAAGTCCCGTTCCGTGGACCCAGGGAAATCAGAAAGTAAAATAATGCCCGCGTTGGCAAAAACGATATCCAGTTTGCCGTACTGCTTTTCAATCGTTGAAAAGAGCGTATCGTGATTATTTAAATCACTACTATCGGACGCTATCGCGATGGCATTATTATCGCCAAGGATCTGCATAGCCTGATTTAACGTCTCTTCATTTCTGCCGGTTATTACAACCCTGGCGCCTTCATGAATAAATCGTTTTGCCGTTGCCAGACCAATACTACTGCTGCCGCCGGTAATTAAGGCGACTTTATTCTCTAATCGTTTCATATTTCATCTCACGTGCAATAACAGATAGCGATTATTCATAGCTATGAATACGTGCAGCGAGGGCATTTCGCCGTTCATTTAATAATGCGATCAGGACGTCGAGCGCCTGCAACTTATCCCGGTGCTGCGCCAGACACATGATAAAACGCTCATCATCCATATCGCTGACCTGGGAAAATTTCTCCAGCTCAGCGATCTGTCGGGTACTGAAGCCGCATTTTATCAATGAGGTTATCCATCTGACCTTGTCGACCTCCTTCGCATCAAAATCACGATAGCCATTATCCATTCGTCGTGACTGAATCAGTCCTTTCGACTCATAGTGACGCAGTACCCGGGTGCTTACGCCGGTGAGTTTTGCCAAATCGGACGGACGCATACGCTTCTCCTCGCTGTGGTCTTAACGTACAACATTGACACTAGTGTCAATGTAAAGCGACTGCGTGAAGAATGAATGTAAGCGAATATTACAACCCTTATCTTTCCGCTCTTTTCGGGGTTTCCGTCACCCACCAGAACACCAGCGCCAGCAAACTGACCATCGCCCCCAGCAAACACACTCCCTGCCAGCCAAAATGGGCCCAGGTGACGGTGGTGCCGATCGCCCCCAGCCCGCTGCCGACGGCGTAAAACAGCATATAGAGGCCAACCAGCCGACTGTGCGCATCTGGCCGGGTGCGAAAAATCAGGCTCTGATTGGTGACGTGTAGCGCCTGACCGCCCAGATCCAGCAGCACAATGCCGATCACCAGCGCCCAGAGTGACATCTCCATCAGCGACAGCGGCCACCAGGCCAGCAGCAGCGCAAGAAGCGCCATCGCGCTGGTGCGCCGTGCATATCCCCGATCCGCCCACTGCCCGGCCCGGGCGGCGGCCAGTGCGCCAACCACACCCGCCAGACCGAATGCGCCAATGGCTGTGTGGGAAAAGTGATAAGGCGCGGCGCTCAGGGGAAGTACTAACGCGCTCCAGAAAATATTGAACGCCGCAAACATCAGCAGCGCCAGGATGCCCCTGACCTGTAAGACCTTTTCCTGACGAAGCAGCGTCACCATTGAGGCGAGCAGGCGCGGATAGCTGAGCGTAGCATTAACCGCTGGTGTGGTAGGTAGCCCTCGCAACAGCGGGATCGCAATCATTAGCATGAGGAATGCGGCAAAGAAATAGACTCCGCGCCAGCCTGCAAGGTCACTCACGCCCCCGGCAAAGACCCGCGCCAGCAGCAGCCCGATAAAGACCCCACCCTGCGCTGCCCCCACCACCCGCCCCTGCTCGTGAGGCGCAGCCGCGTTCGCCGCATAAGCGATCAACCCCTGGGTCATCGCCGTACCGAGCAGGCCAACGGCCAGCATCGCGGCCAGCAGCACAGGCGCGGTTCGCGCCATCCCCACCGCCACCAGCGCGGCCACCAGTGCCAGAAGTTGGATCGTCATCAATCGACGACGATCCATCCTGTCACCCAGCGGCACCAGAAAGAGCAGCGCCAGCGCACAACCGGCCTGGGTGGCAGTGACAACGCCGCCGACCGCCGCCTGGCTGATAGCAAAATCCTGCGCCAGCGCATCCAGCAGCGGTTGCGCGTAATAGACATTCGCCACGCTCATTCCGCTGGCGATCGCAAAGAGCCAAACCAGGCTACGCGACAGACCCGCAGGTTTCGCCTCACCCGGCGATAACGCCATTTCCACTTTCATGCTCTCACACCCTCTGAATTGGTTTTAAAATAAAACCAAATAAAGGCTAGATGATGTGGTTTCAAAATGCAACCAACTAACATTCCTTGCTGAAAGGCACCTTCCCCGCTACACTCGCTTCATCCATCAACCCACTGAATAAAAAGGAGGCTAATTATGCTGTGCAATGAAATCTTTGATATTTCATTCCACCTTGGTGATCGCACCTGCTCAAGCGTTATCGGTTTCGTGCTGCGATAACTTCGGCTTGAGCGAAGACACCTAAGACATCCCTTCTCTCGGGCTTACCGGGTTATCGTCAGCGTTGATTGACGAGGCATTTCCATGCCTGTAACTCTTGAGTAAGCAAATGAGCACATTACTGACTGCACTTTCTCTCCGTGTTGATACCGCCTTTGACACGCTGTTTAACGATCTCACCTTTAGCCTGAAAAAAGGCGACCGCATTGGTCTGCTGGGCGATAACGGCTGCGGCAAAAGTACCCTGCTGAAGATCCTCGATGGCACCGAAACGCCGCTTTCCGGCACGGTGGCGCTGGCTGGCCACTGCCTGATGGCGCGGGTGGAACAGCATCTTCCGGAGACGATCTATCCGTTAACTATGCTGGATGCGGTGCTGGCGCAACTGCCGGTAGCCGAGCGTGAAAGCCTGCGCTGGCGGGCAGAAACGCTGTTGGCGAGCATGGGCTCTACCCCGGACGATATGGCGTTGCCCTCGGCGACCCTCAGCGGCGGCCAGCATACCCGTCTGCTGCTGGCGCGGGCGCTGATTAACGAGCCGGATCTGCTCCTGCTCGATGAACCCAGCAACCACCTCGATCTGCCTACGCTGCTGTGGCTGGAACAGTTCCTGCAAAACTGGTCCGGCAGCTTTGTGCTGGTGTCGCACGACAGACAGCTCCTGGATGCCGTTACTAACGGCAGTTGGATCCTGCGCGACAAAACTCTGCACTACTTCGCCCTTCCCTGCACCCGCGCCCGTCAGGCGCTGGCAGAGAAAGACGAGAGCGACGCCCTGCGCCATAAAGCGGAACAAAAGGAGATCGACCGGGTCACCGCCAGCGCGAAGCGGCTGGCGACCTGGGGCAAGGTCTACGATAACGAGGATCTGGCCCGCAAAGCCAAACAGATGGAACGTCAGGTGGAGCGGCTGAAGGAGAGCCAGACGGCGTTAACCACCGGCACGCCATGGACTTTAACTCTGCGTGGCGATGCGCTGCGCGCCGACCGGCTGCTGGAAGTTGAGACCCTCGACGTTCCGCCTGCCCCTGGCCTGCCGGCATTATTCTCGGTAGAGAACGTCCGGCTCAAAAGCGGCGATCGGGTGGCGATTGTCGGACGCAACGGTTGTGGAAAATCGTCCCTGATGCGGCTGATCTGGCGGCAGTTTAATGCCGGGGAAACGCAGGACGGGCTGAAGATCCACCCGCGCGTGGCAATGGGCTATTACGACCAGACTCTGCATCAACTGGCGGATGACGCCACGCTGATTGACGCTCTGGAGCCCTTCGCACCGAACATCCAGGATCGCAAGATGGCGCTGATCTCCGCCGGATTCGCCTGGGCGCGTCACGGGCAAAAGGTCAGCACCCTCAGCGGCGGTGAGCGTTCGCGCCTGCTCTTTATTGGCCTGACGCTGGCCCGCTTTAGCCTGCTGATGCTTGATGAGCCAACCAACCATCTGGATATGGAAGGCAAAGAGGCGCTGGCCGAAACGTTACAACAGTTCGAGGGTGGCGTGCTGCTGGTCAGCCACGATCGGCAGTTAATCAGTCAGAGCTGTAACCGCTTCTGGCTGATTGAAAAGGGCCAACTCAGCGAATGGCACGATGCCGACGCGGTGTTTGCCCGGCTGCGGGAAGAGAGCGGATTACAAGCCCAACCGGTCCCCGCTACCCCGTCCGTCAGCCAGGCTGAACCCACTGACGATCTGTTAGAGCGGTTGATTACGCTGGAAAGACTGCTGGAAGAAGATCGGCTGCGTAAGCCTAAACATCAGAAGCCGCAGCTTCAGGCGCAGTGGCTGGAGGAGATTGCCGCGCTGACGGCGCAGCTGTAGGAGATCGCCCGGCGGGTAGCCGCCGCCGGGCAATTTTTTACTTCGGCTGACGGGTTTTCCAGGCATCCCATGCCTGTTTGATTTCCTGCTTCGCGGTGGCGGCATCGTTAAAGCCGTTCAGCTCCACCGACTTGCGCCCTTCCGGCAACTGCTTGTAGACGCGGAAGAAGGACTCCAGACGCTGCTGCTCTATCTTCGGCAGATCGCTCAGCTCTTTGATGTCGTCATAGGTCGGGTCAATTTTGCTGGCTGGCACCGCCACAATTTTATCGTCTTTCTCGCCGCCATCGATCATCTTCAGCACGCCAATGGCGCGCAGTTTTATCAGGGTGCCCGGGGCCATCGGCGCGCGGGTGTAGAAAATCACATCCAGCGGATCGCCATCCCCCGCCAGCGACTGGGTCAGCGAGCCGTAGTTTGCCGGGTAAGCTACCGGCATCGACTGGAAGCGATCGGCCACGATAAAGCCGGTTTTGGCGTCGGTTTCATACTTAATGATCCCGCCCGCCGGAATTTCGGTGACGGCGTAGAACTCTTCCGGGTTGTTGTCAGGCTGAGGGAACTCAAGGATGTTTTGCGCCTGTACGGAAGCGGACAAAAGAACGCTCACTGCGAGAAGTTTTTTTACCAGATGCATTGTCTTTTTAACTCTTCGGTTATTGAGAAGACAACACCTTACGGTCTGGTTATGTCAGAAACATTACACATTTACTGCAGAAATAATAACCACTCTATTATTGAGCTCATTACTCATTTTGCGCGACCCTGGCCGCAAAAAAGCAATTAAATTATTACATTATGTTGCTACGGCCTTGTCACAATCATTAAATAACCTAATCCTTAATGGGTATTTCGTCCTGTCGAACCTGCCCCGCAGATCCGCAATATGAAAATGGAGAAACATATGAAAGCTGCTGTCGTGACCAAAGACCATCAGGTAGAAGTGACCGAGAAAACCCTGCGCCCGCTAAAACACGGGGAAGCGCTGCTGAAGATGGATTGCTGCGGCGTCTGCCATACCGATCTTCACGTCAAAAACGGTGATTTTGGCGATAAGACCGGGGTGATCCTCGGCCATGAAGGCATCGGTGTCGTCAAGGAGGTTGGCCCTGGTGTCACCTCGCTGAAACCAGGAGATCGCGCCAGCGTGGCGTGGTTCTTCGAAGGCTGCGGCCACTGCGAATACTGTAACTCCGGTAACGAAACCCTGTGCCGTAACGTGAAAAACGCGGGTTACTCTGTGGACGGTGGGATGGCGGAAGAGTGCATCGTCACCGCCGATTATGCGGTAAAAGTGCCGGACGGCCTGGATTCCGCCGCCGCCAGCAGTATCACCTGCGCCGGGGTAACGACCTATAAAGCGGTAAAAGTCTCTGAGATTAAGCCTGGTCAGTGGATCGCTATCTATGGCCTCGGCGGGCTGGGGAACCTTGCACTGCAGTACGCCAAAAACGTGTTCAACGCCAAAGTGATTGCGGTTGATATCAACGATGAACAGCTGAAACTGGCCGAGAGCATGGGGGCCGATCTGGTGGTCAACTCGCGTAATGAAGATGCCGCGAAATTCATCCAGGAAAAGACCGGCGGCGCACACGCTGCGGTGGTAACGGCCGTGGCGAAAGTGGCCTTTAACTCTGCGGTAGATGCCGTTCGCGCCGGTGGCCGTGTGGTCGCCGTGGGCCTGCCGCCGGAAGCGATGAGCCTTGATATTCCACGTCTGGTGCTGGATGGCATTCAGGTGGTGGGCTCGCTGGTGGGCACCCGTCAGGATCTGACCGAAGCCTTCCAGTTCGCCGCCGAAGGCAAAGTGGTGCCGAAAGTGGCGCTGCGTCCGCTGGGTGATATCAACGCCATCTTTAAAGAGATGGAGCAAGGCCAGATCCGTGGCCGTATGGTGATCGATTTCCGCTCATAAGCAGGCTGCTCTGCCCCGTTAACCGCGCCCCTCCCGGCGCGGTTTTTTTATTGCCACTTTCCGCAAATCCTTAGCTCAATTCCTTTGTTCCTTTCTTTTCTGCCCCGTCCGAAGATGCATTCGACGCTAACAAGAAGATAACAAAGGAATTCACCATGCAAACCCCATTTCGCCTGCCGCTGCTGACGGCGCTCATTCTTGCGACAACAGCTGCGTATGCTGCCGATACGCCGGTTAAAGGCGGCACGCTGGTCTATCTGGAGCAACAGGCCCACACCAACCTCTATCCCCCGGCGGGCGGGTTTTACCCCAACGGCGGGATCCTGAATCAAATCACCGACAAGCTCACCTGGCAGAACCCGAAGACCCTGGAAGTGGAGCCGTGGATTGCCGAAAGCTGGAGCACCAACGCGGATAAAACCGAATACACCTTTAAGATCCGTCCTGGGGTGACCTTCTCGGACGGCACGCCGCTGGACGCTAACGCGGTAGCGAAGAACTTCGATACCTACGGCAAAGGCAACAAGGCCCAGCGCCTGCCGGTGTCGGAAGTGATCAACAATTACGACCGCAGCGAAGTGATTGACCCGCAGACCGTCAGGTTTTACTTCAAAAAACCGTCACCGGGCTTTTTACAAGGAACTGCCACCATAGGATCGGGTCTGGTCTCCCTGAGCACGTTACAACGTAACTTTGAGGAGCTGGGCGATGCCCGCCATATCATCGGCTCTGGTCCATTTGTGGTGAAAGACGAAAAGCTGGGCCGCGAAGTTAACCTTCAGGCGCGGAAAGACTATGCCTGGGGGCCGAAAAACCTCGCCCAACAGGGCCCGGCGAACCTTGATGGCATTACCTACCTGGTGACCCCGGAAGACAGCGTTCGCGTCGGCGCGCTGCTGGCCGGACAGGCGGACTTTATCCGCCAGGTGCAGGCCTATGACGAAAAGCAGGCCACCGAACAGGGCTATCATATCTACGCCGCCCCGACCCGAGGCGTGAACGACAGCATCAGCTTCCGCCCGGATAACCCGCTGGTGGCCGATGTGCGGGTGCGCCAGGCGCTGCTGCACGCCACCAATGCGAAGCAGGTGGTCGAGACCCTCTACTCGCCTAACTATCCGCAGGCCAAATCGGTGATTGCCGATTCAGCCGCAGGCTATGTCGATCTCAGCGACAAGCTGACCTTCGACCCGGCCAAAGCCAGTCGCCTGCTGGACGAGGCGGGCTGGAAAGCAGGCAGCGACGGCATCCGCGCTAAAGAGGGCCAGCGTCTGGCCCTGACCATCTACGAATCCCTGCCGCAGCCGCAGAATAAAGAGGTGTTGCAGCTGGTGGCCCAGCAGTGGCGCCAGGTAGGCGTAGCCCTGAACGTGAAGGCGGGTGATGCCGGAAGCCACGTCCTCGATAACCTCGACCCGCTGAAGACCCCGCTCACCGTCTCGGAAGTGGGCCGTGCCGACCCGGACGTGGTGAAAAGCATGTTCTATCCCAACAATCGCGACGCCCTGCTGCAAAAAGGCGGCTCCAGCGACAAGGTCAACAGCTTCCGCGACGACAAGCTCAACGACCTGCTGGTCAGCATCTCGTCCGAAGTGGATCCGCAGAAACGGTTGCAGCTCACCGGCGATGCCCAGCGCTATCTGCTGGATAACGCCTATGTAATCCCGATCTTTGAAGAGCCCCAGGTCTTTGCCGGTGCCCCCTGGCTGAAAGGGGTGAGTTTTGAAGCGGTCGGTCGCCCGTCGTTCTACGGCGCGTGGATCGAGAAACACTAAGGAGGCGACGATGAGCCACTATCTGCTGCGACGGGCCGGGCTGGGAGTGCTGGTGCTATGGGCGGCGTTCACCCTGTCGTTCGTGCTGCTCCAGGTCCTGCCGGGGGACGCGGTGCTGATCAAGTTCCAGAATCCGGACCTGGGTCTGAGTCCGGCGCAAATCGAAGAGATGCGGATCGCGTACGGGGCCGATAGCCCCCTGTGGCAGCAGTATCTGCATACCTTTGAGGCGATGCTGCGTGGTGATTTTGGCTTCTCGGTGCAGGCGGGCGTGGCGGTGAGTGAGCTGATCGCCACCAACCTGCCGGATACCCTGAGTCTGGCGTTGCCCGCCTTTGCGCTGGCGGTGGTGCTGGCCTTCTCCCTGGCGCTGGCCTCGCGCCTGCCGGGGCTGCGCTGGCTGAGCAACGCCATTCAGTCTCTGCCGGTGCTGTTTATCTCCCTGCCGACGTTCTGGCTGGGGATAGCCCTGATTCAGCTGTTCTCGTTCCAGCTGCGGCTGATCCCGGTGATTAATCCGACGCCTCTGCAGGGGCTGATCCTGCCGATTATCGCCGTCGCCGTTCCCATCTCCGCCCCGCTGGCGCAGATCCTGATGCGCAGCCTGGATCAGGTGGCCGCCCAGCCCTTTGTCGCGGTAGCGCGAGCCAAAGGGCTGAGCGAAACCGCCGTTCTCTGGCGGCACGTTACCAGCAATGCCCTGCTGCCAGCGCTGAACATCGCCGGGCTGCTGCTGGGCGAGCTGATTGCCGGGGCGCTGATCACCGAAACCGTGTTTGGCCGCAGCGGTCTGGGGTTACTGACCCAGCAGGCGGTGAATAACCAGGATATCGCCGTACTACAGGCAGTGGTGATGATTTCGGCCCTCGGCTTTGTAGTGATTAATCTGCTGGTGGATCTGCTGATGCCGCTGTTCGATCCCCGCCTGCAAACCGTGACCGGAGGTGCTGCATGAGCCTTGTTGATTATGCGGCGGCGGCGCGCAAACGCATTCCCGCCTGGCGCGGTTTGCGCTGGCAGCCGGGACTCTGGTTTGCCTGGGCCATTATTGCCGCTGCCGCGCTGGCGGCCATTGCGCCGGGGCTGTTTACCTCATTCAGCCCGATTGAAGGCATTGCCGGCGCGCAGCGTCTGGCACCCCAGGCAGGCTACTGGCTCGGCACCGACCAGCTGGGACGCGATCTGTATACCCGCATCGTCTATGGTGCTTCGCACTCCCTGAGCGCTGCACTGGTGGCGGTGGCGATGGGGCTGTTTATTGGCACCGCTATCGGTGTCATTGCCGGAGCTTTTGCCGGACGGGTGGAGTCGGTATTGATGCGCCTGGTGGACGTGCTGCTTGCCATCCCGTCTCTGCTGCTTTCGCTGACGGTGATTATTCTTCTGGGCTTTGGGACCCTGAATGCCGCCATTGCCGTTGGGGTGGCGTCGATCGCCAGCTTTGCCCGCCTGGCGCGCGGTGAAGTGGTGCGCATCCGCCACACCGATTATGTCGAAGCGGCGTTTGGCAGCGGCGGGACCTTCTGGACCGTGCTGTGGCGCCACATTCTGCCCAACTCCCTGACCGCGGTGCTGGCCTTTGCCACCCTGCAGTTTGGTCAGGCCATTCTGGCCCTCTCCACCCTCAGTTTCCTCGGCTACGGCACCCCGCCGCCGATCCCGGAATGGGGCTTGCTGATTGCCGAGGGCCGGAACTATCTCTCAACCGCCTGGTGGTTAACCACCTTCCCCGGCCTGGTGGTGATTGCCGTGGTGCTGGCGACCAACCGTATCAGCCGTCAGTTAAGCGGAGGCCGCTCATGACCGTGTTATCTGTGGAAAACCTGACCCTCAGCTACCGCACCGGTCGCGAGTGGCGCGAAGTGGTGCATAACGTCAGCTTTACCCTCGGACGCGGGGAGATGCTGGCCTTTGTCGGCGAGTCCGGCTCCGGGAAAACCACCACCGCGCAGGCGATCATCGGCCTGCTGGCGGACAATGCCCGCCGTGACGCTGGCAGCATTCGTCTGAACGGCGAAGATCTCAGCCAGTGGTCAGCTAAACGGCTCGACAGCCTGCGCGGGGCGCGCATCAGCCTGGTGCCGCAGGATCCGGGTAATTCCCTGAACCCGGTGAAGACCGTTGGTGCCCAGGTGGGGGAAATCCTGCGTCTGCATCATAAGATGAGTAAGGCCGAGTGCGATAGCCAGGTGCTGGCCCTGCTGACCAAAGTCGGCCTCAGTCACCCGGAGCAGCGGATGAAGCAGTTTCCCCATCAGCTCTCCGGCGGCATGAAGCAGCGGGTGCTGATCGCTATCGCCATCGCCCTGCGCCCGGACATCATCATTGCCGATGAACCCACCAGCGCGCTGGACGTGACGGTGCAAAAACGCATTCTCGATCTGCTGGACCTGCTGCGCCGCGAATGCGGCACGGCGGTGCTGTTCGTCACCCACGATCTGGCCCTGGCCGCCCAGCGTGCCGACCGGCTGCTGGTGTTTCGCAACGGCGAGGTGCAGGAGCATGGCGCGACCGCCGACGTAGTGCGTGCCCCACAGCACGCCTACACCCGCCAGCTGCTAAGCGATCTGAACGGACAGCGGCTGACCATCGCCCCGGTAGCGGGTCGCCCACTGGCCTCGCCGGCTATTCAGGCTACCGGGATCAGCAAACGCTTTGCGCTGGGCAAAGGTCATCAGCTTCAGGCGCTGGACGCGGTGAGCTTTGCCGTGCCGCGCGGTAGCACCCACGCGCTGGTCGGGGAGTCGGGCTCGGGTAAAACCACCCTTGCCAGGATCCTGCTGGGCTTTGAGCAGGCCGACAGCGGTAAAGTGATTATCGATAATATTGATGCCACCACCCTCAGCCACGAGGCGCGTCGTCAGCTGCGACAGAAGATCCAGTTCGTCTACCAGAACCCTTTTGCCTCGCTGGATCCGCGTCAGACGCTGTTTGAAATCATCGAAGAGCCGCTGAAAAACTTCGCCCCGGTCAGCAAAGCCGAGCGCGCCGCCCGGGTGGAGAGCGTCACCCGGCGGGTGGCTCTGCCGCCGGAGCTGTTAACCCGCACCGCGCGGGAACTCTCGGGCGGACAGCGTCAGCGCGTGGCCATTGCCCGGGCCCTGATCCTTGAGCCGACCATTCTGGTGCTGGATGAAGCCACCTCGGCGCTGGACGTCACCGTGAAGGCGCAGATCCTCGCCCTGCTCCAGCAGCTGCAACAGCAGCTGGGCCTGACCTATCTGTTTATTACCCACGACCTCGCGACCGTGCGGCGCATTGCCCACAGCGTCACCGTGTTGCGCAGCGGTCAGGTTGTTGAGCACGGCGCAGTTGAGTCACTGTTTGCCGCACCGCAGAACGACTACACCCGCGAACTGATCGACGCCATTCCCCATTTTTCACAGAAGGAGTACGCATGACGCGTAAACGCCTGGGTTTCTTCACCCGCCTGCTGGACGCTGCCCCAGCCAAAGAACGCTATCGCCTGGCAACAGAGCAGATCCGCCATGCTGAACGCTACGGTTTTGATACCGCGTGGATCGCCCAGCACCACTTCCATGAACATGAGGGCGGCCTGCCCTCGCCGCTGGTGTTCCTCGCCCAGGTTGCGGCGTTCACCAGCCGCATTCGTCTGGGTACGGCCATTATCACCCTGCCGCTGGAGAACCCGCTGCGGGTAGCGGAAGACGCGGCGGTGCTGGATCTGCTGTCTGACGGACGGCTCGAGGTCGGGTTTGGCTCCGGCGGCACGCCGACCTCGTTTCTGCCGTTCGGGCTGACCATTAACGAGCGGGCAACGACCTTTGCCGAGCACCTGCATCTGATCCAGAGCGCCTGGCGCGGAGATTCCCTGACTCACCCCGATAACCATCTCTATCCGCCCGCGCCCGGCCTGACGGAGCGGGTGTGGATCGCCACCTTTTCGGTGGAGGGAGCAGTGCGTGCCGCACAGCAGGGTCACGGCCTGATGCTCTCCCGCACCCAGCCGCGCCCGGCGGACAATCTGTTATTGCCGCTGGATGCGATCCAGAATCCGATTATCGACGCCTACCTCGACGCGCTGCCGTCCGGCGTTGCCCCGCGAATTCTGGCCTCGCGCACCGCATTTGTTGCCGACAGCGATGCGTACGCGCTAAAGATTGCCGAACCGGGCCTGACCCGTCAGGCGCAGCAGCATCAGGCCGCCGGGCACGCCCTCGCAGGTGACACTGTCACGGATTATATCCGCCAGTTTGATGCGCACATCGGCGCGCCGCAGACGGTGCTCGCCTCGCTGGCTGAGGATTCGGTGCTGGCGCGCGCCACCGATATTTCGTTCCAGGTGCATTCGGTTGAGCCGTCGCATCAGGACACCTTACGTTCGATTGAGTTAATCGCAGAGCAGATCGCCCCTCATCTTTTATAAGGAGTCACTATGGCTTTAAGTCAGGATATTCTCTCCGAACTGGCGGAGATTGCCCCGGGTTCCGCGCTGGAACAGGCACGACTCACTCGCGAGGCGGCCACGCGTCATGCTCAGGGGAGCTACGAAACCTTATTCAGTCAGCAGGATGCCGACTTTGCGCTAGACGAACGTTTTGCGGTAGCGGCAAAAGTGGCGAAATGGCACAACGCCGACGCGCTGGCGGCCCACTATGCCGGGTTTGGCCTGGCCGATCCGACCTCCGTGCGTCTCACTCCCGCCCTGACCTTCGCCCGTCTGCTGACCTTCTCTCCGGTCCAGGCCACCCCGGGGGCGATCAATGCGCTCACCCTGGCAGGCTGGAGCAAAGAAGGGATTGTTACCCTGGCGCAGCTGATCGCCTTTGTCAGCTTCCAGAGCCGCCTGATCGTTGGGTTGCGTCTGCTCAATGACAAACCGGTAGCGGCCAGCGAGGCCCCTGTTGTGGCGGGCCACTGGCACACCGTGCCGCTCACCAAAAACGGCAAAGCCGCACCGGTGGTCTTTACCCAGCAAGAGCTGGGCTGGGAACCGTGGCTGGCACCCAAACCCCTGGCGGAATTCAGCGCCGACGAGCAGGCGCTCCTCGCTAAATTCGGCCATACTGACTCCAACTATTTCCGCCTGCTGGGGCGCAACCTGCCGGTGCTGGAACAACGAACGCTCACCGATAAAGGGATTTTCTATACCTCCGGCGGCCTGTCGCGGGCTGAGCGAGAGCTGGCTGCGGCGGTGACCAGCAAGGTGAACGGCTGCATTTACTGCGCCTCTGTCCATGCACGGAAAGCCAGCCAGCTGTCGAAGGATGATGAGGCGGTGGAAAGAGTGCTGGCAGTCGAGCCAGGGCAATCGCTGAGCAGCGGGCAGTCACCGCGCTGGCAGGTGGGGATCGATTTTGCCGCCGCGCTGTCGGTCACTCCACCAGCGGTGACGCCGGGGCATCTGGCAGCGCTGGAACGTGAGGGCCTGGATACCCTGGCCCAGCTGGATCTGGTGCAGTCTGCCGCGTTCTTCGCCTGGGCGAACCGTTTGATGTTAACCCTGGGTGAGCCCTCGCTACCCTAAGCGCGCATCAGGCTCCCGCTACGGGAGCCTTTTTGCCGTGGCGGTATATCTACAAAGCATACAGCCTCGCGAATAAACCGTGTAAACTACCTTTAGTAGACACTGGCGCGAGGGCAATATGGTCGTTAAACGGTTAAGAAAAGAGGATCGACGGATACAGTTGCTGGAGGTGGCTCGTGGGATTGTACGCCAGCAAGGCACCGAGGCACTGACGCTGGGCTATCTGGCCGAGCGGGCAAACGTCACCAAGCCCATTCCCTACGATCACTTCGGCGATCGTGAAGGGTTGTTGATGGCGCTGTATCAGGATTACAGCGATCGGCAGTTAAAAAAATTCCGTGAGACGCTGAATGTCGATAACAAAACGCTGGAAAACACCGTCCGCTTTTTCAGTGCCGCCTATATTGATTGCGCCATCAGCGCTGGGCCAGAGACAGGGCCTATCGCTGCGGCCCTGTCCGGCTCACGGGCGCTGCAGACATTCCGGGAAGCCTGCGTTGCCGAATGTGCAGACTGCCTGCGCACGGCGCTCTCCCCCTATATCACCCTGAAAGGAGTGCAGGGAGAAGCGGCGCTGACGGCCATTATTGGTGCGGCGGAGGCGCTTAGCACCGCTGCCAGCAACGGCGTACTGGCCCGAAACGTCGCGGAAGATATGCTCTGCGGCGCGATGTTTGGCGTACTGAACACCTGTGCCGACAGCACAAAATGAGTGGTGCCGACGGATTGACACTTAAGTTACCAATAGTAATATAGGTAGCAAGTTAACTTGCTGCTGAGGTGGTTATGTCTGTAACACATGTCATAGATAATGCGCTGATCGTGACGGCTCATCCTGTCGAAAATTCGTTATCCCACACACTGGCGGCGCGAATTGCCGCCCGCTTACGTGAACAAGGTACTCAGGTTGAGATTGCCGATCTCCACGCTGAAGCCTTTACACCGGCAATGCTGCGTCCCGATCTTGCCCTGTATCACGGGGATGCCAGCGCCCCGCCTGCCGATATCCGGCGTGAACAACAGCGCGTGGAGCGGGCAGATATGCTGGTGTTTGTCTTCCCGATCTACTGGTGGTCCGTTCCGGGTCTGTTGAAAGGCTGGTTTGATCGGGTACTCACCCTGAACTGGGCGTACAAGGTGGCGGAAGACGGTCGAATTGTGGGTAACTTACGCGATGTACCGGTACGCCTTGTCGCGACGGCGGGCAGCGATCTCAAGGGCTTTGATAAACACGGCTATTCGACGGCGATACGAACCCAGTTAGTCGAAGGCGTTTTCGGCTTTTGCGGCCTGAAGAATGTCACGCTGGACATTCTTTATCAGGCCGATACGGCCTCGTCAGAGCAGGTTGAAAATTTCCTGAAAAACCTCGAAAGCGTGATGTGAGTGCTTTTTGCCCGGCGGCGCTTCGCTTGCACGGGCCTACGGGATTTGTAGGCCGGGTAAGCGCAGCGCCACCCGTCATTTCACGCTCAGGCTATCGCCTGTGCATCAGCCTGCCCCCGACGGGCTTTCAGATACCCGTACATCAACAGCGACGACATGGCGCAGAACGACAGCGCCGCCGCAGGCAAGGTAACGTAACTCCAGCTAAAGCCCAGCGTAATCATCATCCCGCCAAAGTACGCCCCAATGGCGCTACCGAGATTAAACGCCACCTGCCCGCCTGCCGCACCGAGCATCTCCCCGCCCTGCGCATTTTGCAGAAGCAGGATCTGCAACGGTGCCGACAACGCAAACAGCCCGGCACAGCAGATAAAGCCCATCACCAGCGAGGCCGCAGGGAACGCACCGAAGGCAAACAGCAGCAGCAGGGAGAGCACAATGACCAGATCGGTGACGGCTGCAATCCGCAGCGGGCTGTAGCGCCCGGACAGTTTGCCGCTGAACAGGTTGCCCAGCACCATGCCGAGCCCCATCAGCATCATGATCGCGGTCATCACCCCTTCGGAAAAGCCGGACACGTTGATCATAAACGGCTTCACGAAGCTGAACCAGGCAAAGACCCCGGCATTGCCGAACATGGTGGCGGCAAAGATAAACCAGGGCTCTGGCTTTTTCAGAAAGAGAAACTGTTCCCGCAGACGGGTCTGCGTCTTATCGAACGTCTGCGGCACCCACAGTGCGACAGAGAGCAGCACCAGCAGATTGAATGCGGCAATCAGGAAGAAGGTGTAGCGCCAGCTGAACTGGTGCCCAAGCCAGGTGCCAAGCGGTACGCCGGCAAGATTGGCGACCGTCATCCCGGCAATCATCCCCGCCACCGCCAGCGTCACTTTGCCCGGCGGCGCAATGCGAGAGAGAAGAATGGTCCCGACGCCGAAGAACGCACCGTGTGGAAAACCAGAAACCAGCCGTCCAATCGCCAGCATGGTGTACGAGGTGGAGAAGGTAAAAATCGCATTGCCGATGAGGCACAGCGTTACCAGGAACAGCAGGATCGACTTTAAGGAGAACTTATTCGAAAAGATGGCGATGACTGGCGCGCCAATAACGACCCCGAAGGCGTAAAACGAAATCATATTCCCGGCGGAGGGAATGGTGATCCCCACATCCCGCGCCAGCTCGGTTAACACACCCATAATGCCAAATTCGGCCATGCCCAGACCGAACGTGCCAAGCGCTAACGAAAACACCGTCTTTTTCATACCACAGCCACTTGTTAAAAAATTGCGACAGACATTATTGAACAATCTTGTATGGTGAGCCAGTTCAAATCGCGCCGCTGGCAGCTTCATCCATTATTTCGGGTGGGGTGTGAATATTTTCCACCAATCCCCCTGTCCGTGATTACACTTCAAAGTGTTATGTCACACCGTCCCGGCAGAAACCCTGAAAGGAACGCATCATGGCAGATAAAAAGAAAAGCAAACCCGTTGCGACTAACACGCCTCCCGCCCCCCTTAAACGCAAGGAATATGAAAAAGAGCTGCATCGCCTGCATGAGGAGCTGGTAACGCTTCAGCGCTGGGTGGTGAGTAAGGGCCTGAAGGTGTGCGTCGTCTTTGAAGGCCGCGATGGCGCCGGAAAAGGGGGCACGATCAAAGCCCTGACAGAGCGCGTCAGCCCACGCGTGTTCCGGGTGGTGGCGCTGCCCGCCCCGACGGAAAAGGAAAAAAGCCAGCTCTACTTCCAGCGCTACGTGCCGCATCTGCCCTCGGCGGGGGAAATCGTGATTTTCGACCGCAGCTGGTACAACCGCGCGGGGGTGGAACGGGTAATGGGGTTCTGTACGGAAGAGCAAGTAGAGAAATTTCTCGACGGTGCGCCCATCATTGAAAAAGCGATGGTCGATGCGGGCATTATTCTGATCAAATACTGGCTGGAAGTGACGCCTAAAGAGCAGGAGCGTCGTCTGCGCGACCGCATTAACGACGGGCGAAAAACCTGGAAGCTCTCCCCAATGGACATTAAATCCTTCACCCGCTGGGATGAGTACACCGAAGCGCGTGATGCGATGTTCGCCGCCACCGACACCGCATGGGCCCCGTGGTTTGTCGCCCGCTCCGAAGATAAAAAGCGCGTGCGGCTGAATATTATCTCGCACCTGCTGTCGCAGATTCCCTATAAAGAAATTCCAGAAGAACCGGTGAAATTACCGAAACGAAAAATCGGCAAAGTTAAGCCGACCGCTTATCCGTTCCGTTATATTAAAGAGAAGTTCTGAGTATTACTGCCCTCCCGGTTATTTATCGGGAGGGAGATTCGCATTAATTTCACCTGTTTTCACCCTGTTGCTTTTGTCTGGAAGCCTGCTCGCAATTCCTGAATGACCAGGTGAATCGGTATTGTTTTTTATGGTTGGGGGTTGATAATGGCAGTGCCAATACAGGAGACAATAATAATGAAACTGGACACCCTTCAGAGCAATGCAGTTAAAGAACACCTAACCGGAGTGGCACCACGCCCGGAATTAACGGTAGAGGAGCGTATCGAGCAACGCAAACGCGATAAGGAATTCATGCAAGCTATGAATGAGTTTGTTGCGAAGGCCGGTTTGCTGTCTGACGATCCCTTTTTCGGAGGGATTTAATGTGCTTTCAGTTTGACATTTACCGTAATCCATCGGGCAGAACCAGTGAATTACACCCCTACCTGATGGTGATACAACATGATTATTATGATGATTTATCGACCCGTTTAATCCTGCCGTTAAGTTATCGTAATCATCTTTCAGGGCATATTAATCCGGCATCCGCTGTCATTAATATTGATTTTCAGACGTTATTTATGAATACGCCCGGTATAACCAGCGTGGAGAAAAGGAAACTCACCAGCAAGTATTTCGTCTGTAATATGCAGGCGGCAAGAGCCCGGGTGGTTGCAGCAATAGATGCAATAGTCACCAACACCTGACTTGCCAAAGTCCCCGCGCCGAAATCATCCGGAGCGGGGAGTTACTCCGTAGGCCCGCGCAAGCGCAGCGCCGCCGGGCAACAGAGCACCTTACTTCATCCCTTCACTCACATCTTTTTGTGCTTCCATACGCTCCACATCCCGATACCAGCGCGGATGGTGTTTCTGCGCCCAGCGGCGGCTCACCTTCCCTTCGATCATCCCTTTAATCGAGCCTTTGACCCAGAACGCCATATACATATGGATCAGAATAGCGTGGATCAAAATAATGGCCGAAGTCGCATGGATCAGCAGGCTGTAACGCACCACCTGCATCGGGAAATACTGGGCAAAGTACGGACGCCAGATAATGACGCCGGTCACCAGCAGCACAAAAATCATGCTCATGATGGTCCAGAACATCATCTTCTGCCCGGCGTTGTATTTACCCACTCTCGCAACTTTATGCTCGTTGCCCTTCAGCACCTCAACAATGCCCTTCAGCCAGGGAATATCCTGCTTGTCCGGGATGTTGTGATGCACAAAACGCACGAACATAAACATCAGCGCCACGAAAATCAGCACCCCGAAGAACGGATGCAGAATGCGCCCCATCTGCGGGGTGCCGAAGGTCTCCGTCAGCCATTGCAGGGTCGGGAAGAAGAACGAAATCCCTGACAATGACACCAGGAAGAAGCAGATCACTACCGTCCAGTGACAGGCGCGGTCGATAAACTTCGTGCGCACAATCATTTTCGATTTAGTCATGATGTTCCTCCTCCTCGTCATCCACCTCTTTGTTCGGCCCGATACCCACGTAGTGATAAATCAACCCGGCAAAGGTGGCGATAAAGCCCGCCGCAGAGAGCGGCTTCAGCGCCCCTTTCCACAGGTTGATGGAGGTATCGATCGCCGGGTCCTTCGGCAGGTTGTGATACAGTTCCGGCTGGTCGAGATGATGCAGGACATACATCACATGCGTCCCGCCCACCCCTTGCGGGTTGTAAATGCCCGCGTTGGGGTAGCCGCGCGCTTTCAGCTTATCGACGCGCTGCTGCGCAACCTCCAGCATCTCCTTTTTAGTGCCAAAGTGGATGGCCCCGGTCGGACAGGTTTTCACGCACGCTGGCTCTTGGCCGACGCTGACGCGGTCCACGCACAGGGTGCATTTGTAAACCCGGTTATCCTCTTTACTGAGGCGCGGCACGTTGAACGGACACCCGGCGATACAGTACCCGCAGCCAATGCAGTTCTCCTGCTGGAAATCGACGATGCCGTTGGCGTACTGAATAATCGCCCCGGCAGACGGGCAGGCCTTCAGACAGCCCGGATCCTCGCAGTGCATACAACCGTCTTTGCGGATCAGCCACTCCAGCCTGCCGTTCTGGTCGGTTTCGCTAAAGCGCATCACCGTCCAGGATTTGGCACTCAGATCCGCCGGGTTATCGTACACCCCGACGCAATGGCCCACCTCGTCGCGGATATCATTCCACTCGGAACAGGCCACCTGGCAGGCTTTGCAGCCCACGCAGGAGGAGACATCGATCAGCTTTGCCACTTCCGCTTTGTAGTCCCGCGCACGAGGCGCGGGCGTAAAGCCGTTAGTGGCGGAGCGTTTGATGACGTCTTGTGTTTCCATCGACATGTATTCGCTCCTTATGCTTTCTCGATGTTGACCAGAAACGCCTTATACTCCGGCGTTTGCGAGTTGGAATCCCCCACCGATGGCGTCAGGGTATTGGCGATGTAGCCCTTCTGCGCCACCCCCTCAAAGCCCCAGTGCAGCGGAATACCGACTGTTTCCACCTGCTGACCGTGAACGTTCAGCGCCTGCAAACGACGGGTGACCACCGCCACGGCACGAATAAACCCGCGCTGGCTGCTGACCTTGACGCGGTCGCCATTGGCAATGCCTTTGGCCTGCGCCAGGGACTCGCTGATCTCGACAAACTGTTCCGGCTGGGCGATGGCGTTTAGTCGCGCATGCTTGGTCCAGGTGTGGAAATGCTCGGTCAGGCGATAGGTGGTGCCGACGTACGGGAACTTATCTTTTCTGCCCATTCGCACGGCATCTTCCTGGTAGACACGCACTACCGGACTGGAGATCACCTTCGGGTGCAGCGGGTTCGTCCCCAGCGGCGTTTCCATCGGCTCGTAGTGTTCAGGGAACGGGCCTTCTGCCAGCTTGTCGATGGCAAACAGACGTCCCAGCCCTTCCGGCTGCATGATAAACGGCCCGGTATTGCTGCCCGGTGCGGCGGTATTGAAGTCCGGGATATCGTTCCCGATCCACTTTGTGCCGTTCCACTGGATAAGCATCCGTTGCGGATCCCAGGGCTTGCCGTTGATGTCCGCCGAGGCACGGTTGTAGAGCACGCGACGGTTAAGCGGCCACGCCCAGGCCCAGCCGAGCGTATTGCCCAGTCCTGACGGGTCGGCATTATCGCGGTTAGCCATCTGGTTGCCCTGTTCGGTCCAGCTCCCGGTGTAGATCCAGCAGGAAGCGGCGGTGGTACCGTCATCACGCAGCTGGGCGAAGCTGTTCAACAGCTGGCCTTTCTTCGCGATGAGCACGCCACTGGCGTCATAGAGATCCGCCAGCGCACGGCCGTTGTTCTCTTTCGCCACCTCTTCCGATTCCGGGCGATCCGGCTGTTTGTAATCCCAGCGCATGCGCAGCAGCGGCTCGACGCCCTTTCCGCCTTCCGTGCGGTACATCTCGCGCAGGCGATGGTAAATCCCGGCCAGGATCTCACCGTCATTGCGCGCTTCCCCCGGTGCGTCCTGTCCTTTCCAGTGCCATTGCAACCAGCGCCCCGAGTTAGCAATGGAGCCGTCCTCTTCCGCGAAGCAGGTTGATGGCAACCGGAACACCTCGGTCTGAATGGAGGCGGGATCCACATCGTTCATCTCGCCGTGGTTCTGCCAGAAGTTCGAGGTTTCAGTCACCAGCGGATCGATCACCACCATGTACTTCAGCTTGCTGAGGCTGGCGACAGTCTTGTTCTTGTCCGGGAACGACGCCACCGGGTTAAAGCCCTGACAGATGTAGCCTGTGACATCGCCCTTCGCCATCCTGTTGAAATACTTGATGACGTCCCAGGACTGATCCCATTTTGGCAGCCAGTTAAAGCCCCAGTCGTTCTCCTTCTGCGCTGCATCGCCGTAGAACGATTTCATCAGGCTGACAAAGAACTTCGGATAGTTGCTCCAGTAGTTCACCTGGTCAGGCAGCGTCGCTTTTGGCGTGCTGGCCGTCAGGTAGGTTTGCAGATCGGTCTGTTTTTCAGACGGCAGCGTCAGATAACCCGGCAGGCTTGTGGAGAGCAGTCCCAGATCGGTTAACCCCTGAATGTTGGAGTGACCGCGCAGGGCGTTCACGCCGCCCCCGGCCATGCCCATGTTGCCGAGCAGCAGCTGGATCATCGCCATGGTGCGGATGTTCTGCGCCCCAACGGTATGCTGCGTCCAGCCCAGCGCATACAGGAAGGTGGTGGTTCTGTCCGCCGCGCTGGTGGAGGCCAGCACTTCACACACTTTCAGGAAGTCGGCTTTTGGCGTACCGCAGATATTCTCCACCACCTCCGGCGTATAGCGGGAGACGTGCTGTTTCAGCAGGTTCCACACGCAGCGCGGGTGGGTCAGAGTCTCATCGCGCAGCGCATAGCCGTTTTCATCGAACTGATAGTTCCAGGAGGACTTATCGTACTGGCGTTTTTCGGCGTCATAGCCGCTGAACAACCCGTCTTCGAAGGCGAAGTCTTCCCGCACCAGCAGGTTAGCGTTGGTGTAGTGCTTAACGTACTCGGCGTTGATTTTGTTGTTTTCGATCAGGTACAGCAGCACGCCGGACAGGAAGGTGATGTCCGTGCCGGAGCGGATCGGCGCATAGATATCGGCCACCGATGCCGTCCGCGTAAAGCGCGGATCGACGACGATCAGCGTCGCATCGTTGTTATTTTTCGCTTCCATCGCCCAGCGGAATCCCACCGGATGGGCTTCAGCGGCATTACCGCCCATCACCACCACGACGTTAGCGTTTTTGATATCAACCCAGTGGTTGGTCATCGCACCGCGACCAAATGTTGGAGCAAGACTTGCTACCGTTGGTCCGTGTCAGACGCGCGCCTGGTTGTCTACCGCCAGCATGCCGAGTGAGCGCACAAATTTTTGCGTCAGCATGCCGGTTTCATTACTGGCCGCCGAGGCGCAGAGCATCCCGGTGGAGAGCCAGCGGTTGACCGTTACGCCCTGTTCGTTCGTCTCGACGAAGTTGGCGTCGCGGTCGGCTTTCATCAATCTCGCAATGCGGGTGAAGGCCTCATCCCAGGAGATGCGCTGCCATTTATCGGAGCCCGGCGCGCGGTATTCCGGGTAACGCAGACGGTTGTCGCTGTGAACATAGTCCAGCAGACCTGCCCCTTTCGGGCAGAGCGCCCCGCGGCTGACCGGATGATCCGCATCGCCTTCAATATGATAAATCGACGCTTTAGCGTTCTTCGCGCCATCACCCAGGCTATACATCAATAGCCCGCATCCCACGGAGCAGTATGTGCAGGTGTTGCGGATCTCTTTGGCACGCAGCAACTTATAGTTGCGCGCCTGAGCCAGCGCCATTTTGGGGGCAAACCCCAGAGCAGCTACTGTTGTCCCGGCCATACCGCCCGCGCAGATTTTAAAAAACTGTCTGCGACTGACGTCCATCGTTGTCCTCGTTAGATCATTGAGAAGTCCGGCGGAAAACTAACAGCAAAGCCCCTGTTTTTTTTGCGGCAAATCAATATCGCCGATCTTCGCCCTCTTAATAGTCAGCGCTGGCGGCTTTTACTAATGCTAAAGGGTTACTTCGGCACAGATAAATTCGCGGAAGGTACTGAAACAGTGCTATAAATTTGCCCCTTAAATTGATAGCCAGTGGAAATGCGATGGAGAGAAAAAAAGCCACCCTGGTCGGTCTGGCCGCGATCGTGCTCTGGAGCACGATGGTGGGTCTGATTAGGGGTGTTAGCGAGAGATTAGGTCCGGTTGGGGGCGCGGCGGCAATCTATACGCTGAGCGGTTTACTCTGTCTGTTAACGGTGGGTTTCCCCAGGCTGCGTCGTTTCTCGCCCCGCTATCTCATTGCCGGCAGCGTGCTCTTTGTCAGCTATGAAATCTGTCTTGCCCTCTCGTTAGGCTATGCCGCCACCCGCCATCAGGCGATTGAGGTGGGGATGGTGAACTATCTCTGGCCGAGTCTGACCATCGTGTTCGCCATTCTGTTCAACGGCCAGAAAACCACCCTGTGGGTGATCCCGGGCCTGATCATCGCCCTGCTGGGGGTGAGCTGGGTATTAGGCGGCGAAAACGGGCTGAACCCAACGGATATCGCCCGCAATATTGTCTCCAATCCGCTAAGTTATGGCCTTGCGTTCGTTGGCGCCTTTATCTGGGCAGCCTACTGCACCGTGACCAGTAAATACGCCAACGGCCAGAACGGCATCACCCTGTTTGTATTGCTTACTGCCGTGACCCTGTGGCTGAAATATGCCTTCAGCCCGCAGCCGGAGATGGTGTTTAGCGTGCCGGTGGTGATCAAACTTTTGATGTGCGGCGTAGCGCTGGGGTTTGGCTACGCGTCGTGGAATATCGGTATCTTGCACGGCAACGTGACGCTGCTGGCGGCGGCATCCTATTTCACCCCGGTACTGTCAGCGGCGCTGGCAGCGGTGCTGCTGAATGCGCCGCTGTCGTTCAGCTTCTGGCAGGGGGCGATGATGGTGTGCGCCGGATCGCTATTGTGCTGGTACGCCACGCGGGCCCGTAGGGGTTGAGTTTTGTAGGCCGGGTAAGGCGTAGCCGCCACCCGGCATTGTTGCTCCGGCACAGTCTGATTCCCCTAACCCTCTCCCTCAAGGGAGAGGTTACTGTTCCGCCGCAACCAGTTCTGAAGCAACTTCCCGTCCTGACTCATCTCTCCATCCTGACGCACGCACAGGTAGTAATCCCGGCCATCGTCGATAGGGAGATCGAAGATCTTCACCAGCTCACCGCTCTCCAGATAGGGTGCAATCAGCGGTTCGCGCATCAACGCGCAGCCCAGCCCCGCCTGTACCCCCGCCAGGGTTAACAGCCCGTCTTCAAACATCGGGCCGCTGCGCCGCAGCGGGCGTTTTACCCCCTGCTGGATAAACCACTGCTGCCAGGTGGTGCGCTCCTCATCATGCAGGAGCGGCATTTGCAGCAGCTGTTCGGGGGTATCGATATGCCCGTGCAGGCGCAAAAACGCCCGGCTACAGACTGGCACCATCTGCCCGGAGATCAGCTTTTCGCTCTGGTAGCCCGCCCACTGCCCATTGCCGAAGCGGATCGACATATCCGAAGCATCGCTCAGGTAGTTGCGGTGATTGGCGTAGACCACGTTAATTTCGGTCTGTGGGTTAGCCCGCATAAACCCGGGCAGGCGCGGAATAAACCACCCCATACCGAAAAGCGGGATCAGGCTGATGGTCACCTGGCGGGTCTGCACCTGCTCCAGCAGATGCCCGGTGGCCTGGCGCAGCACATTAAAGGCCGCGCGAATGGAGCGGTAATAATCCCGCCCCTGCTGGCTCAGGATCAGCCCGCGCCCCTGACGCTCGGTGAGCGGCATCTGTAAATACCCTTCCAGCACTTTCAGCTGATGACTCACCGCCGAGGGCGATATCTCCAGCTCCTGGGCCGCCTGCGTCACGCTGCCCAGCCGGGCTATCGCCTCAAAGGCTCGAACAGCACGGAGCGGTGGATCGTTCGCCAGCCGGCTCTCGGCAAAGGCCGACAACGCCAGGGATTGTTCTGTTTTATTCATATATTGATCTGTTATGGATAATCCGGTTAATCAGCCATTTATCATAATCATTAAAATCAATCAGATAGTGCAAGCTCCAAAAATCATAAGAAAGAATATATGCGTATTTCACAATTTAATTCAATTATTAGATGTTAGCCGCTGAAAAGAGCAATTTGTCGGGTAACAACGTTGGACACACTCATACAACAACTGATCAATGGCGTGATGCTGGGCAGCATCTACGCGCTGATCGCGCTGGGCTATACCATGGTGTATGGCATTTTGCGCATTATTAACTTCGCCCATGGCGATATTTTGATGGTCGGCGCGCTGACCACCCTCTCGGCGCTGAATCTCCTCAACGGCTATTTCCCCGCCATGCCGCAGCTGCTGCAGCTCGGCTTTGCGCTGCTGATCGCCATGGCGGTCTGCGCCCTGCTGGCGATGGCCGTTGAGCGCTTTGCCTACCGCCGCCTGCGTAATGCCCCGCGGCTGGCACCGTTGATCTCCGGGATTGGCGTATCGGTGCTGCTGCAAACCGTGGCGATGATTATCTGGTCGCGTAATCCGCTGATGTTCCCGCAGATCCTGCCGATGGACCCGATTGCCATCACGGCGGGTAGCGAGGCGCATCCCCCGGCGATTGTCACCGTCACCGGCATCGTTACCGTGGCGCTGGCGCTGATCGTCATGACCGGCCTGTGGCTGCTGGTGGAGTACACCCGCCTCGGCCGCGGTATGCGCGCGGTGGCTGAAAACCCACGCGTCGCCACCCTGATGGGGGTTAATCCAAACGCCATCATCACCCTGACCTTTGCGATTGGTGGCGTTTTTGCCGCGCTGGCGGGCGTGATGATGGCCAGCAACTACGGCAACGCCAGCTTCTCGATGGGCTTTCTGCCGGGCATTAAAGCCTTTACCGCAGCCGTTCTCGGCGGCATCGGCAATATTCGCGGAGCGATGATTGGCGGGATCCTGCTCGGCATTATCGAAGCGCTGGGCGCTGGTTATCTGGGCGAGCTGACTCACGGCGTGTTCGGCAGCAACTACCAGGACGTGTTCGCCTTTATTGTGCTGATTCTGGTGCTGGTCTTCCGTCCGGCAGGTCTGCTGGGCGAGCGCGTGGCGCACAGGGCGTAAGGGAAAATCATGACTGCCATTGAAATCAAAACCCCGGCGGCCAGCGGTAAATTCTGGTCCGGCATGACGCTCTTCGTGGTTGCCCTGCTGCTCGCGCCGATCGTGGCTACCCAGTTGGGTGGCAACTACTGGGTGCGGGTGATCGACTTCGCCCTGCTCTACATCATGCTGGCGCTGGGGCTGAATATTGTTGTCGGCTACACCGGCCTGCTGGATATGGGCTTTATCGCCTTCTATGCCGTTGGCGCCTATCTGGCGGCGCTTATGGCGTCACCGCATCTCGCAGAGGTGTTCCCGATCCTGAACCTCTGGTTCCCGCACGGGCTGCACACCTCGTACCTGCTGATTGTCCCGATTGCGGCGCTGGTCGCGGCGGTGTGCGGCATTCTACTGGGTGCCCCGACGCTGAAGCTGCGCGGGGATTACCTGGCGATTGTGACCCTCGGCTTCGGGGAGATCATCCGCATTCTGATGCGTAACCTCGACCGGCCGGTGAATATCACCAACGGCGCAAAAGGCATTACCGGCGTTGATACCCTCAACCTGTTTGGCCTGAAGTTCAGCGGCGTTTACCACTGGTTCGGCGTCAAAGTGCCCGCCCTGTGGCTCTGGTACTACCTGCTGATGCTGGTGATTGTCGGGATCATTTTTGTCTGCCTGCGCCTGCAACACTCGCGCATTGGTCGGGCGTGGCACGCTATCCGTGAAGATGAAGATGTCGCCCGGGCAATGGGTATCAACGTGCGCAACTTTAAGCTGCTGGCCTTTGCCATGGGCGCCTCCTTTGGCGGTGTGGCCGGGGCGCTGTTCGGCGCCTTCCAGGGCTTTGTCTCGCCGGAATCCTTCACCCTGCAGGAGTCCATTGCCGTGCTGGCGATGGTGGTGCTGGGCGGGATGGGCCATATCCCGGGGGTGATCCTCGGCGCGGTACTGCTCACCGCCCTGCCGGAGCTGCTGCGCAGCCAGGCGGCCCCGGTGCAGCAGGCGCTGTTTGGTTCGGTACTGATTGATCCGGAGATCCTGCGTCAGCTGTTTTACGGCCTGGCGCTGGTGCTGGTGATGCTGGTTCGCCCGTCGGGCATCTGGCCGAAGCGCCACAAGGAGGTAAAAGCATGAGCCTGTTAACCGTGCGCAATATGTCCAAACGCTTTGGCGGCCTTACCGCCGTGGATAACGTCTCGCTGTCGATTAACAAAGGCGAAATCTACGGCCTGATTGGCCCCAATGGCGCGGGCAAAACCACCTGCTTTAACCTGATCACCGGCCTGTATCCCGCTGACAGCGGTGAGTTCGCCATTGCCGATAAGCCCTACTTCCCGACCCAGATCGAAAAGGTAACTGCCGCGGGTATCGCCCGTACCTTCCAGAACGTGCGTCTGTTTAACGAGATGTCGGTGCTGGAGAACGTCATGGTGGGTCGCCACGTGCGTACCCGCAACGGACTCTGGGCGGCGCTTAGCCGTCACAAACGCGCCCGGGCAGAAGAAGCTCAGACCCTTGAGCAGGCCTGGCACTGGCTGGCGTACACCGGCATTGCGAAGTTTGCCCACTACCGCGCCTGCGATCTGGCTTACGGCCATCAGCGGCGGCTGGAGATCGCCCGCGCGCTGGCGACCGATCCGCTGCTGCTGGCGCTGGATGAACCCGCCGCCGGGATGAACGCGGCGGAGAAAGTGGCCCTGGGTGAGCTGCTGTCCCGCATTCGTGACGACGGCAAAACCCTGCTGATGATTGAACACGACGTCAAGCTGGTGATGGGGATCTGCGATCGCCTCACGGTGCTGGATTACGGCAAAACGCTGGCCAGCGGCACCCCGGACAGCGTGCGTCGCGACCCGGCGGTGATCGCCGCCTGGCTTGGAGGCAATGCTCATGTCTGAATTACTGAAAGTGGAACGTCTGGATGTGCATTACGGCGGTATCCAGGCGGTGCGCGAGGTCTCCTTTAGCCTGCGTGAAGGCGAACAGGCCACGCTGATCGGTGCCAACGGCGCGGGCAAAAGCTCCACCGTACGGGCCATCACCGGGCTGGAGCGTTTTGGCGGCAACATCGAATTTAACGGCAAAGCGGTCCGCAAACAGAAAGCCGAAGCGCTGCTGCGCGACGGGCTGGTGATGGTTCCGGAAGGCCGCGGCATCTTCGCCCGCATGACGGTGCTGGAGAACCTGCAAATGGGGGCCTGGCTTCGACGTGACGCTGTCACTGTCAGGCAGGAGATGAACGAGATTTTCGAACGGTTCCCGCGTCTGGGCGAACGGCAGCACCAGCTGGCCGGACTGCTCTCGGGTGGGGAACAGCAGCTTTTAGCCCTGAACCGCGCCCTGCTCAGCCGCCCGCGCCTGCTGATCCTCGACGAACCCTCCATGGGCCTGGCACCCAAAATGGTCGAGAACATTTTTGCCGTCATCGCCGGACTGCGCGAGCGCGGCGTGGCGTTGTTGCTGATCGAGCAAAACGCCCGGCTGGCGCTGGAGGTGACCGATCAGGCCTGGGTGATGGACAGCGGCAGCATCGTCCATCACGGCGAGTCCAGGGCGATGCTCGACGACGACCAGATTGCACAGATTTATTTGGGTGAAATGCCCGCTTAATACACCAACCAATATCAGGGAAAAATAATGAAAACCATTAAAATCAGTGCGCTCAGCGCGGCCATTATGCTCAGCGGGTTTGCCTCCACGGGTGCCTGGGCCGCCGACAGTGAAACCGTGGTGATTGGCCTGGCGGGCCCGCTGACCGGCCCGTCTGCCCGTATCGGTAAAGATCTGGAGAACGGTGCGCAGCTGGCGATTGACGATATCAACAAACAGCACCCGACCATCGGTGGCAAGGCGGTGACTTTCAAGCTGCAGTCGGAAGATGACCAATCGGATCCGCGTACCGCCGTGGCTGTGGCTCAGCGTCTGGTGGACACCGGCGTGGCTGGCGTGGTCGGCCACTGGAACACCGGCACCAGCATCCCGGCGGCCCGCGTCTATCACGATGCCGGTATCGCTCAGGTGGCCCCCGTTGCCACCGGTCATGCCTATACCAGACAGGGTTTCGACACCAGCTTCCGCGTGATGGGCCACGACGATGACGGCGGCCAGTTTGCCGGACAGTACGCGGTAAATACCCTGAAAGCCAAACGCATCGCGGTTATCGACGATCGTACCGCCTTTGGTCAGGGCCTGGCGGATGAGTTTATTAAATCGCTGGAAGCCCAGGGTGTGAAGATTGTTGACCGTCAGTACGTGGACGACAAAACCGTTGACTTTAGCGCCGTGTTGACCGCTATTCGCAGCAAAAATGCGGATCTGATCTTCTTCGGCGGCGTGGACAGCCAGGCGGCACCGCTGGCGCGTCGTATCAAACAGCTGGGTATGAAGACTACCCTGATGGGCGCAGGCGGCTTTGTCAGCCAGACCTTCCTGCAACTGGCGCAGAAAGAGGGTGAAGGCGTTGTCGCGCTGGAGCCGGGCCTGCCGGTGGATCAGATGCCGGGCGGCAAGACCTTCGAGCAGGCATACCAGTCCCGCTACCACACCCATATCGAACTGCACGCCCCCTTCGCCTATGACGCCACCCGCGTACTGGTTGCCGCGATGGAAAAAGCCGACTCGGTTGATCCGGCAGAGTACCTGCCTGCCCTGCGCGCCATCAGCTATTCCGGCGTCACCGGGCAGATCGCCTTTGATAACCAGGGCAATCTGAAGGCCCCGTCCTTCACCGTCTATAAAGTGGTAGATGGCAAATGGCAGCCGCAAACCGTGCTCGGCGGCGCAAAAGCTAAGTAACGCAGTGAGGCAATGTGATGAGTGATAATAATGAGCTGGGCATTCTCGCCCGCCGCAAAATTGAAGCAGAAATTATTAAACCAATTTACGAAATCCTGGTCCGCGAGATCGGCAAGACCCGCGCTCAGGCGGTGATTGGCGAGGCCATTGAGCAGGCCGCCATTAATGCGGGCAAAGAATTTGCCAGCAAGGAGCCAAACGGCGCGGACGTGAAGAGCTTTATCGCCCTGCAGTATCTGTGGGAGAAGGATAACGCTCTCGACGTAAAGGTGATCGACGCCGACGACCAGCAGTACAACTACAACGTCACCCGCTGTCGCTATGCCGAGATGTATCACGAGATGGGCCTCGGCGAGATTGGCCACCTGCTTTCATGCGCGCGCGACGAGAAATTTATTGTCGGCTACGCGCCGGACGTGGAGCTGACGCGCACCACCACCATTATGCAGGGCGGTAAATGCTGTGACTTCCGCTATCGCAGCACCAAGGACAAAGCATGATCCGCATAAACGCAGACCGCCTGTGGTCAACGCTGGAGAGAATGGCGCAGATCGGCGGCACCCCTGCCGGGGGGGTGACCCGCCTGGCGCTGAGCGAGGAAGATCGGATTGCCCGCAACCTGCTGCGCGAGTGGGCACTGGAGGCCGGTTTTAGCTGCGAAGTGGACAGCATGGGCAACATGTTTATCCGCCGCGCCGGTAAAAACCCGGCGCTGCCCCCGGTGATGACTGGTTCCCACGTGGATTCCCAGCCGCTCGGCGGCAACTATGACGGGATCTACGGCGTGTTGGCCGGGCTGGAGCTGCTGCGCACCCTGAACGATCATCAGGTTGAAACCGAGCGCGATATCGTGCTGGTGAACTGGACGAACGAAGAAGGGGCGCGTTTTGCGCCGGCGATGCTCGCCTCCGGCGTCTGGGCAGGACAGCTTACCGAAGAGTTTGCTTACGCCAGGATGGACAACAAAAAAGTCACGGTTCGCGACGCCCTTGAGGCCATCGGCTATCGTGGCCCACGCCCTGCCCGCGCCTTCCCGATCCACGCCTGCTATGAGCTGCATATCGAACAGGGACCTATCCTCGAAGATGAAGCCATTGATATCGGCCTGGTGCGTGCTGCGATGGGTCAGCGCTGGTTTACCCTTACTCTCGACGGGTTTGCCGCACATGCGGGCACTACGCCAATGCACAGCCGTCACGATGCGTTGACCGCTTTTGCGGAGCTGGCGCTGAAGGTGGAGGAGATCGGATATCAGCATGCCCCGGACGGGCGTGCCACCATCGGCATGGCGAACGTGACCCCGAATTCACGAAACGTCGTCCCGTCCCGGGTGGTGTGCAGCGTAGAGTTCCGCCATCCGCTCAGCGAGGCGCTGGAGGCGATGGAAACCGCGCTGCATCAAGCGGCTGCCGGTCTTTCGGCGCGTGGCGTGAGCGCCAGCGTCGAGCGCATCTTCGACTATGCACCTATCGCCTTTGATGAAACCTGTCTTGTCCGAACGGAACAGGCTGTGGCCGCGCTGGGCTATTCATCAAAATCGATGGTATCCGGCGCCGGGCACGATACCTGTTACGTCAGCAAAATCGCGCCTGCCAGCATGATCTTTATCCCCTGCGTGAAGGGCATTAGCCATAACGAAGCGGAAAAGATTCATCCGGAATGGTCAGAAAAAGGGGCCAATGTGTTACTGCATAGCGTGCTGAGTGCGGCGCAGGAGTTATAAACAGGCACTTTCCCCGGCCAACGGCCGGGGAGCCATTAATCGGAAACGATTAAAGTATGTTGTAACTAATGGCGGTTATTTCCCCAGCTTCGACAGCATCTCAGGGCGCATAAATTTATGGATCACCAGCATAAAGATCACCGACGGCACCAGCAGAATCAGCGCCGTAATGGAGGACATCTGATAATTCCCCGACATGCTGGCGGTATAGAGCAGTATTGGCAGCGTGTTGATCTCCGGCGCGCCGACAAAGAACGTGGCGGTAAACTCATCCAGCGACTCGAGAAAAACAAAGATGCTGGCGGCAATCAGCCCGGGGGCGGCCTGCGGCAGGATGATATGGAAAAAGGTGTAGACCGGCCCGGCGCCCAGATTGCGTGACGCCCGCGCCAGCAGCGGATCGAGCGCCGAGAACGCCGCAACGCTTATCCAGATGGAGTACATCAGCCCGTGCACGCTGTGCACCAGCACTACCCCGGCAATCGTCCCGTTCAACCCCCACTGGTAGAAGAGCCGCGCCACGTTCATATAGACCGTCAGGTTCGGGTAGGCCTGCGGGATCAAAAACAGCAGCATAAAGAAGGCGCGGCACGGCATGGACCGGTGCGAAAGCGCGTACCCTGCCGGGATTGAAATCAGCAGACACACCACCACCGACAGAAGAGCTATCAGGACGCTGATGGACAACGAGCCGGAGACGTCACTGTAAGGGCTAAAAACCTGCCCCCAGTACTTCAGCCCCCACTGACCGGGCAAGGTATGCGGGAAAAACCAGCTCTCCGCCACCGTCCAGATCAGCAGGTTAAGCAGCGGGCCAAACAGCGCCAGCACCAGAAAGGGGAGTAGAAGGGTTTGTAGAATAAAGCTGCCGCGAATTCTTTTAAACAGCGCGTTGATCAGGGATTTCCTTTTGCATTCAGGCTGTGGCGCAGATAGAACCAGGACATCGCGGCGCACATCAGGTATGAGATGACCCCCATCGCGTTAGCAACCGGATAGTCGCCATACGAGTTGACGCGAAATGCCATATCGACGGTCATCATCGTCGGGGTGCCAGTGCCGATCATCAGGGGAACTGACAGCACCGACATCATGGTGACCGTCGATAACACCATCGCGATGCCAATGGTCGGCAACACCTGCGGCAAAATAATGTCGAACAAGATACGCATCCGGGAGGCCGCGAGGTTTTTCGCCGCCAGAATATGGGTAGACTCCACCGCCGCCATGGCGCCGCTAATCAGCAGCGTGGTAAAGGCCATCTGTTTCCAGACAAAGGTAATAATGATCCCGCTCCAGCCCAGCAGCGAGGTGGTCTCCATCGGCGTCATTACGCCGAGGGCAACCAACGTATTGTTCATCAGGCCGTTCTTTGCCAGGAAGGTCCGCATCATCTGCGCGGCAACGATGAATGGGATAAACAGCGGCAGGCGGTATAAAAAGGCCAGCGCTTTAACGAGACGACGACAGGGCGAGAGCACAATCACGGCGGAAATAGTGATGGAGAGCAGCGCCAGGATCGCCAGTGAAACGAGCACAATGATCAGGGTAAAGAGAATATCGTTCGAATAGAGGCTAAACACTTTTTCAAAGTGCGCCAGCGTCAAACCTGTTTCATGGGTAAAAGCCGAAATAAGCGAATAGCCCAGCGGCCAGAGAAAGAAGATGCCAATCATCAGCGTCGCCGGAATAACCAGCAGGAAAGCGTGAAATGTCTGTCGCATGAATAATCACCGCTAAAGGTGCCTGGCAATAATCTGCCAGGCACGCCATACCCTCAGTTCGAAACCTGGCTCTCGTAACCTTCTTTGATAGCGTCAAAGTAGGGTTTGAGAGGGAAACTTTTGCCATTTTCCGCTAAGGTTTCCGGTGAAATTTCCGCGAACAGCTTCTGCCACGTCGCATCGTCCAGCGCCCCTTTCACATATTTCGCGTCGATGCCCGGGTACCAGTTAAATTGCTTCACGATCCCCTCAGCCTGAATCTCCGGGCTGGTCGCCAGCTCAATAAACTCCTGCGCCAGTTTTGCCTGCGCGGCTTTGGCCGGGATGACGTAATACATTGGCTGCCCCGGCATACCGGGTGCGATTAAGGTCAGCTTAATGGACGGCGGCAGCTTGCCCTGATCTTTCCAGCTGTAGAACATATCCACCCATACTGGCCCCATAGCAATTTCGCCCCGGCTGAGCATATCCAGCGTCCCGGCATTGCCCGGCGTAAAGGTGATGTTTTTATTAAATTCTTTCAGCTTCGCCCAGGCCGGCCCCCACTCTTTTTCAACCCCTTTATCATATGGCAGCGCGGTAAGGCGCTCGGCTGGCGTACCGTAGGCGTAGATCCAGCCCACCACAAAGCTCACGCCTGACATACCGTTTTTGATGCCGTTATAGCCGAAGGCTTTGGGATTTTTTTCCGACCATTGCACCAGCTCGTCGTAAGATTTCGGCGGAGTGGTGATGAGGTCGCTGTTGTAAGCCATCGCCGTCTGGCTCAGGAACATAGGCATCACGTAGCCGTCAACGTTGACCCCCAGCGCGTTTTTGGCGTTCTCTGCGGTGGTCATGGTGCCGGTTTTCACCGCCTGGCGGTAATTCTCAAGCAGCCCTTTTTCCACCAATTGGCCGCCTGCGGCCTGATGGACCACCGCCACATCTATATCCCAGCTTTTCGCGCCGCTCTGCGCCTGCGCCGTCAGCTTTTCAACGATCTTATTTGATCCGGCATCGCCGGGCCCGGTGCCGACTACCTGCACTTTTACCCCCGGATGGGCGGCCTCAAATTTCGGCCCCAGCCAGGTTTTGACGTAATCCACCATATTCTGGTCCCCGGCGGTGGCCACGTTGAGTACCGTTTCGGCATGCGCAGCGTGCAGGCAGCCCAGATAAAGTGCGGCAGTGATAGCCATTTTTGTTTTTACGGACATGAATGATCCCCAGAAAAGTGTGTGTCGGTTGGCATTACAAAGCAGGTTCAAAGGCATGGAGCGCAGCATCAGGCACATGCAGCACCACCGGCGAACGGTCAGGCCAGCATGTTGCGGAGTCTGCGAGTAAGATCTTTCCCCCACAGCGCACGCTGTGCCGGTAGTGATGACCCAAGAAGGCACTCTCCTCAACAATCCCTTCGAGGGTTAATCCTCCCGGTGCGGACGGCGGCAATGCGGCATGCATGGCGATATCGGCGCTGCGAAAATAGAGGGTTCTCCCCTGCCCGTCATCAGGAGTGATGCAGTTATCCGCCCCCATAAAATCGGCGACGAAAGGCGTTGCCGGGCGATGGTAAATCGCCTCCGGGGTGCCGATCTGTTCGATGCGACCGTTATTGAGCACGGCAATTCTGTCAGCCATCACCAGCGCTTCCTGCTGGTCGTGAGTGACGATCAGCGAGGTAAAACCGAGTCGCTTTTGTAGCGCTTTGATCTCATGGCGCACATTGAGGCGCACTTTGGCATCCAGGTTCGACAGGGGCTCATCGAGCACCAGCACATCCGGTTCAATTGCCAGCGCCCGGGCCAGGGCAACCCGCTGACGCTGACCGCCAGAAAGGGCTGTCACCTTTATTTCCGCATAACCTTCGAGGTTAATTATTTTTAATAGCGCCTGCACCCGACGGGTTATTTCCTCTTTTTTAACGCGACGGACTTTTAACCCGTAACCGATATTTTGCGCGACCGTCAAATGCGGCCACAACGCATAACTCTGAAATACCATGGTGATATTTCGCTGTTCCGGGGAGCTGTGGGTGATATCCCGGCCATTAATCGCCACGGTACCGGAGTGCACGGGTAAAAAACCGCATAACGCATTGAGCAGCGTCGTCTTTCCGCAGCCAGAGGGGCCGAGAAGCGCGATCATCTCGCCCTTGCCGACTGCCAGATGGATATCGTGAAGGACAATATTATTCCCGTAGGCAACTTTCAGTTTATCTATTTGCAAATAACTCACGCACGATCCCTTAATTCTTTCACGTCGCCGATGAACACGTGTTCATTTCTTTGTAAAAAAAACGCAACGTTCCAGCGCCATTATGTGCGCCTACTGTGTCGTCTGTTTGTGACAATTTGATTAAGTCCGCAAAATTTTTGGTGAGGCGAAATGAAAATAGATATTCTGGGTTGCGGCAGTGCTTTCTCCCTGCTGAATAATACGTCGGCAATCCGGGTCATTGATAACGCGGGCTATGAGGTGCTGATTGATTGCGGGCCAACCATTCCCCGGGCGTTATGGCAGCGGGGACTGGAGGTGAACGACATTGATGCCCTCTTTTTCACCCATATCCATCCGGATCACTGCACCGGGCTGACGGCGCTCCTTAACCACTGGAAAAGCTTCCAGCGAACGAAACCGCTGATTATCTGGTCGCAGCCTGCCCACCGCCCGGCACTGCTTCAACTGGCAAACCTCGCGAACTGGCCGGAAAGCGGGCTCTGCTTTGCTATCGACTGGCGCGACAGCACGCCGGAGTGGCGCTGGCAGAACTGGATCCTGCGGACCGCCTTTACCCATCACGAAATCCCGAACCTGGCCCTGCGAATTGAGGCGCCCGGCGCCACCCTGTTTTACAGCGGTGATGGCCGCCCGACCCCGGAAAGTATTGCCCTGATGGCAGGAGCCGATCTGGCCTTTCAGGAGTGCGCCTCGGCAACAGCGCTGCCCGACGATGCCTCGCATGGCGATTTCCCCGACTGCCTGGCGCTCTTCACCCGGCTCAAACTGCCTGCGCTGGGCCTCTATCATTGCCACGACAGCGCCCGGCCTATCCTGGCGCAGGCCTGTCAGCCCCATCCTGGTCTGTTCGTCAGCGAAGAGGGCATGACCATCGAGCTGCCCCTTCGCCGGGAGGAAACACGGTGAGCGACGCGCCTCGCAAGCAGACGGTGACCGCCGAGGATGTGGCGAGAAGAGCGGGCGTTTCCCGCGCCGTGGTCTCCCGCGCCCTGAGCAGCAACGGCAGCATCTCCCCCGCCACCCGGGAAAAGGTCTTACAAGCCGCCCGGGAGCTCGGCTATCAGGTGAATTTTCTCGCCCAGGGATTGAACCGCCAGCGGAGCCAGCTGATTGGGGTGATCGTCGCCCGCATTGGCGATCCCTTTCGCAGCAGCCTGCTGGAGGGATTACTCCATGAGATCCAGCGGCGCGGCTACCAGGCTCTGGTGAGCGAGATCACCGGCGAGGAGGATCTGGTTAACACTCTGCGACGCTTCACCCAGTTTCGCGTCTCCGGGGTGATTGTCACCTCCGGCAGGCCGCCGAAAGCTATCGTGAATGAGTGCGTCAGCCAGCAGATCCCGGTGGTCGGTATTAACCGCCCTCCCGACATGCCGTGGGTGGATTTTATCTGCTCAGATAACCAGCGCGGCGCACAGCTGGCCGCCGAACAGCTCTGGCGCGCCGGGTGCCGTCGCTTCGGCTGGCTTAATCACCCGGCCTCCACCTGGGCGGGCATGATGCGGGGCGAGGCATTTGTCCATGCGCTGCAACAACTAGGGGTCGACACCCTGCGCCAGCTCAGCTGGCTCGCCGCCCCGACGGAGGGTTACGATGGCGGGCTGGCAACCGCCCTGGGTTATCAAGGCGAGCTGCCGGAGGGGATTTTCTGCGCCAATGCGCAGCTGGCCTGCGGGTTTCTGGATGGGATGCGCCAGCGAGGCAAATCGGCCCCGCACGATTTTCATCTGATTGGCTTCGATAACACGCCGCAAAGCGGTCAGTTAAGCTATCAACTGACTACGCTGCATCAGGATGTCGCCGGGATCGCACGCCGCGCGCTGACACGGCTGCTGGCGCGGGCGCAAAACCCGCACCAGCCTTCGCAGGTGGAGTGGGTGAATGTAGAGCTGGTTTACCGACTCACCTCCCCCCGGCCCGAAGGGGTTTAGCCCCCGTCGCGCGGCGCCTTCGCCAGGCTAAACCAGATCCCGACGGCCAGCACCAGCAGCATCCCGCCTGCGCTGCCCAGCGCCACGCTGTGCGAGGTGATAAACGCCGTTTTCGCTGCCTCAATCACCGACTCAGCAAGGGTTGGCGGCAGATCCTGCGCAACCTTCAACGCCTCGCCGATGGAGGAGGACGCGTGCTCCTCCAGGCTGGCATTCAGCCCCTGCGGTAATTCAATGGACGCCGAGAAGCTGCGGGTCAGCAGCAGCCCGAAGATGGCAATCCCCAGACCGGCGCCCAGTTCATAGGACATGGTTTCAATCGCCCCGGCAGCGGCGGCTTTCTCTTTTGGCGCGGCGGCCATAATGGCTGAGGTCGAGGCCAGCAGCGCGCTGGCGGCGCTGAACCCCAGCAGCACCATCAGGCTCCAGGCCTGCCACTGCTGGGTGCTGAAGTCGAGCATCGACAGGCCAATGAAGCTGAGCGCGCTCAGCCCCATGCCGCCGGTCGCCACGATCCGCAGACCCAGACGCCCGACCAGCACCCCGGCGATCGGCCCGCTAAAGCCGCTGGCGACCATTACCGGCAGCATAAACATGCCTGCCTCAAAGGGGGTGAAGCCGTGGACAAACTGCAGCTCCTGGGCCATCAGCAGCTCAAAGCCCACCAGGGCGATCATCGCCGTCATCGCCATCACCACCCCGCTCAAAATAATGCGATGGCCGAACAGCCGCAGGTCGATCATCGCCGTGCGGGCGCGAAGCTGAATGCGGACAAACGCCAACAGCATCATTGCCCCGGTCAGCAGTGTCCCCGCCACCAACCACGGCGATATTGCCCCTTTAAGCGCAGTTTTGGCGCTGTAGACCAGCAGCAAAATCGCCACAATCAGCATCAGGGCATGGGTGATGTTAAGCGGCTGCTCGGGTCGGCCCTGCTGGGCGGGCACAAAACGCGCCGCCAGGGAGACCACCAGCAGGACAATGGGGACGTTGATTAAAAACACCGCGCCCCAGTAGAAGTGCGCCAGCAATATTCCGCCAATCAGCGGGCCGAAGGCCGCCCCGCCAGATCCCACCGCCGCCCAGACGCCGAGGGCAATATTACGCCGACGCGCATCCGGGAACAGGGTGCGGATCCCGGCGAGGGTGGCGGGAATGATCATCGCCGCCCCGATGGCAAGCAGCGCCCGCGCTGCAATCAACCACCCGGCGGAGGGCGCAAACGCCGCCGCCAGCGACGAGAGGCCGAACAGGCTACTGCCCAGGATCAGCAGGCGTTTAAACCCGATACGATCCCCAAGCGCCCCCATCGGCAGTACCATCCCGGCCATCACCAGCGAGTAGATATCAATGATCCACAGCAGTTCGTTGCCGCTGGCATCCAGGGTCATGCTGAGCGTCGGCGCGGCAACGTGCAGCACCGTGGCATCGATCGCGACCGGGATATAGACCAGCACAATAATCACTAACACTAACCACTGACGAAACATAACTTTCCTTATTTGACCAAACCTGGACACATGTCCAGATTGCGATCCTACGGAAAGTTGAACGCGTGTCCAGCTTTTTTGTTACACTGGTTATCCCCCAGTTGAGAGTTAAAATAATGAGCTATCTGAGCAAGGATGAGCGGCGGGAAGAGATCCTGCAGGCGGCGATGCGCGTGGCGCTGAGCGAAGGCTTTACCGGGATGACCGTCAGACGTATTGCCGCCGAAGCAAAAGTGGCGACCGGCCAGGTGCACCACCACTTTGCCTCCGCGGGTGAATTAAAGTCGCAGGCCTTTATCCGCCTGATACGCGCCCTGCTGGATGCCGAAATAGTCGCGGAAAATGCCAGCTGGCGCGAACGCCTGCATGCCATGCTCGGCAGCGACGACCGCAGTTTTGAGCCCTACATTCGCCTGTGGCGGGAAGCCCAGCTGTTAGCCACCCGCGATGCCGAAATAAAAGGCGCGTATGTGTTAACCATGGAGATGTGGCATCAGGAGACGGTAGCCATCATACGCGCGGGTGAACAGGCGAAAGCCTTTAATCTGAAAGACAGTGCTGAGAACGTCGCCTGGCGGCTCATTGGCCTGGTCTGCGGGCTGGACGGGCTCTATGTGTTATCCATGCCGCAGATGGACGATGCCGCATTTAATCAGCATCTTGATACGTTAATTACCCTCGAGCTGGGCTAATCATCAACATCTCTTAACTGTTACGATTTGTAACACAATAAGCGAACCCACTTCTCCCTTCTAAACTCATGGGTTCGTTTTTTATATCTATCCTTTCAGAAGACTCCCAAAAACATCTAATAATCTCTCACCAAAAATTCAGGTCTCTGCCTGAATGACTTTCTCTTTCTGCCATTTACGGATATGCAAGAGGGTAATATGTCACAACAAGCTGAGAAGAATAATCCTTATCTGTTAAGCAACTGGAAACCGGAAAACGCCGCATTTTGGGAAAATAAAGGCAAGCCGATTGCGCGACGAAATTTGGTTATCTCCGTGGCCTGTTTGCTGCTGGCGTTCTGCGTCTGGATGTTATTTAGCGCGGTGGCGGTCAATCTGAATAAGGTCGGTTTTAATTTTACGACCGATCAACTGTTTATGTTAACCGCCCTGCCTTCGCTCTCCGGGGCAATATTACGTGTTCCCTACTCCTTTATGGTGCCTATATTCGGTGGCCGTTACTGGACGGTATTAAGCACCGTCATTCTGATTATTCCCTGCGTCTGGCTGGGTATTGCGGTGCAAAATACCGCTACCCCCTATTCGGTATTTATTATTATCGCCCTGCTGTGCGGCTTTGCCGGTGCCAACTTCGCCTCCAGCATGGGCAATATCAGCTTTTTCTTCCCCAAATCGAAACAGGGCAGCGCGCTGGGTATTAACGGCGGGCTGGGCAACCTCGGCGTCAGCGTGATGCAGATGGTGGCCCCGGTGGTGATCTTCCTGCCGATGTTTACCTTTCTCGGGGTACATGGCGTGCCGCAGGAGGATGGCTCGTCCCTGTTTCTGGCGAACGCCGCCTGGATCTGGGCCCCGCTGCTGCTGCTGGCAACCGTTGCCGCCTTTTTCGGTATGAACGACATCGCCAGTTCAAAAGCAACCATCGCCAGCCAGTTGCCGGTGCTCAAACGTCTTCATCTGTGGCTGTTGAGCCTGCTCTATCTGGCGACGTTCGGCTCGTTTATCGGCTTTTCCGCGGGGTTCGCCATGTTGTCGAAAACCCAGTTCCCGGACGTTAACATCCTGCATCTGGCCTTCTTCGGCCCGCTGATTGGCGCGCTGGCCCGCTCCGCTGGCGGGGTGATCTCCGACAAGCTCGGCGGCGTGCGCGTCACGCTGGTGAACTTCATCTTTATGGCGGTGTTTACCGCCCTGCTCTTCCTTACCCTGCCAGGCTCCGGTTCCGGCAGCTTTACCGCCTTCTATCTGGTGTTTATGGGGCTGTTCCTTACCGCCGGGCTGGGTAGCGGCTCGACCTTCCAGATGATCGCTGTCATCTTCCGGCAAATCACCGTCTATAGAGTGAAACTGCGCGGCGGCACAGAGGAACAGGCGCAGAAAGAGGCAGTTACCGACACCGCGGCCGCGCTGGGCTTTATCTCGGCCATTGGCGCCGTGGGCGGCTTCTTCATTCCCAAAGCCTTTGGCACCTCGCTGGCGTTAACCGGCTCCCCGGTGGGGGCGATGAAGGTCTTCCTGGTGTTCTACATCGTCTGCGTGTTCGTCACCTGGCTGGTGTATGGCCGTCGGCAGAAGCACGTCAAATCATAACGATATTCAATATTTTGTGAGCAGTGTAACCCCGGGGTGGTGCGTCGCCCCGTCAGGAGAAACGTCATGAGTAAATTGTTGGATCGCTTTCGTTATTTCAAACTCAAAGGCGACACCTTCGCCGATGGACACGGTCAGGTGATGCACACCAACCGCGACTGGGAAGACAGCTATCGCCAGCGATGGCAATACGACAAAATTGTGCGATCCACCCACGGCGTGAACTGTACCGGCTCCTGTAGCTGGAAAATCTACGTCAAGAATGGGCTGGTGACCTGGGAAACGCAGCAGACCGACTATCCCCGTACTCGTCCCGACCTGCCGAACCACGAGCCGCGCGGCTGCCCGCGTGGGGCAAGCTACTCCTGGTATCTCTACAGCGCCAACCGCCTGAAGTATCCGCTGGTGCGCAAGAAGCTGATTGAGCTGTGGCGCGAGGCGCTGGCGCAGCACAGCGATCCGGTGCTGGCCTGGAACGCCATCCAGAACGATCCGCAAAAGAGCCAGAGCTACAAGCAGGCTCGCGGACATGGCGGGTTTGTTCGCTCGAACTGGAAAGAGCTGAACCAGCTTATCGCCGCGGCTAACGTCTGGACCATCAAACACTACGGCCCGGACCGGGTGGCGGGCTTCTCGCCCATCCCGGCGATGTCGATGGTCTCCTACGCCGCAGGCACCCGCTACCTCTCCCTGCTGGGCGGCACCTGCCTCAGCTTCTACGACTGGTACTGCGACCTGCCGCCTGCGTCACCCATGACCTGGGGCGAGCAGACCGACGTACCGGAATCCGCCGACTGGTACAACTCCAGCTATATCATCGCCTGGGGCTCCAACGTGCCGCAGACCCGAACCCCGGACGCCCACTTCTTCACCGAAGTGCGCTACAAGGGCACCAAAACCATCGCCATCACCCCCGATTTCTCAGAAGTGGCGAAACTCAGCGATCAGTGGCTGGCGCCGAAACAGGGCACCGACAGCGCCTTAGCGATGGCGATGGGACACGTGATCCTGAAAGAGTTCCACCTCGACAACCCGAGCGACTACTTCCTCAACTACTGCCGCCGCTACACCGACATGCCGATGCTGGTGATGCTCGATCCGCGGGAGGATGGCAGCCTAGTGCCGGGGCGAATGCTGCGCGCCTCCGACCTTGCCGACGGGCTGGGTGAAACTAATAACCCAGAGTGGAAAACCGTCGCCTATACCACCACCGGCGATCTGGTGGTGCCGAACGGCTCTATCGGCTTCCGCTGGGGTGAAAAAGGCAAATGGAACCTCGAGCCGCTGGCGGCAGGCCAGGAGACGGAGCTGGCGCTCTCCCTGCTGGGCACCCACGACAGCGTCGCCGGAGTGGCCTTCCCCTACTTTGGCGGCAATGAGAACCCGCACTTCCGCAGCGTGAAGCAGGAGCCTGTGCTGGTGCGCCAGCTGCCGGTGAAAACGTTGACCCTCGCCGATGGCCGTCAGTTGCAGGTCGCCAGCGTCTACGATCTGATCCTGGCAAATTACGGCCTCGACCGCGGGCTGGAGGATAACCTCGCGGCTAAAGATTACGCCGAGATCAAAGCCTATACCCCGGCATGGGGAGAGCAGATCACCGGCGTACCGCGCCGCCATATCGAGCAGATCGCCCGGGAGTTCGCCGACACCGCCCATAAAACCCATGGCCGGTCGATGATTATCCTCGGCGCCGGGGTGAACCACTGGTATCACATGGACATGAACTACCGCGGGATGATCAACATGCTGGTCTTCTGCGGCTGCGTGGGGAAAAGCGGCGGCGGCTGGTCGCACTATGTCGGCCAGGAGAAGCTGCGTCCGCAGACCGGCTGGCTGCCGCTGGCCTTTGCCCTCGACTGGAACCGCCCGCCACGGCAGATGAACAGCACCTCGTTCTTCTACAACCACGCCAGCCAGTGGCGCTATGAGAAACTCACCGCCCGGGAGCTGCTCTCCCCGCTGGCGGACGCCTCGAAGTTCACCGGCCATCTGATTGACTTTAACGTGCGCGCCGAGCGCATGGGCTGGCTGCCCTCCGCCCCTCAGCTCAACCTCAACCCGCTGCACATTAAGGCTCAGGCCGATGCGGCTGGCATGTCGCCCCAGGAGTACACCGCCCAGGCGCTGAAATCCGGCGATATCCGTATGGCCTGCGAGCAGCCGGACAGCGGCAATAACCACCCGCGTAACCTGTTTGTCTGGCGCTCGAACCTGCTCGGCTCCTCCGGCAAGGGGCATGAGTACATGCTCAAGTACCTGCTGGGCACCGAAAACGGCATTCAGGGCGACGATCTGGGGACGACCGATGACGTGAAGCCGGAAGAGGTGGAGTGGCAGACCGCCGCTATCGAGGGCAAGCTGGATCTGCTGGTGACGCTCGATTTCCGCATGTCCAGCACCTGCCTCTTCTCGGATATTGTCCTGCCCACCGCCACCTGGTATGAGAAAGACGATATGAATACCTCGGATATGCATCCGTTTATTCATCCCCTTTCCGCCGCCGTCGACCCGGCATGGGAATCCCGCAGCGACTGGGAGATCTATAAGGGCATCGCCAAAGTCTTCTCTGAGGTCTGTGTCGGCCATCTGGGCACTGAAACCGACGTGGTGTTGCAGCCGTTACAGCATGACTCCCCGGCGGAGCTCTCCCAGCCGTTTGACATTGCCGACTGGCGCAAGGGCGAATGCGATCTGATCCCCGGCAAAACCGCGCCGAACATCGCCGTGGTGGAGCGTAACTACCCGGACACCTACGAGCGCTTTACCGCCCTCGGCCCGCTGCTGGACAAGCTCGGCAACGGCGGGAAAGGCATCTCCTGGAACACCCAGGATGAGGTCGATTTCCTCGGCAAGCTCAATTACGTCAAGCTCGACGGCCCGGCGAAAGGCCGCCCGCGCATTGAGACGGCCATTGACGCCTCGGAGGTGATCCTCGCCCTCGCCCCGGAAACCAACGGCCAGGTGGCGGTCAAAGCCTGGGAAGCGCTGGCGGAGTTCACCGGGCGCGAACACAGCCATCTGGCGCTGAACAAGGAGGACGAGAAGATCCGCTTCCGCGATATCCAGGCCCAGCCGCGAAAAATCATCTCCAGCCCCACCTGGTCCGGCATTGAGAGCGAGCATGTCTCCTATAACGCCGGATACACCAACGTCCACGAGCTGATCCCGTGGCGCACCCTCTCCGGACGTCAGCAGCTGTATCAGGATCATCTCTGGATGCGCGCCTTCGGCGAAAGCCTGGTGGCCTATCGTCCGCCGATTGATACCCGCAGCGTCAGCCATATGCGCGAGATCCCGCCGAACGGCTTCCCGGAGAAAGCGCTCAACTTCCTGACCCCGCACCAGAAATGGGGCATCCACTCAACCTACAGCGAAAACCTGCTGATGCAGACCCTGTCGCGCGGCGGGCCCATTGTCTGGATGAGCGAAACCGACGCCCGGGAGCTGGGCATTGAGGATAACGACTGGATAGAAGCCTTCAACGCCAACGGGGCGCTCACCGCCCGGGCGGTGGTCAGCCAGCGCGTGCCGCCGGGCATGACCATGATGTACCACGCCCAGGAGCGCATTCTGAACATCCCCGGTTCGGAAGTGACCGGACGGCGTGGCGGCATTCATAACTCCGTGACCCGCGTCTGTCCGAAACCAACCCATATGATTGGCGGCTACGCCCAGCTCGCCTACGGCTTTAACTACTACGGCACCGTAGGCTCCAACCGCGACGAGTTCATCATGATCCGCAAAATGAAAAACATTAACTGGCTGGATGGCGAAGGTAACGACTAGGTACAGGAGGCGAAAAAATGAAAATACGCTCACAGGTTGGCATGGTTCTGAACCTTGATAAGTGCATCGGCTGTCATACCTGCTCGGTGACCTGCAAAAACGTCTGGACCGGGCGCGAAGGAATGGAATACGCCTGGTTTAACAACGTCGAAACCAAGCCGGGCATCGGCTACCCGAAAAACTGGGAGGATCAGGAGGTGTGGCAAGGCGGCTGGATCCGCGGCATCTCCGGCAAGTTGACCCCGCGGCTGGGTGGCAAGCTGGGGGTGCTGTCAAAAATCTTCGCTAACCCACAGATGCCGCAGATCGACGATTACTACGAGCCCTTTACCTTCGACTACCAGGATCTGCATCGGGCCAAAGAGAGCGAGCATCTCCCTACCGCCCGTCCACGCTCGCTGATTGACGGCAAGCGCATGGATAAAATCAAGTGGGGACCGAACTGGGAGGAGCTGCTGGGCGGCGAGTTTGAGAAACGCGCCCGGGATCGCAACTTCGACCGGATGCAGAAGGAGATGTACGGCCAGTTCGAAAATACCTTCATGATGTATCTCCCGCGCCTGTGCGAACACTGTCTGAACCCGAGCTGTGCCGCCACCTGCCCGAGCGGTGCCATCTACAAGCGTGAAGAGGATGGCATTGTGCTGATCGACCAGGACAAATGCCGCGGCTGGCGTCTGTGCATCAGCGGCTGTCCGTACAAAAAAATCTACTTCAACTGGAAGAGCGGGAAATCGGAGAAATGCATCTTCTGCTATCCGCGTATCGAATCGGGCCAGCCTACCGTCTGCTCGGAAACCTGCGTCGGACGCATCCGCTACCTCGGCGTCCTGCTCTATGACGCAGACCGTATCCAGGAGGCGGCCAGCACCGAGCATGAAACCGATCTCTACGAACGTCAGTGTGACGTGTTCCTCAATCCGAACGACCCGGCGGTGATTGAAGAGGCGCTGAAACAGGGCATCCCCCAGAACGTGATTGATGCTGCCCAGCGCTCCCCGGTCTACAAACTGGCGATGGACTGGAAGCTGGCCCTGCCGCTGCATCCGGAGTACCGCACCCTGCCGATGGTCTGGTATGTTCCGCCGCTGTCACCGATCCAGTCTTACGCCGATACCGGTGGCCTGCCACAGACCGACAGCATCCTCCCCGCGGTGGAAAGCCTGCGCATTCCGGTGCAGTACCTGGCGAACATGCTCAGCGCGGGCGATACTGGCCCGGTACTGCGCGCCCTGAAACGCATGATGGCGATGCGCCACTACAAACGTTCCCAGACCGTGGAAGGCGTAACAGATACCCGCGCCATTGAGGAAGTGGGGCTGAGCGTGGAACAGGTGGAGGAGATGTACCGCTATCTCGCCATCGCCAACTACGAAGATCGCTTCGTGATCCCGACCAGCCACCGGGAAATGGGCCGGGACGCCTTCCCGGAGCGCAACGGCTGCGGCTTTACCTTCGGTGACGGTTGCCACGGCTCCGACACCAAATTCAATCTGTTCAACAGCAGCCGCATCGACGCTATCAACATCACCGAGGTGCGCGAACATGGGGAGGGAGAGTAATGCAGATCCTCAAAATTATCGCCCTGCTGATTGAGTACCCGGACGAGGCGCTGTGGGAGAGCCGCGACGAAGCCCTCGCCCTGGTGGCGCAGGACGCCCCGAGGCTGCTGCCATTTGCGCAGGACTATCTCAATGCCCCGCTGCTCGACCGGCAGGCGGCGTGGTGCGAGGTGTTCGAGCGCGGGCGTGCCACCTCGCTGCTGCTGTTCGAGCACGTACATGCTGAATCCCGGGATCGCGGCCAGGCGATGGTCGACCTGATGAACCAGTACGAGCAGGCCGGCTTGCAGCTCGACTGCCGCGAACTGCCGGACTATCTGCCGCTCTATCTGGAGTATTTGAGCATCCTGCCCGAGGCGCAGGCCCGGGAGGGACTGCAGAACATCGCGCCGATCCTAGCGCTGATTGGCGGGCGATTAAAACAGCGGGAGGTAGCGCAGTATCAGCTGTTCGACGCCCTGCTGAAATTCGCAGGCAGTAAGCTATCAAGTGACAGTGTCACGCAGCAGGTGGCAGGCGAAAAACGGGATGACACCCGCCAGGCGCTGGATGCGGTCTGGGAAGAGGAACAGGTGAAGTTTATTGAAGATAACGCCACGGCCTGCGACAGCTCGCCGATGCAGCAATATCAACGACGCTTTAGCCAGGACGTCGCGCCCCAGTATGTGGAAGTCAGCGCCGGAGGCCCAAAATGACACACCATCTGAACGTCTTTTTCTTCGATATTTACCCCTACATCTGCGCCGCGGTCTTTTTCCTCGGCAGCTGGTTGCGGTATGACTACGGCCAGTACACCTGGCGCGCCTCCTCCAGCCAGCTGCTGGATAAGCGCGGCATGAACTGGGGCTCTAACCTGTTCCACATCGGCATTCTGGGGATTTTCTTCGGCCACCTGTTCGGGATGTTGACCCCGCACTGGATGTACGCCTGGTTTTTGCCGATGGCGGTGAAACAGCAGCTGGCGATGATCGCCGGGGGGATCTGCGGGGTGTTGACGCTGATTGGCGGCTCGATGCTGCTCTACCGTCGCCTGTTTAATCAGAGGGTACGGGCCACTTCGACTACGCCGGATATCGTCATTATGAGTATATTGCTGACCCAGTGCGTGCTCGGCCTGACGACCATTCCGTTCTCGGCGCAGTACCCGGACGGCAGTGAGATGCTCAAGCTGGTCGGCTGGGCCCAGGGGATCGTCACCTTCCGCGGCGGCTCATCGGAGATGCTGAGCGGCGTGGCCTTCATTTTCCGCGTCCATCTGGTGCTGGGGATGACCATTTTCCTGATCTTCCCTTTCACCCGCCTGGTCCACGTCTGGAGCGCGCCGTTTGAGTACATTACGCGGCGTTATCAGCTGGTGAGATCCCGAAGATAATCCCCAGCCACGCCGGGTGGCGGAGGTAAAAGCAAAACGGCAGCCTCGTTGCCTTTTTTGATGTTTGCACCCTCTCCCTGTGGGAGAGGGTTGGGGTGAGGGCAACAGACCGCACAACAACGCCGGGTGGCGGCTGCGCCTTACCCGGCCTACAAAGCGCACCACACCGTAGGCCGGGCAAGCGCCAGCGCCGCCCGGCGTTGTCAGCCCTCCCATGTATCAACAATGTTGACACATAAAAACCACGCAGCCTATGATAGTGATACTTTGTATTAACATCTGGAGTATTTATATGCCGCAGGTCACCGTTAAAAAATGGGGGAACAGTCCTTCTGTCAGGCTTCCCGTCGCGGTTATGCGTGAGGCAGAACTGAACGTAGACGATGTGGTAAATGTTAATGTCGACGAAGAGGGACGGATAATTTTGACACCGGTAAAAAGGGACGAACCGACGCTGGAATCGCTGCTCGCGGCAATTACTGACGACAATCTGCATAACGAAATCACATTTGGGGAACCGCAAGGCAAGGAGCTGCTGTAATGGACTACATCCCGGAAGCGGGTGATATCGTCTGGCTGGATTTCGATCCGCAGTCAGGACATGAACAGGCAGGTCACCGCCCTGCACTGGTTATTTCACCCGCCAGCTACAATGGACGCACCGGTTTAATGCTCTGCTGTCCACTCACATCGCAAATCAAAAACTACCCCTTTGAAGTGGCTATTAGCGGTTCACGCCGCAACGTCGCCCTCGCGGATCAGATCAAAAATCTGGACTGGCGGGCGCGAAACGCAGTGAAAAAGGGAACAGCCACCGCCGAAGAGCTGGATGCCGTGAGAATGCGCGCTAAGGTTTTAATCGGCTAACAGAAAGGGGCTTACGCCCCTTCCCGCTCTATTTCCCCGCCTGCGGATGGGTTTCAAACCCGGCCATCACTGCCGTGAGTTCCGCCAGCGTAAAGCCGTGCTTCGGATCATCCACCCCCAGCCCAAACCGCTCCTGCATCACCTGATAAAGTGCTTCTGCATCCGGCAGGTTAACCTGCTCCACCGCGTGGCCGTCCTGCCAGTGGGTGAAGTGGAAGTTGGTAAGGGTCAGTTTGCCGCCGTCCGGCAGATGGCGACACATCAGCAGATGATGACGGAAATGGGACTGCGGCCAGTGCGCTGACCAGAAGTTGCCCAACACGTAATCGGCCTGGTATTGCGCGGTGAGATCGAAGTGATACATCGATTGCCAGTGCTCGTGGTGACGGAACTGTAGCACCCAGTCGCTGCCGTCGTTGATTAGGCGGTACAAACCGTGCGGCGTGGCCTGCTCTTCTTCGGCGACTAAACGGATGGGCGCGGTCAGGGTCTGCCCGCCAAAACCGACGTCGGCGATCCAGCGTTCACCCTCCAGTTCCACCAGCAGCAGACGGTGGGTGCGCGGTGGCATCTGGGCCGGATTCGCCAGCACCACCCGACCCAGCAGGCTGCGAACGTTAAAGCCCACCTCACGCAGCACCCGCTCGAAGAGCCCGTTCTGCTCAAAGCAGTAGCCCCCGCGGCGGGCGGTGACCAGCTTATCGACCAGGGATTGATCGTCGAGCTGGATTTCACGCGGCAGCACTACATCGATATTCTCAAACGGGACGGCGCTGTTGTGATGCAGGTGCAGGCCCCGCAGGGTGGCGATGTCCGCAGAAACCGGCTGCTGCCAGCCGGTACGGGCGAGATAAGCGGTCAAAAACGGGGTCATAGTCAGTTCCTTTTACAGTTTTCCTTGTTTATAAACTAATTTACCCCGCTCACTGTTTCAAAAGTGCTTTTTATCCGCGCGAGGTGCGTTGCATGATCCCGAGCGCCGTTAACATCAGCACCAGCCCGGTAAGCAGCGTCAGGGTGGCCATCGCCATTCCCTGCCCGACCGATCCCTGTTCGAACTGCCGCCAGATGAACACCGACACGGTTTGCGTGCCCGCCGGGGCCAGCAGCAGCGACGTCACCAGCTCGCGCGAGGCGATGGCAAACACCATCAGCATCGCCGCCAGCATCGCCGGAGAGACCAGCGGCAACACGATAAAGCGCAACGCCTGCAACGCCGACGCGCCATGCACCCGCGCGGCAGGCTCAAGATTCCCACCCAGCTGGCGCAGCGCGCTGCCAACGTAGCGCACCGGCCACGGCAGCAACAGGCAGCAGTAGGACAGCAGCAATATCGCCCAGCTGTTATAGGGTGAGACCGGCCAGAACGGACGGTTCCACAGCAGGATCAGCCCCACCCCGACCACCACGCCCGGCAAGGCGGCAGGCATCAGGGAGAGCGCATCCAGAACGCCGCGCCCTTTGATCTTCTGCACCACCACCAGCCAGGCGGCCAGCAGGCCCAGCACGCCGGTGATACAGGCCGCCCCCAGCGCCAGCGACAGGCTGGTGCCCAGCGCCGACAGCGCATCCCCCTGCTGGCTGAAGAGCGCCGCATAGTGCCCGCCGGTCAGATTATCCAGCGTCACTCCGCCGGACAGGGTTCCCAGCACTCCGGACAGCGCCATCGAGGCCCCCGGCAGGATCACCGCGATAAACCCGGTCAGCGCAAAAACAACGACAACCGGCAGCGTAAAAATCCCGGCGCTGGCACCCATATTCTCCGTCGGTTTGCCGGTAATGCTGGTCACATCCTGATGCCCGGTCAGCTTTTTCTGCAGCCACCAGGCACTCAGGGCGATAACCACCAGCACCACGGAAAGCATCGATGCGCCCGAAAGATCGATCGGCCAGTCCGCCAGTTTTTTCTCGATATCGGTGGTGAGCATCACCACGCCAGCGCGCGTGCCGAGAGCGGCAGGCACGCCAAACTCTTCAATCGCCAGGGTAAACGCCAGCAGCATCCCCGCCGCCAGCGATGGCGAAAGCATGGGCAGCGTGATATGCCAGAACGCCCGGCCAGGGCTGGCACCGTGAACGCGGGCCACCAGCGCCAGACGCTGGCCGCTCGCCAGCAGGCTGCGCGACACCGCAAAATAGACCACCGGGAAGATATTCAGCGCCATCACCAGCACAATGCCGCTCCTGCTGAACAGCAGGTCGTTGAGATTGACCCCGGTGATCTGTTGCAAATAGCCGTTGGTTTGCAGGACCAGCATCCAGGAGAGCGCGGCGATATAGGGCGGGGTTAAAAACGGGATCAGAAACAGCAGATCCCACAGCCTCGGCAGCGGCAGGTTAAACAGTCCGCGCGCCACGCCGAGGGGAAAACCAATGAGCGCACTGACCAGGGCGACGCCAAGGGCAATTTGCAGCGTACCGCCCAACATGCCCGGCAGTTGCGGCTCCGCCAGTAGCTGGCTGATGCCGCTGAACGCCCCGGAGAACTGTCCGGCGCTGAAGTGCGGAAACACCGCCTGGAGCAGAATAAAGGTGAGCGGAAACGCCACCAGGATCAGCAATAATCCCAGCGTCGTTACCGATAAATATTTAGGATTCACGAAGCCGTCCTGAAGACGGGGTTGCCCCCGTCGCCTGATTATAAGGTGAAGAGCGTGTTGAAACGCTTGAGGATATCGCTGCGCTCGCTGCTACCATCGCTTTTGGTCGGCAGAATTTTCAGGTCGTTAAGCAGTGGACGTTTGGCCTGCACATCGCCACGGGCGGGCATCAACCAGGCATCAGCCACCATCGCCTGGCCTTCCGGGGAGAGAACGTAATCCACAAAGGCTTTAGCGTCATCCGCATGCTGGGTGGATTTGAGGATCATCATCGGACGCGGGGCAATCACCGTGCCGCTGGCCGGGAAGATCACCTTCAGGGATTCGCCCTGGCTGATGTTGCCATACGAGACATAATCCACTGCGCCGAACACTGCCGCTTTGGCTCCCTGCATCACCGGGGTGACCGCCTGCGCGTTCGGGCCGCTGACCACCATGCCGTTCTTTTTCAGCTCATTAAACAGGGTCCAGGCCTTATCGCCCATGCCATTCTGCAACCCGATCAGCAGATCGAGTGAAGCACCGGACAGCGCCGGGTCCGGGGTGGTGACTTTGTCTTTAAAGGCGGCGGTGGTCAGATCGTGCCACTCTTTCGGCTCCGGGGTGCCGCTTTTGGTGTTCCAGACGATGCCCAACGCCGACACGCCCTGGGCCACAAAGTCCTCTGATTTCAGATCCGCAGGCACGTTGGCCGCATTGGCGCTCTGGTACGGCAGCAGCCAGCCGCGGTTGTGCAGATCTTCCGCGGTATCCCAGGAGGCGGAGATCAGAATATCGGCCTGCGGGTTAGCCTGCTCCGCTTCGAGGCGGGCCATCACTTTGCCGGTGGTGGCCTGGAAGATATCCACCTTCACGCCGGTTTTCTTTTCAAAGCCGCTGGCCAGGTTTTTGGCGAGCGACCCCGGGCCTGCGGTGTAGAGGGTCAGCGCGTGTGCGCTGGAGATCATAACGGACGATAACGCCATGGCTAACAGGACTCCCTTTTTAACGGACATTGCAGCTTTCATGCGAACTCCCCAGAGGATGTAATCAAACGATCGGCAGCGACGCTGCCAGCAGACAAATGCACGATGCGATCGGCCAGGATTTCAGCCTCCCGGCGGTCGTGGGTAACATAGACGGCGGTAGTGCCGAGCTGGTGCAGCAGTGACGCCATCTCATGACACAAGGTTCCCCGCAGTTCGCTGTCGAGGTTGGAGAGCGGCTCGTCAAACAGCAGCACTCGCGGTTCTGCGACTATCGCCCGGGCCAGCGCCACACGCTGTTGCTGTCCGCCCGAGAGCCCCGCCGGTTTGCGATCGGCGAAGGCGCTTAAGCCGACGCGATCCAGTGCCTGCGCCACGCGGCTTTCGCGTTCCAGACGCGGAACATGGCGCATCTTCAGCGGGAACATCACATTCTGCGCCACGGTCATGTGCGGCCAGAGGGCGTAATCCTGGAACACCATGCCGATATCCCGGGCTTCCGGCGACAGCGCCCATCCGGTTTTCGCCACCAGGCGATCGCCAAAATGGATCTCACCCTGTGCGGGCTGGGTTAACCCCGCCAGCAGTCGCAACAGGGTGCTTTTGCCGCAGCCCGACGGCCCCAGCAGCGCAACCACGCTACCCGGCTCGATATGCAAATCGATTTGATTCAATACAGTATTCGCGCCAAAAGCGTACGACACGCCTTTAAGCGATATGGAAGTGAGCATCTTGTTATCCTCTTTGGGATTTGATGCTCGCCACTGTAGGCAGCTTGTGTTGCGAAAACATGACACCTTTGTTGCGTATTGATTTCCGATGGCTTTCAGACGTTTAATGCTCTGATGCTATTGATGAGGAATTTCTATGAGCCACTTCCGCCCCGTTGAGTTAATGCACGCCAGCCGCCTGTTAAATCACGGCCCGACCATCCTGATCACCAGCCGCGACGACAGCCTGGACCGCCGCAACGTCATGGCCGCCGCCTGGTCGATGCCGGTGGAGTTCGAGCCGCCGCGGATCGCCATCGTGGTGGATAAAAGCGCCTGGTCGCGTGAGCTGATTGAGCACAGCGGCATGTTCGGGATCGTGGTGCCCGGCGTGGCGGCCACCAACTGGACCTATGCCGTGGGCAGCGTCAGCGGGCGCGAGGAGGATAAGTTCAACTGCTACGGGATTCCGGTGATTAACGGTCCGGTGCTGGGGCTGCCGGTAATTGAAGAGAAGTGCCTGGCGTGGATGGAGTGCCGTCTGCTGCCCGCCACCTCGGCGGCAGAAAAGTATGACACCCTGTTTGGCGAGGTGGTCTCAGCCGCCGCCGATGAACGGACGTTCGTGGCCGGACGCTGGCAGTTTGACGATGATAAACGCAACACCCTGCACCACCTGGGCGCAGGCACCTTTGTGACCAGCGGGAAGCAGGTGAAAGCGCCTGAGTGAAATAACCAGTGTTTCTCAGGTGCCGGATTTTGCCCGGCGGCGCTGCGCTTGCACGGGCCTACATGAGCACGGGACACGTAGGCCGGGTAAGGCGCAGCCGCCACCCGGCGTTGCAGGTCCTGCACTGTAGTCAATATCTTCTAATAGGTCTTATAAGGGATCCGCATCCGGTCCAGCAGGTTGGTAAAATCCTGTACCGCCACGAAAGCCACTGCCCCTTTGCCGGGGATGACGTTGGTAATGATCCCCACCGTCTCCCCGGTCAGGCTGTCTATCACCGGCCCCCCGGACATGCCCGACACCGCCCCCGCCCCGGTGATGATGCCGTAGTAGCAGCCTTTGCGCTTAGCGAAGCCGTCGATCTTACCCCGGCTGGATTTGGGCAGGCTGTTTATGGCGCTGTAGCCAAACAGGGTGACGTTGCGTCCAGCCCGCGCCCAGGCAAGCTGATGCACGATCTTGCCGCGGTTGTTATCGGCAATGACCGCCACATCGCAGACCGGATGCTGGGCTCTGACCGGCTTCAGCAGCGGCACCGCGACGTGGGCGGCGGTGAGGGACAGTTGGCTTGAGACCGGGAAAGTGGTGCCCTGCATCCCGGCCGCAAGCCAGTTCAGCGGCGCAGGCAGGCCGATAAAAACCATATCCGCCTGCCGGGTGGCGGCAAAATCGGTTTTGCTGGTGCCGGACATCACCACGCACCCCAGCAGCGTAAGGGGTGCCATGAGTGCGGCGAGAGCATAATGCAGACGCTTCATGGTTCACCCCACGGGCCTACTTTTTCGACCGTCCGGCAATGATCTCATCGGCGACGATGCGCGGCGCTTCGGCGTAGTGGTGGAACTCCATGCTGTAGGTTGCCCGCCCCTGGGACATGGAGCGCAGCGTAGTGGCGTAGCCGAACATCTCCGCCAGCGGCACGTCGGCGCGGATAATCTGGCTGCCGAACTGCTCCTCCATCCCCTGCACCAGCCCGCGCCGGGAGGAGAGATCGCCCATAATGTTCCCGGCGTACTCTTCCGGGGTTTCGACCTCGACGTGCATCATCGGCTCCAGAATCACCGGATCGGCCTTGCGCGCTGCGTCCTTAAAACCAAAGATCGCCGCCATGCGGAAGGCCATCTCCGAGGAGTCGACATCGTGATAAGAGCCGAATGTCAGGGTCGCTTTGATATCCACCACCGGGTAGCCCGCCAGCACGCCGCTGTTCATCGCTTCCCGCAGCCCTTTCTCCACCGATGGAATATACTCCCGGGGCACCACCCCGCCTTTGGTGGCATCGACAAACGTAAAGCCGCTGCCCTGCTCCTGCGGCTCAAGGCTCAGCACCACGTGGCCGTACTGCCCTTTGCCGCCGGACTGGCGGACAAACTTGCCCTCAACGTCGTTCACCGCTTTGCGGATGGTTTCCCGGTAGGTCACCTGCGGGCGGCCAATATTGGCTTCGACGCCAAACTCGCGCTTCATGCGGTCGACGATGATCTCCAGATGCAGTTCGCCCATTCCGGAGATAATGGTCTGGCCGGATTCTTCATCGGTATGCAGATGGAAGGAGGGATCTTCCGCCGCCAGACGATGCAGGGCGATGCCCATCTTCTCCTGGTCAGCTTTGGTTTTCGGCTCGATGGAGAGGGAGATCACCGGGTCCGGGAACTCCATCCGCTCAAGGGTGATGACGGCGTTGGGGTCGGTCAGGGTGTCGCCGGTGGTGACATCTTTCAGCCCGACGCAGGCGGCAATATCCCCGGTGCGCAGCTCCTCGACGTCGTGACGGTCGTTGGCATGCATCAGGACGATACGCCCGATGCGCTCTTTTTTGCCCTTCACCGGGTTAAAGACCGCGTCACCTTTTTTCAGCACCCCGGAGTAGACGCGGATAAAAGTCAGTTGACCGACATAGGGGTCGGACATCAGCTTGAACGCCAGCGCCGAGAAGGGTTCGTCATCGTTGGGGTGACGCTCAGCGTGCTGGCCTTTTTCATCCACGCCGTCGATAGCGGGCACGTCGAGGGGGGACGGCATCAGCTCAATCACCGCATCGAGCATTCGCTGCACCCCTTTGTTTTTAAAGGCGCTGCCGCAGAGCATCGGTTGGATCTCGCCAGCCACCGTCCGTTTGCGCAAGCCGCGGATAATTTCTGCCTCGTCGAGCTCGTTGGTGTCGAGGTATTTATCCATCAGGTCGTCGCTGGCCTCCGCCGCCGCAGAGACCATTTTATCCCGCCAGGTCCGGGCAGTGGCCTGTAGCGCATCCGGCACCGGGGCATAGGTAAAGGTCATCCCCTGGGTGGCGTCATCCCAGATGATAGCCCGCATCTTGATCAGATCGACCACGCCGGTGAAATGCTCCTCCGCGCCGATGGGGATCACAATCGGCACCGGGTGCGCTTTCAGCCGGTCGATCATCATCTGCACCACGTGGAAGAAATCGGCCCCCGGACGGTCCATTTTGTTGACGAAGGCGATACGCGGCACCCGGTATTTATTGGCCTGCCGCCAGACGGTTTCCGACTGTGGCTGTACGCCCCCCACCGAGTCGTAGACCATTACCGCCCCGTCCAGCACCCGCATGGAGCGCTCCACCTCAATGGTGAAATCGACGTGCCCGGGGGTGTCGATGATATTGATCCGGTGCGGCTCATAGCTGCGATCCATGCCAGACCAGAAGCAGCTTACCGCCGCCGAGGTGATAGTAATCCCCCGCTCCTGCTCCTGCGCCATCCAGTCGGTGATCGCCGCACCATCGTGGACCTCCCCCATCTTATGGCTCACCCCGGTATAGAAGAGGATGCGCTCGGTGGTGGTGGTTTTACCGGCATCAATATGCGCTGAGATTCCGATGTTGCGATAACGTTCGAGAGGAATGGACCGGATCATGATGCATCCTTATTTTATGGACATGACAAACACGCGCTGGGTTAGCGCGTGCAGGTATGTAGATCAGTGTAGTGCCCTGTCAAAGGGGGGACGGGTGATTTACGGTGAGGGAATCAGAACGCGCAACAACGCCGGGTGGCGGCTGCGCCTTACCCGGCCTACGGGGCCGGTGCCGTTCCAGGCCGGGCAAGCGCAGCGCCGCCCGGCATTGCTCCTGTCAGGCGATCACTATTACCCGGATATCATTCACGTTGGTTAATGTCGGGCCGGTTACCACCAGATCGCCCGCGGCGGCAAAGTAGTTGTAGCTGTCATGCCCGCGCAGCATCGTCTTAGCATCCAGATTAGTGCGAGCCAGCGTATCTGGCGTGACAATTGCTCCCGCCGCATCCTCGGTGCCGTCAATCCCGTCGCTGTCCCCGGCGATGGCGTAAATCCCCGCCTCGCCCTTCAGCGCACAGGCCAGCGCCAGAAGGAACTCGGTGTTGCGCCCGCCGCGGCCACATCCCGTGTCGCCAATCGTCACCGTGGTCTCTCCACCGCTCAGCAGCACCGCCGGGCCTTTTACCGGCAGGCCGTGCTGTTTCACGGATTTCGCAATCCCGGCCATGATAATGCCTAATTGCGCGCTTTCCCCCTCCAGCGCATCCCCCAGGATCAGCGGGGTGTATCCCATCTTCTGCGCCACCGCTGCGGCAGCGGCCAGCGCGCCGGAGGGGGTGGCGATCAGGCGGATATCCTCGTCAATCTCTGCTGTCGTCACCGGGGCGCGCGAGGTGCGAAGCACGCGCATTACCGGTTCCGGCAGTTTCAGGCCATAGCGGGCGATAATCTCCAGCGCCTCTTCTGGCGTGGAGCTGTCCGCCACCGTCGGGCCGGAGGCGATGCTCTGGGGATCGTCACCCGGTACGTCGCTGATGATAAGCGTAATCACCCGGGCAGGCAGCGCCGCCAGCGCCAGACGTCCGCCTTTGATGTCCGAGAGCTGCTTGCGCACCGTGTTCATCTCGTTGATGGTCGCCCCGCTCTTCAACAGCGCTTTGTTCACCGCCTGCTTGTCGGCCAGGGTGATGCCCTGGCGCGGGAGGGCCAGCAGGGACGATCCCCCGCCGGAGATTAGCGCGATCACGCAGTCGTCGGCGGTGAGGTGCTTCACCTGCTCCATCATCAGCATTGAGGCCACTTCGCTCATGGCATCGGATACCGGGTGCGCCGCCTCGACGATACGGATTTTTTCTGTCGGCACAGCGTGCCCGTAACGCGTTACCACCACGCCCTGCAGATCCACATCCGGCCAGGCGGCCTCCAGCGCGGCGGCCATGGCGGCGCTGGCTTTCCCGGCGCCCACCACAATGCAGCGCCCGCGCGGTTTCGCCGGCAGGGCGTTAATCAGCGCCTCATGGGGGTCGGCGCTTTTCACCGCCGCCATGAAGATCTCAGTAAGCGCCCCTCGCAGGGCGCTGTCGTCGTGTTGTGCCATAGATCAGCCTTCTGCAATGGCGCGGATCACCGCCTGGGTGACCTCGCGGGTGTTGGACGTGCCGCCCACGTCGGGGGTCATGATCCCTTCGGCGCAGACCCGCTCCACCGCCGCCATCAGGCGTGCAGCGGCTTCCCCTTCCCCCAGATGCTCCAGCATCTGCGCCGCAGTCCAGAAGCTGGCGACCGGGTTGGCGATGCCTTTACCGGTGATATCAAACGCCGAGCCGTGGATCGGTTCGAACATCGACGGGAAACGCCGCTCCGGGTCGATATTGGCGGTCGGCGCAACCCCCAGACTGCCCGCCAGCGCCCCCGCCAGGTCGGAGAGGATATCGGCGTGCAGGTTGGTTGCCACGATGGTATCCAGCGATTCAGGATGCAGGGTCATGCGCACGGTCATGGCATCCACCAGCATCTTGTCCCAGGTGACGTCCGGGAATTCGCGGGCGACTTCGGCAGCGATCTCATCCCACATCACCATCCCGTGGCGCTGGGCGTTGGACTTGGTGACAACGGTTAACAACTTACGCGGACGGGACTGCGCCAGGCGGAAGGCGTAGCGCATAATGCGCGTTACCCCGGTGCGGGTGAAGATCGCCACCTCGGTGCCCACCTCTTCCGGCAGGCCGCGGTGCGCACGACCGCCGTGGCCGGAATATTCCCCTTCCGAGTTCTCACGCACGATCACCCAGTCGAGGGTGCCGGGTACCGCCTTGCGCAGCGGGGACTGAATGCCCGGCAGAATTTTGGTTGGCCGCACGTTGGCATACTGATCAAAGCCCTGGCAGATCGGCAGGCGCAGCCCCCACAGGGTGATGTGATCCGGCACGTCCGGCGCGCCCACCGCGCCAAAATAGATGGCATCAAAGGCTTTTAACTGCTCCAGGCCATCCTCCGGCATCATCACGCCGTGGGTTTTGTAGTAGTCCGAGCCCCACTCGAAGGTATGTACTGAGAAACGCATATCTCCCTGACGCTGGGCCAGCGCGTGTAAGACCTCAACGCCTGCGGTGATCACTTCCGGGCCGATACCGTCTGCGGGGATGGCTGCAATGGCGTAATCTTTCATGGTTTTTTCCTTAAATTAATGTTTTGACTGAATTAATGTTTCGTTGGCCTGCGCCTTGCGGCTGGACGCCGAAAGCCACAGCACCACCAGTGAAGAGAGGATCAGCAGCCCGGCGACAAACCACAGTCCCCAGGTATAACTGCCGGTCTGTTGCTTAATCAGGCCAATCATGAACGGGCCGACGAAGCCGCCCAGGTTGCCGAGGGAGTTGATGGTGGCGATCCCCGCCGCCGCTGCCGAACCGGAAAGGAACAGGGTTGGCATGCTCCACAGCGGTGGCTTGGAGGCGCTGATACCGCAGTTAACGATGGTCAGGGCGAGGATCACCCCAACGATGCTCGCCGTGCTGCCCGCCATAAACAGCCCTGCCGCAGCCACGATGCAGGCGGCAATCACGTGCCAGGAGCGCTCACCGGTTCTGTCGGAATGACGCGCCCAGAGCACCATCGCTGCTACCGCCAGCACCGCAGGGATTGCATTGAGCAGGCCAACGGTCATGGAGGAGACGCCGAGGGTTTTGATGATCTGCGGCGACCAGATACCCAGGGTGTAGAGCCCGGCGGAGGTGCCGAAGTAGACCAGCGACAGCGCGAGAACGCGTTTATCCAGCAGCCCCTTCCAGACGCTATGCTGCGCCGTGGCCTGTTTTGCCGCCTGCTCGCGTTGCAGGGTGGCAATCAGCCAGCCGCGCTCCTCTTCGCTGAGCCATTTCGCCTTTTCCGGGCGATCGGTGAGCCAGAACAGCACCACCACGCCGAGGATCACCGCCGGTACTGCTTCGAGGACAAACATCCACTGCCAACCGGCAAAGCCCATCATGCCGTGCATCTCCAGCAGCGCCGCGGAGATGGGCGAGCCGAGGGCGGTGGAGATAGGCGCCGCCGCCATAAAGATGGCCGTCACCTGGGCGCGCTTTTGCGCCGGGAACCAGTAGCTTAAGTAGAGGATGATCCCCGGGAAGAAGCCCGCTTCCGCCACACCAAGCAGAAAACGCAGGGTGTAGAAGCTGGTGGTACCCTGCACGAAGGCCATGCCGCCGGAGACCAGCCCCCAGGTGATCATCACCCGGGCAATCCAGATGCGCGCCCCGACCTTATGCAGGATCAGGTTGGAGGGCACCTCAAACAGAAAATAGCCGAGGAAGAAGATCCCGGCGCCGAAGCCAAACACTGCCGGGGAGAAGCCGAGGTCGGCGTTCATGGTGAGCGCCGCGAAACCGATATTCACGCGGTCGAGGAAGGCGATGAAGTACAACAGCATGATGAAGGGTACGATGCGCAAGGTGATTTTGCGCATTACCCGTTGTTCGATTGTGCAGGTCATGTGAGGTGTTCCTCATAATTATTTTGTAGGGTACGCAGTCGGGCTGCCCTGATGAGTATGCTGATATTTCTTGCATGATCATGCGCATCGGTTTATACAAAAAAATGCAATAATCGCGAGCGAGCCAAAATGGAACTACAACACCTGCGCTGTTTTCTGGCGGTAGCCGAAACCCTGCATTTCGGTCAGGCGGCCCAGCGCCTGGATATGCTGCCCTCCGCCCTGGGAAGGAATATTCGTCTTTTAGAAGAGGCACTTGGCACGCGGCTATTTACCCGCTCGACCCGCCGGGTAGCGCTGACGGAGAATGGCGTCTTGCTGCGGGAAGAGGCACGAAAGCTGCTCGCCCATGCCGACGCGATTATGTTGCAATTTCGTCAAAATCCACGCCGGTCGCAGCCGCTTTTGCGCGTCGGCACCATCGACAGCGCGGCCATCGGTTTGCTGCCCGGACTGCTGCAACTCTTCCGCCAGCACTACCCGGATGTGGAGATCCAGCTGTTCGAAGATAAGACCGTGCATCTGCTGCCGAAGCTGAAAAGCGGCAGGCTGGATCTGGTCTTTATCCGCCCGCCCGCGCAGCTCGACGCCCAGTTTGGCCGGGCATTTTTATGCAATGAGCCGGGAATTCTCGCCCTGCCCGCCAGCCATCCGTTTGCCGACCGGGAGAGGGTCGATATCGCGGAACTGGAAGGGATGCCGATGATCCTGCCGGAGCGGCGCTCGCGTCCGCACAGCCACGACCTGACCATGAATCTCTTTCATAACGCGGGCATTGAAGTGACAGTGTCACAGATGGCGGACGAGAAGCAGACCATTATCAACCTGGTGGCGGCGGGCATTGGGCTGGCGATTGTGCCCGCCTGGAGCAGTCGCTATCTGATGCCGGGCGTGAAATTTGTGCAGCTGAACGGCGCGGAGCAGATGGGGATGCCGCTGGAGGCGGTGTGGATGGCCGGGGCGCAGGATGAGATTCGGGATAATATGCTGGCGATGCTGGAGGAACATCCGGAGCTGTATGTGTGAATCGCCGGGTGGCGGCTGCGCCTTACCCGGCCTACACGGGTACAGTACACGCAGGCCGGGCAAAAGGCTTACATCGAATAACCCGGCTTCTTAATCAACTCATCCAGCTTCGGGCCAATCTCCGTATCCCAGACCTGCGCTTTCCAGTCGGCTTCTGCGACTTCGTTCAGGGCCACGGAAATGGCGCGATCTTTACTGTTCAGATGACGGGTAATCACCTCGGCGATATCCGCTGCCAGGGCGTTTTTTTGTTCGTGGTTCAGGTCGCGGGGAAAACATTTAATATCAACGTGTGGCATGTGCAGGGCTCCTTTTGAATGAGCATTCCAGACTAGCAGAGAATAGTGTTGTCTTTTAGCACCTTGTGCAGTTTCGGGAGCTTGCACACGCTATCGGCGATGGCCGTGATCTTCGGCGTGTTGGCGGCAAACCAGTCCGGGCGCGGACCCCAGGTGCGCATCACGCACAGGTAGCAGTCCACCAGCGTGATCTGCTCGCCAAAAGCATACGGGGTGGCTTTCAGGTGATTATCCAGCCACAGGTAGAGCGATTTCCGGTATTCACGGCAGTTTTGCTGTAACTGCTCCGGGGCGTCCGGTGCCCAGCGCTCCGGGTAGTCGGCATAAGTAAAGGTGGGATAGACGTTGGCTACCAGCCAGATCAGCAGGCGCTGAAACTGCTGGCGCTCCGCGCGTCCAACCGGAGGCGCAAGATCCGGACAGCGATCGAGGATCATCAGCGCGATCGCCGCCGTCTCCGTCATGATTTCGCCATTTTCCAGCTCGAGGGTTGGCACCTGACACAGCGGGTTGAGTTTTTCCAGCAGCTCACGGGTTGCCCCCGGCTTATCAAACCCGTCGACGTTGATAAACTGATACGGAATGTCGGCGAGGGTCAGCATCACCTCACTGATGGCTGAACCCCAGCCCGGTACGCCATACACTTTGATCATGATCGCTCCACTTCAGGGTCAAAACCCTAAGTGTAGAGCAGCATCAGTAGGTGATGCCTGGCGGATTGACCTCCGACTGCGTCACCGCTTCGCCCTGCTCGCCCCAGCGCGCCAGCACCTTGTGGTACTCCCCCCGCTGGATCGCCCCGTCGAGAGCGGCCTGTAAGGCATACACCAGTCCGTTCCCCTTTTTGGTCGTGGTCGCCACATACGCCTTCTTCGGCCCTAAGCCCACCACCCGGGTTTTGCCGGTCAGCGCCGCTTTGTAAGCCGAGACCGACTGCGGGCCGAAGAAGACATCCGCTCTGCCGGACTGGATATAGAGATTGCCGGAGGCGTCGTCGGTCAGGTAGACCGGCAGCGCAGGCTCGCGCCCGGCGTTCTTGTTCTCCTCGTTCCAGCCCAGCAGAATGCGCTCCTGGTTAGTGCCGGAGCCGACAATCACTTTTTTACCTGACAGATCGGCGGCGCTTTTAATCGACTGCACCTCGCTGGTGGATTTTACCGAGAAGGCCAGGTTATCGACGCGATAGGTGGCAAAATCAAACTTCTGTTTACGCTGCTCGGTCACCGCAATGTTCACCAGCGCCACGTCGTAGCGCCCCGAGGTGATGCCCAGCGGCCAGTCCTCCCACGCGGTCGGCACCAGCTTGAGCTTCAGACCGAGACTGCCCGCCAGCAGCCTGGCGATATCCGGATCGCTGCCGATGCGGGTGCGGTTATCGCTTGCCAGCAATGCCAGCGGCGGCGAGTTGAGCGCCGAAATGGCGACGGTTAACGTTCCGGGCTCAACAAATTTGTAGTTAGCGGGGATCTTCGCCACCGCCTGTTTATCCACCGTCACCGGTAGTGGCTGTTCGTTGGCCTGTAAATCAATTGCGGCGTGGCTTGTGGATACCACCATGAGTAACGCCAGTACTTCCTTTTTCATCTTTTCTCCTTACAGCACTTTGGACAGGAACTGCCGCGTTCGGGCGTGTGACGGTCGGTTCAACACCTCGTCGCTGCTGCCCTGCTCCACGATTTTGCCGTCGACCATAAACACCACCTGGTCCGCCACTTCCCGGGCGAAGCCGATCTCATGGGTCACCACCACCAGCGTCGTGCCGGAGCGGGCCAGCTTTTTGATCACATCCAGCACCTCGCCAACGAGTTCGGGGTCCAGCGCCGAGGTCGGTTCATCAAACAGCATCACCCGCGGACGCAACGCCAGCGCCCGGGCAATGGCGATGCGCTGCTGCTGCCCGCCGGAAAGGTGGCGCGACCAGGCGTCGGCTTTATCCCGCAGCCCCACCACGTCGAGCAGTTCGTAAGCCCGCTCGACGGCCTCTTTACGGCTCAGCTGTTTGTGGGCGATGGGCGCCTCAATCAGGTTTTCCAGCACCGTCAGGTGCGGGAAGAGGTTGAAGTTCTGGAACACGTAGCCGACGTTGACCCGCTGTTTGAGGATCGCCTTCTCTTTCAGCTCGTACAGCGTGTTGCCCTCCCGGCGATAGCCGATGTAATCCCCGTCAATCTGGATAAAACCTTCGTCAACCCGCTCCAGGTGGTTGATGGTGCGCAACAGGGTCGATTTGCCCGAGCCGGACGGGCCGAGGATCACCGTTACCGAGCCGGGCGGGATCTCCAGCGAGACGTTATCCAGCGCCTTGTGGCGGCCAAAGAACTTGCTCACACCGGTAATCGAAATATGTCCTTCAGGAGAGGCTGGCATGGACGGGCTCCTGTGTGGTTGGGGTGGTAACGGAACGGGTACGGGTGGCGCGGGAGCTGTTTACCGCCGAACGGCGCTCGCTACGGGCCAGGCCTCGCTCAACCAGATGCTGAATGGCCGAGAGCACGGTAGTGATCACCAGATACCAGACGGCACCGACCATCAGCAGCGGGATCACCTCCTGGGTGCGGTTGTAGATCATCTGGATGGTGTAGAACAGCTCCGGCATGGCCAGGACGTAGACCATCGCAGTGCCCTTGGCGAGGCTGATGATTTCGTTAAACCCGGAAGGCAAAATGGTGCGCAGCGCCTGAGGCAGAATGATACGCAGGGTGCGGCGTGAGGCCGGTAAACCCAGCGCGGCTGCCGCTTCATACTGGCCGTGATCTACCCCTAAGAAGCCGCCGCGAATGATCTCCGCGGTATAGGCGCTCTGCACCAGCGTCAGCCCGACCACCGCCGTTGAAAACTGCCCCAGCACGTTGATGGTCTCAAAGCTGCCCCAGGTGATGCCGGTAAACGGCACGCCGAGCGACAGCGTGTCGTAGAGATAGGAGAAGTTGTAGAGAACGATCAGCACCACAATCAGCGGCAGGGAGCGGAACAGCCAGATATAGCCCCAGGCGAGGCTGCTCAACAGCCACGAGGAGGACAACCGCGCCAGCGCCAGCACGCCGCCAAACACCACGCTAAGTACGGTGCCGATCAGCGTCAGGAGCAGCGTCTGCCCCACCCCTTCGAGGATCACCGGGTCGAAGAACCAGCGGGCAAACACCGCCCACTCCCAGCGCGGGTTAAAGGCCACCGACTGAATGACCACCGCCAGCACAAACAGCGCAACAATCGCTCCCACGGTGCGCAGCGGATAGCGCGCCGGGACCACTTTGATGGTTTCAACGTTGTTCATCGTCGTTCCTCAAGCTGATTTACTGAACGCTTCGCGTACCAGCGTTTTGGTGAAACGCAGCCGCCCGTCGAACGGCGGCTGGCTGTACTCTTCCGGGTCGCGGTTAAGATCGAACTGCGCCGTGTAGCCCTGGCTCAGGTAGAGCCGCACCGCTTCCGGCTGACGAAAGCCGGTGGTGAGGTAGATCTGGCTGTAACCGGCAAGCCTCGCCCGGCGCTCCAGCTCCTGCACTACCCTGGCGGCAAGCCCCTGCTGGCGCAAGGATTTGTCGGTCCAGATACGTTTGATCTCGGCGGTCTGCGCGTCGTAAGGCTTATAGGCCCCGGTGGCGATAATCTTTCCGTCGCGCTCCAGCACGATAAACAGCCCCTGGGGCGCCAGATACCACTCGGTCAGTTCCACCTCGGCATCTTTAGAGAAGTAGTCCCCGTAGCGCGCCGCGTATTCTCCGAACAGCCCGTTAATAATGGGCTGAAGATCGGCATCCTCCGGCGAAACGTCACGAAAAAGGTCGCTCATAGGTTCTCCTTAGTCGCCAAGACCAGCCGGGTTAACTTCCGAATGAGGAATGCGTTCCACACCTTCACCCCAGCGGTTCAGCACCTTGTCGTAGTCGCCGTTCTTGATCACGCCGTTGAGGGCGGTCTGCACCGGTTCCGCCAGACCACTGCCTTTTTTCAGGGTCACGGCGATGTGCGCCGCTTTCGGCCAGCCGCCATCCACGCTGCCCACCAGTTTGGTTTTACCGTTCAGAGCCGCTTTCCATGCGCCAATCACGTTCGGGCCAAAATAGGCATCCGCGCGACCGGACTGCAGCGCCAGGGTCTGGGCGGCATCATCTTTGGTGTAGATCGGCGTGAACGGCTTCAGCCCCTTCTTCTGGTTCTCCGCATCCCACGCCAGCAGGATCGCCTCCTGGTTGGTGCCGGAGCCCACAATGATCCGCAGCCCGGCGATATCCTCCGCCTTCTCAAGTTTCTTGATGGGGCTGGTGGATTTCACGTAGAAGCCCAGCGAATCTTTACGGTAGGTGGCGAAATCGAACTTCTCTTTACGTTCTTTGGTGACGGTAATGTTGCTGATTGCCGCATCGTATTTCCCGGAGGCGACGCCCAGCGGCCAGTCTTCCCAGGAGGTGGGCACGACGTTCAGCTCCAGCCCAAGGCTGTCGGCCACCAGACGGGCGATATCCGCCTCGCTGCCAATCAGGGTTTTGTTGTCATCGGCGAAGACCGTCAGCGGCGGCTGGCTCAGCCCGGCAATCGCCACGGTGAATTTTCCCGGCTCCACCGGTTTAAAACTGGCGGGCAACTGGGCGATGGCCAGGGGATTTTTTGCCGTGTTGATCGGCGTTTTGTTAGCCTCGAGGCTCACCCCGGTGCCGTTAATTGTGACGTTCTCTGCCCAGACGGCAGGGGTAAAGGCCAGCGCAAGCGCCAGAATAAGCGATGATTGTTTCATGGCAAGTTCTCTTATTGTTTTGTGAACTGATTAACGGGCTGCGCTAAACCCAGACTCTCGCGCAGGGTGGTGCCGGGGTATTCAGTGCGGAACAGGCCGCGCGCCTGCAACAGCGGCACCACCTGGTCAACAAAGCGCGGGAAGGTATCCGGCGTACCGCCCTGAATAATGAAGCCATCCGCCGCATGGCCTTCAAACCACTGCTGTAAGCCATCGGCCACCTGCTCCGGGGTGCCGGAAAAACGCGGGCGCGGCGAGGCGGCTTCCAGCGCCACCTGACGCAGGGTTAAGTTGCGCTCCCGGGCGTTGCGCTTGATCTCGTCGGTGGTGCTGCGGAAGCTGTTTTTCCCCAGGTCGCCAATGTCCGGGAAGGCCTCGTCCAGCGGATACTGGCTGAAATCGTGATGCTCAAAGTAACGGCCAAGATAGTTCAGGGCATCGTTGATGGAGACCAGCGCGGCGGTGGTCTGGTACTGCTGCTCCACGTCGTCATCATCTTTCCCGACGATGACGCTTACCCCCTGGAAGATATGCAGTTCGTCCTCCCGACGGCCATGCTGTTTAAGCTGGCTTTTCACGTCGTGCCAGAACGCCCGGGCTTCGTCAAAGGTGTCATGGTGGGTAAAGATGGCGTCGGCATGTTTCGCCGCCAGCCTTTTGCCGTCGTCCGAGGCCCCAGCCTGGAAGACAATCGGCCTGCCCTGCGGTGTGCGGCCAATATTCAGCGGCCCGGCTACCTTAAAGAAATCCCCGTGGTGATCGAGGGTGTGCAGCTTTTGCGGATCGAAGAACTGCCCGGTCGCTTTGTTACGCACAAAGGCGTCGCCCTCCCAGGAGTCCCACAGCCCTTTCACCACGTCGAGATATTCGTCGGCAATGCGGTAACGCAGGGCGTGCTCCGGGTGCTTATCCCGGGAGAAGTTTTTTGCTGACCCCTCCAGCGGCGAAGTGACCACATTCCAGCCCGCCCGGCCATGGCTCAGGTGATCGAGGCTGGCGAACTGGCGCGCCACGGTGAACGGCTCGCTATAGGAGGTGGATAATGTCCCCACCAGCCCCAGCCGGGAGGTGACGGTCGCCAGCGCCGACAGCACGGTCAGGGCCTCAAAGCGGTTGAGAAAATGCGGGATCGACTTCTCGTTGATGTAGAGGCCATCCGCAACAAAGATAAAGTCGAGCTTGCCCGCTTCGGCCTTCAGGGCCGTCTCTTTGACGAAATCAAAATTGATGCTGGCATCGGCGATTGCTGCCGGGTGGCGCCAGGCCGACATATTCCCCGACGCGCCATGCAATATCGTGCCCAGACGCAGCTGTCGTGTTGCGGTCATAGTGACTCCTTACCCTTAAAGTTGATTCAGTGCTTTTTCTGCAAGCCGGGCGAAATAGCGCGCGGCGGGTGCGATGAGGGCTTCGTCCGGGTTAAAGGCCGGATGATGCAATCCATAGGGGCTGGCGCTGCCGATGCTGACAAAGGCACCGGGGATCTGCTGGAGATAGACGGCGAAATCCTCCCCGCCCATATGCAGCTCCGCCTGCTGCGTCTCGTAGCCGGTCTCCCGCGCCACCGAGGTGGCAAACTCGGCCCAGGTGGCGTCGTTGACCAGCGCGGTAGGCCCGGCATACCAGGTGATGTCGATCTGCGCATTAAAGGCGCTGGCGAATCCGGCGGCGATCTCAGCTACCCGGGCCTTCACGTTCTGCTGCACTTCGGTGCGATGGGTGCGCAGGGTTCCTTCCAGCTCGACGTGCTCCGGCAGTACGTTCCAGGTGTTGCCGCCGGTAATGCGCGTCACGCTCAGTACCACCGAGTCGAGGGTGTTAACGTTGCGGCTGGCAACGCTTTGCAGGGCCGTCACCAGCTGGCTGGCGGTCACGATGGCGTCGTGACCTTCATGAGGACGGGCGGCGTGAGCGCCTTTACCGGTAATGCGCAACACAAAGCGGTCAACGTTGGCGTAGAACGGGCCGCCGCGGGTAGCAAAGTGTCCCACCGGCAGACCGGGTTCGTTATGCATGCCGAAGATGGCGCTGAGGTCGCGCAGGGCACCGGCGCGCACCAGGCTTTTGGCGCCGCCGAAGTTTTCCTCCGCGGGCTGGAACAGGATCCGCACCCGGCCATTGAGCGCCTCTTCCCGCGCTTTCAGCTGCAAGGCGGCGCCGAGGATCACGCTGGTGTGAATGTCGTGGCCGCAGGCGTGCATCACGCCAGGGTGCCGGGAGGTAAAAGCTACGCCGCTGCGCTCTTCAATTGGCAGGGCGTCGATATCGGCGCGCAGGGCAATCTGTTTTTCACCCCTCCCCACCTCGGCGACCACGCCGGTTTGCAGGTCATAGGGCAGGATGGCGATCCCGGCGTCACCCAGCCACTGACGCAGACGGGCGGTGGTCTGGACTTCTTCCCCGGAGAGTTCTGGGTTCTGGTGCAGCTCGCGGCGCCAGGCGATCAGCTGTTGCTCCAGGCTCATACCGCCACCTCCCGTTGCTGGCGGGCCTGGGCCAGCAGACGCAGGGACTGCACCCGCGCAGCGCCGTCGGCCACCGGGGTATCGATGATGAACTCGTCAATACCCCACTGCTGATGCAACGCCTCCAGCTGTTCGAGCACCAACTCCGCTGTGCCCACCAGCAGGGACTGAGCGCGACGAGCGATGCGCAGCGGCTCGCTGTTCGCCTGGCGGGCAAAGGCGTAGGCCTGCTCTTCGCTGGCGACGGTCACCCGCTGGCCGTTGGCCAGCTCAACGCCCCACACTTCTACTGCGCTTGCCAGCGACTCGGCCTGCGCCTGTGTGGGAGCAACAATGGCCTGCACCGCGACAATGACATCCCGGGCGCTGTGGGCGCGCCAGGTCTCAATGACCTCACGCAGAAGATCGGGGTCGCCATTCAGATGGGCGGCAAAAACAAAGTCCCAGTTGAGGCGGGCGGCGAGACGCGCGCTCTCCACGCTGGCACCCAGCAGAAAACCGGCGGCAGGCACCTGTGGCCGCGGGGTGGCACGCACCGCCCCCTCCTCTGAACCTGGGTTGATCCAGCCATCCAGCTGCGCCAGCTGTGTAGCGAAATCGCCCTTCTCCTGCGGATTGAGGCCGAGCTGGAGCGCCTTTGTCGAGAGCGGCAGTCCGCCGGGTGCCTTGCCGACGCCCAGATCCACGCGCCCAGGGGCAATGGCCGCCAGCAGGTTGAAGTTTTCCGCCACTTTGTAGGGGCTGTAGTGTTGCAGCATGACCCCGCCGGAGCCGACGCGAATGCGCCGGGTCTGTCCGAGGATCCAGGCAATCAGCAGCTCCGGGGACGGGCTCGCCAGTTGCGGGGTGTTGTGGTGTTCGGCAATCCAGAAGCGGTGATAACCCAGCGTCTCCGCCTGCTGCGCCAGGCTCAGGGTGCGGGCCAGCGCATCGGCGGCCGTTTCGTGTTCTGCGACAGGACTTTTATCCAGAATGCTGATTCGCCAGGACATGTTGCAATCTCGTTTGATTAAACATGTCGCCATTATTAAGGGGCGATTTCACCGCTGAGAAACAATTAATTTACATTTGGTTTGCCATATTTCAGAAATACCGCGACGGGTTAGCGCGCTGCACGTAGCTCCGCGAGCAGCGCTTCGGCCTGTTGTCGGGTGGTGATGCGGACGAAGCGGATATGGGCATAAGAGGGGTTGCGCATATCCGCCTCGTAGCGCGCCCGGTTGCTGCGCCAGGTTTTCAGCGTCCAGAGCAGGATCGACTCGCGACTCAAAAAGGAGCGGCGAAAGCTCTCCCGGTTGCCGGTGCCGGGCCACAGCTCCTGCTGCGTCCAGGCGCGCTTTACCGCCCGCGTCACCGCCTGACGCAGGGTGCGCGCCAGGCCGTAATCCACCCACACCACCAGATCCACGTCGCGCCATTTTATGGGCCGGGTGCGGTTATAGTTGCCGTCCAGCACCCAGCCAGGGGTCACGTTGAGGGCGGCTTCCAGCTTCGCAACGAGAATATCGTCCGGGGTGCCCTGCCACTCCGGAAGCCAGTAGAGGGTATCCATTTCGATACAGGGCAGCGCCAGTTCCGTGGCGATCCGGCGGGCGAGCGTGCTTTTGCCGCTACCGCTGGTGCCAATAATATTAATTTTCATCGTCTCACCTGTTGATCGGATAACCGTTATTAACCATGATAATGTTTTATCCTTGTTAATGAAACGCTATTTCGAAAGGTGTGATTTACATCATGGCTTGATTAACCCCTTTTCATTTGGCTTAAGTCGATTTATTTACCGCTCTGTTTTTCGCCTGCAATTTATTAATTGCATTTTTATTACATGAGCCAACATGAGACTGAAAAAAATAGTTAATTCAGGCGCTTTATAATTTTTTAAATTTTGTGGAGAATACGCCCGTCGTAATATTTAAGAATAACAATTTTACCTTGCCTGAACTTTTTTGGGCGGCTTCGCTTTACGCAGACATCACCCCGGAGTTATTTATGAGGCGTAACAATCACGTTACACAAAACGAGTATTTGCTTAACGAAGGCTCGACCTTAATGTCGACCACCGATATCCAGAGCCATATTACTTACGCGAACTCAGCCTTTATTGATGCCAGCGGTTATAAAGAAGAACATCTTATTGGTGAACCTCATAATGTGATCCGCCACCCGGATATGCCTGCAGAGGCGTTTGCCGATATGTGGTTTACCCTGCACGAGGGGGAGAGCTGGACGGGACTGGTGAAGAACCGCCGCCATAACGGGGATCACTACTGGGTGCGCGCCAACGTCACGCCGGTTTATCAGAATGACACGCTTACCGGCTATATCTCGGTACGCAATATTCCCGCGCGCCATGAGATAGATGCCAGTGAAGCGCTCTATGAGCGGGTGCGTAATAATCAGGTAAAAGGCCACCGCTTTTATAAAGGGGTGCTGGTTCGTCGGGGTCTATTTTCCTTTCTCTCGCTTTTCAAACGGCTCAGCACGGCAAAACGGATTAATTACTCCCTTGGGATAACCGCCCTGCTCGCCTTTGTCGTTTCTTTATCTCTCCCCGGCGGATTAATTCAAATTGCGGCGCTGGGGCTCCTCTTTATTTTGCAGGGCTTGTTTCTTAATGCCCAGATTTGTCGCCCGTTAAAAACCATTGTCAAAAAGATGCAGTGCGTGGTTTCCGGGCGCAAAACGGACTATACCCATTTTGAACGTGTCGACGAAATAGGCTTAATGATGCGACTGGTTAATCAGTCCGGTTTAAACCTCAATTCGCTGGTGGATGATGTAGGAACGCAAATCAGCGGCATCCGCGCTATCAGCCAGCAGGTGGCGAAGGAAGGCGATGCCCTGCAGGCGCGATCCGAAGAGACGGCGGACGATCTGCAGCAGACGGCCGCGGCAGTGGAAGAGATAGCCAGCGCGGTTCAGCAGACCGCAGATACGGCAGAACAGGCTATCCAGATGGCGGACCAGACCAGCGCCAGCGCGTACCGTGGCGAAGCCGTGATGAAGCAAACCATCGGCGTGATGCAGTCGGTATCAAAGGATAACGGCCAGATCGTCGATATCATCGCGGTGATCGACCGGATCGCCTTCCAGACCAATATTCTGGCGCTCAACGCCGCGGTGGAAGCGGCCCGCGCCGGTGAAGCTGGACGCGGTTTTGCGGTGGTGGCTGCCGAGGTGCGTAATCTGGCCCAGCACTCCGCGTCAGCGGCAAAGGAGATCGCCGCGCTTATCGAGAAAAACGTCGCCAGCGTCAACGCCGGGGTGGATATGGTAGCGCAGACCGAAGCGCAACTGACCACCATGATTGGTTCGCAATACTGCTGGCGACCCTGTTCATCTTTAGCGATGTGCCCGATCGCGGCGACAATATCGCCCTGATTTACTCCCTGGCCTGCCTGCCGTTGATCCTGCTGACCGCAACCACCGTGGTGTGCGGTAATCGTCTGGCGTCGCTGGCCTTTATTCTCTTTAGCGCGGTGGTTATCTACGCCTCATGGCGGGAGACCGGCCCCTTCTATTTTGCCCGCCTGACGCCGGAAGAGTCGATATTGCTGGCACAGTGCTACCTTTCCGCGGCCGCCCTGCTGCTGGTCTTTATCCGCGCCCAGAAAACACACCGTCCAGGGGATGGCCGTTTTCAGGGCGTGGCGTACTCTTTGGATCCTGAAAGTGGTCGTCTGCTCTGGGAGTCTCATGCCGACCCGCGCCTAAGTGCCGCATTAGCCCCTCTCACCAGCCGGGAAGCCCTGCTCGCCCGGGTTCCCGATGCAAAGCAGAAGCAACAGATGGTTGCCCGCTGGCAGGCGGTGGCGCAGGGTCAGCCCGTAACCGAGCCCTTTCGTTTTAGCCTGGCGTTGGCGGACCGCCCACCGGTGTCGATAACAGAGCGCAATATGCTGCTGATGGCGGATAAAGATCGCCCGGTGATTGTCGCCTTCTGGTCCGGCGAGAGAGGAAGCCTGTTTCAGACCACGCCGCAGGGGGAGGTTTAACGATGCTGCAGATCGCCTTTTTGCTCGCCGGTGCGGCATTTGTCCGGAAAGCGGCACCTTACTTTATGCTGGCGGGTGTGCTCTGGGGCGGGCTTGGGCTGGCCATTTTTATCGATGGCTTGCAGGGCGGGCTGCACTTTCCGCTGCATATCTTTGGCCTGTTTCTGCTGCTCGACAGTCTGGTATCCCTGACATTAGGGTCGGCGGCGAAAGGAACCCAGCGCGGCATCTTTTACTTCAAGGGCGGTCTGTTCCTGCTCATCGCCATGTTGATTTTATCCGGACGCCACGACGGCACGCTGGCGCTGGCCATCGTCTTTGGGCTGGCGTACTTCATTACCGGCCTGTTCACCATCGCCTCTGCTGTGGTGGTGCGCTTTACCCACTGGCGGCGAGCGCTGCTCGCGGGGGTGGCACAGATCCTGTTCGCCATTTTTCTGTTCCTGCCCTTTCCAACGCAGCATGACGGCACCGTCTCGCAGTTTATCGGCATGGTCATGCTCACCGGCGGGGTGCAGTCGGTGCTCCTCTCCCTGCGGATGCGGCAGGTCCGTCATGGCCGCTCGGTATTTGATATTCTCGCCCCGCAGACGTTGATCCCCGCCCGGCGCGAGGCGCTGCCGCCCACCGTGACAAACACGCCGGGCAATCAGCTGATTGTGCATGTCTGGACCCCGGAAGGATCGGCAAAACAGCAGACCCTGCCGCGCCCGGTCATTAACCGCTATATCGCCGCCGTGGATGCCAACGGGGTGATATCCACCGGCCATGCGGCGCTGGAGTGCCCTCCCCACCTCTACATCAGCCTCTATCCGGCAGCGGAGATCGACCGTTCCCCCTCCGAGTTTTTTAATCTGCTCAAAGCGGTGGAGGCGAACACCGTGGCGGGGAAATACCAACCTGACTATCGCTATGAGGCGGGGATCTGGTGCGAGTCCGACCGCAAAATCCACTTCTCCATTTTTAATGCGGCGTCGCTTAACAGTTTCTGGACGCAGTACCGCCAGACCGAAACCTATAACCTCACCTGGCGCAACTGCTCCAGCAGTGTGGCGTATGCCCTTGAAGCGGCTCTGGATGGCGTGTTGAAAGAGCGCTGTACCCGGGGCGGTTTTTTGCGGCTGCTGCTCATTCCGGAGCTGTGGATCGCCGCGCAGCTGCGCAAACGCGCCACCAATATGGCCTGGACGCCCGGGCTGGTGCTTGACTATACCCGGGCGCTGCACGCCATTGTGCATCCCAATGGCGTTTCGCTGATCACCTTTATCAAAAACCGATTTTCTACCCCTGCGGATACTGCTCGTCGGTGACTTTCTCCAGCCAGTCCACCGGGCTGCCGTTCACCGCTTCGGCGATGGCGATATGGGTCATCGCGGTCTGCGCGCAGGCACCGTGCCAGTGCTTAACGCCCGGTGGGATCCAGGCGATATCGCCCTGATTCAGGACTTCAGCCTCTTTACCCCACGCCTGTAGCCAGCCGCGACCCTGGGTAACGATCAGCGTCTGCCCCAGCGGATGCGTATGCCACGCGGTGCGCGCTCCGGGTTCAAAAGTGACGGTCGCCCCGCCCACTTTCGCGGGCTCGGTGGCCTGAAAAGGTGCGTCGATACGTACGGTGCCGGTAAACCAGGCCTCTGGTCCCCGGACGGAAGGTAATGAACCGCTGCGGATAATTTTCATGCTGACTCCTCGTTTGCTGTTGCGTTAACAGTAGCGCATGCCGGTGGGGAGGATTAGACTGCATAATCAGAAAGGAATGATGAATCAAATTCATATATCCGGAAATCCTGATGCTGAAAGAGAACTTTAACGACTTGCTGTCATTTATGGTGGTCGCCCGGGAGCGCAGTTTTACCCGCGCTGCGGCCCAACTTGGCGTCTCCCAGTCTGCCCTCAGCCATGCCATGCGCAACCTCGAAGCCCGGCTGGATATGCGCCTGCTTACCCGAACCACCCGCAGCGTGGCCCCCACCGAAGCGGGCGAGCAGCTCATTATGCGCTTAAGCCCCCACCTGCTGGAGATGGAACAGGCGCTAACCGCGCTGCGCAATATGCGGGATATACCGGCGGGTAATATCCGCATCACCGCAGGGGAGCATGCGATGAGCGCGGTGCTGTGGCCGGTGCTCAAACCCTTTATGGTTCAGTACCCGGACATCAATGTAGAGGTGACGATAGATAACGGCCTGACGGATATCGTCGACGGGCGTTTTGATGCCGGGGTGCGCCTGGGGGAGCAGGTTGCGAAGGATATGATTGCGGTGCGCATCGCGCCGGACATGCGGATGGCAGTGGTCGGCTCTCCGGACTATTTTGCCCGCTACGGTGAACCGCAAACCCCCGAGCAGCTGGCGAATCACCGCTGCATCAACATGCGCCTGCCGACGCGGGGTGGCCTGTATGCCTGGGAGTTTGTCCATAAGGGAGAGGAGATCCGCGTCCGGGTAGAGGGACAGCTTATCCTGAATAGCCTGCCCCAGCGTCTGGATGCCGCACAGGCGGGCCTGGGGCTGGCCTATGTCCCGGAGGAAACAGCGCAGGAGGCCATCGATCGTGGGCGGCTGGTCCGTACGCTGGAGGCATACTGCCCGGTGTTTGATGGCTACCACCTCTACTACCCCAGCCGCCGCCAGCACACCACCGCCTTTGCCTTACTGGTGGCGGCGTTACGTCGAAACTAGCCTGCTATCCGGCACAAAATATTTACTTCAGCATGCATCACTTTCACGCCGTTATTTTTTGCGTCGTTTATTAATTGCAGGTAGGATGCTTCGCCATGTTTTGCCTTATCCATACGCAGAATGACTGGAAAGGCAGAATATTTCCGCGCGAGAGCAATCGTTTGTATTGTCGACCGCCGGTTATGGACACGATGTTCTTGATTCAGACAGGCAAACAGGTAACTCAATGAAAACAAGCAATAAAAGCGCAGCCGATCATCACGCTGCGAAACGTCGCTGGTTGAACGCCCACGAAGAGGGCTATCACAAGGCGATGGGCAACCGTCAGGTGCAGATGATTGCCATCGGCGGCGCTATCGGTACCGGGCTGTTTTTAGGTGCAGGCGCACGTCTGCAGATGGCTGGCCCGGCTCTGGCACTGGTTTATCTGGTGTGCGGGATCTTCTCCTTCTTTATTCTGCGTGCCCTTGGCGAGCTGGTGTTACACCGTCCGTCCAGCGGCAGCTTCGTCTCTTATGCCCGTGAGTTTCTCGGTGAGAAAGCCGCTTACGTGGCGGGCTGGATGTACTTTGTTAACTGGGCGATGACCGGGATCGTGGATATCACCGCCGTGGCCCTTTATATGCACTACTGGGGCGCGTTTGGCGATGTGCCGCAGTGGGTGTTTGCCCTTGGCGCGCTGGCGATTGTCGGCACCATGAACATGATCGGCGTAAAGTGGTTCGCTGAGATGGAGTTCTGGTTTGCGCTGGTAAAAGTGCTGGCGATCGTCATCTTCCTGGTGGTGGGCACCGTGTTCCTCGGCAGCGGCAAAACGCTGGATGGCAACATGACCGGCTTCCACCTGATCACCGATAACGGCGGCTTCTTCCCGCACGGCCTGCTGCCTGCCCTGGTGCTGGTCCAGGGCGTGGTGTTCGCCTTTGCCTCCATTGAACTGGTGGGCACCGCGGCGGGCGAATGTAAAGAGCCGGAGAAAACCGTACCCAAAGCGATTAACAGCGTGATCTGGCGTATCGGCCTCTTCTATGTCGGCTCCGTGGTGCTGCTGGTTCTGCTCCTGCCGTGGAATGCCTATCAGGCAGGCCAGAGCCCGTTCGTGACCTTCTTCTCGAAGCTCGGCGTGCCGTACGTGGGCAGCATCATGAACATCGTGGTGCTGACCGCGGCGCTCTCCAGCCTGAACTCCGGTCTCTACTCCACGGGCCGTATTCTGCGCTCCATGTCGATGGGCGGCTCCGCACCGCGGTTTATGTCGAAAATGAGCAAGCAGCAGGTGCCATACGCGGGCATTCTGGCGACGCTGGTGGTCTATGTCTTTGGCGTATTCCTGAACTATCTGGTGCCGTCCCAGGTCTTTGAGATTGTCTTGAACGTTGCGGCGCTGGGCATTATCGCCTCCTGGGCCTTTATCGTGGTGTGCCAGATGCGTCTGCGCAAGGCGATCAAAGAAGGCACCGCCGCTCCGGTAAGCTTCAGAATGCCGGGCGCGCCGGTCACCTCCTGGCTGACCCTGCTCTTCCTGTTCAGCGTGCTGGTGCTGATGGCGTTCGACTATCCGAACGGCACCTACACCATCGCCACCATCCCGCTGCTGGCGATCCTGCTGGTGGCGGGCTGGTTCGGTGTGCGCAAGCGCGTACATGCGGTCCACAGCACCGCGCCAAAGCACCCGGATGAAGGCAAGCTCGACGGTCCGCTGGTGGAAGAGACGTCGCGTTAATCGCTTCAATTAAAAAGGGAAGGCAAATGCCTTCCCTTTTTTTTGCCCGGGGCCTACACAACCGGAGCAGGGATGCGCGCGATGACCTTAATTTCGAAATCAAATCCGGCAAGCCAGGTGACACCGACGGCGGTCCAGTTCGGATAAGGGGCCTGCGGGAAAATCGCCTGTTTGACCTGCATGATCGTCGGGAACTGATTCTCAGGATCAGTGTGGAAGGTTGTCACATCAATCAGATCGTCAAAGGTACACCCCGCCGCGGCAAGGGTTGCTTTAAGATTATCAAACGCAAGCTGCACCTGAGCGGCGAAATCGGGCTCGGGGGTGCCATCGACGCGGCTTCCTACCTGACCCGAAACAAACAGCAAATCGCCGGAACGGATGGCGGCAGAATAACCGTGTTCTTCATAAAGAGCATGACGGTTAGCGGGGAAAACCGGTTCGCGCTGGATCATAAGGTATCCTGTACTGTATCAACGTTGGAAAAGGCAAAGCGCAGCGCATAAAGATGATTTAATATACGCGGCGTATGTCAAATTAATCACACATACGCCGCGTATGTCAAATGAAGATGGAGAGATTATGGTTGCCAGACGCCGCAGCGAAACGATGGAAGAGAACCGTGCAAAACTGCTGATGGCTGCACGGAAAGCCTTTGCGGAAAACGGCTTTGCCGCCGCATCCATGGATGAATTAACCGCCAGCGTCGGCCTTACCCGCGGGGCGCTGTACCACAATTTTGGTGATAAAAAGGGGCTACTCGCCGCCGTTGTCGACCAGATAGATCGAGATATGGCACAGCGTGCGAAGGCTGAGGCCGCTGATGTGAGTGATGACTGGGAAAGACTGCTGGCGGAAGGGATCGCCTATATCAAAATGGCGCTTGACCCGGAGGTGCGACGCATCGTGCTGCTTGATGGCCCCGCTTTTCTCGGCGATCCCGCCCAGTGGCCCGGTCAGTTAAGCTGCCTTGAATCGACGCGCCAGAGCATCCTCAAGATGCTCGAACGCGGCGTGATTAAGCCTGTGGATGCGGGCGCTGCGGCCTATATGTTAAACAGCGCGGCCATGAATGCCGCACTGTGGATCGCCGCCAGCCAGGATCCGCAGAAGGCGCTGCCGGACATTATTAAGGTATTTACGCACCTGGCAAGCGGCCTGTGCCAGCGCGCGCAATAAAGGCGAAGCCGCACCCGCCTTTTTGCCCGGCGGCGCTGCGCTTGCACGGGCCTACAAAACCCGCATACATTCGTAGGCCGGGTAAGGCGCAGCCGCCACCCGGCACTGAACTTACAGCGCGATACGGATCACGTCATCAGGCTGGGTGGCTTCCTGCTGGCGGGTCGACTTCTGCTTCACCGTCACGTACAGGGTTTTGCCGTCGGCGGAGAGCGCCAGGCTGTTCGGGAAGGTCGGCGTGTCGTGCGTTTTGGTCACTTTGTAGGTTTTGGCGTCAATCACGCTCACCTTGCCCGCCTCACGGTGGGTGACGTAGGCTTCGTCCCGGGCCGGGTTAAACAGCACCGCCAGAGATTCCGGGGCTGCCACCTTGTTGATGATGCTGCCATCTTTCAGGGAGACAACCAGCACTTCCGGCTGCTTAGAGTCGGTGATGAACGCACGCTGGCCCTTAACATCCAGGCTCAGGTTCAGGTAAAAGTGCTCTTTACCGTCGTCCAGCAACTTCTTACGCGCGATGATTTTGTGGGTCGCGGTGTCGATGGTCACCAGCTCGCCGTCACCGTTGGTGGTGTAGAGACGCTTCGCCTGGGCATCCAGCGCCAGACCGGTGCTGAATTTGCCGGTGCCGGTAATGGTCTCTTTCAGCTTCAGCGTTTCGCCGTCCACCACCCAAATCACGCTCTCTTTGCCGATACCGGTGATATAGACGGTGTTCGTGGTGTCATCCGCCACCAGCTCACGCGGTTGCAGCGGTTTCACAGTCTCGCTGCGCTTACGATCGTCCAGCACCAGACGGCCCTTCACGTCACCGGTTTTCGCGTCAATGGCCGTTACCGCACTGTTGGTGGTGTTACCAAACCACAGGGTCTGGGTGGCGTTATTGATGGTGGCGCCAAACGGCTTCAGGTCGCTATGAATGGCCTGCGTCACTTCCAGCGTCAGCGGATCGAGGCGGTAGACCACCCCACCTTTATCCATTTTGCGGCTCTGGGTGGTGGCAACCCACAGCGCATTTTCCTGCTGGCTGACGGCCATTTCATATGCGCCTTTACCCACTGCTTTACGCAGCATCTCTTCTGCGGCATGAACATTAAAAGAACCGGCTACCAGCAAAGACCCCAACAGCAGTGAGCTACGCAGACGCGGCGAGCACAGGTGACGTAAATTCATAACAACTCCCTTTCGAGTAAATGGTACCGCTGACATCGCTTCCGGCTGGCAAAGTCATCGCTTCGCCTGATTATGGATGAGAATAGTAATCATTATTTATCTCATTGTGGAGTAATTCTTGATCGCATCAAGCTTATTCGCTGATTTAACCTACACTTGGGTTAACGCTACGTGCGGTTATGGTTTTCAAAATATTTACAAAAGATTTACCATACCCGCACATGTTCCATTTGGTTCGTCTTTCTTTTAAGCGGTTTTTTAATTCATGAAAATCTTTTCTGCCCGCAGGGCAACGCTCCCCCTGCTGTTGGTTCCTGTTGTTTTAGCCCCTGTCGCAGCGATGGCGGCCGACGAACAGACCATGATCGTCAGCGCGTCACCACAATCGCTCTCAGAGTTAGATACCCCTGCCGCGGTCAGCGTGGTTAACGGCGAGGATATACGTCATGCGACCCCGCGCATTAACCTCTCTGAATCCCTCGGCAGCGTGCCGGGATTACAGATCCAGAACCGACAGAACTACGCCCAGGATCTCCAGCTCTCAACCCGAGGTTTTGGCGCCCGCTCCACCTTTGGGGTGCGCGGCATTCGTCTCTATGTGGACGGTATCCCGGCGACGATGCCGGATGGTCAGGGGCAAACCTCGAATATCGATCTCAACAGCATTGAGAGCGTGGAAGTGCTGCGCGGGCCGTTTTCCGCCCTCTATGGCAACGCCTCCGGCGGAGTGGTAAACATGACCACCGAAACCGGGCGTGAGCCGAACACCGTCGAGGCCAGCAGCTATTACGGCAGCTACGGCAGCTGGCGCTACGGTCTGAAGGCCACCGGCGCGATGGGCGACGGCACCCAGCCGGGGGATGTGGATTACACCGTCTCCACCACCCGCTTCACCACCCACGGCTATCGCGACCACAGCGGCGCGCGTAAAAATCTCGCCAACGCCAAGCTGGGCGTACGCATCGACGACGCCAGCAAGCTGAGCCTGATTTTCAACAGCGTGGATATGAAAGCCAACGATCCCGGCGGGCTGGACTATCAGGAGTGGCGGGATAACCCGCGCCAGTCGCCGCGCGGCGATCAGTACAACACCCGCAAAACCATCAAGCAGACCCAGGCGGGCCTGCGCTATGAGCGCCAGCTCAGCGCCCAGGACGACCTCAGCGTGATGGCCTACGCCGGTGAACGTGAGATGACCCAGTATCAGTCGATTCCCTACCAGCCACAGCTGCGCCCTACTCACGCCGGCGGCGTGATCGACATGCAGCGCCACTATCAGGGGATCGACACCCGCTGGACTCACCGTGGTGAGCTGCTGGTGCCGATGACCTTCACCACCGGTCTGAATTACGAAAACCTCAGCGAAGATCGTCGCGGGTATGAAAACTTCGTGATGAACAACGGCGTGCCGGATTATGGCCAGAAAGGGGCGAAGCGCCGCGATGAGCGCAACCTGATGTGGAACGTCGATCCCTACCTGCAAACCAACTGGCAGCTGACACAGAAGCTCTCCCTCGACGCGGGCGTGCGCTACAGCTCCGTGTGGTTCGACTCTAACGACCACTACGTGCAGGGCGCTAACGGCGACGACAGCGGTGAGGCCAGCTACCACAAATGGCTCCCGGCCGGGGCGCTGAAGTACCGCGTAACCGACGCCTGGAACCTCTATGCCGCCGCGGGCCGCGGGTTTGAGACCCCGACCATCAACGAGCTCTCCTACCGTTCCGATAACCAGAGCGGCCTGAACTTTGGCCTCAAGCCATCCACCAACAACACCTACGAGGTGGGAAGCAAAACGCGCATCGGCAATGGCCTGTTCACTGCGGCGCTGTTCCGTACCGATACCGACGATGAGATCGTCGTTGACGCCAGCGCGGGCGGCCGCACCAGCTATAAAAACGCCGGTAAAACCCGCCGTCAGGGGGTGGAGCTCTCTCTGGATCAGCAGTTTGCTGAAAACTGGAAGCTGAAAATGGCGTGGACCTATCTGGATGCCACCTATCGCACCAACGTCTGTGGCGATAGCGACTGTAACGGCAACCGGATGCCGGGCATTGCCCGCAACATGGGCTATGCCTCCTTTGGCTGGCAGCCGGTCGAGGGGTGGTATGCGGGATCGGATGTGCGTTATATGAGCGACATCGAAGCTGATGACGAAAACAGCGCCAAAGCGCCCTCTTATACCGTTGTGGGTCTGAACACCGGCTATAAGCTGAATATGGGCAACTGGGGCATGGACATCTTTGGTCGCGTGGATAACCTGTTCGACAAAGAGTATGTCGGCTCGGTGATTGTGAACGAATCAAACGGGCGTTACTACGAACCGGCACCGGGGCGTAACTATGGGGTGGGCCTTTCCGTCTCGTATCGCTTCGAGTGATAAAAAAACCGGCAGCCCAGGCTGCCGGTTTTGTTTTATGCCATCTGTGCGCGCTGTTCCAGACGGAACGCCGCCACCAGCGACTCCAGCAGACGGGCCTGATCTTCCAGCGCCCCTGCCGCCGTCGACGAGGCGCCTACCAGCGAGGCGTTCTTCTGGGTGGTGGTATCCAGCTCCATCACCGCCCGGGAGATCTGCTCGATACCACGGCTCTGCTCTTCCGAGGCCGAGGAGATCTCGCCCATGATGTCATTTACGCGGGTGACGGAATCCACCACCTGCTCCATGGTCTGCCCGGCTTTCGCCACCAGCTCGCTGCCGGTAGAGATGCGGGAGACCGACTCGCTGATCAGCTGCTCGATATCCTTCGCCGCCTGAGAGCTGCGCTGGGAGAGGCTGCGCACTTCGCTGGCCACCACCGCAAAGCCCCGCCCCTGCTCCCCGGCGCGCGCCGCTTCCACGGCTGCGTTGAGGGCCAGAATATTGGTCTGGAAGGCGATGCTGTTGATCACCGCCGTAATATCGGTGATTTTTTGCGAGCTGGTGTTGATATCGCTCATGGTGCTGACCACGTCGCGCATCACCCGTCCGCCCTGGGTCGCAGTCTGCGAGGCCTCGGCCGCCAGCTGGCTGGCGTGACGGGCGTTATCGGCGTTGTTCTTCACCGTGGCGGTGAGCTCTTCCATACTGGCGGCGGTCTGCACGACTGCCGCAGCCTGCTGCTCGGTACGAGAGGAGAGATCGGTGTTCCCTTCGGCAATTTCGCTGGCGGCCAGCGACACCTGCGCCACGCTGCTGCGCACCTCGCCAATCATCAAGCGCAGTTTATCGTTCATCCTGCCCATCGCCCCGGTCAGTTTGCCCAGTTCGTCTTCTCCCTGCGGGTGGATATCGGAGCTGAGATCGCCGCTGGCGATACGCTCGGCCAGCTGCAGGTTCTGTTTTACCGGACGGGTGATCTGGCGGGTCACCCACCAGGAGACCAGGATACCGAAGAGGATCGCCGCCACGCCAATAATGGCGGTGATGGTACTGGAGCTATAGGCCAGCGAATCATTATGCGTTTTGACCAGAGCAATGATCTCGCGGATTGAGGCGCTGCTGTCGTCGCCAGCGGTTTTGACTTTGTCTTCCGCAGCTTTCAGCGCCGCGGTGGCCGCCGGGTCGTTTTTGTTTGCGTTCCAGGCCGTCATCGCGCTCTGCATTTCCGTCACGCTGCTGCCAAAACGGGCAAGGTGCCCGGCAATCGCCTCAACAATGGCCCTCTCTTTTGCCGTCCACTCCAGCTCACGAGCCTCTTCGGTCAGTTCAACGGCATGTTTGACGTAATTTGCCATCAGCTGGCCGGACTTTTCGTCACCGTTATAGAGGAATTTGAGGCGGTTGATCTTGGCCTGGAAGACCTCGATATTGATGTTGTAGATCAGGTTGGTTTGCTGGTAAACGTCGCGAATTTCTTTAAAGCGCATCACGCTGAGCAAGGTCGATACTGCAACCAGCAGCAGTACCAGACCAAAACCCGCCGCGAGCTTTCTGCTCATTTTTATATTACGTAATCGTTGACTGACACTCATTCCTGGCTCCTTAAAAGGCGAATGTGCCTTTTAAGGTTATCGGCAGAGGTCAGGGTTATTTCATAGTTAAGCTGGTCTTATCAGTAGGCTAATAAATAAACTTTCCGGCAGCAGCTTGTCTGCCGGAAAAAAGAAACAGCTCATATTTAGCGAAATTACCGCTTCGTTTATTTCTGGCCCTGTTAGTTTGCAAACTGCCTGATTAATATTTCATTCGCTTCGTCGATCGCTTTATCAATCGCCGCCCGGCTGGCTTCCTGATCGCCCTTCGCAAGGGCATCAAGCAGCTCATCGTAACGATAGGAGCGGCTCGGCAATACAATGTCTGGATCGTAGAGACAGTTAAAACAGGGCCCGATGCGCACCCATAGCTGTTCGATAAGCGATATCAGCGTGGGCATGTCGGCATAGTGATAGAGCGTAAAACGAAAAGCCCGGTTGGAGTGAAGCGCGCGCTCCACCTCGCCATTGCTCATCGCATCGTGAAATTTTTCTGAAAGATCGCGCAGCGTCTCTAGCTTTTCGTCGGTCATCTGATTGCATGCCGCCGCGACAGCCATGCATTCCAGCGACTTACGAATAGCATTGACTTCGCTATAACGCTCTAAAGTGACTTCCGGCACCAGAAAAGCCTGCGCCGGGGTCGCGTGCAGCGCGCCCGCGGAGACCAACCGCAGCAGCGCTTCACGAACAGGAGTAATACTGGTACCGAGTTTATCCGCAATATCTTTGGTGACGAGCCGTGCGCCTGGCTTTAACGCGCCGGCAATCAGCGCGCTTTTCAGACTCACCTCAACCTGCATCGTCAGGCTCATTCGTTGAGCTTTTTCTAAATTGTCCAAATCCAGCATGTTCTGTTCCTGTTACCCACACTTAACTTAATTTCACAGACGGTTAAATAAGGACCGCTGAGTATTTGATATATCCTGTATCGCATGCCTGATTTACGTCAAAAGAAAACTATCAATCATAACTTTGTGTGATTGAAAAAATAAAAGACCCCGTTTTGTATACCGCGTTTCGTTTATTCTATGCCTGTATAATTAAAGACGTTATTTTGAATTTTGCACAGTTTAGTATGGCGGAATAATCCGCCATACCTGGTACTATTCGTTATTGTTCGCGACACGTATCACGACTTTGCCGAAGTTTTTTCCCTCCAGCAGGCCAATCAGCGCATCGGGCGCATTTTCCAGGCCATCCGTCACCTGTTCGCGATAGTGGATATTGCCCTCTTTGACCCACTGCCCCATCTGCTGCTGAAACTCTTCGATGCGGTGGCCATAATCCTGGTTGATGATGAACCCCTGCATGCGGATGCGTTTTTTCAGGATGGTGCCCATCAGCAACCCGAGACGATCCGGCCCTGGCGGCAGGTCGGTGGCGTTGTATCCGCTCACCAGCCCACAGACCGGTACGCGCGCCTGGGTATTGAGCAGCGGCAGCACCGCGTCAAACACTTTACCGCCGACATTTTCGTAGTAGATATCAATCCCCTGCGGACACGCCTGTTTAAGCTGTTCGGCAAAGTCATCCGCATGATGATCCAGGCACTGGTCGAAGCCCAGCACCTCGGTGGCGTGACGGCACTTCTCCGCCCCACCGGCAACGCCTACCACCCGGCAGCCTTTCAGCTTGCCAATCTGCCCAACGGTGGAACCTACCGGGCCGGTCGCCGCGGCCACCACCAGGGTCTCACCCGCTTTCGGTTGGCCGATATCCAGCAGTCCCATGTAGGCGGTAAAACCGGGCATGCCCAGAATACCTAACGACCATGAAGGGTGTTCCGGGTTCTCACCCAGTTTCACCAGCCCGTTGCCGTCGGAGAGTTCATACTCCTGCCAGCCGCTGTAGCCGAGCACCCATTCACCCGGCTGATAGTCAGGGTGGTTCGAGGCCTCAACGCGGCTGACGGTACCGCCCACCATTACGGCACCAATCTCTACCGGCGGCGAATAAGAGGGCGCGTCGCTCATGCGGCCACGCATATAAGGGTCAAGAGAGAGCCACATCGTGCGCAGCAGAAGCTGGCCGTCGGCGGGCTGAGGGATGTCGGTGGTTTCTAAACGAAAGTTATCAGCGGTGGGGGCACCATGGGGACGAGAAGCCAGAACCCATTGACGATTTTGCGTTGAAGATTGACTCATACCTCACTCCTTTTTATAGAAACGTCCTTAGAGCCTAGCCTCATCTTCCCCTGCCCGCTTTAACATTATGAGCCGGACTGGTTAAGCCTGACGACAAGGTAGACGCACGGCTCGCCGCTTTCGTTAATAAACCGGCAGTCGTTCGGCGGGCCTAATTCCAGACAATCTCCGGCCCGCATTTCATGGCGGGTATCCCCCTCCTGAAACACCAGCTCCCCCGACTGAAGCCAGATAAGCTGGCGCGCAAGGGCATAAGAGGAGGCGGGCATCGGTACATCGCTGTTGCCGGGCAATTCAACCTGCACCAGGTCGATAGGCAGATCGGTACGCGGCGAGACGTGTCGACGCAGATAGTGGGTTTGTGGGTCGCGCCAGACAGGCTGGCTTTCAAAGCGCAGCAGCTTGCCCTCCTGCATCTCGGCGCGGGCAATAAGGGTCGACATGCTGATGCCAAACGCGCCAGAGAGACGGGCCAGCAAGGTGGCGGTCGGGCTGCTGTCGCCGCGTTCGATTTTATGGATCATCGCTCGTGACACGCCCGCCCGCTCGGCAAGCTCGCTCAGGGACCATCCACGCGACTCGCGTTCAAGCCGAATACGCGCGCTGATCCGTTGATTCATATTGTCTGACAGAATATTCATCACGCCATACTATAGAGAAAGTAATGGATTACCACTGGCTTTTTTCATAACGAAAAGATATGTGTTATGCCGTAGCGTTTTCAGCAACTGTTTGTGTAATATCGTGACATCGCGTACTACTATAGTGAACAACACACCCCGAGGTTTCAGATGCTTATTCGTCACGCCACTAAAGAGGATTGCGCCGCTATCGGCGAGATTTATAACCACGCTGTACTGCATACCGCCGCCATCTGGAACGATACCACCGTGGACACCGATAACCGCATCGCCTGGTTCGAGGCGCGCCAGCTGATGGGCTATCCGGTGCTGGTCAGTGAGCACGATGGCGTGGTCACGGGATATGCCTCTTTCGGTGACTGGCGCGCCTTTGACGGGTTCCGCCATACGGTTGAGCATTCGGTTTATGTGCATCCGGATCATCAGGGCAAAGGCATCGGGCGGGCGCTGATGGAGCAACTTATTGTTGAGGCCCGACGCATCGGCAAGCACGTGATGGTGGCCGGGATCGAAGCGCAGAATCATGCCTCTGTACATCTGCATGAAACGTTAGGTTTTGTCACCACTGGCCAGATGCCGCAGGTGGGGACCAAGTTTGGCCGCTGGCTGGATCTGACCTTTATGCAGCTTCAGCTCGATGAGCGCAGCGAACCGGATAACATCGGATGAACCAGACCCTGACGCTGGTATTTCTGGTGGCGGCGGGCATTGGGCTGGTGGTGCAGAACACCCTGATGGTGCGCATCACCCAGACCTCAAGCACCATTCTTATCGCCATGCTGCTCAACTCGCTGGTGGGGATTGTGCTCTTTGTATCGATCCTGCTGATTAAAAACGGCGTCGCCGGGTTCAGCGAGCTGGTTCACACGGTGCGCTGGTGGACCTTAATCCCCGGCCTGCTGGGCTCATTTTTTGTCTTCGCCAGCATCAGCGGCTATCAGTATGTCGGGGCCGCGACGACCATCGCCGTGCTGGTTGCCAGCCAGTTAATCGGGGGTCTGGTGATGGATGTAGTGCGCAGCCAGGGGGTGCCGCTGAAAGCCCTGATCGGCCCGGTATGCGGCGCGGTGCTGCTGGTGGTTGGCGCCTGGCTGGTGGCCAGACGCCAGTTCTGAATCAGAGGATCACCCCGCCTTTGGTCAGGCTCTCATGGCGGGCCTCCTGGTCCTCTTTGTACTGTTTACCGTGGTGGGCGATGGCGTTACGCAGGCGCTGCTGCTGGGTATAGCGATCTTCACGGCTTAACTCGTTATCCTCGCTAAGTTCGATCAGCAGTTCATTCATATGTGCAATCACGCTTTCGGCAATCGTTGCGTCAACGCGGGCGGTAACATCCTCTAAATGTGACATTGTCACTCCTTCTCAGCTTGCCCGGCGGCGCTACGCTTGCCGGGCCTACGGGTGCCATACACAGGCCGGGTAAGGCGAAGCCCCCACCCGGCGCGCTGTCAGTTTACTTTCGCCTTCGAGAAATCACTTCCCATCAGGCTCACGCTGTATCCGCTAATATTGCTGCGGGTAGCAAAGAAGGTTTTGCCGTTGGCCAGCGCAATCCACGGTGCCTGCTGATAGAAGATCTCCTGCGCCTGGCTGTAGAGCTTCGCACGCGCCGCGGGATCGCTGGTGAGCTTCGCCTTCTGAACCAGGTCATCATAGCCCTTGTCGCACCAGCGTGCAGCATTGGAGCCGGTTTTGATGCTGTCGCAGCCCAGCAGCACGTCGGCAAAGTTATCCGGGTCGCCGTTATCCGACATCCAGCCAAACAGGGCGCTATCATGCTCGCCTTTACGCATGCCGGAGAGGTATTCGCCCCACTCATAGGAGACGATCTTCGCTTTAACACCCACCTTCGCCCAGTCGCTCTGGATCATCTCCGCGATGCGGCGCGAGTTTGGGTTGTAAGGGCGTTGTACCGGCATCGACCAGAGGGACACTTCCGCGCCCTGCTCCAGCCCCGCCTGTTTCAGCAGCGCTTTCGCTTTTTCCGGATCGTAGCTGTAGTCCTGCACATCTTTATTAAAGCCCATCATATTCGGCGGGATAGGCGATTTTGCCACCGTGCCGGAGCCCATAAATACCGCGTTGATAATAGCCTCTTTATCGGTGGCGTAGTTCAGGGCCTGGCGCACCAGCACGTTATCAAACGGTTTTTTCTCGGTATTAAACGCCAGGTAGCCGACGTTCAGCGCATCGACGCTGTGAAGGGTCAGGTCTTTGTTCTTCTTGATCACGTCAAACTGCACCGGCGATGGCGCAGGAATAATCTGGCACTCGTTGGTTTGCAGCTTGGCGAGGCGGGTTTCAACGTTCGGGGTGATGGAGAAGATCAGATGTTTGGTCGGCACCGCGCCATCCCAGTAGTTCGGGTTGGCGATATAGCGGATAAGGGAGTCAACCTTATACTGCTGGAGCACATACGGTCCGGTGCCGATCGGCCAGGTATCGACATTTTCCGGGGTGCCTTTTTTCAGCATCGCGTCGGCATATTCCGCCGACAGGATCGAGGCGAAATCCATTCCCCAGTCGGCGAGGAAGGCAGCGTTCGGTTCGCTCAGCACAAACTGCACGTGGTTATCGTCGATCTTCTTCACCTCCTGGATCAGCTTATCCAGGCCGACGTCGTTAAAGTACTCGTAGTTGCCCTGAGAGACGTTGTGGTATGGATGGTTAGGGTCTTTCTGACGCATCACCGAGAAAATAACGTCATCGGCATTAAAATCGCGGGTGGGTTTAAAGAATTTATTGCTGTTGAACTTCACCCCTTTGCGGAGGGTAAAAGTATAGGTTTTGCCATCCGGCGAGATGGTCCAGGATTCCGCCAGCGACGGCACCGGAGTATTTTTGACCGGATCGAAGTTAATCAGGCGGTTATAGAGCACCTGTGAGCTGGCAACAAAGCTCGGGCCGGAGCTGGCGATCTGCGGGTTAAACGACTCCGGTGACGCTTCAGAGCAGTAGATAATGGTGTCGTTATTGGCCGCCCAAGCGGCACCCGCTGGCAGTAATGCGCTTAACGCCAGCGCAAGGAGAGTTTTCCCTGTAGACATGGTTATTACCTGTTTGGTTTTATTATAGAGAATGGTAATAACAGCACAGCACCTGCCCGCAGGCAAATAACGAAACACTATCAGGTTATTCTAAAGCAGTTATTTCCGCTGATTTTCCCGCCAATTGCCAGACGGTGATTTGCCTTAAGGTACATTCAACGTCAAGCACTTTCGACCGCCGCAATGCTGCAAGAAATCGCCCCTTTTGCCGTCTCTTCTGCCGTTTGTTTGCCGGCAGATTTCGTAAAGTAGACGCGTGAAAAAGTCTATGGGACCAAATCGTGGCAAAAACCCTTTTACGCAGCGGCAATCTGGATGATTTTCAGGCCGTTGGCGGCGGCGGACAGGCCGTTTTTGAATCAGCATTGCAAATCCGTGAGGCGCTGCGTCTGCGCAAACAGCAAGCCATTGTCGATTGCCTTGCCATTCCGCAGGTCAATGATGAGGGCGACCGGGTGGACTGGTACTCACCGGTTGAGGGCGCCGTTAAAAGCTGGAAAGCCGCCGATGAAGATGCGCGTTTTCGGGCGCTGCGCCTGCTGGAAGGCACCCTGTCTAGTGTCGAATCCCTGAGCAAAAAATCGCTTCAGTCGCCAAAAACCGCTCAGCAGCTGTTTGGTTCCCTGCTTTCCAAAGCGTTTCAGTTCCCCGGCGAAAACTTCCTCTTCCTGGTTGATGGCAAGCCGGTGATCACCTTCTGGGGTTTTGTGAACCTCAATGAAAACGCGCGGGATGACATTCTCGACTGCCTGCGCGCCTCCCTGCTGCCGGACCCGATGCCCGCGCCAGTGGCTGAGCCCGAACCCGAGCCTGAAACGGCCCCGGCCATCGTCTTCGAAAAAGCCGATGAACCGCTGGTTGCTGCCCCGGCGACGGTGAAGATCACCGCCAATGACCTCTACGAAGCGCAGCCCGCGCCGGTAATGAGCGCCAGCGAGCCAGAGCCAAAACCGGAGCCTGCCGCACCGGTGGTGCAGGCAAAAAAACGTCGCGTTCCGCTGTGGCCGCTGCCGGTTGCCGCCGTGGTGGTGGCCGCCATTGCCGCCCCGCTGCTGTGGCCAAAACAGGCACCTGTCGCCGAGCCGGTCAAAACCGCTGTTGCTGCCCCGGTGGCGATTGAGCCCAAACCCGTTGCCGCAGTTGAGCCTCTGCCACTGAATCTGCCGCTGCATCAGGCTGAAGTGGTGGCCGTTAAAGCCGAAGAGCCAGCCCCTGCGGAACCGGTGGTGATTGCCGCCATCCCGAAAGACGCGCTGGTCATGGACGCGGGCCAGGTGAAAGCCGGTTCAACCCGTTTCCTCAACGGTAGCTGGCGGGTCATGCTGGATGTCACCGATCCGATCACCGGCAAGCCGCCTTCACTGCGCTATCAAATCCAGAACAATAAAGGCTCTGCCCGCGTGGTGCACGGTGACAACGTAGTCTGCCGCGTGGCGGTCTTCTCCGGGCTGCACAGCAACGGTGAGCTGCTGATCAAATCCCGGGGCCACGCCCGCTGCGCTGACGGCTCGCGCTACCCGATGCCGGAAATTACCTGTAAGGCCGGCACCAGTGATGTGGCGGAATGCAGCGCGCGCTACGACGCGAAGACCGTGGTTCCATTGACATTCAGGAAGGCAGGTGCGTGATCCTATGCTGGTAAACCTTTGCGACTACAAACAGAGCGTCACGCTGATTGCGAACAGCGGCGTACAGTTTCTTGATTTTGGCCTGACGCCGCAGGACTCCGCCCAGAGCGGGCGGTTTGTGCGTAAAACCGCCAACGGCCCCCTGCTGCGCCTCGATTTCGATCTGGTGAATGGCCGCTATACCCTGCCCGCTACCAATGGCGGACAGCCGGAAGTGGTGAAACCCGAAAGCACCATTCCGCTTCAGCAGTCGCTGGCGGTGCTCGACGGTGTCTGGCTGCCGGTGCCGTTCCTGCGCTTTAACCCGCCGCGCACCTTCGTTGAGGGCCCGGACAACTGGGCCCGCGTGCAGGTGCGTAAGCTGGAGACCCCGGATAACGCCGGAAACAGCCACCGCGTGACCCTGGCGCTGGACAGCCAGATCGCCGCCCACGCCACCAGCGCCCTGTCGCCGGTGGAAAACGACATTCTCAACGGCACCCGTTTCGCGCTGGCCTGGCGCGACGACGAGGTGGCGAACTTCCTCGACCAGACCTGGATTGACGGCTGGCTGCGAGAGGCCTTCACCCAGTACGCCACCGGCGTGGAGAACCGCGCCGAGCGCGAGCTCCAGCTGGCGATGCGTAACTTTGAGTACCAGGCGCACTGGCTGAACGTTCTGGCAATGCTGGGCGAACAGCTCACGGTGCCGGAAGTCAAATTTGTCACCCACACCCTCAGCACTCCGGCGATCCCGGTGGATCTGATCCTCGATGTCGGCAACACCCACACCTGCGGGGTGATCATTGAAGACCACGGCGATGCCAACGACGGCCTGCGCCAGACCGCCGAGCTACAGGTACGCTCCCTGAGCGAACCGCAGTTCCTGAACGAGCCGCTGTTTACCAGCCGTCTGGAGTTTTCCGAAGCCCGCTTCGGCAAGCAGCACTTCTCAGTGGAGAGCGGCCGCGAAGACGCCTTTGTCTGGCCCTCTATCGTGCGTGTCGGCGACGAAGCGCGCAAGCTGGCGACCCAGCGACTGGGCACCGAAGGCAACAGCGGTATCTCCAGCCCGCGCCGCTATCTGTGGGATGAAACCCCGGTGGTACAGGACTGGCGTTTCAGCCAGATGAACAGCAAAACCCAGCGCGAACCGCTGGCGACCGCCTTCCCGCTGATGAACCTGATGAACGATGACGGCCAGCCGCTGTTCACCCTGCCGCAGGATGAACGTCTGCCGGTCTTCTCGCCGCAGTACAGCCGCAGCACCCTGATGACCCACATGCTCTGCGAGCTGCTGGCGCAGGCGCTGGGGCAGATCAACAGCGTGGCGACCCGTCTGCGTCTTGGCTTCCCGGCGTCACCGCGCCAGCTGCGCACCCTGATCCTCACCCTGCCGTCGGCGATGCCAAAGCAGGAGCGCGAGATCTTCCGCCGCCGTATGTTTGAAGCCATCGCCATCGTCTGGAAAGCGATGGGCTGGCACCCGCAGGATGAAGACTTCTCCAGCCGTAAACAGCAGGAGAAGAGCGTGGTGCCGGTGCCGGAGATCCAGATGGAGTGGGATGAGGCCAGCTGCGGCCAGTTAGTGTGGCTCTATAACGAGGCCATCTCCCATTACAACGGTCAGACCGAAGCCTTTTTCGCCGCCCTTGCCCGCCCGGATCGCGAGCCGGAGCCGGGCTGTCAGCCGGGCCGGGCCCTGCGCGTGGCCTCGATTGATATCGGCGGCGGCACCACCGATATGGCCATCACCCATTACCAGCTCGACGATGGCTCAGGCAGCAACGTCAAGATTACCCCGCAGCTGCTGTTCCGCGAAGGCTTTAAGATCGCAGGGGATGACACGCTGCTGGATGTGATCCAGCGCTACGTCCTGCCCGCCCTGCAAACCCAGCTGCAGAAATCGGGCATTGCCGACGCGTCTCTGCTGATGGCCTCGCTGTTTGGCGACTCCGGGCGCATCGACACTCAGGCGGTGCTGCGCCAGCAGACGGCTTTACAGCTGTTTATGCCGATTGGTCATGCGATCCTCGCCGCGTGGGAAGCTAGCGACGTTGACGATCCCCTCGACGGCCTGCACGCCACCTTTGGCGATCTGCTGACCCGCAAGCCGACGCGCAACGTGATGAACTACCTGCAACAGGCCATCGAGCACGCCCTGCCAGCCGGGTCGGCACCGTTCGACCTGTTTGCCGTCCCGCTGCACGTTAACTTTCGCGAGATGCAGGACGCGATGCTGGCCGGGCACTTTACCCTGGCGGCACCGCTGCATGCGGTGGCCGAGGCGATCTCCCACTACGCCTGCGATATTCTGCTGATCACCGGGCGTCCGGGCTGTCTGCCTGGCGTTCAGGCGCTGATCCGCCATCTGCAGCCGGTGCCAGTCAGCCGGATGGTGTGGCTGGATAAGTACCGGGTGCATGAGTGGTATCCGTTCAGCCAGCAGGGGCGCATCGGCAACCCGAAATCCACCGCGGCGGTCGGGGCGATGCTCTGTAGCCTGGCGCTGGATCTGCGCCTGCCGCGCTTTAACTTTAAGGCGGCGGATATCGGCGCTTATTCGACGGTGCGCTACCTCGGGGTGCTGGATAACACGGTAAATACCCTGCGCGAGGAGAACGTCTGGTATCAGGATATCGACCTCGACAAGTCGGGTGCGAAGCTGGATACGCGCCTGCACTTCCCGCTGCGCGGCAACGTGACGCTGGGCTTCCGTCAGCTGGCGAATGCCCGTTGGCCTGCCACCCCGCTCTATACCCTGAGCATTAACTCGGCGGAGCTGGCGAAATCCATTGCCGGAGACGGGGTGCTTAACGTGCGCCTGAAGCTGTGCGGCGGTAATAAACAGGATGGCCCGGAAGCCTTTGAGCTGAGCGATGCCTGGCTACAGGACGGTACGCCGGTGCCGGCCGATGCCCTGACCTTTAAACTGAATACTCTGGCCGATCGCCGACACAGCGGTAGCCATTACTGGATCGACAGCGGGAGCGTATACCTGAAATGAGAGCCACGACGACCACGACTCAGGCATTAATCGGGTGGATCAACGCAACGCGTCAGCACGCCCCGCTCCTCGATAACGACGCCGATGCCCTGCTGGCGAGACTTGCGGTGGCCGACGCGCGGGAAAAGGCCATTCAGCGGGCGCTGAGCGCCGGGAGCACCATCGGGTTATATGGTCACTCCCAGGCGGCGAAAGCCCATCTGCTCGCCACCCTGTGCGGCAGCGACAATCAGCGGATGAACGTGATTGTCGGCCAGCGAACCTTCGACTATTTTTCACACATCAATCCCGGCCACGCCCTGACCAACATGGCGTTGCGTTTTACCCCCACCGCAACGGAGGTGGCCGATGACGCGTTTCCGCTGCGCCTGAGCCTGCTCACCGAAGCTGAACTGGTGCAGGTGTTTCTGGCCCGCGCCACGCTCCCGGCGGTGGATAAATCCGTTATCGAGGCGCGTCTGGAGAAATGGCGCGCCCTGCGCCAGCCTCAGAGCGTACCGGGTATCACCTCCGCCGACGTCGGCACCATCGCCCGCTACTGGCGCGACACGGTGCCCGCCGCCGCCCAGCAGATGGACGATGCCCTGTGGCACCAGTTTGCCCTGCTGCTGCCGTCGCTGGATCTGAGCACCCGCGCCAGCGTCTGGTCCTTACTGTGGGGCGAACAGCAGGAGCTGACCCAGCAGTGGCTCAAGCTGGCGCAGATTCTGCACCAGACCAGCCACGCCCAGGCGCTGGCGGCGCCGCTGAGCCTGCTGGTGGATAATTTTGGCCTGCCGACCGAAGGGTTCCTCACCCGGGGCGATATCGCCCTGCCGGAGGTCCAGCAGGCGGTACTGCATCCGCTACACAACGGCGAGCTGCTTAACGCCATCAGCATCCCGCTGGATGTGCTGGCCCTGCTCACCCGGGAGCTGATCCTGCCGGTAGAAAACAGCGCGCTGGCTGGAGTGGATATTATTGATATTCCGGCCCCGTCAGCGCAGCCCGATTCACCGCTGGCCCAGGCGAAACTGCAGTGGCTGCTGGAGCACTATCGCCAGCAGCTGCAGCCGGATGTCCTGGTGATCTGCAATGCCACCGCCCATCACGGCCAGACCGCCCGCACCGCGAAAATGTTGCTTAACTGGGTGAAAGCGACCCAGCCGGGCGACGATGCCGCCCTGCCAGGGCTGGTGTGGGCGATTACGCCCCAGGACGCGCGCTTTACCCGCCGTTCCAACCTCGACGAAGCGGTGCAGCAGTTGCTCGGCAAACCCGGCCAGCACTGGGGAACGTTGCAGGCGCTGGACAGCAGCAGTATGCAGCGGGCGATTGAGTGGTTATCCCAGGCGACGCTGCCCGCCCAGCGCGAGACGCGTTTGCAGGGGTTACGCCAGCAGCATCAGCGGGAACTGTATCAGCTGATGCGGGGGTATCTGGCCCCGCTGACTCAGGATCCTGACGCCCAGCGCGGCACCGCCGAAGCGATGGTGCGTGCCCTGCAGGGGAGCGCCGCCCGTCACGGCGAGCTGCTGGAGGGGTTACTCCCGCCGCTGCGCGCCTTTGAAACGCTGCTCGCCGTGCAGCAGCCGCGCGAAGAGCAGGTCAACGGCCTGTTTACCGATGCCATCGACCTGTTTGCCGACAGCACCCAGGATAGCGATGAGATGTTGCAGCCGACGGACAAAGCCCGTCTGGCCCATCAGGTGTGGATCAACCATCTGCGCCAGTGGAGCCGGGATGAAGCTGTCGCCAGCCGTCTGGGGCTGGATACCGCGATCCTGCAGCAGATTGGCGATGTGCTGGTGATTGCCAGCTATCGTCTGAACCTGCTGGCGCAGCTGAAAAAGATTGTTGATACCGATAAAAGCAGCGCTGCACAGCTGCATGCCGCACTCGGCAATTTTGTGGGATGGGTAGGCTACGCTCAGACACCGGCTTCCGCCCGCCCGGCCAGCCGCATCCGCAAAGGGCAGCCGGTGTTTGTCACGCCTGTGGTTAACAGCACTGCGCCACGCTTGACCCGCCTGGGAGAGCAGCCGGTGCATGCAGCCACGGCCTATGTCTATGACTGGCTGGTGGCGCTCTATACCCAGGCGATTGATAACATCGGGTATCAGCATCCACATGATATTACCCATGACGATCGCAGAGCGTTGCAGGCCTTGCTCGCCTGATCTGGTGCAAGAACCTTAGCCGGTAAGACACGGCACAGGAGCGGTCTGTACCCCTCTAATCCACCTTTCTCTCGGTGGGCTGAGGGGAACATGCGGCAGTGAAGGTGGTTCCGTTCACCATACTTTCCTTGCTTCTCTGTAAACCGCGTCACCCGTGAACGTGTTAAGGGGGCTATCGCCGCCCCCTTAACAATCCCGGCTCCCGGCAAAGAAAATCGCCGCTTCGCGGTGGCCCTCAGCTTATTCCTTCAGGCTTTCGGGTCGGGCACCAGCCTGCATCCATGCAGGCTATGCCCTCTCGGCGCGTCCCTGCGCCCCGCCCCGGCCTTCCGGAAACGCTTCGGCGATTTTCAGCCGGACGAGGGAGCCGCTGTAAGCCTTTTATTATTACTGGGTTATTTCATTGCTTTAACATTCGTGTCGGGTTTTGTAGGCCGGGTAAGGCGAAGCCGCCACCCGGCAGTGTTGCGCCGGGCGGCACTGCGTTTGCCCGGCCTACAAACTCAGTTGTTCAACGTATCAATTGCCACGTGTCCATCCGGCGTTTGCAGTCAGCGTTGAGCGTGTCGGCGTAAAAACTTACCCGGTAATACAGCAGCCCTTCCATCACGCGCGCCAGCTTTTCGGCAGCGTCGTCGGTTTCCAGTAGCGTCTGGGCAAAGCGCTCGCAGTGGTTCGCCAACACGGTGAAATCGGTATTGTGAGAGTTACTGCGGCCCCTTGACCGGCTGAAAATCGCTGAGGCGTTGACCGCAGGCCGGAGGAGGCCGACCGTGCCACTGTTTTCTGTGGGGTTCCCTCCACTTTCAGAGAGAAGAAGTAAACCGTGCGAATTTGCCAGGGAAACAACAGACCGTCAGGAGTAAGCTAGAAAAGCGAAATCAGCAGCGCAACCGGAAAACTCATCGGCCAGGTGGAGCCCACCAGAAAGGCGCTCAGGAAGCGGATACGTTTGCGATCTTTAGAGAGAAACCAGGTGATAAGCGCGCTGATGGCCGCCATGACGGCGTAAAACATTAACATCTTTTGATACAACGTCATTTCAAATACCCAATGTGCTGTTCAATAACCGCGCGCAATATGCGACATATGTTGATATGGATCAAGCATTTTTGTTACACATTATCCACAGTTTTCGCGTGGTAATAACAGTTAGGTATATCTTGCTACAACTTTTTGGCGGGAGCTGGCGGGACAAACGCTGACCAGGACCGCATTTTGCGGCCCTGGAAGTCCGGTTCTACTTCTTAACCGGTTGAGGCTTTTTGTTACCCGAATCGGGTACTTTCCGGGATTTGTCTTTATCAACTTGTAGCATCAGACTCTCCTTTGTGGCCTTCGACGTAGATAAGTATAGCTTGGAAAAAGAACCCCTTTTAAAGTTGCATTTAAAATGCAATTTATGATACAAAATAGCCATCACCCGAGCTGTAATGACCTCATCCACAGGGAGGACGTTATGCTGCGTATTCCGCAACACTCTATTCACACCCGTTCCACACCGTTCTGGAACAAAGAGACTGCCCCGCCGGCCCTTTTCAGGCGCCATCTGGATACCGGCACCCGTCCCGGCGTCTATCCGCGTCTTAGCGTGATGCAAGGTGCAGTGCGTTATCTGGGTTATGCCGATGAAACGTCACCCGACCCGGACACCACGTTGATTATTGAAAGCGGCCATTTTGCTGTTTTCCCGCCTGAACGCTGGCATCACATCGAGCTGATGAGTGACGATACCCTCTTTAATATCGATTTTTTTGTTGAACCCGAGGTTCTAAAATTTGCCGGGCGTTCTCACGCCTGAGGAGCTAACGATGTTACGTATTCCTGCCAATTTTGTGCATACCCGTGCCACTCCTTTCTGGACTAAAGAGACTGCACCCGCCGCGCTTTTCACCCATCACAACACCAAAGCGGGGGTCTATGGCCGTCTGTCCGTGATGCAGGGCGCCGTAAAATACTTTGGATTTCCGGACGGCGACGCCACTGAACCTGATATGGAGCTGTTGATTGAAGCCGGCAGCTTTGGTATTTCTCCGCCGCAAAAATGGCATCGAATTGAACTCATGACCGAGGACACCGTGTTCAATATCGACTTTTTTGCCGATCCCGAGGTGACGCTGAATGGCGCAGGTCTGGGTAAAGTCGTTAATACCCACAAGGAGTAGCATCATGGGCAAAGCAACGTATACCGTTACCGTCACCAATAACAGCAATGGGGTGTCGGTGGATTACGAGACGGATGCTCCCATGGAGCTGCTCGTCCCGGATGTCGCTGCCGACGTGGTGAAAGAGCTGGTGAACACCGTGCGCGCCTACGACACGGAAAACGAGCACGAGGTGTGCGGCTGGTAGATTACCGCGCCGCTCCCTTCTTACATTTTGAGCAGTTCAAGCACCGTTTGCGGCACCTGATTCGCCATTTTCAGGGCCGCATTCTGGCTCTGCTCCAGGATCTGCGCCCGGGCGAGCTGGCTGGCCTCGGCGGCATAGTCGGCATCCTGGATGCGACTGCGGGCGGCCTGCATCGCCACGCCCTGCTGCGAGAGCACCGCTTTGCTGGATTCAAACCGGTTCATCATCGCGCCATACTGCCCCCGATAGCTGCTCACTTTCTCCAACGCGGCATCCAGTAATCCCATACATTTTCTGGCCCCCGCCTCGGAGGCCATATCGCTATTTTCCAGCTGCAGCGTCTTTAAATCCGTCGGGGCCAGCTAAATATATTTCTAAGTTAATGTATTCAATAAAATATATTATTGCGCGCCGGTTGCCGTGCCGCAACCGGCGCTGGGCACAGATCAGTGCTTAAACATGATATGACGAACCACGGTGTAATCTTCCAGACCATACACCGACATGTCCTTGCCGTAGCCCGACATTTTCATCCCGCCGTGGGGCATTTCGCTCACCAGCATAAAGTGGGTATTCACCCAGGTGCAGCCGTACTGGAGGTGGGCGCTGACGCGGTGCGCGCGGCCCACGTCCTGGGTCCACACGGAAGAGGCCAGCCCATACTGTGAATCGTTAGCCCAGTTCAGCACCTCCTCTTCGTCGTCGAATGAAGTCACGCTCACCACCGGACCAAACACCTCCCGCTGGACGATGGCATCCTCCTGCTTCGCCCCTGCCAGCACGGTGGGCTGGAACCAGTAACCTTTACCGTCGTGCTTGCTGCCGCCGGTGATCACCTGTACATGTCCCAGGGCTTTCGCCTCATCCACCGCTTTGCACACCCGGTCGAGATGCGCCTGGGAGCTTAACGGACCCAGCTCGGTGCTCTCGTCATTCGGATCGCCGATCTTCAGGCTGGCGACCGCGGCGCCCAGTTTTTCCACAAGCGCGGCGTATATCCCTTTTTGGGCGTAGATACGACAGGCTGCGGTACAGTCCTGCCCGGCGTTGTAAAAGCCAAAGGTGCGTACCCCCTCCACCACCGCGTCGAGATCGGCATCATCAAAGACAATCACCGGCGCTTTACCGCCCAGCTCCATATGGGTGCGCTTAATCGTCGAGGCGGTATGGCCGATGATATGTTCGCCGGTGGCGATAGAGCCGGTGAGCGACACCATGCGCACCTTTTCGTGCCCGGTCAGCGGGTCGCCCACGGTTTTACCCCGGCCAAACAGCACGTTAATGACCCCGGCCGGGAAGATATCTTTTGCCAGCTCTGCCAGCTTGAGGGCGGTGAGCGGCGTGATTTCAGAGGGTTTGAGCACCACGCAGTTACCGGCCGCCAGCGCAGGAGCCAGCTTCCACGCCGCCATCATCAGGGGATAGTTCCACGGCGCAATCGAGGCGACAACGCCAACCGGGTCGCGGCGAATCATGGAGGTGTGCCCTTCCAGATATTCTCCTGCCGCCGAACCGTGCAGGGTACGCGCCGCCCCGGCAAAGAAGCGGAACACGTCGGCAATCGCCGGGATTTCATCTCCCCTCACGCAGTGCAGCGGTTTGCCGCAGTTCTGCGACTCCAGCCGGGCTAAGGTGTCGGCCTGAGCGTCGATGGTGTCCGCCAGTTTCAGCAGGCATTCGGCGCGGCTTTTCGGCGTGGTCCGCCCCCAGCTGGCAAACGCGCGGTCCGCGGCCTGCACAGCTGCGTCCACCTGGGCGGGAGAAGCCTCGGCGATCTCCAGCAGCACCTCACCGGTGGCAGGGTTATAGACCGGCTGCTTTTCCCCTTCGCCGTTGACCAGTTCACCATTAATCAGCAGTTGAGTTTGCATAGCTTTGTCCTGTTTCAGTCAAGGTTATTTCCCGCTTCCGGCTACGTTTTCGCCGTCGCGGGTCAGCCACCAGGCCCCCAGAATGGGAATGGCAGTCACCAGCATAACCAGCAGTGCCACCACGTTTGTTACCGGTACATCGCGCGGACGCCCAAGCTGGTTTAACAGCCACAGCGGTAACGTGCGCTCATGTCCGGCGGTAAAGGTCGTCACAATAATCTCATCGAACGACAGGGCGAACGCCAGCATGCCCCCCGCCAGCAGCGCCGAGCCCAGATTGGGCAGCACCACATAGCGAAAGGTTTGCCAGCCGTTGGCACCTAAATCCATCGAGGCTTCAACCAGGCTCCAGGAGGTGCGCCGGAAACGGGCAATCACATTATTGAACACCACCACCACGCAGAATGTGGCGTGACCGAGAATGATGGTAAAGAAACCGGGCTCCAGATTAATGGTCTTGAACGCCGTCAGCAGCGCCAGACCGGTGATGATCCCCGGCAGGGCGATAGGCAGGATCAGCATCAGCGATACCGCGTTCTTGCCAAAGAACTCCCGCCGCCATAACGCCGCGGCCGCCAGAGTGCCCAGCACCAGCGCAATGGCCGTCGACAAAGCCGCGATTTTAAGTGACAACGTCACGGCTTCAATAATGTCGCTGCGCGTCGCCGCGGCACTGAACCACTTCAGCGTCAGCCCCTGTGGCGGAAAACTGAAGGCCGCGTCCTCGGTATTAAAAGCATAGATGGCAATAATCAGCAGCGGGAAGTGGAGGAAGATCACCCCGCCCCAGGTGGCGATTTTCAGAAACAGCGGTGCGCGTTCAGAGTGCATCAAACGCTCCCAGGCGCTTCACGAACGCCAGATAGAGAGTAATGAGAACAATCGGCACCAGCGTAAAGGCCGCCGCCATAGGCATATTGCCAATCGCCCCCTGCTGGGAGTAGACCATCTGCCCGATAAAGTAGCCTGGCGGCCCCACCAGCTGCGGCACGATGAAGTCGCCCAGCGTCAGGGAGAAGGTGAAGATCGACCCGGCAGCGATGCCCGGGATCGCCAGGGGCAGCACGACATAGCGGAAGGTCTGCCGCGGCCGGGCGCCGAGATCGGCTGAGGCCTGCAGCAACGACGGCGGCAGCCGCTCCAGCGCCGCCTGCACCGGCAGGATCATAAACGGCAGCCAGATATAGACGAATACCAGAAAGCGCCCCAACCCGGAGGTGGAGAGCGTACTGCCTCCCACGCCCGGCACCGTCAACAGCGAGGTGAGCAGCGGCTCCAGCCCCATATGGCTGAGAAACCACTGTGCCACGCCATCTTTTGCCAGCAGTAGCGTCCAGGCATAGGCCTTGACGATATAACTGGCCCACATCGGCAGCATCACCGCGATATAGAAGAAGGCTTTCCACTTTCCGTGGGTGTAGCGCGCCATATACCAGGCCATCGGGAAGGCCAGAATCGCACTGCCGATGGTGACAGCAATCGCCATCGTCAGGGTACGCAGGATGATGTCGTAGTTGGCAGGATTAAACAGCGCGCGAATGTTGGCGAAGGTCAGATCCGGCGTGACCGCCATGGTGAAGTCATCGAAGGTGTAGAACCCCTGCCACAGCAGGGTGAACAGCGACCCGAGATAGACAATGCCAAACCACATCAGCGGCCCGAGCAGGAGTAAAAACAGCCCCAGCGACGGCCTGCGCCAGAACAGCGCCGACAGACGCCCCGGCAGGCCGTGCGAAGCTGGTGGCGGCGAAACGCTCATATCCATTTCACCTCTCCTCATGCAGCGGCACCATAGCATCGCGCGCCCACGAGGCGGTCACCTGCTGCCCGGCCTCAACCCCCGGGGCCAGCGCGGAGCCGGTCAGGTTGGCCTGGCTCACCAGCAGTTTCTCCCCCTCGGCAAGCCGCAGCTCGTAACGGGTCGCCGCCCCCTGAAACTGCACCGCCTGCACCTGGCCCTGCACCTGGATTTCACCCTGCCCGTCCAGCCGAATATGCTCCGGGCGCAGGGAGTAGCTACCGGTCATGCCGCAGACGCGCCGGGCGGTGGTATCGGTAAAGACGTTCGAGGTGCCAACGAAGCTGGCGACGAACGGGGTGCGTGGACGCAGATAGAGCTCCCGCGGGGTATCCACCTGCTCGATTCGCCCGTTGTTAAAGACCGCCACCCGGTCGGACATCGACAGTGCTTCCCCCTGATCGTGGGTGACGAAAATAAAGGTGATCCCCAGCTCCTGCTGCAGTTTTTTTAGCTCAAACTGCATCTGCTCCCGCAGCTTGAGATCGAGCGCACCGAGGGGTTCGTCCAGCAGCAGAACACGGGGTTGATTGACCAGCGCCCGGGCAATCGCCACCCGCTGACGCTGGCCGCCGGAGAGCTGGGATGGCTTGCGCGCTTCGGCAAAACTGAGGCCGACCTTCTCCAGCGCCTCGCGGGCCTGAGCCTGGCGGGTGGACTTGTTGATCCCCTTCACCATCAGCCCGTAGGCCACATTCTCGAGGATGTTCATATGGGGAAACAGGGCATAGTCCTGAAAGACGGTATTGACGTCGCGATCCCACGGAGGGAGTTCGCTGGCGTCTTTGCCAAAGATAGATATAGCGCCGCCGCTCAGCTGTTCGAAACCGGCAATCAGGCGCAGGCAGGTGGTTTTGCCGGAGCCCGAAGGCCCCAGCATGGAGAAAAACTCCCCGTCACGGATCCGGATCGTTACTCCATCCACCGCACGCACGTCGCCATACAGGCGGGAGACATCGTTAAACTCTACTGCGTAGGTCATAATCCGCTCCCTGCGCTTAACGACCGCCCATGATGGCGATGTAGTCCTGAACCCAGCGGCTGTAAGGGACGAATTTGCCGCCGTTGGCGACTGGGGTTTTCCAGAACAGGATCTTGTCGAAATAGGTGTAGCCGTTAGTTTCACAGCCTTTATCGCCCAGCAGAGTGCTGGCTTTACAGCCTTCTGCCACCACCGGCAGGGAACCGAACCACGCCGCCAGATCGCCCTGCACTTTTGGCGTCAGGGACCAGTTCATCCACTTATAGGCACACATCGGGTGTTTGGCATCGGCGTGCAGCATGGTGGTATCCGCCCACCCCGTCACCCCCTCTTTCGGGAAGACGGTGCCTATCGGCTGATTCTCCCCTTTCAGGGCGTTGGACTGATAGGGCCAGGCGCTGGAAGCCACCACCCCTTCGTTTTTGAAGTCACTCATCTGCACCGTCGTGTCGTGCCAGTAGCGGTGGACCAGCGCATGCTGATCTTTCAATACGTTTAACACCGCCGTGTATTGCGCTTCCGTCAACTGGTAGGGATCGGTGATGCCCAGATCCGGCTGGGTGGCTTTGACATACAGCGCCGCATCGGCAATGTAGATCGGTCCATCGTAGGCCTGCACGCGCCCTTTGTTGGATTTACCGTCCGGCAGTGTCTGTTCTTTAAACACCACGCCCCAGGTGTCAGGCGGGGTCGGGAAGGTTTTGGTGTTGTACATCAGCAGGTTTGGCCCCCACTGATAGGGTGTGCCGTAGGCCTTGCCGTTAACGTTGAACCACTCCCCTTTGACGATCCTGGGGTCGAGGGTTTTCCAGTTGGGGATCAGGTCCGGATTGATGGGCTGAACGCGTTTGCCCATGATCAGGCGCAGGGAGGCGTCGCCGGAGGCGGTCACCAGGTCGTAACCGCCCTTCGCCATCAGGCTCACCATCTCATCGGATGTCGCGGCGGTTTTGACGTTCACTTTACAGCCGGTCTCTTTTTCAAACTGGGTGACCCAGTCGTAGTTTTTATCGGTCTCGCCCCGTTCGATATAGCCCGGCCAGGCAATGATATCCAGACGTCCTTCGCCTTTGCCGATCTCTTTTGGCGGCTCTGCCGCCTGCGCAGTCAAAATAGTCATGCCGAGCGCGCACAGGCTGCTACGGGCAAATGTTTTGCTCATACGTATTACTCCTGTCGTAATGAAATCAGAAGGCAGCCGTGCCGGTAGAATATCTCCTTAATTAAACGTAGACCGCGCCATTGCAGCGCACCCGGCAGGCCTGAGAAATTTCACCAGGTTGTGACCGGGGGCGCATTCCCCGGTAACTGGATTATAGACAAGGGGTTAGCAGGCGAAGAGGTTATGCATATTTCCTATGAGCGATAATAAAAAACGCCGCAAATTAATTGCGGCGTGATTAACAGGATAAGAAATGATTATTTAGCGGCTGCGATCAATAGCGAGAAAAACTTATTTTTGCGTTTTTAACATCCCGCTAATTATTTGCCCTAACTGGATCACCGCCTGCTCCTCCCGCTCTCCCCAGGCCCACGAAGTATTGAAGCGGAAAAAGGGCGTCCAGGTATCGGAGGTGGAGAACATTTTGCCCGGCGCAATGCTGATGTGGTGCTTCAGCGCCCGGGCGCTGAGCTCCCCGGCATCCAGCGGCGCGGGCAGCTCCAGCCATAAAAAATAGCCGCTGTCGCTGTGGTGAATTTTCACCTCATTGGGCAGATGGCGGAGCAGCGCCTGCCACGCCTGCTGTTTACGCTCCGCCAGCGTGCGGCGCAGGCGCCTGAGATGGGCGTCATAACGTTTGGTGGCGAGATAATCCACCAGCGCCAGCTGCATGGGCGAGCTGGTGGATAAGGTGCTCATCAGTTGAAGCTGCTGGATGCGGCGGGCATGTTTCCCGGCGGCGACCCAGCCAATGCGAAACCCGGCCACCAGGCATTTGGAGAAGGAGGAGCAGTGCAGGGTCATGTCGCTGCGATCCCAGGCTTTCGCCGGGAGCGGCTTTTCGCGGCCATAATAGAGCTCGCTGTAAACATCATCTTCAATCAGGGTGACGTTGTGCCGGGCGAGTAATTCGACAAGCTGCGCTTTTTTATCGGCGCTGAGGGTAAAGCCCAGCGGGTTCTGCGCGTTGGTCATCAGCCAGCAGGCTTTTACCGGGTAGTCGTTCAGCGCCTGCGCCAGGGCGTTGAGATCGATACCGTCGCGCACGTCGGTTGCCACCGACAGCGCCTTCAGCTTCAGCCTTTCCAGCGCCTGCAGCGCACCGTAGAAGCAGGGATTCTCCACAATCACCCAGTCGCCCGGCTCGGTGACCGCCTGCAGGCTGAGGTTCAGGGCTTCCAGCGCGCCCGCGGTAATCACAATTTCATCCGGGGAGATGTTCATCCCCTGTTGGGCATAGCGGCGGGCGATGGCGTGGCGCAGATCGACATTGCCCGGCGGCAGGTTCTCGATCACGCTCATGGCGGTGGCGGTTTTACTGACGTTCGCCAGGGAGCGGTTCAGCTGCTGTAAGGGAAAGAGACGCGGATCGGGAAAGGCCGAGGCAAAGGGCACCACCGCGGGATCGCGGCTGGCCTGCAGCACATCGAAGATATAGGTATTGATATCCACCGCTTCGTCGCGCATTACCTGCGCGGGCGGCATCGGCTGCTCTCCGCTGGGACGGGCGGCGACGTAATAACCCGACTGTGGGCGCGCCACAATGTGCCCCTGGCTCTCCAGCATCTGGTACGCATGGCCGACGGTCATAAAGCTCAGCCCGCTGCTGGTCACCTGCTCACGCAGGGAGGGCAGCTTATCGCCGGGCTGCCAGACGCCCAGATCGATCTGCGAAATGATTTGCTGCGCCAGGCGCTGGTATTTTTTCATCGGGTTCTCCTTGCTGCGTTACATAGTATATCAGCAGGAGAAAAAAGGCAGAATTAATAAACTGTTATAGGTGAGAGAGGAAAGTCAGCAGGCGTGACGGCGCCTGACTGGATTATTTACGCAGCTCAAACGGGACCTGGCGGGCATGACGGGAGGCCGCTAAATGGTCGAGGGTGATCATGGAAGATTTGCAGAAAATGCACTTCGCACCGTGTGGATTTTTTTCAGACACGTCGAAAATAGAAGTACGGAACTGCGAACCATGACAGCATGGGCAACGAAAATGGATAGTAGAACTCATGTAAATCTCCTGTACGTATACACGTAAAAACTAATGGGCCTTAAAGGCAATAAAGGTCTGAGACAAAACTAATCAGAGCGTAAAGATAAAACCCAGGAGCGACTGTGGAGAGGCACAACGTGATGAGATTGCTTTAGAAACTGCTTCAGATATTTTTTGGATTTCAAACCGAAAAATCATTAACGCATTAATGATGGAAGGATGCAAGCGGTATTTACGCTAACATTCCATAAAACAGGCAGAGCCGCTGAATTCATTCAAAATTTTTGACCTCATCTGTGAAATAAACGCCATTTCTTCTCGCCGGGTAATCCGTAAAGTAAGGGTTATGTTGTTTCTCAGAAATCAGGAAACCCCGGAATGAAAAAGATCGGTTTTTTATCATTTGGTCACTGGACACCGTCACCTCAGTCCGGCACCCGCAGCGCCGCTGATGCGCTGCTACAGTCTATCGATCTGGCGGTCGCCGCCGAAGAGCTGGGCGCGGATGGCGCTTATTTCCGGGTGCATCATTTTGCCCGCCAGCTCGCCTCCCCCTTCCCGCTGCTGGCCGCAATCGGCGCAAAAACCAGCCGGATTGAGATCGGCACCGGCGTAATCGATATGCGCTATGAAAACCCGCTCTATATGGCGGAAGATGCGGGCTCAGCCGACTTGATCTCTGGCGGACGCTTACAGCTGGGGATCAGCCGCGGCTCGCCGGAACAGGTGATCGATGGCTGGCGTTATTTTGGTTACGTGCCGGGCGAAGGTGAAAACGAGTCGGATATGGCGCGCCGTCACACCGAAGTGCTGCTGGATGTGCTGCGCGGCGAAGGGTTTGCTAAACCCAACCCACAGCCGATGTTCCCTAACCCGCCGGGCCTGCTGCGCGTGGAGCCGCACGCCGAAGGACTACGGGATCGCATCTGGTGGGGCGCAGGCTCTAATGCCACCGCCGTGTGGGCCGCGAAGCTCGGGATGAACCTGCAAAGCTCTACCCTGAAAGATGACGAAACCGGCGAGCCGTTCCATATTCAGCAGGCAAAACAGATCCGCGCCTACCGTGCCGCCTGGGCCGAAGCGGGACATACCCGCACCCCGCGCGTCTCGGTCAGCCGCAGCATTTTCGCCCTGATGGACGATCGCGACCGGATGTACTTCGGCTCCAGCCGTAACGAAAGCGACAGCGTGGGTTATCTGGATGAGAAAACCCGTGCCATCTTCGGGCGCAGCTATGCCGCCGAGCCGGACAAGCTGATTGCCCAGTTGAAACAGGACGAAGCGATTGCCGAAGCGGATACGCTCTTACTGACGGTGCCGAACCAGCTGGGCGTGGAGTATAACGTGCATGTGATTGAGTCGATTCTGAAGCATGTAGCACCGGCGATGGGCTGGCGGGACGCGTAAAATAATAGAGGTCCCGTGAAATGGATAATACACGGGACGTTATTTTCACGTCATTGTGTGAAATTAGTTATATAACCTCATAATATATTTGCATTAATTATGGCACAATGTGACTGGCTTTTGTCACAGAACCGATGTTAAGTAGCGCGTGTTTTTAACTCATGAAAAACAGGCCTTCAGGATGAAACCCAGTACTACTGTAATAATATGGTTGATGGAGTTAGCTCTTCTGTGTCTGGTTTATTCGTTAATTTGTATCGTTATGCCCGATATCTGGCTATATGACCTTTATACAGATAAATTTGGTTTTTTGACCGAGGCCGAATGGTACGACCGCTACATTTTCGCGTTGTCTCTATTATCGCTGCTTTTAACCACGCTTTTAATCTGGCTAATCTCCCGTCATATGCAAAAACGTAAGGCCCACTAACCGTAAAGGGGCTCTCGCCCCTTTATCGCCTTACCCGGCCTACAAAACCTCTCCCCGTAGGCCCGCGCAAGCGAAGCGCCGCCGGGCGTTGTGGCAACTGACTATAACACTCCCGGATAACGCCCTGCTTTTTAAAACTGTTATACAAAAATTCCTCTTTTCTGTCTCTGATACTGATTTTTGTGCTGATTTACCATAACAGTCACACCGATTGACCTTGAGGTTGTGCATGTTTGGTTTAGATGCGTTTGTTCTTGCGAGGATCCAGTTTGCTTTTACTGTCTCCTTTCACATTATTTTCCCGGCGATTACCATTGGCCTCGCCAGCTATCTGGCGGTGCTGGAGGGACTATGGCTAAAAAGCAAAAACCCCGTCTGGCGCTCGCTGTACCATTTCTGGTCGAAGATCTTCGCCGTCAACTTTGGCATGGGCGTGGTCTCCGGGCTGGTGATGGCCTACCAGTTTGGCACCAACTGGAGCGGTTTTTCCCAGTTTGCGGGCAGCATTACCGGCCCGCTGCTGACCTATGAAGTGCTCACCGCCTTCTTCCTCGAAGCGGGTTTCCTGGGGGTGATGCTTTTCGGCTGGAACAAAGTGGGGCCAGGGCTGCACTTCTTTGCCACCTGTATGGTGGCGCTGGGCACGATTATCTCCACCTTTTGGATCCTCGCCTCCAACAGCTGGATGCAGACTCCGCAGGGCTATGAGATCGTCAACGGCCAGGTGGTGCCGGTGGACTGGTTGGCGGTGGTGTTCAACCCCTCCTTCCCCTATCGCCTGCTGCATATGTCGATTGCCGCGTTTCTCAGCAGCGCGCTGTTTGTCGCGGCCTCGGCGGCCTGGCATCTGCTGCGCGGGAACAATACCCCCGCCATTCGCCGCATGTTCTCCATGGCTCTGTGGATGACGCTGATCGTCGCCCCCATTCAGGCGCTGGTCGGGGATATGCATGGCCTCAACACCCTGAAGCATCAGCCGGCCAAAATTGCCGCCATTGAGGGCCACTGGGAGAACCCGCCCGGCGAGCCGACGCCGCTGCTGCTGTTTGGCTGGCCGGATATGGCGCAAGAGCGCACCCGCTACGGCCTTGAGATCCCGGCGCTCGGCAGCCTGATCCTCACCCACAGCCTGGATAAGCAGGTTCCGGCGTTGAAAGAATTCCCGAAAGCGGATCGGCCCAACTCAACCATCGTCTTCTGGTCGTTCCGCATTATGGTCGGGCTGGGCTTGCTGATGCTGCTCCTGGGCGCGATCGCCCTGTGGCTGCGCTACAGGCAGCGGCTCTATTACTCCCGGCCTTTCCTGTGGTTTGCCCTGCTGATGGGACCGTCGGGCTTAATTGCGATTCTCGCCGGATGGGTGACCACCGAAGTAGGCCGTCAGCCCTGGGTGGTGTATGGGCTCCAGCGCACCAGAGATGCCGTATCGGCCCATGGCGATCTGCACATGAGCATCAGCCTGCTGGCCTTTATCGTGGTCTACACCTCGGTCTTTGGCGTTGGTTATAGCTACATGGTGCGCCTGATTAAAAAAGGACCGCAGGAAGAAGAGAGCTTCCCGACCGAAAACGATGGCCGCCCGGCGCGCCCGCTCTCGGCCGCGAGCGCTGAATTCACTCACAAGGAGACACCATAATGGGCATCGATCTCTCCCTGATCTGGTTTGTGATTATTGTCTTTGCCACCCTGATGTACATCGTGATGGACGGCTTCGATCTCGGTATCGGTATTCTGTTTCCCGCCATCAAGGACGCGGATGACCGGGACGTGATGGTCAACAGCGTCGCCCCGGTGTGGGACGGGAACGAAACCTGGCTGGTGCTGGGCGGAGCTGCGCTGTTCGGCGCCTTTCCGCTGGCTTATGCGGTGATTATTGATGCCCTGACCATTCCGCTGACCTTAATGCTGATCGGGCTGATTTTCCGCGGGGTGGCGTTCGAGTTCCGCTTTAAGGCAACGCCCGCACACCGTCCCTTCTGGGATAAGGCGTTTATTGGCGGTTCACTGCTCGCCACCTTTACCCAGGGGATGGTCGTGGGGGCGGTGATCACCGGCTTTCCGGTCAGCGGTCGCGCTTTTGCCGGGGGGCCGTTCGACTGGTTTACGCCCTTCAGCCTCTTCTGCGGCCTGGGGTTGGTAGTGGCTTACGCCCTGCTGGGTGCCACCTGGCTGGTGATGAAAAGTGAAAACCCGCTCCAGGGTCGGATGCGTCAGATATCGAAGCGCCTGCTGCTGGCGCTGTTGGTCATCATTGCGGCGATCAGCCTCTGGACACCGCTGGCGCACCCGGCCATTGCCGATCGCTGGTTTAGCCTGCCGAACCTGTTCTTCCTGCTGCCGGTTCCGCTACTGGTGGCACTGCTGGGCCTGTGGCAGTGGCGCTGCCTGGATAACCCGCATAGCCACCATCTGCCGTTCGTGCTGACTCTCGGGTTAATCTTTCTTGGCTTTAGCGGGCTTGGGATCAGCATCTGGCCGCATATCATTCCGCCGTCCATCACCCTCTGGCAGGCCGCTGCGCCTGCCCAGAGCCAGGGCTTTATGCTGGTGGGGGCGTTGTTTATTATCCCGATCATCCTTGTCTACACTTTCTGGAGTTACTACGTTTTTCGCGGAAAAGTCCAGCCTGGGGAGGGCTATCATTGATGAATCAACCTGTCTGGAAACGTCTGATGTGGATGGTGATTATCTGGGGCGGCAGCGTGCTGGCCCTGGCGCTGGTGGGGTTTTTCTTCCGGGTGCTGATGACGGCGGCGGGGTTTAAGTCACACTAGCCAACTTAAAGCGATAATTTGGCCGCTACATAACACTCAATTTACAGCGGCTCCCTGGTCCGGCTGAAAATCGCCGAAGCGTTGACCGCAGGCTGGGGCGAGGCGCATGGACGCGCCGAGAGGGGGCGACCTACAGGGATGTAGGATCGCCCCCGACCCGATAGCCGGAGGGAATAAGCTGAGGGCACCGCGAAGCGGCGATTTTCTTGCCGGGAGCCGGGATTGTTAAGGGGGCGGCGATAGCCCCCTTAACACGTTCACGGGTGACGTGGTTTGCAGAGAAGCAAGGAACGCAAGGTGAACGGAACTCCCTCAACCGTCGCATATCCCACCTTCCCCATCCCTACAAATCTCAACAAATCCTTTCCCGCCTTTAAAAAACCGAATAATAACCTCACGAAACTATCGGCATCATACTCCGCAAACGTAATCAACCGGTGGCAAGATGTTTAAAAAAACGTTATCAGCAATAATGCTCACCTGCGCCCTATTCTCCGGCCAACTGATGGCCAGCCATAAAGGACATGAATTTTTTTGGGTGAAGAACGTCGAGCAGCAGCTGCGCCACGAAGCGGACAGCGATGAATTACGGGTGGTGGCAGAAGAGTCGGCAGACGGCTTGCGCGAACATCACCACTGGCAGAAGTCGCGCAAACCGGATACACATTTTCTTTAATTACGCGCCTTTACGCTTCGGCAGCGTTTTGAGCAGATCGTCAGGGCTGACGGAAGCCACCACGCTGCCCGGCTGAGGCATTTTAAGGATGTGATTTTTCATCTTGCCGATGACGTGCATCTCGCATGGTCGGCAGTCAAATTTCAGGGTTAACACCTCATCACCATTCACCAGCTGCATCGGCGTCGCCTTCCAGCTCTTGATATTGCCTTTGGCCTGTTTCGGACAGAGGTTAAAGGCGAAGCGCAGGCAGTGCTTGGTGATCATCACCGGTACGTCGCCCTTCTCTTCGTGGGCTTCATACGCGGCATCAATCAGCTCAACGCCATATCGCTGATAGAACGCGCGCGCCTTGTGGTTGTAGACGTTCGCCAGGAATGAGAGATGCGTTTCCGGGTAGACCGGCGGCGGTACAGAGACCGCTTTGCGGCTGCCACGTGGGTAGTTTGCCAGGCGCGCGGCGTCCAGCATCTCGGCCGTTTCACGACGGAACTGGTTCAGCAGGCTGTTCGGCACAAAGAGCGCGCCAGGCAGGTTAACCTGAATATCCCGGGCGTAATAGATAGTCTGACCCAGCTTAGCGACGCCATCCTTCAGGTTGTTCAGCGCTTTTTCGGCATTGTTAGCCACCTCAAACTGCCCGTCCAGGGTGTGGGTGACGCTGGTACCATCTTCGCTGGTCATGGTCAGGATCAGCTGCTCTTCCCAGCCGCCCAGCTCGATGTCTACCGCAACGCGGCGCTCGCTGGAGGTTTTCAGCAGCGCCTGCTGCCAGTTATGGTCCAGGTTGCGGTTCAGGGGCGTATGCGGACGCACTTTATGCAGGTCGGCAGGCATTTCGTTTGGCCAGACGCGGTAGCGATTTTCACCGGTTTTCTCCACCGTGTTGGCGCGAAAACCGACCACTTCACGTTTGATCATCACGTTCAGGCCATCGCCATTCGCCAGCGGTTCGGTCACTTCCACATCCAGGTGCTCTCTGGAGACCTTCAGCACTTCACCCACCGGCAGGCCGATAAATTTCGGCGAATCGAATGCTCCGATATCCCCTTTGCGCGCATTCACAAAGTAGTCGGTACTGCCGCGATGGAAGGTTTTGTCCGTAGACGGAATAAAGAAGTGCTCTGTACGGCCGGCGGAACTGCGGGCCAGATCGCCGCGATCTTCAATAATGGCATCGAGCATCTGGCGGTAATGGGCGGTGATGTTCTTCACATAGCTCATGTCTTTGTAACGCCCTTCAATCTTGAAGGAGCGCACACCCGCATCGATCAGCGCGCCCAGGTTGGCGGTCTGATCGTTATCTTTCATCGACAGGAGGTGCTTTTCAAACGCCACCACCCGGCCCTGATCGTCTTTCAGGGTATAGGGGAGACGACACGCCTGGGAGCAGTCGCCGCGGTTGGCGCTGCGCCCGGTCTGGGCGTGGGAGATGTTGCACTGCCCGGAATAGGCCACGCACAGCGCGCCGTGGATAAAGAACTCGATGGTAGCGTCGGTCGCCTGGTGGATATCGCGGATCTGATTGAGGTTCAGTTCACGGGCCAGCACGATCTGGGTAAAACCGGCATCCGAGAGGAACTTCGCTTTTTCCACGGTGCGGATATCGCACTGGGTACTGGCGTGCAACTCGATCGGCGGGATATCCATCTCAAGGACGCCCATATCCTGGACGATCAGCGCATCAACGCCGGTCTGATACAGGTCGGTAATCAGACGCTGCGCCGGTTCCAGTTCATCATCATGAAGAATGGTGTTCAGGGTCACGAACACTTTCGCCCCAAAACGGTGGGCGAACGGCACCAGGTCGGCGATATCGCGCAGGCTGTTGCTGGCATTATGGCGGGCGCCAAAACCAGGGCCGCCGATATAGACCGCATCGGCACCATGAAGGATCGCTTCACGGGCAATGGCGGCGTCACGAGCCGGGCTTAAAAGTTCAAGATGATGGGATGGCAGGCGCATACTTCGTCGTTATCCGTTATGGTCAAAATGGCGGCTATTGTAGTCAGAAGTATGGGCCAGTGAAACAGTTTTACGTGTCTTTATCGGGGATAATGGATGAGTGAGTGAAAGTGCACCGTCTGGCCGCTGCTGTTGCGGTAGGCGTGCGGTTTATCCCCGGCAAAACGCAGGCCGGTATCGGGCAAAAGCGTCTGCCAGACGCCGTCGATCTGCATCTCCAGCTCACCGCTTATCACCACCACATGCTCAATTACCCCAGCCTCGTGCGGGGTGGATTCGCTGAGGGCGCCCGGCGCGAGGGTAATCGAGAAATGATCGTATTTCAGCGCCTCATCCCAGGGAAAGAGCGGTTTCACCACCATCGCCTGCTGCTGGGGATCGAATACCGGCGGGTTTTCCGCTTCTGGCGTGATAAAGGTGGAGAACGGCACGTTCAGCCCAGTGGCGATTTTCCACAGCGTCGAGACCGTCGGGCTGGATTCGTTCCGCTCCACCTGGCCGAGCATCGCTTTCGACACTCCGGTCTCTTCAGCCAGCTTTGACAGGCTCCAGCCGCGCGCCTGGCGCAGCGTTTTTAGCGTAATTGCAAGATGTTGCGTAATGTCCATAGCCCCTCCTCTTGCCGCGAGTGTACCACTTGTATGCTATAACGCACAGTGCTACATTCACGGCTGTTATAACGCACAACGGAGCTCCCATGCGCGCATCTTCGCTCACCTTTCCAACCGTTTTGTCCGGTTTCGTTGCCGTCCTGGTGGGCTACGCCAGCTCTGCCGCCATTATCTGGCAAGCGGCAGCGGCGGCAGGCGCTACGGCCCCGCAGATTGCAGGCTGGATGACCGCCCTGGGTCTGGGGATGGGGATCAGCACGCTGGGGCTGTCGTGGTGGTATAAAGCACCGGTGCTTACCGCCTGGTCGACACCGGGTGCCGCCCTGCTGGCAACCAGCCTGCAAGGGGTCACGCTTTCAGAAACCATCGGCATTTTTATTTTTGCCAATGCCCTGATCGTTATCTGTGGCGTCAGCGGCCTGTTCGCCCGGCTGATGAAGATCATTCCCCATTCACTGGCGGCGGCGATGCTTGCCGGGGTGCTGCTGCGCTTTGGGTTACAGGCCTTCAGCAATCTGGAGGGGCATCTGCTGCTGTGTGGCAGTATGCTGCTGGCCTGGCTGCTGACCAAAGCCTTTGCTCCACGCTACGCCATCGTCGCTACCCTGCTGGTGGGCGGATTAGTCGCGGCGCTGAAAGGTGACGTTGTCACGGAAAAACTGACTTTCGCGCTGGTAATGCCGGAATTTATCGCCCCCACCTTCAACCTCACCACCCTTATCAGCATCGGCCTGCCCTTCTTTTTAGTCACCATGGCGTCACAGAATGCGCCGGGGTTCGCCACGATGAAAGCCTCCGGCTATCCGGTGGCCGTCTCACCGCTCATCATTGTCACCGGCGGCCTGGCGCTGCTGCTGTCGCCGTTTGGCGTCTACTCCATCTGTATTGCGGCGATCACCGCCGCCATCTGCCAGAGCCCGGATGCGCACCCGGATGCCGGTAAACGCTGGCTGGCTGCGGCTGCGGCGGGCGTCTTTTACCTGCTGGCCGGCATTTTCGGCGGCTCGATTAGCGGGCTGATGGCGGCTCTGCCGCTAAGCTGGATCCAGACGCTGGCAGGTCTGGCGCTGCTGGGCACCATCAGCGGTAGTCTGCATCAGGCGCTACATAATGAGGCGGAACGCGATGCCGCCATCGTGACCTTTCTGCTGACCGCCAGCGGCGCAACCCTTGCGGGGATAGGCTCGGCGTTCTGGGGGCTGATGGCGGGCGGCGTCTGCTACGCCCTGCTGCTACGCACTCGCCGCACGTAGCTGGGACGGCGTAAGCCCGGTGGCGGCGCGAAAGCGGTTGCTGAAATGGCTGGCGGAGCTGAATCCGCATGCCAGGGCAATGTCGGTGAGCGGCTGGCGGGTGGTCCGCACCAGGGTTTTGGCCTTCTCCATCCGCCGCTGCATCACGTACTGGTGCGGCGCCATCTGCATCGACTGACGGAACATACGGGCAAAATGAAACTCGCTTAAGCTGGCCTGGGCTGCCAGATCCGCCAGGGTCAGCGGCTGGGCCAGATTCTCTTCGATAAACGCCAGCACATTACGCAGGACGAACGGCGACAGGCCACCGGTGATGGTCGGCAGCGACCACTGGACGTTGCTGTAGTGCTGCACCAGATGGGTCAGGAGCAGCGTGGAGGCGGTACTCAGCGTGAGCTGATTGGCAGACTGCTGCCAGTCGCAGCCGAGGATAAAATGGCGATACAGGGCGGTAATGCTGGCGTCGTCACCAAACAGATTTTCGTCCAGGGTAAAGCTGTAGGGGCTTTTGTCCCACACCTGCTCCCCCACGTTACGCAGATGGGCATCGGTACAGTAGAGATGCACAAACGACAGATCGTCGCGAATATCCCAGGTGGACTCGCTCTCTTTCGGCATCAGGCAGAAACGGTCCGGCCCGCCGCCGTTTTTCCAGCCGGCAGTGGTTTTGTGATAGCTCTCGTAGCCGTCGGCGATATAGAGACTGAGCGTATGGTGATCACAATACTGGGTGATGGTGTCGCGCTTGTTTGACCAGGCCGCCAGCTGGATCCCTGAATTCAGCGCCACGGCATTGTGTAATACCGCTTTATGTTTGCGCAGATTTTCAAAGGCACCATAGGTCTCAGCCATAACCACTCACACCGTTGTTAATAAGAGTTAACAAGTCTAAAAAGAACTGCCCTTCAGTACCACCCCGGGTCAGGAAAAAAGCGCAAGAATATGCAAGTCCGCCGCAAGTCTGTGAAAGAAGGTCATTCTCCCTGCCGCCATACTGACCCAGACTTTGCTGATAAGAGAAAAAAGATGAACGCATTTTTGTACGCTCTGGTCGTGATTATCTGGGGAACCACCTGGATTGCTATCTATCTACAACAGGGGCCGGTTCCCGCGCCGGTCTCTATTTTCTGGCGCTTTGCCGTCGCCACCGCCACCATCATGGCGGTGCTGCTGGTTCTGCGCCGCCTGCGTCCGCTGGCCTTGCGCGACCATCTGTTTTGCGGCCTGCAAGGATGCTGCGTCTTTTGCTTTAATTTCTGGTGTTTTTACACCGCGGCGGCGTATATCAATACCGGGCTGGAGTCGGTAATTTTCTCCATGGCGGTGCTCTATAACGCCCTGAACAGTTTTCTCTTTTTTGGTCAGCGTCCGCCCGCGCGTTTTTATCTGGCGGCGGCGCTGGGGCTGCTCGGCATTATTACCCTTTTCTGGAACGATCTGTTAGCCAGCGGCTGGAGTGCCGGTCTGCTGTTCGGCATTGCCCTCTCGGCGCTGGGCACTTACGGTTTTTCGCTCGGCAATATGATCAGCCTGCGCCACCAGCGCAATGGTCTGGAGACCATGACCACCAACGCCTGGGCGATGCTCTACGGTACGCTGGTGATGGGGGCAATTGCGCTGATCCGCGGGGATGATTTTACGCCGGTCTGGTCGGTAAGCTACATGGGTGCCCTGCTCTATCTGGCGCTCTTTGGCTCGGTGATTGCCTTTGGTGCCTACTTTACGCTGGTTGGAAGAATTGGCGCAGGCAAGGCGGCTTACAGCACCCTGCTATTCCCCCTGGTCGCGCTCTCATTTTCGACGGTGTACGAAGGCTATGTCTGGCACAGCAACGCCATTGCCGGGCTGCTGCTGATCTTAACAGGGAATCTGGTGATGTTTGCCCGTCCGGAGAACTGGTTCAGACGGTTGCGAACGGCGTAAAAAAACCGGCCTGCACGCTGCAGGCCGGCCTGATATTATTGGGTTTTATGCACGTCAAACATGGTGGCATCGGTCGCCATGTCATCCACAACCTGCTTCAGGGTTGCGAAGGTCATTGGCGTGTTTTCATTACTCAGCTCTTTACCTTCCCCTTTACGCACCACTTTGATGACCGGCTTGTTGGTCTTAGCGTCAATCAACTCGCCTTCAAAGAAGAGGTGGGTATCCATGGTACGATGGCCGGTTGCCATCTGTGTACCCGCCACGACCAGCGCAACAGGGACAACTTCATAGAACTGCAGGCCTTCTTTCTGCGAGCTCACACCAGTAATGGCGCCGCGGAAGATCAGGCTGCGTGAACCTGGCGTCGTCACAATCGGCTTACGCTGGCCGATAGCAGTTTTCATTTTGGTGTTGGTGTAGTTTAACAGTTCATCCAGCGTACGCTGGCCGATCTGGGTCGTTGGCTTTGGTGCCGGATAATAGGTGATATTGTTCCAGATAATGCTGTCGTAGTTCGCTTCGTTATAAGACTGATCAACCCAGCGCAGCGTTGGCTTGCCCGATGCGGAAGTCGTTTCTTTAAGCCCTGAGTAGTCTTTTAAAAAACCTGAATATTGATCAGGCGCGGCCACTTTTGACGCACAGCCAGCGAGAAGCAACAGGCCGGAGAGCGCGGCAACTTTAAATAAAGTGTTAGTACGCATAATGGGTGTATCCCTGTGAAGTGCAAATATGCAATTGAAGTTATAGCAAAAGTTGGCAGGAAAAAAAGTGACAAAAAATGAGGAAGAGAGCACAAATTGAAAAAAATTGCCCGTAACGATAACGGGCAGTGATAAATGATTATTTTACATCCACTTGCCAGAATAAATGTTTACCGAAAGGGTCTATTTCATAGCCCGTGACTTCTTTACGGACGGGTTCGAAAATAGTTGAGTGCGCAATCATTACCGCAGGCATTTGTTCGTGCATCATTTGCTGCGCCTGTTTATATAACGCCACCCGTTTATCGTGATCGGTAATGGATTTAGCCTCGGCAATAATTTTATCAAATGGCGGATAACACCATTTCGCGGAATTAGAACCGCCGTTGGCTGAGGTACAGGTAAAGAGCGGGCCGAAGAAATTATCCGGGTCGCCCGTTGCGGTTGTCCAGCCCATCAGCGCCGCCTGATGCTCGCCGCCCTTCACCCGCTTCAGGTATTCACCCCACTCGTAGGTGACAACTTTGGTCTGCACGCCAACTTTTGCCCAGTCGGCCTGAATCATCTCGGCCATCCGTTTGGCATTCGGGTTGTACGGACGCTGTACCGGCATCGCCCACAGGTCGATGGTCATCCCGTTGGCAAACCCGGCCTCTTTCAGCAGGGCTTTGGCTTTTTCCGGATCGTAATCGTAATCCTTCAGCTCGCTGTCTGCGCTCCAGACGCCCGGCGGCAGCAGGTTTTTGGCCGCCGTTCCGGTACCCTGGAAGACGGCCTCAATAATGGCCGGTTTGTTGATAGCCATCGCCAGCGCCTGACGCACTTTGACATTATCCAGCGGCGGTTTCTGGGTGTTAAACGACAGGAAACCCGTATTCAGCCCGGCCTTGCTCATCAGGTTAAGATCTTTATTGGCCTTCATCCGCGGCAGGTCGGCGGGGTTCGGGAATGGCATTACCTGACACTCGTTTTTCTCCAGCTTGGCGAAGCGCACCGAGGCGTCCGGGACGATGGTGAACACCAGACGATCCAGTTTTGCTTTACCCTGCCAGTATTCCGGGAAGGCGGTGAACAGAATGCGCGAGTCTTTCTGGTATTTCGCCAGCTTAAACGGCCCGGTGCCAATCGGCTCCATATCCACCTTCTCTGGCGTGCCGGCTTTCATCATCGCATCCGCATACTCGGCGGAGAGGATCGAGGCGAAGTACCACGCTAAGTCCGCGACAAACGGCGCTTCCGGATGAGCGAGGGTGAAGCGCACCGTGTGATCGTCCACTTTATCAATGGCGGTAATCAGCTTGCCAAACTCCAGGCTTTCAAAATTCGAATAGTTACCGTTAGAGACGTTGTGATAGGGATGCTTCGGATCTTTCTGCCGCATAAACGAGAAGATCACATCATCGGCGTTAAAGTCTCGCGTTGGGGTGAACAGCTTGTTGCTCTGGAACTTCACCCCCTTGCGCAGATGGAAGGTGTAGACCTTGCCATCTTCACTCACCTCCCAGCTTTCGGCCAGGCTTGGCACCAGATCGGTAGTGCCAGGCGTAAAATCCACCAGCCGGTTATATACCGGCACCGCGCTGGCATCCACGCTGGTGCCCGAGGTATAGAGTTGCGGGTTAAAGTTCTCAGGCGATCCTTCGGAACAATAGACCAGCGTTTTAGCGGCAACGGTGGAACTGACCGTCAGCGCGGCGACGGTTAGCGCCAGTTTTGTGAGGTTGCTTTTCATCGCGTTTTCCTGTCTTTTAATTTGACGGCTAATGAATTTTTGTCGTGCCAAACCATAAATATCATTAAAGTGATTTTGCAAACACCTGATAACTCAAATAAAGAAGGATCCACCATGGCTTCTGCGCTCGCCAGACAATTAACCCAACGCTTCTTTCGCTACCTGGCCGTCACCAGCCAGAGCGACCCAAAGGTGAAAACCCTGCCCTCCACACCCGGCCAGCATGAGATGGCACGGATGCTGGCCGCAGAGCTGCAAACGCTGGGTTTGTCGGAGATCGTGATCGACGAATTTGCCACCGTCACCGCGGTAAAAAAGGGCAATGTACCCGGCGCGCCGCGAATCGGTTTTATCACCCATATCGATACCGTTGACGTCGGTTTGTCACCGGATATTCATCCACAGATCCTCACCTTTACTGGAGATGATCTCTGCCTGAATGCCGAAAAAGATATCTGGCTGCGGGTCAGCGAACACCCTGAAATCCTCGCTTATCCCAATGAAGAGATCATTTTCAGCGACGGTACCAGTGTGCTGGGTGCCGACAACAAATCGGCGGTGACGGTGGTGATGACGCTGCTGGAGAACCTCACCGCTGAGCATCAGCATGGCGACATCGTGGTGGCCTTTGTGCCGGACGAAGAGATTGGCCTGTGCGGGGCGAAAGCGCTGGATCTGGCCCGTTTTGATGTCGATTTCGCCTGGACCATCGACTGCTGCGAGCTGGGGGAGATTGTTTACGAAAACTTCAACGCGGCGGCGGCGGAGATTCGCTTTACCGGCGTGACGGCGCATCCGATGTCGGCGAAGGGCGTGCTGGTGAACCCGCTGCTGATGGCGACCGACTACATCAACCATTTCGATCGCCTACAAACACCGGAGCATACCGAGGGCCGCGAAGGTTATATCTGGTTTAACGGTATTCAGGCCGGGCAAAACGAGGCGTTGCTGAAGGCGAGCATTCGTGATTTCGACCGTGAGAGCTTTGCCGCGCGCAAGGCACAAATTGGCGACGTTGCGGAGAAAATCGCTGCCCAGTATCCCACCGCGAAGGTGAGCTGGCATATCGAAGATACCTACAGCAACATCAGTAATGCGGTGGGTGACGATCGCCGGGCAATCGACCTGATGTTCGAGGCGATGGAAAGTTTAGGCATCACGCCAAAACCGACCCCGATGCGCGGCGGCACCGACGGTGCAGCGCTTTCGGCGAAGGGACTGTTAACGCCAAACTTCTTCACCGGCGCCCATAACTTCCACTCGAAGTTTGAGTTTTTACCGTTGAAATCGTTCGAGGCGTCGTACAACACGGCGCTGCAGCTCTGTCTGCTGGCGGCGCGTTAAGCGGGTTGACGTTTTATTCCGTTTTCACTTAACGTGCGCAAACTGGAGAACCCGGCCATGACATGACCGGGTTAATTTTTTATTTAACCTGACGGTTATTATCTGCTTTAAGCTCTTCCCAGGATGCTTCGAGTATCCAGAGGCACTTAGCGCCATCGCTCGTTTTCAGTAGCGCCTGCCGCGTACGCTGGTAGAACGCCTCGATCTCTGCCGCTGATTTCTCGGTCGGAGGGGTACAGATGATGTCGCTACCAATCATGTGCGGCCATTTTCCAGCATCAATGGTTTGCATCACCCGGAGCGTAACGGTGGTGTTCGTTGACAAGGCTGAGGCCATCGCGTCTTCAAGTTGTTGAGCCTGCTTAACGTCAGCGATTGCAGCCAGCGCCGGGATCTGTTCAATCCACTCCGCCTCGCCAGCAGCCACGCCGCGCAGAGCGGAAGGCCAATCTGTTTCTTCAGCCATTGCCGGAAGTGAGATAAGCGCTAGCAGGAAAACGGCCAGCCACTTCATCGCACCACCTCCAGATCGGTGCTGTCGCGGATTATCTGCCGACGTGTCGACAACGAAAGAATAATACAGCCTGCAATGCGCGGGATTGCCATTTAGTTAAACTCCATTTAAGAAAATCCTGTAGTGTTATGCACTTACATGCCATCCCACGCTATAGCTTAAAAAAGCATCCGTCAACTTCTGTACGACGGGACGTTAAACGCCCTGCTGTTTCCTTGATGAAAATAAAATAAGCCGGAAAAATCTGGCCTGGGTCTGATAACGAACCTGTTTACCATTGCATTCGCGGATACGCCGGGTGGCGGCTGCGCCTTACCCGGCCTACGGTCTTGTAGGCCCGTGCAAGCGCAGCGCCGCCGGGCAAGAACGGTTACGTCGGTTTACGCGCCAGCATCGTGGCAAAGCGCAGCTTAATGCGGTTCCCCTGGGCATCGGTGCGGTGCAGCTCGCCTACATCCTCGTTATACTTCAGCAGTTCCCAGCCCGCATAGTAGTGGCTTAACTCGCCGGTTTTAAACGCGAACGGGAAGCCAACGTTGCACGGATAATCGTCGGTATCCATTGCCGCCACAATCAGGTTATACCCGCCCGGTTTCGTGCAGCGCTGCATGTTGTCGATAAGATTGGGGATGGTTTCCGCCTGCAGGAACATCATCACCACGGTAGAAAGAATAAAATCGTATTCGCCGTCAAAGCGCAGGGTGTTGAGATCCTGGACCGCCGTCTGCAGGTTAGTGATGCCCTCTTTCGCCTTGATGCTCTCGATATTCTCGATGCCCATCGGGTTTTTATCCCACGCGGTGACGTCAAAGCCGTTCGCCGCAAGGTAGAGGCTGTTTCGTCCGTTGCCGCAGCCGAGATCCAGCGTCTTGCCCGGCTTAACAATCCCGGCGCTGTACAGCACTTCGGAGTGGGTACGGGTCAGGCCATATTTTTCGGTAAAGTAGTTCTCATCAAACACAGTCATTCTTTTTCCTCAGCTTGCATAAGCGTTGCTTTGTCTGCACGAACCAACAGTTTCCCCTGCATCAACAGGATAAACGTACGCACCAGTAATAGCGCAATGATGGCATTGGTAAAAATAAAGAGCGGAATGGCGATGGCGTGAAAGAAACCGGACGGGCTGCTCTGCCCCAGATGCAGACCGGTGGTGGCCAGCGCCGAGACGCCGAACGAAAAGCTCCAGAATGAAGCATTAAAGGGCTGCGACAGATACCAGGGCATCAGCCGCAGGGTAAAGAGTAATTGCAGCAGGCCGTAGCCGAACAGCATTTTGGCAAAGGTATCCGCCTCGCCGCCGTTGACGCTGAGCCACGCGCTGCAGGCCACCAGCGCAGGGGCCAGCTGAATACCGAGAGATGAGCGCATCGGCGCAGGCAGTTCCCCCGCGCTGCGCAACCGTTGCAGGATCACCGGCTCCAGGCTCAGCCAGGAGAAGACCCCCGCACCGAGAAACACCAGCCCGGCATCGTGAAACCCGAGCGCGCCGCAGGCCATGGCGCTGATAAAGTTGTTGGCCACCGTCGGCAGGTAGAGCCCGGGAGTGGTCGCCTCTTCCGGATGTTTGCCGCGCCACAGCCCGGCGGATTGCCACGCCGCATAGCTCAGCTGCACCACCACGCCCACGCTAAACAGAGCCAGTGCCAGGGGGCGATACCAGGGCACAAAGCCGATGGCCACCAGCATGGTGGTGGCCGGGAACAGACTTACAAAGCTGCTCATTACCGGATGGCGCATCTCCGCCAGTACGCTGCCGGGAAACCGCACCGCGCGGGTGATGAACGCCACGGTCAACAGCAGCCAGATCGTCATTGCCAGCGTCACCAGCATCTCTCCCGGCCAGTGCGGCACCGGCCAGATGGTGCTGGCGTAGCGCCAGGCGAAGCCCATACCGATGGTCCCCAGCACCATACCGTAGTAACCAGCGGGTAAATTCAGAACGCGTTCAGTCGTTTGCGTTTTATACATATTTTTTAATCTATAAATTATATTTGAAATGCTAGTTTAAGGAGTTTCATTTACCTATGCCAGTGTTTCGATCAAGCTAAAGTTTGCTACGTTTAGTAAAGAGGACAACTGCGGGCACTGTGATGAAAAAATATCGACTTAGCGAGGAAAGCCGTCTGCACCACTGGCAGGATGGCGAGACCAAAACAGCGGTAAAGGTGCGCCAGATTATCGCCGCACGTGATTTCAGCGATGTGAAAAGCGGCACCCGGGGCGGTTGGATCGACGACGAATCGGCGCTCTCGCAGGAGGATGACTGCTGGATCTACGACGAGAACAGCGTGGTCTTTGCCGGGGCGCAGGTGAGCGGTAACGCGCGCATTACCCGGCCCTGCGTAATTAGCCATCGGGCATCTGTCGGCGATAACGCCTGGGTGGACGGGGCCGAGATCAGCCACAGCGCGCGCCTAAGTGACAACGTCACCGTTCAGTCTTCGGTGGTGCGTGGCGAATGCCATCTTTTTGGGAACGCCCGTATCCTGCACAACAGCATGGTGATCGCCGCCAAAGGGTTAACCCCGGACAATGAGCAGATCCTGCGTATTTTTGGCGAGGCGACCGTCAGCCAGTCGCGGGTGGTGCATCAGGCACAGATCTACGGCAACGCCATTGTCAGCTACGCCTTTGTAGAGCATCGCGCTGAAATCTTTGACAACGCACTGATCGAAGGCAACGAAGAGAATAACGTCTGGGTATGCGACTGCGCCAAAGTCTACGGCAACGCGCGCCTGCTTGCGGGGCTGGAGGAGGATGCCATCCCTACCCTGCGCTACAGCTCCCAGGTGGCGGAAAATGCCCTGGTTGAGGGCAACTGCGTCATCAAACACCATGTGCTGATTGGCGGCGAAGCCTGGCTACGCGGCGGACCGATTCTGATAGATGACAAAGTGGTGATTCAGGGCCGGGCGCGCATTCGCGGGGAAGTGCTGATCGAGCATCATATTGAGATTACCGATGACGCGGTGATCGAGGCGGCGGAAGGCGAGATGATCCACTTGCGTGGTGAGAAGGTGATTAACGGCGCGCAGCATATCACCCGCACGCCGCTGCTTGGCGCATTATGAGGTGCAGATCCGGGCGTAGATATTCTGGTCGTCATAGCGTCCGTTGAGGAATTCCGCCTCTTTCAGACACCCTTCCAGTACAAAGCCGTTGCGCAGCGCCACCTGATTGCTGGCGGCGTTGTCAACGCGGCACTTGATGACGAAACGGCGGATCTCTCCGCGTCCGGCATAGTGGCGGATAAACGCCTCCAGCGCCTGGGACAAAATACCCTGCCCCTGATGGGCTTCATCCAGCCAGTAGCCGATATAGCCGGTTTTATTCAGCGGTTCGATGGCGTTAAACGACAGCACCCCCACCAGCGCATTATCGTGAAAAATCAGGAACATTTTGGCGTAACCGCGCTGATGCAACATCTGGTTGCTCTGAATGTTCTGGCGGGTATCCTCTTCGGAGCCGACATATTGCGGCCAGTTAAGGTAGTCCTGCAACCACGCCCGGTTTTTGATCACCAGATTATGCAGCTCGGTGGTGTAACGCTCGTCGGCGGCACGCAGTTCGATATGCGCATTGACGGGAATGATCTCTTCAGTTGGTGTGGTCATCGTGCATCCTCTGCAACGCCGAGCGGCGCAGCCGCCACCCGGCAAAGGCTTAACGCATTACGCGGTCGTCTACATACTGACGTTTATCCGGCGCGGGCGGGAAATAGTGATACAGCCAGGTTTCGCTGATCGCTTCGCCCTGGCAGCGCAGGAACATCCGTATATCCACCGTATCGGTCGAATCGCTGGTCGGGTACCAGTCAAACTGGATGCGATAGCCATCGAACGGCTCCACGTAGAGGATCTCAATCTGCTTCGCTTCGCCACTGGAGAGGGTGATCACCGGCTCGATCCCTTTTGGCGCGGCCGCTTTCAGATCGCCGCCAACAAAATCGACCGCAAAACGACGCGCCCACACTTTCGGGTAGTGCTCGCCAGGAGCCCAGCCTTCCGGGAAGCCGCCCATGCCGGTGCGGGTAGCCAGCACGTTTGCCAGTGGGGAACGGACCGGCGGCCTGGCGCTCCAGTAGAGACGGTACTGGAAGTTCAGTTGATCCCCCGCCTTCACCGGTTTTTCCGGCTGCCAGAAGCAGACCACGTTATCCAGGGTTTCGCCGGTGGTCGGGATCTCCATCAGCCCGACGGTGCCTTTGCCCCACTGGTTACGCGGCTCAACCCACAGGCTTGGGCGCTTGTTGTACCAGCCCATGATGTCCTGATAGTGGGAGAAGTCGCGGTCAAGCTGGAGCAGACCAAACCCTTTCGGGTTTTTGTCGGTATAGGCGTTGTATTGCAGTTTTTGCGGGTTATTCAGCGGACGGCAAACCCACTCGCCGTTGCCGCGCCACATCGCCAGACGATCGGAGTCGTGGATCTGCGGATGAATGGTATCGCAGACGCGACGCTCGTTGTTGCCGCAGGCGAACATGCTGGTCATCGGGGCAATACCCAGCTGCTGGATCTCTTTACGGGCATAGAGATGGTTTTCGACTTCCATGATCACCTGCGTCTTCTCGCAGTGGATCACAAACTTATAGGCCCCGGTGATGCTCGGGCTGTCGAGCAGGGTGTAGACCGTGAAAGTGGTCGCCCCGGGTTTAACGGTTTCGAACCAGAAGGCGGTGAAGTCCGGGAACTCCTCGGTGCTGTCGGCGTAGGTGTTCAGCGCCAGGCCGCGGGCGGAAAGCCCATACTGATAGGTGTCGTCCACCGCGCGGAAGTAGCTTGCGCCGAGGAAAGAGACGATATCGCGGCGCGCCAGCTCGGGCGATTTAAAGGCGCGGAAACCGGCGAAGCCTAAGTCGCTCTGCCCTTCCAGCTGCTTTGTATCGACCCCCGCGTCGTGGTAGTTGAAGAGTTCCGGGCGGAAGTGGATCTCTCGCGCCTGGGCGGTCTGGTTATCCAGGGAGAACATGCGCACCCGACGGCGGAAGCCCATCCCGACATGGAAGAACTGCACATCAAGCTGGCGGTTTTCGATGTTGTTCCACAGCGACTGCTTTGGATCGTACTGGATGCTGTTGTAAGCCTGCGGCGTCAATGTGGCGAGCGTATCCGGCAGCGGACGCGGCGCACCACCCCACGGTGTTTGCGCCAGGTCGTGAGCCATGGATTGCAGCACAGAAAAGTCGAAACGGCGGCTGGTGCCGTCCGCAATATCCGATTCAGCTGCACTGGCCGCCTGGGAAAAGAGTGCGGCGAAACCGGAAGTCCCGCTCACTGCGGCTACGGCCAGGGAGCCTTTTAAAAAACGTCTGCGATTCATGCCTGGAAAAACGTCCTTATGGTCGTGGGGTGGTGGGTTTCGCTTAAGGCGAAACAACGGCAGAAATAACATCATTAAAAGGGCACAGCCTAAACAAAAACGGTTAAGAATCCAATTGTTGGCAGGCGAGAATATGAACAAAGCGCGAAAGAATTTTCTGTCGAGGGGAATTGCCTGAAACGGAGGTAAAGTTATGTTTAAAACAGCCCCCGACGGAGAGCATCGTCGGAGGCTAAGGGTAAGATGATTATTTCACGCTGACATCAATGCCAGGGAAGTACTTCTGCGCGAGTTTGTCGATGGTGCCGTCAGCACGGACTTTATCAATAGCGGCATCAAGCTGCTTTTTGGTGGCCTCATCGCCTTTACGCAGGCCATAGCCGATCCCGCTGCCGAGGATGGTGTCATCGGCGACCGGCTTACCGATAAAGCCAAAGCCTTTCCCCTGCGGCTTGCTGAGGAAACCCGCCTGCCCGGCGGCAGACATCACCAGCGAGGCGTCAATACGGCCATTCAGCAGATCGCCCCAGGCCATGTTCTGATCTTTATACGACACCACGGTGACACCCTGTTTTTCCCAGTGCTCCTTGGCGTAGGTTTCCTGAATGGAGCCCTGTAACACGCCCACGGTTTTGCCCTTCAGCCCTTCCGGGGTGGCGTCCACCGCGCTACCGGTCTTGCCCACCAGCTGAGATGGAATACGGTAGATCGGCTGGGTAAAGTCGATGCTCTGGCGACGCTGGTCGGTGATGTTCATCGCCGAGTTGATGGCGTCGAATTTCTTCGCCACCAGCCCCGGGATCAGCGCGTCAAACGAGGTTTCAACCCAGCTGCACTTCAGGGCCGCCGCCGCGCAAATCGCGTTCCCCAGCTCAATATCAAACCCTTCCAGCTCACCCGAGGCGTTACGGCTCTCAAAAGGCGGATACTCTGCTTCTACGCCGTAACGTAATTCGGTTGCGGCAAGTGAGGAAAACGAACACAGCAACCCCAGGCCGACAACGAAGGCTTTTACTTTCATGACTGAACTCCTTAGCGTGGTTTTACCCGACACAGGGCCTGCGCACCTGCCCGTAATGTCGCCTCATCTTTGGCAAAAGAGAGACGGATTAATTTGTTATCTGTCCCGTCGGTATAGAACGCCGAGAGCGGGATCGTGGCAACACCGTAATCAACAATCAGCCGTTTCACCATCTCGCTGTCGCGTTCATCGCTGAAGTGGCTGTAATCCGCCAGCAGGAAGAAGGAGCCTGCGCTCGGCAGCAGACGGAACGGTGAATCGGCCAGTAGATTGACCAGCAGATCGCGTTTGCGCTGGTAGAACGCCGCCAGCGACAGCCAGGTTTGCGGATCGGCCATATGTTCAGCAAACGCGTACTGCATAGGGGTATCGGCAGAGAACATCAAAAACTGATGGATTTTGCAGATCTCATCCATCAACTGCGCCGGGGCGACACAGTAGCCGACGCGCCAGCCGGTGACGTGGTAGGTTTTGCCAAACGACGAGACGATCACGCTGCGCTCCGCCAGCCCTGGATGGGTGGCCATGCCGTGATGCGGCACGTCGTCAAAGACCACGTGCTCGTACACTTCGTCAGAGAGAATAATGATATCGGTGTTGCGGGTGATCGCCGCAAGCTGCGCCAGATCCTCCGCCGAGAAGACCTGCCCGCTCGGGTTATGCGGCGTGTTGACGATAATCATCCGGGTGCGCGAGGTAATGGCGGCGCGCACTTCATCCCAGTTCACCGCAAAATCTGGCACCGTCAGCTTGATGGCCACCGGCGTCGCACCCTGCAACCGCACTATTGGCGCATAGCTGTCAAATGAGGGCTCAAAGTAGATCACCTCATCACCAGCATGCACCAGCCCGCTGATGGCCGAGTAGAGCCCTTCGCTGGCGCTGGCGGTAACTAACACTTCGCTGGCGGGATCGTACTGCGTGCCGTAGAGGGAGGCGATCTTATCGGCGATGCGTTCCTTCAGCGACGCCAGCCCGGTCATGGAGGCGTACTGGTTGTGGCCCGCCTGCATGGCGCGGTGGACGCCCGCCACCAGGGCGGGATCGCAGTCGAAATTCGGCGCGCCCTGAGAAAGGTTGATGGCATTGTGTTCAGCGGAGAGCTGACCGATAACGGTAAAAATCGTGGTGCCAACGTCCGGCAGTTTGGAGCGGGGTTGTATCGGAGTACGCAGCGTCATCGGAATTTCCTCTGGTGAATAATGCATAACTATTCAACCTGAACGCTATTGTGGCGACAATCGAATTGTTGTCATAATAGCCATGATAAAAAATCATACCTGGAGGTTCTGTGTCGCATCGCGCATTCCCGCTCACTGCCGTTGAGGCGTTTATTGTTACCGCCCGACACCTGAATCTGACCCATGCGGCAAAAGAGCTCTGCCTGACCCAGGGGGCGGTGAGCCGTAAGATCGCCGCCCTTGAAAGCTGGTTTGGTTTTCCGCTGTTTGAGCGCCACGCCCGCGGGCTGCGTCTCTCCTCTCAGGGCAGCGCCCTGCTGCCGGATCTGCGCGCGTCGTATGAACATTTTCTCACGGTGGCGGACCAGGCCCGGGCGCAACAAACCGTGGTGCGCCTGAAGGTGCCCACCTGCGCCATGCGCTGGCTGGTGCCGCGGCTGCTACAGGTAGAACGCGAGCAGCCTGAATTGCAGATTGCCTTGACCACCACCAACGATCACAGCGTCAATTTCAAAACCGAATCCTATGATGCCGCCATTGTCTTTGGCACCCACCTGAGCGCGGGCGATCTGCTGTTTGAAGAGGCATTAACGCCGGTATTAAGTCCCCTGCGCCAGGGCACAGCGGTGGAGTCGCTTACCTACCTGCACCCGACGCGGGATAAAACCGACTGGTCGCTGTGGCTGGAGAAACAGGCCGTACAGCCGCCTGCCATGCACAAAAATCAACACTTCGACACCATGGATCTGGCAATCACTGCCGCTATTCAAGGGCTGGGTGTCGCCATTGCCGACGAGACACTGGTGGCGGAGGATATCCGCGCCGGGCGGCTGGTGCGGCCTTATGCAAGCAGCGTAAGAACCGGCGCCAGCTACCGGCTGGTGCTGCGGGAGTCGCGCGGCAAAGCGGCGGGGCTGGCCGCCTTTCGCGCGTGTCTGCTTAATCCAGGCTGACGTGGTGCTTCATCACCCGTTTAAACAGCACCATGCGGGCGCGCATAAATCGGTTTTCAAGCTTAAAACCCGCATGTTTATTCACTCCGATACGTAGCAAAACGTCCCGCCTGCGGTGACACGCAGGCCAGCGCGTCGGGCCATTCAGCGTGTCGCACTCCCGGCTGGCATGGCGGGCAAAGTTGACCCAGTAGTCGGCAACCTGGGCGGCAAAGGCCTGGTCGTTGACATTAACATACTGTCGGGCAGGCTCGGCGAGGGTGAGCGTATCAAACACATACGGCACCTCGTTGCCATGCCAGGCCCCGTTGATGTAGGTGGCATGTTCGGCTTCTGCAACATAATCGAACCAGTAGCGCCAGCACGGCTCCCCTACCCGCTGCTGGGCCTGCATCACCACAAACCCCAGGGTGGTGAAGGCCATATCGCGGCATACCTGACGCCCCAGTTCGGTATCGTCTTTGACGCCGGGATAGAGCAGCTTGATAAGCCCCAGTCCCAGCCGCCGCTCCCGGCGCAGCTTCTGGATCTGCCCGGCGAGATCGATGCCAAACACCCCCATCACGCTGGCTTCATCGCTGTTGGAGCCGACCATGATCGGCACCGGATGGTGGCGGGCGGCAAAAAAGACCTCCAGCATCGGCTCCGGCAACACACAATCCCCATGGATCGGCGCAGGAGCTATGTTGAGCGGTGCCGTCAGCGGCCAGAACGCCTCAGGCGGGATCGCCCGCAGCTGCTCTGCGGTGGCGTTTTCCAGCCCAAAATGGGCCGCCAGCGCCTCGCCTTTTTTAAGCGCCTGCTCCCGGGGCGTATCCGGCAGGGTGTAGCCGCTCTGGATTATCGCCTTATGAAACAGCCCTTTTGCCAGCGGCGAGGCCAGCAATGACAGCACGCTGCGCGCCCCGGCAGATTCACCAAACAGGGTGATGTTCGCCGGATCACCGCCAAAGGCAGCAATGTTGTCGCGCACCCATTCCAGGGCCGCTATCTGATCGAGCAGGGCAAAGTTATGTACCACCCGCTCCTCTTCTCCCGCCAGCGCCGGATGGGCAAAAAAGCCCAGATGGCCGAGCCGGTAGTTGAGCGTCACCACCACGACCCCGCGCTGGGCCAGCGCTTTTCCGTCGTAGGGCGGCAGCCCGCCTGCGCCAATGGTAAAGCCGCCGCCGTGCAGCCAGACCATTACCGGCAGCGGCGCGGCACGTTCCATCGGCGACCAGACGTTCAGATAGAGGCAATCCTCCGAGAAACGGCCCGGATCGCCCCCACCCAACTGCTGGCAGTACTCGCTGCTTTGCCAGCTTGACGGCGAAAAGGCGGTGGCCTGGCGCACGCCCTGCCAGCTTGCCACCGGCTGCGGCGAACGCCAGCGTAATGCGCCCACCGGCGGCGCGGCATAGGGAATGGCGCGCCAGACCTGTACATCGTCATCGGTGATGCCGCAGATATCGCCGTGGCACGTGGTCACTATCGGGGAAGAGACGTTTTCCATATCGACCTTCAGTTGCTATCACATCCCCGCAGAGTACCGTTTTTAAAGCAAACCGCAACGTCGCTTGCTGCGCTCTTCCGCTTCCTGATAGAGGGTGAACTCGTCCAGCACCGGGCAGCCCAGCGCCTCTTCAAAGGCATCACGGCTGGCATTGCCGCGGGTGCGGGCCTGGGTCTCGTTACCAAGGTTGGACTGGAAAATCCCGGCGGCACTCACCGGCAGGAAATCTTCATAGGTGATGGGCTGGGCGACCACCCAGCCGCGCTCGATGAGCGGCTGCGGATCGTCGCCGGGGCCAAAGGCGTGGCGGTGCGCCTCTCCTGCCGGGGTCAGGCGATAGCGGAACCACGCCAGCCCCTGGCGGCGCAGGAAGATATCGCTGTCGGGAAAGGCCTGGAAAACCTCCTGCAGATGCAGCTGGTGGGTCAGATTATCCTTGCCGGTTCCGGCCTCCGCCAGCAGGCGATCGTAGAGCTCGCGCCCTTTCGGGGTTAACGCCACGCCGCGCTGTTCAATTTCGCCAAAACGCGCGGTATGGGTTCCGCGCGCTTCTCCGGCAAACAGTACCGGCTCCTCCAGCGCCTTAAAGCTGGTCTGGCGCAGCAGAAGCGGCATCTCCCGGCGCGGCGGCCCCTCGATGAGCATCTTCGGCTCGATGCCATATTCCGGCATCAACGCCTGCACCCGGTCGATATCCAGCGTGCGCGGCGTCAGGTGGTTGATATGGCAGCCCGGGAAGCAGACCACGTCGGCAATCAGCCGGTGTTCGTTGTGCAACGCCAGGTATGTCTCATGATCGACCGTGGCGTGACGATGCCAGCGGAAAGTCTCCAGCGCCTCCTGGACAAATTCGTCGGCCTGCGCCGGGGTGAACGCCCCTTCCGCCTCGTGCAGTTCAATCAGCGCCAGGCAGCGGGGAGTAAAGATGTTGCGACGGGCAAGGATCTTTGCCGCTTTCTCGCGCAGGGCAACATTGTCTATCAGTTCAAGGCGCAGCAGCGAGGTAAAGATACGAAACGGGTTACGGCATAGCGCGGCATCGTCTACCGGGCGAAAGGCGGTGGAGTGGACCGGCACCCCGGCCTGGGAGAGATCGTAATAGCTGACCGGGAACATCCCCATAATGGCGAACATACGTCGCAGGGTCGCCAGCTCCAGGGCCGTACCAACACGGATCGCCCCGTGGCGTTCGAGGTTGAGGCGGGCGAGTTCATCCGCGTTGGCCAGTTGTTCGTGCAGCTTCGGGTTGTTTTCCAGTACCGCCAGATTCACATCCGCTACCAACTCCAGCAAGGTGCCATACTGCGGAACTTCCTGCTGGTACATCGCCGACATAGCCTGCGAAAAGTTTTCCCGAATATCATCAGCCGTGATGGTGTTCGCCATGATGTCATGCCTCCAGTGAATATTACCTGGAGTGTAGAGAAGGCCGTTGCTGCTGTTTGGAAGAATTTACGAATTGTGATCTGAGTGGTTGGCTGCCTGTTTTTCATGCTTCGCTGTTCAAGGAGGATAAAACATCCGGTCTTAAGTGAAACGAAAATATCCCCTAACAAACATTTATATCCTGCATTATTAACAGGGGCAGCACTGTACATATTTTAACTTTTATTATTCTGATTATTTATTGATATTCTCGTTGACGTTAACTCTATGGCCGATTTATTTGTTCAATTTCCGCACTAAGAATAAATGATAATTATTATCGCAATAGTCTGAATTTTCCGCCGTTAATCCTGGTTAATTACCCTCTTTGATAAATATCAACTACCCCTTTTAAGGCATCAGGGAAAATAAGGCTATTTTTTATGAGGGAATAATATGTCTGTACCTGAAAACAATGAAGATGACTTCCCGTCCGGGGTGTCGCGCAGAAGTTTCCTGAAGGCGGGTTCCGCCGCCATCGCTTTGCCTTTTTTGACCTCCGGGCGTGCAAGCGCCTCCACGCCTGGCGCAGAGGCCCCTGCGGTGGGTGCGACGCCTGCCGCACGGGTGGTGCAAACCTGCAGTACCTTTGACTGCGGCGGTAAGTGCGATATTCGTGCGCATATTGCCGATGGCGTGGTTACCCAGATTACGACCCGGCCGGATGCCGCACTCGATCCCGATATGCCGGTGATGCGAGCCTGCGTGCGCGGTCGTAGCTATCGTAAATTTGTTTATCATCCCGATCGTCTGAAATATCCAATGAAACGGGTGGGTAAACGTGGCGAAGGTAAATTTGAACGCATATCCTGGGATGAGGCGACAACCCTTATCGCGGATAATATTACCCGCATTACGAAGAAATACGGACCTGAATCCCGCTTCGTGCACAATAATACCGCAGTCAGCGGCGGCACTTTTTCCGGCGATAAAATGATGCGCCGCTTATTGAACCTGACCGGCGGGCATCTGGAATATTACCACTCCGTCAGTATGGGCAATACCGCCGCCGCCACACCTTATACCTACGGCACGGTCGCTACCGGCAATTCCCTTGATACGTTGCAGGATACCCGCCTGGTGATCCTCTGGGGGCATAACCCGACGGAAACCATTTTCGGCCATACCAACCACTATTTTCAGCAGATGAAGCAGAACGGCACCCGCTTTATTGTCGTCGACCCGCGCTACTCCGATACCGTGTCGTCGCTGGCCGATGAGTGGGTTCCGCTTTTACCGTCAACCGATAACGCGTTGATGGATGCGATGATGTACGTCATCGTCAGCGAAAACCTGCACGATAAAGCCTTTATCGATCGCTATACCCTGGGGTTCGATGAGGAGAACATGCCGGAAGGGGTACCTGCTAACGAGTCGCTGGTGGCCTATCTGATGGGCAAAAAAGATGGCGTGGTGAAAACGCCGGAATGGGCGGAAAAAATCACCCACGTCCCGGCCCAGACCATTCGCCAGCTCGCCCGTGACTACGCCACCACCAAACCTGCGGCGCTAATCCAGGGATGGGGGCCGCAGCGCCATATCTGCGGCGAGCGCACCGCCCGTGGCTCCACGCTGCTGGCGACCATCACCGGTAACGTCGGCGTAAAAGGCGGCTGGGCAGCGGGCTACGGCGGCATCGGCAACCGTAAGTTTGCCACTGGCCCGGAGATGCCTGACAACCCGGTGAAAGAAAAAATCTCGATCATGAACTGGGTGCAAGCCGCCGATGACGCCAGCAAGGTGACGCCGGAAGATGGCCTGACAGGGGCAACGCAGCTGAAGAGCAATATTCGGCTCCTGTTCTCGCTGGCGGGCAATTACCTCGCCAACCAGAACCCGGATATTCATCAGGCGGTAAAAGTCCTGGAAGATGAATCCAAAATTGAGTTTATTGTCGCAAGCGATCTCTACCTGACGCCTAGCGCCCGCTATGCGGATCTCCTGCTGCCAGAAACCAGCTTTATGGAGCGCTGGAACATCGGCGAAAGCTGGGGTACCGGCAGCTATCTGATTCTGTCCGAAAAGATCGTTGAGCCTGAATTCGAACGCCGCTCTGACTATGACTGGCAGCGCGAGGTGGCGGCGAAGCTGGGTATCGAAGCGCAGTTTAGCGAAGGCCGCAGCGAGAAAGAGTGGATTGAACACATCTGGGAGCAGACGCGCCTCTCCATGCCAGATGAACATCTGCCTACCTTTAGCGAGTTACAGCAACAGCGTCAGCATCTGTTCAAAAGCAAACCGCATATCGCCTTCGAAGCGAACATCCGCGACCCGGAGAATAACCCGTTCCCGACGCCGTCAGGCAAAATTGAGATCTTCTCCAAGCGGCTCTATGACATGCATAACCCGGACATCCCTGCCCTGTCGCACTATGTTCCGGCCCATGAAGGCCCTGAAGATGAGCTGACGAAACAGTTCCCGCTGCAGCTCATCACCTGGAAGGGTAAAAACCGCGCTAACTCTACCCAGTACGCCAACCCGTGGCTGCAGGAGGTGCAGGTCCAGAAGCTGTGGATCAACCCGCTGGATGCGGAGAAACGCGGCATTCGCCAGGGAGACACGGTCCGTATTCATAACCAGCGCGGCATCTGCCAGGTACCGGCAGAAGTGACCGTCCGGATCATGCCTGGCGTCGTCGCCATGCAGGCTGGCGCCTGGTGGCAACCGGACGCCAACGGCGTCGATCTCGGCGGTTGTCCAAACGTTCTTAGCTCGGCGCGTATCACTCCGCTTGCTAAAGGTAATGCTCATCAAACCATGCTTGTGGAGGTCGCAAAGTATGACGCAGCAGTTTAATGATTTTCCTCCCGTCAGCGATAAACAGCTGGGGTTCTTTATCGATTCGTCCCGCTGCTCAGGCTGTAAAGCCTGCCAGGTGGCCTGCAAGGATAAACATAATCTCGAGGTGGGGCGTCGCTTCCGCCGCGTTTACGAGGTGAAAGGCGGCGGGTTTATCCCGACCGGCCAGGGCGGCATGGCGCAGAACGTCTTCGCCTATACCCTGTCGATCTCCTGCAACCACTGCGCAGATCCGATCTGCACCAAAAACTGCCCGACAACGGCCATGCACAAGCGGCCCGGCGACGGCATCGTGCGGGTTGATACCCGCAAGTGTGTGGGCTGCGGCTACTGCGCCTGGTCGTGTCCTTATGGCGCGCCGCAGATGAATGAAGAGACGGGCCAGATGTCCAAATGCGATTTTTGCGTCGATCTACAGGCCAAAGGAGAGCAGCCCGTCTGTGTCGCCACCTGCCCGCTGGGTGCTATCAAGTTCGGCCCGATTGACGAGCTGCGCGCCCGCTACGGCAGCATCTGCGATGTGCAGGGACTGCCGGATTCATCCATCACGCATCCTAACCTGGTGATCAAGCCGCACCAGGGGGCAGAGAAAGAGGAACAACCGCATGCATGAGTTGCCATTACTGATATTTACCCTTCTGGTACAGGGTTCCGTTGGCATCACGCTGTTCCTCACATTCGGCGCAGGGGCGGCAAAACCTGTACCGCAGGCAACGCGTCAGCTGCTGCCGGTATTGCTGATAGCCTGCGTGATGGGCGGCCTAGGGTTAATCGCCTCCACCCTGCACCTGGGCTATCCGCTGAATGCCTTTAACGCGCTGCGCCACGTCGCCAGCTCGTGGTTAAGCCGTGAAATCGTCTTTGCCAGCTTCTACCTGGCTGTGCTGGGGCTGTGTACGCTGATCCTGCTGGTGAAAAAAACGCTGGTCAGCTTCCTGTTGCCCGTTGCGGCAGTGCTGGGGCTGATTGACGTCTGGTGCATGAGTGCCATCTACGCCAACAGCACCATCATCACCTGGATGCATTTCAACACCTGGCTGATGTTCTATGGCGCAGTGGGCATTCTCGGCGCAGTGGCGATGGCCTGGCTGCCCGTTCTGAACACCGATGCGGTGATGCAGACGCGTCGCACCCTGATGCGCCTGGCGGTGGTGTTCGTGGTGAGTATTGTCGCGATCCGCCTGCTGGCGCAGCCTGCGTACATGGATTATCTTGCCAACGCGCCGCTGAAAAACGTGGTGACGCTGCCTCATCAGCCGCTGGAGGCATTTGCCCGGCTCGAAGGGCTGCGCCTGGTCAGCTGGATAGCCTCCGTCCTCGGGGCGGTACTCTTTGCCGTAAGTGGCTGGCGCAACCGCAGAACCGGGCTCCTGATCGGTGGCGGGCTGCTGGTGTTGGCAGAGATCGCGTTTCGCTTTGTTTTCTTTAACATTCACTGATGGCTATTTTTCGCCTTAACGCTAAGCCCCCTGCGCCTCCCGGCGTGGGGGCTTCTTGTTTGCGTAACACCTTCCCTCGCCACCCCTGTCGCGCCTGCGCAGACGCGTGCCCGGTGGCGGCTATTACCCTTTCCGCCGCCGGGCAGACGATCGATGACGCGAGCTGTCTGCGCTGCGGTAACTGCCTGTTTCCGTGTCCCACCGACGCGCCAGAAAATCTGTCACCTGCGCTCAGGAACTATCGGGCCGATCGCTTAGTCGCGCCGTTTTCAGCCTGCATAACCGTCGATGAATTGCTGATGTGGCATTTCCAGTACGCTATCCGGGGCGTGGAACTGGAGAGCGCGGCCCATCCGGTGTGGGTCCGGGCCGTCGCCGAATTAAATCTTACCCTGCGCCAACTCCGGGAGCCGGAGTGGCAAATTTTTCCGCCGACGCCCCGCGCCGTTAACCCGCTACGTCGCCACTGGTTACGCATCCCCGAGGAGAACGTCCAGTCAGGCCGGGTCAGCGTTGGTCGCCGCGCCCGCAGAGCGCTCTTATCGACCGTCAGCGAGTACCAGCTCTCCTTGTCGTTATCCCGGTGTGTGGCCTGCGGCGCCTGCGCCAGAGCCTGTCCTGAAAACGCGCTTCAGCTCACTGACACGGCGCTGGAGTGGGATCCTGCCCGCTGTACGGGGTGTAACAGTTGTACCGCTGTCTGTTTTTCCGATGCGATCCGCATTGTGCATCAGATACAGGCCGCAACGCCACAACGCTATCCGTTTGCGGCAAAAACCTGTCGCAGCTGCCATCACACCTTCTACACCTTCTACACCTTCTCCTCTGAGGCGGATCGTTGCCATATTTGCCAGCGCCACGCCTATGCAATGCGGGAAGCATAGCCCGTCTGATGTTGCCATTTTGTTATGCAAAATGGCTTTCGTCCTCATAACCTCCTCCCTGGCCACCTCTGATAGCGCATGTAAGCGACAGATTTTATTCAATGCTTTACTAAAACTGATGAAATGTTAACGATATTTTGCTATCAAGTTATCAAAATTAAATAACTTTCCTTGTCACGTTGAAGGCTCTGTTTTTAACATCGCTTATGGAAAAAAATGGTTTGTTTTCTCAGCGCATTCGTCTGCGCCATTTGCACACTTTTGTGGCCGTCGCTCAGCAGGGTACGCTTGGGCGCGCGGCTGAAACCCTTAACCTCAGCCAGCCTGCGCTTTCAAAAACGCTGAACGAGCTGGAGCAACTCACCGGCACCCGGCTGTTCGAACGCGGGCGTCTGGGCGCACAACTGACGCTGGTGGGGGAGCAGTTCCTGACTCACGCAGTCAAAGTCCTGGATGCCCTGAATACCGCAGGCCAGTCGCTGACGCGGCGTAACGATGTGGTGCCCGATGTGGTGCGCATTGGTGCCCTGCCCACCGCGGCGCTGGGCATTTTGCCGGCGGTCATCGGCCAGTTCCACAAGCAGCAGCGCAACATCACCCTGCAGGTCGCCACCATGAATAACACCATGTTGCTGGCGGGCCTGAAGTCGGGCGAACTGGATCTGGGGATCGGCAGAATGTCGGACCCGGAGCTGATGAGCGGCCTGAACTATGAGCTGCTCTTCCTGGAATCCCTGAAGCTGGTGGTACGTCCCCGCCATCCGATCCTCAACGATACCGTGACCCTCAGCCGGGTGATGGAGTGGCCGGTGGTGGTGTCGCCGAAAGGCACCGTGCCGCGCCAGAACGCCGAAACCTTGCTGCAAACCCAGGGATGTAAACTGCCGCCGGGCTGCATTGAAACTCTCTCGGCCTCATTGTCGCGTCAGCTGACGGTCGATTATGACTATGTCTGGTTTGTCCCGTCCGGGGCGGTGAAAGAGGATCTGCGTCAGGGCTCGCTGGTGGCGTTGCCGGTGACCACACCCGGCCCCGGCGAACCGATTGGGGTATTAACCCGCGTGGATGCCCCGCTCTCCGCCGCCACCCAGACGCTGCTGAGCGCGATACGTAAATCGATGCCCGTCTAATCACACTTCTCTCCAGCCCGTCGTGATGACGGGCTTTTTGTTTCCATTACTCAAATAATGCGAAATCATTCATTAACAATTGCACTAAACAATTTAACAGATTTATCATACCCGCCGATTTCACCAAATGGTTCATTCAAATAACACAGCAGTGAACTCACTGGCGCTTTCACGGCGTCAGGCTAGACTTTTTCATCATGGATTTTCTCTTCTGTTACCCATTTGGTTCAGGGTTGAGTCTGCCCTGTCCAGTGAAGAGAAGATTATTTCAGGAGACAGAAATGGCTATAGGTAATTCGCTACGTGGGTTCCCCCGGTTCCTGCAGTGGCTACTGGTTGGTCTGATGGCGATCATCGGGCTGGCCGTCGGTGGGCTGGGCTTTAAGCTCGCCACCGTAGGGGGAAGCTGGTACTTCCTGATCATGGGTGTGGTGATGCTGATCGCCGCCTTCCTGATCGCGCGCGGGCGCACCAGCGGTATTCTCCTTTACGCGGTGGCGTTTATCGCCTCGCTGATCTGGGCCGTGAGCGACGCAGGCTGGGATTTCTGGCCGCTCTTCTCACGCCTGTTCACCTTTGCGGTGCTGGCGTTCCTCGCCGCCATAGTCTGGCCGTTCCTGCGCGGCACGGATCGACCGGTTAACAAAGCTCCGGCATTCGGCATTGCTGCCGTGCTGGCCGTCGCCATGCTGGTGAGCCTTGGCTGGATGTTTAAACCGCAGACCCTGGTTGCCGCTAACGAACCTGTACCGGTAAAACCAGTGCCCGCGGGGCAGCAGCAGAAAAACTGGGCGCACTGGGGTAACACCACCCATGGCGACCGCTTTGCCGCCCTGGATCAGATTAACAAGCAGAACGTGAGCGATCTGAAAGTGGCCTGGGTTGCCCATACTGGCGACATTCCCCAGAGCAATGGCTCCGGCGCGGAAGATCAGAACACCCCGCTGCAGATTGGCGATACGCTCTACGTCTGTACGCCGTACAGCAAGGTGCTGGCGCTGGACGTCGACTCCGGGAAAGAGAAGTGGCGTTATGACTCCAAAGCCACTGCGCCAAACTGGCAGCGCTGCCGTGGTCTGGGCTTCTTTGAAGAGACTGCAAATGTGACAACGTCACAGGCAGAGACCCAGCCTGCCGCCTGTCCGCGTCGTCTGTTCCTGCCGACCACCGATGCCCGTCTTATCGCCATCAACGCCGATTCCGGCAAGCTGTGTGAAGACTTCGGCGACCATGGCGTGGTTGACCTGAGCGTCGGTATGGGCGAAGTGAAGCCGGGCTACTATCAGCAAACCTCCACCCCGCTGGTGGCGGGCAATGTGGTGGTTGTAGGTGGTCGTGTGGCGGATAACTTCTCCACCGATGAGCCGCCGGGCGTGGTGCGCGCCTATGACGTGCACAGCGGTAAGCTGGCCTGGGCCTGGGATCCAGGCAACCCGAACATCACCGGCCTGCCGCCGGAAGGCCAAACCTACACCCGCGGAACACCGAACGTCTGGTCAGCCATGTCCTATGACGCGAAGCTGAACCTGATTTACCTCCCGACCGGTAACGCTACCCCGGACTTCTGGGCTGGTCAGCGTACCGAAATGGATGACAAATACAGCTCCTCCATTGTTGCGGTGGATGCCACAACCGGTCAGGTGCGCTGGCATTTCCAGACCACCCACCACGATCTCTGGGACTTCGACCTGCCATCGCAGCCACTCCTGTACGATCTGCCGGACGGTAAAGGCGGCACCACCTCGGTGCTGGTGCAGACCAGCAAGCAGGGCATGATCTTTATGCTCAACCGCGAAACCGGCGAGCCGGTGGCGAAGGTGGAAGAGCGTCCAGTGCCTGCCGGAAACGTTGAAGGCGAGCGTTACTCCCCGACCCAGCCATACTCCGTCGGCATGCCGATGATTGGCAACCAGACCCTGACCGAATCGGACATGTGGGGCGCCACGCCGGTTGATCTGCTGCTGTGCCGCATTCAGTTTAAAGAGATGCGTCATCAGGGCGTCTTTACCCCGCCGGGTCTGGATCGCTCTCTGCAGTTCCCGGGCTCACTGGGCGGGATGAACTGGGGCAGCGTCTCGGTTGACCCGAACAACAACCTGATGTTCGTGAACGACATGCGCCTGGGGCTGGCGAACTACATGGTGCCACGCGCTAATGTAGCCAAAAACGCCAGCGGGATTGAAATGGGGATCGTGCCGATGGACGGTACGCCGTTTGGTGCGATGCGCGAGCGTTTCCTCTCTCCGCTGGGTATTCCATGCCAGAAACCGCCGTTCGGCACCATGTCTGCCGTGGATCTGAAGTCCGGCAAGCTGGTGTGGCAGGTACCGGTAGGTACCGTGGAAGATACCGGTCCGCTGGGCATCCGCATGCATATGCCAATTCCGATCGGTATGCCGACGCTGGGCGCCTCGCTCTCCACCCAGTCTGGCCTGCTGTTCTTCGCCGGTACGCAGGATTTCTACCTGCGCGCGTTCGATACCGCTAACGGGAAAGAGATCTGGAAAGACCGTCTGCCGGTGGGCAGCCAGTCCGGGCCGATGACCTACGTGTCACCAAAAACCGGTAAGCAGTACATCATCATCAATGCGGGTGGTGCGCGTCAGTCTCCGGACCGTGGGGATTACATCATCGCCTATGCCCTGCCTGATAAACAGTAATCGCGTTTAACCGTCGAGCCGGCCACCCTTGTGGCCGGCTTTTTTATTTCTACGGCTTAGCGGAGAGAGAATTTTCGATCCAGGTCGCCGTTGTGCCGTTCTGGTAACTGACCACCAGGTTCTGATGGACGCCAGCTGGCCAGCAGCTGCGTAAGACGGCGCGTTTTGTCTCCTCGAAGAAGGGTTTATCCCCTGCGGCCTGGTAATCCGTCGCGCGGCCATTGAGCTTGACGTTAAACGAGACCGTCACCCTGCCGGAATATTTCTGCGCCGCGGCCTGCTCAGGATAGCGCGGCTGCACCCGGTATACGTCGCCGTCGCAGTCCGCCTGCCCGTTATCGACGGTCGATGTGCTGCCGCCCACCGGGAAGGATAATCCGACACCCACTCCGCTGCTCCCCCCGCCGCCGCCGATCCCGATGCCGCCAACCCCCACGCTGCCGCCAGAGGCACACCCGGCCAGTAACCACGCTGTGCAAACCACCTGCGTAAATCGTTTCATCGTCCTGTTCCTCTTGAGCCCTTACATCCATCATAGCGGGGAATAAAAAAAGGGTTCATGTCGAAACATGAACCCTTTTTTGCCCGGCGGCGCTTCGCTTGCACGGGCCTACGGTTTTGTAGGCCGGGTAAGCGCAGCGCCACCCGGCAGGATGCGGCTGGGGATCAGAAGGTTTCCCAGTTATCACCATCGGCAACCGCCGGACGCAGCGGTGCGGCTGGCGCGACAGGCGCCGCTTTACTGCTGCTGCGGGCCTGGCCCATACCCTGCAGGCGGAAAGCGCCTACCGCTTCAGTCAGACGGGCAGCCTGATCTTCCAGCGAGGCCGCGGCGGCAGAGGCTTCTTCCACCAGCGAGGCGTTCTGCTGGGTCACTTTATCCATCTCCGAGATCGCCTGGCTGACCTGCACAATGCCCCGGCTCTGCTCGTCGGAAGCGGCGGCAATCTCCAGCATAATATCGGTGACGCGTTTAACCGCTTCCACGATTTCGCTCATGGTGTTGCCTGCGGCAACCACTTCCCCGGAGCCCTGATCGATGAGCGAAACCGACTCGCTGATCAGCCCTTCAATCTCTTTCGCGGCGTTGGCGCTGCGGCTGGCCAGCGTACGGACTTCGCTGGCGACCACCGCAAACCCGCGCCCCTGCTCACCGGCACGGGCGGCTTCCACCGCGGCGTTCAGCGCCAGGATGTTGGTCTGGAAGGCGATGCTGTTGATCACCGCGGTGATTTCAGAGATTTTCTTCGAGCTGCTGGAGATGTTGCCCATGGTTTTCACCACCCCGGAGACCATCTGGCCGCCGCGGCTAGCTTTACCGGAGGCATCTTCCGCCAGTTTACTGGCGTGGTGCGCGTTATCGGCGTTCTGCTTCACGGTGGCGGTCAGCTGTTCCATGCTGGCTGCGGTCTGCTCAATTGCCGCGGCCTGCTGCTCGGTACGGGATGAGAGATCGGTGTTACCAGCGGAGATTTCGCTGGTGCCACGGTAGATCTCTTCCGCTCCCTGGCGCACGGTGCCCACGGTATTCACCAGCGAGCGCTGCATGGTTTGCAGATCGTGGGTCAGACGGCCAATTTCACTGCGCCCGGTCAGATCTTCCGCCAGCGTCAGGTCGCCTTTGGCGATATGGGCAATACGGTTCGCCGCGCGCTGCAGCGGGTTAATCACCGTGCGACGCAGTACGATAAAGGTGATCACCGTCAGCACCAGGGCCAGACCAAAGGCGCCGACCATAAACATCAGCCCCAGCTGGGTGCGGGTATGCGCCTGTTCGGTCAGCATATTGGCGCGGTCGGTACGGATCTTGATCGCCTTCAGCAGCACCGCGTTATAGGCATCATCCAGCGGACGCGCCGTCTCGTTTTCGTGGTTGATGATGGCTTCGAACATGCCGTTTTTGGCATATTTCAGCATCGGCTGCATGCCATCAATGTAGGCTTGGTAGCTCGTCTTCAGATCGCCATCCAGCGCTTCGTCCGCCGGGGTACGAACGCCACGGCTCATGTAGGCGGCAAAACCATCCTGTGACTGTTTGAGCCGCTGTTCCGCTTCCGCGATGTTCTTTTTCATCTCATCCATTTCGGCGATACGGCTGGCAGCGCCCGCATGGATCATGTTGATACGCGCTGTGCGCAGATGGTTTGAACTGTTTGATAACCCAGTACGTACCTGAATTTCAGCGGTCACATCTCGCAGATCCTTATCGGCCTGCAATAAAAAATAACCTGCCAGCCCGGCGCTCAGGGCAAACAGCAAAATAATGCCACCCAAAATCGAGGAGAAAAGCGGAAGCAGCCTGATGTGATGCAGGAAGCCCAGCTTATGTTGCGCCCGAACTGTTGTTGTTGTGTCCATAGCCGTTGACTCTCTCATAGGTAAGATGCGTGGAAACACGCCTGTAAAATAGTCATCGGCACTACCGAGAATTTGATTACGGCTAAAATCGCAACACGGGTCACAATTTCGCAATGATTTTTAAAGAGATGTCGTCCCGCTGCCCATAAAGGCGCAGCGGGAGAGAGAAGGTTTATCAGTTATCGCCGAAATGGATAACGGTACGGATGGATTTCCCTTCGTGCATGAGGTCGAATGCCTCGTTGATCTGATCCAGCGGCAGGCGGTGGGTAATGAACGGATCGAGCTGAATTTTGCCCGCCATCGCGTCCTCTACCATGCCCGGCAGCTGGGTACGCCCTTTCACGCCGCCAAACGCGGAGCCACGCCATACGCGGCCAGTCACCAGCTGGAACGGACGGGTTTTGATCTCCTGACCCGCACCGGCCACGCCGATGATCACGCTTTCGCCCCAGCCCTTGTGACAGCACTCCAGCGCCGCGCGCATGACGTTGACGTTACCAATGCACTCAAAGCTGAAGTCGACGCCGCCGTCGGTGAGTTCAACGATGACGTCCTGAACGGGCTTGTCGTAGTCGTTCGGGTTGATGAAGTCGGTCGCGCCCATCTCACCCGCCAGCTTGAATTTTTCCGGGTTGGTGTCCACCGCCAGAATGCGTCCAGCTTTCGCCTGTACCGCGCCCTGGATCACCGCCAGACCGATGCCGCCCAGACCGAATACCGCCACGGTATCGCCCTCTTTCACTTTGGCGGTGTTGTGGACGGCACCAATACCGGTGGTGACGCCGCAGCCCAGCAGACAGACCTTGTCCAGCGGCGCCTGTGGGTTCACTTTTGCCAGCGAGATTTCGGCGCAGACGGTGTATTCGCTGAAGGTGCTGGTGCCCATGTAGTGATAGATCGGCTCACCGTTGTATGAGAAACGGGTGGTGCCGTCCGGCATCAGCCCTTTACCCTGTGTGGCGCGCACCGCCTGGCAGAGGTTGGTTTTGCCGGATTTACAGAACTTACACTCGCGACACTCAGCGGTGTACAGCGGGATGACGTGATCGCCCGGTTGCAGGCTGGTGACGCCCTCGCCGACTTCCACCACCACGCCGCCGCCCTCATGGCCGAGCACCGCCGGGAAAACGCCTTCCGGATCGTCACCCGACAGGGTAAACGCGTCGGTGTGGCACACGCCGGTGTGGGTGATTTTGACCAGCACTTCACCCTTCTTGGGTGGCGCCACATCAATTTCAACGATTTTCAACGGCTGGCCAGGGCCAAATGCAACAGCAGCACGTGATTTCATCTTACTTTCCTTTTAGTGATGTCAGGTGTTTATTTTAGATAAGAGCGCAGCAAATGGCCGACTTCCGCCATTCTTACAGCCCGCTGATCGGCGGTGGTATCGCCCGTCACCAGCTCATCTTTGAGGTGAATTTCGACCATCTCGCCCATCAACCCGTTTGCAGCGCCGCGCACCGCGGCGATTTGCTGCAGGATAGCAAGGCAAGGTTCGCCGGACTCAAGCGCCCGCTCCAGGGCATCGACCTGTCCGCGAATGCGGCGCACACGCGTCAGGACACGTTTTTTGTCTTCAGATGAATGTGGCATGGGAGAGGCTCCTGGATACTGTAGGGGGGTATAGTATTTTATTTTACAGAGCGCTGTAAACGTGAATATTCAGAGAGGTGTCGCGGTGGGATAGGGAAATCAGGCTGGGACAGGTGTGATGATAGTTCAGGATATGTTCCTGCCCTGGTTAAGGGCAGTTGGCGTCGGCTATTTTACACGACCTTTAGTACGCGGCTTCCGCAGGCATAAGGGATGCTTAAATATCATCCTGCGTGAAACCCACAACAATTTCGAGCGTATTACGTATGACATCGGCAGCCTCTTCATCCGATGTTTGTTCAAGCGCGTAAATTAACTGAAGAATAATTTGCTTATTGGTGAGGTTATCACCACTGAGAATAATACATCTTATCGCTGAACCTAATATGGCAGACTCAACGGACAAGGCACCGCCGGCTGAACGGAAGTAGGATGCCAGCGCCTGATCCTGAAGGGCATTGAAATGCGGTGTGTGCTGAGAAATATTAGGTTCCATATTATCCACTCAAGGTTAATGTTTTTTATCGTATTTATGCTGAGTATCAGTCACCATAAAATGGTGCATTCTGTTGACATAACAATGACTTCTGACTTCTGTCTGTATGCCACTACTGGATTTAACCTTTTGCTCAACCTCTAATGCTGCCGCCGACAGCGCACTTCGTCTTTCAACATCACGCTCTATGCTGGCCATAATTTTCAGTTTAACGGCCAGCGTCTTAAAATTTATAGGACCGTTGTCTTTTAAAATTAACAACACAGCTTCGCCAATAAGATCGTCCCTCAGTTTTTCAGATTTCGTTCTATGCATAACTGTTCTCACGCGACTGAACGTAGCCGGGCTACCTCTCATCGCACTATCAATATACTATTTTGCGTAAGGTGCTTTACCCTCTTTGCGCAAACTCCTATATCGACTGCTTTAAGCCACAGAAGCGCTAACACTCTCTATCGTTCAAAAAACAGTGCGATAAGCTCATTATAGTGGGCAATTTCTGCTTCATCTTCCGTCTCTTCTACCCGTCGTAATAGCCTGGTACAGATAGCCAGACGGCTCAGATTACGTCCCTCATTCAGAATTTCACCGACAATGAGCCCCAGCGTTTCCTGCTGGCTACGCAGACTGGCTTTATTAAAATAGGCGGTGATAGCCTCAGCTGAACTTTGGCGCGAACTGTTACCTCGCATAGGTGCTCCGGATTGACGTTTAGGTTAGGGGTTAAAGTGATGTTAAAAATATACTAAACCGCCATAGTTGTACATATTCATTGTACAACTTTTTGAGATTTTAAATAGCAGCCTAAGTTATTTTCAAAAATAACAACGCCTTAAAAAGCACTAAAAATTATCTGGCGTTCAAAATCCACAAAAACCATTTTATATAAGTGATTAATTAACAAGGCTTAACTATCACCCATCAATTATGGAACTCTGCCTGAAAACAGAGCTGCCAGCGCATCATAAACGGCCCTACTGACCTCACAGTTCAGCACCCAGGCTGTACAACTTCCGCTACGTCAATGACACGTTAATGATTAACATGACTCCGGTGGCGTGGAGGAGCAAAGGGCTGAACGTAACCTGGTGCTTTTCAGCATAACCTTAAGGCAATATTCTCAATTCCCTACCATGCTTAGGCTTTTTGTCTATAAGGAGCCCACGCTATGAGACGCCTGTTTACCTCCATTTTCTCCAGCCCTGAGGCGCTGCTACAGGTGATGAGTCAGCAGGAGATTATTGAGGCCGTGGAGGACGGGGACCGCATCATTATCGATCAGGATGGTAACGCCTCGGTCAACTATAAAAGCAAAGAGGTGCGACAGGACTTCCTGCGCCATGTTAACGCGCTGAAGAGGGCCTGATATGGGAACAGCGATTTTTATGGTGCTGATGGTGAGCGGATACTGGTACACCAGTCGTGACCTCTCCACCCGGTTCAAAATTAAGCGTTCCTTTGGCTGGGATGTCTATTTTCTGGTCGCGCTGTACGGCTGTATCTTCGTTTTGCAGGGCGTGATCGCCACCAGCCTGCTTTGGCTGTTGCTGCTCGGGCTCTCTTACACTGCCAATACCTTCCACTTAACTGCCCAGGACAACGCCAACTGGCAAGTGGATTTTATGAACTGGAGCTTTCTGGGCATCCAGGCGCCGGTGGTGGTGATGCTGGCTTTTGCCATTCTGTTTTGTCTCTATCGCTCGAACTGGGCGGGCAGCGCCAGGCTGGACGGCGAAGGCCGCAAGCAGCTTTACAAGCGCCTGTCGCAAGCCAGCGGGATAGAACAGTTGCTTTATCAGTGCATGGAAGAAGGCGAACTGGCGCTGGTGACGCTGAAATCGCGGCGGATTTATATCGGGATGATCCATACCGCAACCCTGGAATATGAAAAGACCGCCAACATCGTGCTGATCCCGATGCTGAGCGGCTACCGCGACGGCGAGACGCTGAGCCTGCGCATTGAGCATAACTACAGTAAATGGTATGCCGACCACGATATTACGCTCGATTCACAGCCCAAAAGCGCCATGGCGTTTCGCAAGGTCATCATGCTAGATCAAATTGAAAGTCTTTCACTTTTCGACCCCGCCAGCGCCAGTGCGCTGGATCTGGAACGGCATACGGAGAGTGCAGAGTGAAATTTTTTCACCATCATGAAGATGACTCATGTTGCAATGAAATTTAGTCGCTTTCACTCCCTCCCCGGCTCTGGCATAACTTAAGCCATATTAACGTATTAGCAACATACAGACTGACTTCTGTAACCGCGAGGGGATTTCAGTCTTTATGTCAGAGCCGGGAAACATCACCATGAATAACGCTTTCACCTTCACGATTACCCACAGTCGTTTCGATGAAAATTACAACCCATCCGAAAACACGCGGATCACCACTAACTTTGCCAACCTCGCCCGCGGGGAAAGCCGTCAGCAGAACCTGCGCAATACGTTAGTGATGATTGACAATCGTTTCAATGCGTTAGCGCACTGGGACAACCCGAAAGGCGATCGTTATTCCGTAGAGCTGGACATCATCTCCGTAGAGATGAATATCGCGGGAGAAGACAATCACGCCACCTTCCCGGCGATTGAAATCTTAAAAACCAACATCATTGATAAAAAAACCAACGAGCGCATTGAAGGGATCGTCGGGAATAACTTCTCCTCTTATGTCCGGGATTACGATTTCAGCGTTCTTCTGCCGGATCATAATAAACAGCAGACGACCTTCACCATTCCGGCTAATTTTGGCGAACTGCACGGCAATATCTTTAAGCACTTCGTTAATTCCGATGAATATAAGGCCAATTTCAACAAGCCGCCGGTTATCTGCCTCAGCGTCTCCAATAAAAATGTCTATCACCGCATCGGTAATGCCCATCCTGTTTTAGGCATTGAGTACCAGCAACAGGGCTCTTCGTTAACAGAAGCGTACTTCAAAAAGATGGGCCTGCAGGTGCGCTACTTTATGCCGCCACACAGCGCCGCGCCGCTGGCGTTTTTCTTTACCGGCGATTTGCTGAGCGACTACACCTTCCTGGAGCTTATCGGCACCATCAGTACGATGGAGACATTCCAGAAGATTTATCGCCCGGAAATTTACAACGCGAATTCGGTCGCCGGGCACTGTTACCAGCCCAGCCTGACTAACGAGGATCACTCCCTGACCAAAATTGTTTACGACCGCGAAGAGCGTAGCCAGCTGGCCATTGAGCAGGGAAAATTTACCGAGAAACACTTTATCAAGCCGTACAAAACTCTTCTTGAGCAATGGTCTGCTCAGTACGCGCGTTGATTCAATTAAAACAATAAGGTCACCTGTTATGAAAACATTGCTCCCCACCTCCACTGCCGGCAGCCTGCCGAAACCCTCCTGGCTGGCACAGCCGGAGACCCTCTGGTCGCCGTGGAAATTGCAGAACGAAGAACTGCTCGCCGGTAAACAGGATGCGCTGCGTTTGTCCCTCGACGATCAGCTGCGGGCTGGCATTGACATCGTCAGCGACGGTGAGCAAACGCGCCAGCACTTTGTCACCACCTTTATCGAGCACCTCAGCGGCGTCGATTTTGAGAAACGCGAGGTGGTTAAAATCCGTAACCGCTATGATGCGAGCGTGCCGACCGTGGTCGGCGCCGTGGCCCGTCAGAAGCCAGTGTTCGTTGATGATGCGAAATATTTACGCCAGCTCACCACCCAGCCGATCAAATGGGCGCTGCCGGGTCCGATGACCATGATCGACACGCTCTATGACAACCACTACAAAAGCCGGGAAAAACTGGCCTGGGAGTTTGCAAAAATTCTCAACCAGGAGGCCAAAGAGCTGGAAGCGGCCGGGGTCGATATTATCCAGTTCGACGAACCCGCCTTTAACGTCTTTTTTGATGAGGTGAATGACTGGGGGATCGCCGCCCTGGAGCGCGCCATTGAAGGGCTGAAGTGCGAAACCGCTGTCCACATCTGCTACGGCTATGGCATCAAAGCCAACACCGACTGGAAGAAAACGCTGGGTTCAGAGTGGCGCCAGTACGAAGAGGCGTTCCCCAAACTGCAGACCTCGAATATCGATATCATCTCGCTGGAGTGCCACAACTCGCGCGTGCCGATGGATCTGCTGGAGCTAATCCGCGGTAAAAAGGTGATGGTCGGCGCCATTGATGTGGCAACCAACACCATCGAGACGCCAGAGGAAGTGGCCGCTACGCTGCGCAAAGCGCTGCAGTTTGTGGATGCCGACAAGCTCTACCCGTCGACCAACTGCGGAATGGCGCCCCTGTCCCGTCAGGTGGCTAACGGCAAGCTCAATGCGTTAAGCGCAGGAGCAGAGATTATCCGCCGGGAGCTGGCGGCGCGATAAGTCCTCAGGCCGGGCAAGCGCAGCGCGCCCGGCTTTTCCCCTCTCATCTCTCTGGTTCGCCTGCATTAATCAGCGTTCAAGTGCAGCGACGATAGCGGCTTCCATTTTCTCCGGGGTGGTCATCGGTGCAAAACGTTTGAGCGGTTTGCCGTCGCGTCCGATGAGGAACTTGGTGAAATTCCACTTGATTCGTCCCCCCAGTACGCCGGGCAACGCCTCTTTCAGATAACGAAACAGAGGATGCGCTGTTGCGCCGTTGACCTCCACTTTCCCGAACATCGGGAAGCTGACGCCGTAATTGACGTGACAGGTCTGGGCAATGTCGTCCGCGCCGCCAGGCTCCTGCTTACCGAACTGATTGCAGGGGAAACCCAGCACCACCAGCCCCTGGTCGGCATACTTCTTGTAGAGTTTTTCAAGACCAGCGTACTGGGGTGTAAAGCCACACTGGCTGGCAGTGTTCACCACCAGCACAACCTTCCCCGCATAGTCGGCCATAGAGATGGGCTGACCGCGCAGGCTGGTGGCCGTAAGTTGATGAAAGGCCGTCATCTGGGATCCTCAGAGCAGTAGGTTTTCAGGCGTGGAGGAGTATAGGGCCTCATCCTGGATATGTCCGCCTCTGACCGGTATCGAATCTGCCAGCAATAAGAAAAATACCCGGAAGATAATGACAAATAAAAAATGCGATCTAAGATTTTTACCAAACAAAACTGAGAACATGGAGTCGAGGATGACGATTGTTTTATTCACCGCGCTGGCCTTTCTGCTGATTTTGGCCGGGCTTATTTGCCTTCTGAAGCAGTTAGTCGATGGATTTTGTCATCCGGAGGGGTCTTAAACCCGCCTGAGATGCCCGATGCTTGACGCAGCATCATCCCGGTAGATATTCCCATCAATACGCCTGATTCTGGTGTTATTCCATCTACTCGTTTTTCGGTTACCGGCCAGCACGCTGCGCATCGGCTATCACGCCGACGGGCAACCAAAACGCTTCACCTTTACCGATGTGGTGGTGACGCGTTAATCGCTTTTAGCCCAACCGTCCGCCGCTGAGGTTACAGTTCCGGGAAATTCACCCTCTATACTTAAGAAAAACCACCGGAGGTAACTATGTGCGGACGTTTCGCCCAGGCCCAGACCCGGGAAGAGTATCTTGCTTTTCTGGCGGATGAAGCAGACTGCGATATCCCCTACGACCCGGAACCCATCGGGCGCTATAACGTTGCGCCCGGCACCAAAGTGCTGCTGCTCAGCGAACGCGACGATCTGTTGCATCTCGACCCGGTATTCTGGGGTTACGCCCCTGGCTGGTGGGATAAAGCCCCGCTGATCAATGCCCGGCAGGAGACCGCCGCCACCAGTCGGATGTTTAAACCGCTATGGAACCATGGCCGGGCAATTGTCTTTGCCGACGGCTGGTTTGAGTGGAAAAAAGAGGGAGAGAAAAAACAGCCTTACTTTATCTCCCGCGCCGACGGCCAACCCATTTTTATGGCCGCCATCGGCAGTACGCCGTTCGAGCGCGGGGATGAAGCGGAAGGATTCCTGATTGTGACCGCGGCAGCGGACAAAGGGCTGGTGGATATTCACGACCGACGACCGCTGGTGCTGACGCCGCAGGCGGCACGTGAATGGCTTCGCGAGACGGTAAGCAGCAAAGAAGCTGAAGAGATAGCGCAGACCGGTGCCGTTCCCGCAGATGATTTCCACTGGCATCCTGTCACCCGGGCGGTGGGAAACGTAAAAAATCAGGGGCCAGAATTAATCAATAAAATAAGCGAGCCGTAAAAATAAAGCACGCTATTTTTTCAGAAATAACGAAACGGCAGTTAATATAAAATGTCGTCAACGTAGCGGCAAAATCATTTATCGGGAGGGCCAGAATTAGCCCCCCTTTAACACCTAAACTACCTGTTTTGGCCAGCGTCTTCTTTTTGGCATTGGCACGCATGAGTGTGCGGTGAGTCGGGTTCCACAGACGGAACAGACAGCACCATGAGGTTGGGTTTGCGTAGGGCTAAAAGAGGTAAAACGAAACCGCTTGCTCGTGCAAACCGGGCACTCAAATTTTATGTTGGAAATAGCACCTCCGGGCAGGTGTGTAGAGCCACCACCATAGCGCAATTATTGATCGTCCAGGGATATATCTTTCCTGTTCGACAAATATTTACGTTCAGGCTTTGCACTATTTTAGTGAAAGCAATTTATTTGACGCGCGGTAAATCCGAAAAACGTGTGGTATATCGCGGAGACAACATCTCCCTTTTCATTTGCCACTGCTGCTCTATTCCCTGCCCCGCAAACCAGATTGTTCCGCGCCCTTGCTCATTTAATTTGTCGACGAGAGCCATCAGCTTTTCGCTATTGCGGCGCGGCGGATTTTCATCAAATAAATTAAGCTGCGCGACGCCAGAGCTGAAAAAATCCCCCAGCATGACGCCCGCTTTTTGATAGCGTAGCCCCTCTCGCCAGATGAGATCCAGACAGCGCGTCGCCGCGTTAATGATGTCCCGGCTGTCTTCGGTTGGCGTCAGCAGTTTGACGGAGGCGCTATTGCCGTAGTAAGGCTCGTTCAGCGCAAACGGCGAGGTCTTCACGAAAGCCGAAATAAACCGGCAGTACTGGTGCTCGGCCCGCAGCTTCTCGGCGGCGCGGGCAGCATAGCTACAGATGGCCTGGCGCATCGCCTCATAGTCTGAGATCCGCTCGCCGAACGAGCGGGAGCAGATAATCTCCTGCTTGTGGGCAACATACTCCTCAAAACCCAGACAGGACTCGCCGCGCAGCTCGCGAACGGTACGCTCCAGCACCACGCTGAAATGCTTGCGAATCAGGGCGGTGGGAGTGTTCGCCAGATCCAGCACGGTATGAATGCCCATCGCATTGAGCTTTTTACTCAACCGTCGCCCGACGCCCCATACCTCTTCGACGGGCAGCGCCGCCATCAGCTTGCGCTGACGCTCAACGCCGGATAAATCGACCACGCCGCCGGTCTGCCGCTGCCATTTTTTTGCCGCAAAGTTTGCCAGTTTGGCGAGGGTTTTGGTGGGCGCAATCCCTACCCCGACGGTGAGGTGTGTATGTTGCAGTACCGTTCGGCGGATTTCGCGGCCAAAAGCGTCCAGATTATAGCAGTTGCTGACCCCGGTAAGATCGCAAAACGCCTCATCAATCGAGTAGATCTCGACCCGCGGCGTGAGCTCTTCCAGGGTGGTCATCACCCGATGGCTCATGTCAGCATACAGCTCATAGTTACTGCTGAAGGCGACAATCCCGTGGCGGCGGAAGATCTCTTTCTGTTTGAAATAAGGCGCCCCCATCGTCACCAGCCCTTTCGCCTCGGCGCTGCGGGCAATCACGCAGCCATCGTTATTCGACAGCACCACCACCGGGCGCCCTTTCAGATCCGGGCGAAACACCGTCTCGCACGAAGCATAGAAACTGTTCACATCGACAAGCGCAAACATGATTATTTGCGCCCTTTAACGAACGCAGCAATGCGCGGGAAGGTGAATAGCATAGTCTCAAATCCGTTTAACTGTATATATATACAGTATCAATGATTTTTCGAACAAATCAAGGTGCTTACCGGCACAACGGTTGAGACTATGGTTCAGGTTAATAACCGGAGTGGCTTATTTACAGGCCACCAGATCGGCCATCTGCTTAGCATCCGGCAAGCCGACGATCTGCTGCAGGGTGCGATCTTTATTTAGGTAATAGATGGCAGGCGTACCGCTGGCGCCGAGCTGCGTCATCAGCTGCTGGTTATGCTCTATCTGCTTAAACACCGCAGGTGGGGTATTACTCGTCAGCGCCGGTTTGGTTTTGCCGTTGCTGCTCTCCATGTCATACCAGACTTTAGCCGGATCCTTCGCGGAGAGGATGGCCGCCGCATACTGCGCGCTGTCCGGGCGGATCACGCCCACCAGCAGGGTTGTGGTGCTGATGCTTTTATCCTTGATAAAGGGCTGCGCCTGATGCCAGAACTTATTGCAGTAGGGGCAGAAAGGATCGGCGAACACCACCACCTGACATTTCGCGTCCGCGCTGCCCTCTTTAATCCCCGGCGCGGCGGTGAGCTGTTTCCACATTTCGCGCCCGGCGGGAATATAGATCTCCTCGTTGATGATCTTCTCGCTCAGGTTATTGCCCTGGGCATCATACATATAGCCTGAAACAACATGTTTTTTATCCGGTGTGAGATAGAGCGTGACGCCCATGTCCTGATATTTGCCCAGCCACCCTTCTACGCCGCCGGGCGCGCTGAACGGCTTGATGATTTCAATGCCCTGCTTCTGGATTTGCTTAACAGGTTCGGGTAAATCAGCGGGCTGCGCCTGCGTGGCGGCGCTGAAGGTCAGAATTAACAGGGACAGGATCTTCTTCATTATTTTTCCTCAGTAAAATCAGATGGTGTAGCCGCCCCGGCCTTCGCCAGTGCGGTCAGTAAAGCCTCTTTGCTCAGCAGGGAGGGCAGAACATGCCCCTGCGGACGTGAAGGACCAAAAATAGCGTTAAACGGGATGCCGCTGGCGCCGTAGCGCCTCAGGAACTGCTCGATTTCCGCCGAGGGCTGGCTCCAGTTGCCTTGCAACAGAACCACGTCGTCGCGGTTTAAAGCCGTCACCACCTCAGGGCGATGAAGAACCATAACCTCATTAACCCGGCAGTTCAGACACCAGTCAGCGGTGATATCCACCAGCACGCGCTTTCTGGCAGCCAGCGCCTCGCTGAGCGCGGCCTCACTCAGCGGCTGCCAATTGAGGGGAGAATCATCCTTCCCCTGGGGTTGCGGGGCCAGAAACGCATACAGCCCGGCGCCAAACAGCACGCCAAACGCCAGGCTGCGCAGATTCTCTCTGTGATACGGCATGGCCTTTGCGCAGCGATAGAGGAACAACGCCACCATCAGGCCGCCGCCAATCAACACATATCGCGCGCCCCACTCTTTGACCAGCAGCGACATCAGCCAGATGCAGGAGCCCAGCATCAGGAGCACCAGCACCAGACGCAGTTTGCCCATCCAGGGGCCGGGCTTCGGCAGCCAGCGCGCCACGCCGGGGGCCATGGCGATCGCCAGCCAGGGAAGGCTCATCCCGATACCCAGCACCAAAAAGACCAGCCACAGTTGATGAACAGGCGCCGCCAACGCGAAGGTGACGGCCGTGCCGAGAAACGGCGCCGTACAGGGCGTGGCGAGCAGGGTCGCAAACGCGCCCTCCAGGAAACTGCCACCGATGCCGTTCCCACCGGCGGTAGCCAGCCGGGTGGTGAGCGAGGAAGGCAGGCGGATTTCCAGCAGGCCCGCAAGGCTGAAACAAAAAATCCACGTCACCAGCACCATCGCGCCAATAAACCACGGATTCTGGAACTGAAAGCCCCAGCCAATCCAGGCCCCGGACAGCCGCAGGCCGGTAACGACCGCCGCCAGCACCAGAAACGAGAAGATGATCCCGCCCGCCGTCGCCAGAAAACGCAGCCTTGTCTGGCGTCGCGTGCTCTCTGCCAGGGTCATCAGCGACGCGAGCTTGATTCCGAGTACCGGCAGAACACAGGGCATCAGGTTGAGGATCAGGCCACCCGCCAGCGCCACGGCCATGATCTGCCAGAGCGTGGTGGAGGGACCGGGGCTGAGCTCAACGGTAAGCTGCTGGCTCTGCGCGCCGTCGCTGACCAGCAGCGCGATCTGCTGCAAACCGTCGGCCGCCAGCGGCTCTCCCTGGCTGTCGCTGACGCTAAACCGTGCGGTCAGGGTGTCGCCCTGAACCGCTGTCTGGAGCGGAGCAAGCGTCGCCTCCTTCGGGTTATCGGTGAAGAGTTCGGGCCGGGACCAGCCTTGCGGCGAGGTCAGTTTCACCGTCAGGGTGTCGCGGTCCGTGGCGACGGATTTAACCGCTATCGCGCCGTGTGTCGCAGGAACCGCCCGCATCGCCTCATCCCAGGCGCTGGCAAAGTCCGCCGACGGACCGGCGGCAAGATTGATATCCAGCGGGAACGTGTTAACCACGCAGAGGTTACTGCACAGCGAAAGCGTCAGTTTCCCGCGCAAACGCTGCACCTCATCGGTGGTGATTTCCAGCGGAAACACCACCCGACGGTCGTAGCCCACCGAACTAAAGCCAGCGGAAGTAAAGCGCACGGGACGCGGCCAGTGCCACTGGGTAGTGGCCTGCGATGCCCACTCTATTACCGGCCGAAAGCCGCCGTCGCCGGGGGTTCGCCAGTAGGTTTTCCACCCTTCATCAGGGGTAACATCCAGCAGCAGGCGAACTTTGCCCTCTGCTGGCGCATCGTGCCAGACCTGCACCTGAGCGTGGGCATTGTCAGGCGTCATCGGCCAGCCCGGTACCGCAGCGCAGGCCGCGGACAGGCTGAACAACAGGAACCACAGGCTCCTGAAAAGCGTTTTCATAGTTTTCTCCGTGAAAAATTGACTAAACAGGCACTGCCATGTCAGTCATTCACGGAAAACGCAGTTTTTGAGATGTATTCGAAGGAGCGGAGGACGGAACAGGATCACCGGCCTCGGCAGGACGCTGATTTTGATCAGCACCGCTAAAACGAGCACCAGCAGACCGGGTAACAGCAGAAGGTTATCAAAATGAAGGGGTTGGGCGGAGAGCAGCGAGTGGGCGCTCAATTCGCAGGGTGACAACCCTGGGGAGGAAAGTTCCTGCGGGCTATGTTCAGCACTCAACGAGAGCGTGGCGGCTTTGACCTGCATGTGATGCAGGATAGCGGCCCGCTGGGTCAGACAGATCAGCATGACAACGCAGGCAACGAAAAGCAGCGCGATGGCTCTCAGTTGCCTGTTTTTATGTTGAGTCGGACCGGTCAGGATAGTCATGGGCAATGAGGATAGTGAGCGAGCCGCCAGCGGGCAAGCGGCAATTTGTAAAGTAATGCCAGCCCGAGCGTTTCGGCAAGGGTCAGCCTGACCGCAACTTGCAAAAATAAAGTGTATCCCGCCATACACCCTTTTCAATCTTAAGCCACCTGGCATTTCCGGGCTGGCCTTTTTGCGCTGATACAACTTAACGTCGTCAGCGAGCCGCAGGCAATCCGTAAAAACCTGCCAGTAAACATCCAGAATGACCGGCAGGTTTTTCGTTACTCGCTCCGCACGTCAGCGAGGATTTTCGCCATCCACACGCGGTCAATTGCCCCCGTATCATAATGGGCGAGAGTAAAAACCTGGGCCTGATTCATCATTAGCGCCAGTTCGGGGGTGATATTGAAACTTGCCGCCACTTCATGACGCTCAAGTCCAGGCCGACGCTTACGGCGTTCGACACGAAAGCGCAGCTGGTTGTATTTTGCCCAGCCGATCAGCGCCAGATCGATAAGACAGGCCACCAGCAGGTAGATACTCAACGTGCTGAGCGTGGTGTAGAACGGCCTCGTCCCCAGAAAGGGATCATGTTCAATCGCGCTTATCAGACCTCTGTAAATGAGCCAGCTAAACCCCAGCCAGGCAACGATGGTTAACAGCAGATCCAGCGCGCGTGGAAACAGCCGTTGTTCAGTAAAAATTAATGGTTGGATCATGGTTTTAATCTCCCAATACCGCGATCGGGACTCACCCAACGAGCTCTGCTGCGTTTGCGGCGCAGCATGACTTTCGGGAAAGCCACAAGCGTAGTGAACAGGCTCAACATCCAGTACACCACCGGAAACCAGATAACCCAGAACAGTGACGCCGCAATACCTTTCTCGTAGCGTCTCTCAATAAACAGACTGACCGCGAACTGCAACAGACAGACCACGCCCAGCATCAGGCCAGTAAAAGCCGGTGGGAAAAGGTGCTGAACATATAAAGACTCGGGCATCGGAATAAGCAGCCCGATGAGAAACAGCAGAATGCTGACGGCATAGGCAAAGGCCCATGCGGTTGACATACAAAACTCAAGAAACAGCGGCCACATGCGCCGGTACTCCCAACTCCACAAGCGACGCATGTTGACAATAAACACCTCTGCGCCCCCCTGCGCCCAGCGCAGACGCTGCTTCCAGAGCCCTTTCAGCGTCTCGGGCATCAAAATCCAACACAGCGCACGAGGTTCGAAGAAAATTGACCAATGGCGCAGTTGTAACTTCCAGCTGATATCAATGTCTTCCGTGATCATATCCGGGCTCCAGTACCCCACCTCTGCCAGGGCGCGACGGCGAAAAGCGGCAATGACACCGGAAACGGTAAAGACCTGACCATAGACGCGCTGGGTACGCTTGATGAGGCCGATGATAGATGAAAATTCCCCCACCTGGACTCGCCCAATCAGCGTTGAACGGGTACGGATACGCGGATTACCGGTCACGGCTCCCACGCGAGGGTGATTGAGCAGCGGTGCGACCATATACACCGCCGCATCTCTGTCCAGCAGCGCATCCCCATCAATACATACCAGAAAGTCGCTGCGCGCCGCCGCGGCACCAGCCTGCAGGGCGACCGCTTTGCCCTGATTTTCCGCCAGATGAATCACTCGCAGCCGCGAATATTTACTCGCTAACTGGTCCAGCACGGTCGCGGTGTTGTCTATAGAACCGTCATTGATAGCAATCACTTCTATATTTTCATAACGTTGCGCCAGCGCCGCTTCGATAGTCTCACGTGCATTCAGCCCTTCGTTAAAGCAGGGCACAAGAATGGAAATCAGCGGATTGCCTGTAAGTGTAGGTGGCGGTGTGCCCGGCCCCCATGGCCAGTGGCGCTCGCGGTGAAGCCAGAAATAAAGCCCACCGCTTATCCAGAGAGCCGACATAAACAGCGGCCAGAAAAAGACGAAATTAAGGATCACTTCACCGGTAAAAATCACCGCCACGCCGAGCGGAAAACTGAACATCAGGCAAAGGATCAGGAAGGCGATGAGGCGATCGGTCATTTTTGCGGATACCAGTAGGAGGAAAAAGCAGAACGGATCTCTGCCATCCGGGGTTGATCGTTAATGAAATCGTCCGGGTAGTAGCCATAGTTTCCGGCACCGCTCATCTTGAGCTGCCGCATCCACCCGTTAAGCATTTCACCGCTAATAGCGTCCTGCCCTGCCCCCTTACGCCAGTCCCGGGCCTGAAGTTCAAAAACCGTTTTATCCAGTGCGCCAGGGAAACGGGCGACCCGCCCGACCAGTCTGTCCAGCCAGGCATTGGCATCGTTGACCGGGACATTTTCCATCAGCGGCATCGCCATCGGCGCTGTCCAGTCGTAGGTGCTGAGAAAATCATTCAGATTCTGCGCAAACCAGGTTTCGCTCTGCGGATCCAGTACCGGCATGGCGTAAATGTTACGGGCGGTTTTGATCTGCGGGCCGCGCACGGCACGCACGGTTTGCGTGAGCTGTCGGGTAAAATCAATCAGGGCGCGACTTTTAAAACGCGTCCAGCGCGCCAGCAGTTGCGGGTTGGCGCGGATCTCCGCGAGGTTGTCCGGGAAACCTGCTGCACGATAGGCTTTGAGTGCATCCGGAGAGGCATCCTCAAAGTCGGTCAAAAAAGCGTCATCATGGAACAGGATGCCGCTGAAGTTGGCATGGCGCGCGAGATCCTCGTAGATGTCGTTGATTCTCTGACGGGCAACCGCATTCCAGGGTGATAAGCGCAGATAATGGCGGTTATCTGGCGCAATGCGTCCGTTGTCTGGCGACCACGCCGCCACGCGAGGCACCGAGGGGTCTAACCCAAACGCCAGTACCGGCATCCAGGCGTAAACCTTCACCCCGGCACGGGTCTGCAACTGCCAGGAAACGAAGTTAAACAGATCCGCCCGCATCGGTAGCCAGCGACTGCGAAAATAGAGCGCATTGACGTTGCCGTCCCCTTTCGGATCGGCATAGGCCTGTAAGAAGACATGGGTGATCTTCATATCGAAAACACGCTGGATGAGCAGATCGATATTTTTACGTTGTTGAGCCTGATTTTTGTCGTACACATAGTCGAGATCGATATGCATAACCCGCATGTTTTCAGGTTCTCTGACCTGAGCTATCTGGCTGGCGAAGCTACGCAGCGAAGGGTTATTGGAAATCAGCACCCGGGGAATATCTTCCAGCCTGGCGGCATTCGCCAGCCCCTGGTTCAGCGTGAAAGCCATCTGGTAGCCCTGCTGATGCGCGAGCTTCAGCGTTGTCCCGCTCGCCGCACCGTAGGGCCAGACCCAGGCTCGCGGTGCTTTCCCGGTGACCTCTTTGATTTTGCCCGAAATGCGCGCCAGGTCGGCATTTATACGCTTTTCAAACTGCGCATCCGTTTCGTACTGCCCGCTGGTTTTATCGTAGAAGCGGTTAGCGGCTGCGGGCTCCTGACTGCCTTGCGGGTTGGCCTGATGACCGTAATGGGATGCCCAGGTGTGCGCACCCACTTCCACGAGCCCCGACTCGCTGGCCTCGCGTACCATCTTCCAGGTGGCAAATTTTTCCCGCGGCGTCTTTAGTCCGCCAAAATCCACCAGCGAATGTTCCGGTGCATCCACCCAACTGCCGACAGGCGCCCACAAAGCAGGCCATTTGAATAACCGAAGCAGCGGCAGAACGCGCGTCGAGAAGCTACTGTATCCATCATCAAAGGTCAGCATCACCGCCTTTTCCGGCAAGGTGCTTTTTCCTGCATGGGCATCCAGCACCTGCTGCACGCTAATCGGCTGGTAACCGTTATCATGCAGCCAGGCAAACTGGTCGTTCAGGGCGCTGGTGCGCACAGAGAGATAGCGCTGATCGGCGGCGCCATCCTCCACGTCGTGCCAGGCCAGCACAAGAAAGCTGTTTTTGGGCCAGGGCTGGTCTGCATAGAGCGCCGGCCGTTCGGCGGGAGGAAGATAACGTGGTGCCGCGGCCAGTGCACACATGCTCATCATCATCCACCCGACGATTACCCTCGCGGCGAGAAGCCATCGTTTCATCATGATGCGCCCTTAAAACCTGACATTCAGATCAAATGCGAGGGCAATATTGCGCTCCCGCTTCCCGTCGTAAGGACGCTTATCCCAGGTCAGTTTCACCCCGGCATCCACTACGTTATTCCATTGAATACGTTGCCCGTAACCAAACTGATTGATGGCCCCAGCGCTGTGCCCTTTTTGCCAGTAACCGCCCGCCCCCGCTTCAAACTGCTGCTTCCAGACCGTGTCGTAATGGCGGTACAGCACCTGTTCGGCGCGCAGCCCTGCCACCGCCGAAACATCACGTTTGGGGTTGTAATAAGGCACATCTTCTTTGCTGTTGTGGCTGCCGCCGATGCCAGGGATAAAATCCAGCGTAAAACGTGGCGACGTCCAGAGGCGTTCTTTACCGCTGATGCCGTACTCCAGTCGATCGTTGCCGTCGGTGAAATGGGCACCGGAAAGCGAAAGTTGATATTCGCGTCGTTCGTTCTGATACCAGCGTACCCACAGATCGCCACCGTTGGCGTTTACCCCATTGCGCAGGGCACGCAGCGGCGTGTTACGGGATAACCGCTCCGCCGAGCCTCCGACCCGCCAGTTGTCGCTGAAATCGTACCAGCCGGAGAGGCGTCCGCCGATTTTCTGATCGGTGTTATCGTTGCGCCCGGAGATCTCCATTTCGGCCCAGCTATTCCTTGACGTCCATTCCGCGCCCGCCAGCAGGTCCCGGCTGATTCCCTTCCCTTCCTCAAAATCGCCACGGGCAAAGTTGTAGCCGGTAAACAGTCGCCAGTTTTGGTTAACAGGTGGGCTATAAAGCGCAGTGTTGAGAGTAAAATCATTTTTGCCACTGACCGGACTGTCGGATGAGATGCCCTGAGACCCGGCTATCCGCAGTTCCGCTTTGTTATGCACCGCCATCAGTCGTTCAAGCTGCAACGTGGCGGCATCATCCGGGCTGCGGGTGACCACATCTTTTGTGAGTTCCTCGGCCTGCTGCCACTCCTGTAGCTCCATGGCCGTCCATGCCTGTTGCCTTTCCAGGGTCAGGTTGCTGGGTTCAATGACTTCGGCAAGCTTAAGTTCGCGCTCTGCGGCACGCGGTAATCCTCTCGCCAGCAGCACTGAGGCATAGGCAATACGCAGTGCCTGGTTACCCGATCCTGTGCGCGCCAACCGCTCCGCATGCTTCTCGGCTGCGGGCAAATCATTCACGGCCACCAGATATTCGGTTTGTAAGGTTCTGGCCAACAGCCAGTTGTCATTGGGCTGCGGTGTGGGAGAACCATAGATCTTTCGCAGATAAGGGCTCTCTTTGCTGTAGTCATCCAGTTGCTGCTTCGCTTCGTCGAAATGGTTGTTATCGAGACGGGCATAGAGCAGTTCCTGTTGATCGTCCATGGTCAGCGGCGTGGATGCCAGGGTCGAGCCACGCGGAAAATAGATGCTTTCAAGCAGCGACTCGGCTTTATCCGGCTGCTTCTGCGCAAGATAGGCAGAGGCGACCCATCTTCTGGCGTAGTCAGGAACGGGCGTTCCGTCCGCCTCGAGCGATTCAAATTCGGCAATCGCTTTATCCATATGTTTACGAACAACCAGCGCGCCCAGCCGATCAATTCTGGCGCGTCGCACATCAGCTTGCGCCTCGGGATGTTGTTCCCATGCGGCAATCAGCGCGTCATAGCGAGCCAGTGCTTTATCTGCAACCAGAAATCGTTCTTCTTCATTGCGGGTGGGCGTGAACGCAGCGCGGACGGTTTGCGCCGCCGCATCCAGTTCAAGTTGACGTGTAATGGCATCAGGCTGCGGAAAGCGTTCTGAAAGGGTCAGCGCAGGGCCAGCAATGCGGCTGGCCGACATCGCAGCCAACAGCGTGGGCACCACATTTTTGTTGCGGTCTGAATCGGTATCGAGGTGGCTGGCCGCCAGTACTGAATCCCAGTTTTTCCCCTGAGCATGATAAACATAAGCCAGCAGGGCCTCTCTCTCTGGCCCCGGCTCCTCGTCTGCCCAGCGCCGGGCTTCGGTGACGGCCTGCTCGTTGCGATGGGCATCTGCGAGCGTCATTATCCAGCCGGTGCGGGCGTCGCTATTGCCGGGCTCATCTTGCAGAACGCTTTCCCAGACGGCCAGCGAAGCATTCCACTGCTTTTGGTTACGCAGCGCGCGGGCGGCAGCGACCTGCCCTCTGGCAGGGATGGCCATGTGTTGGCGATAACGCTCCCATACCGCCAGCGTCTCAGCATCATTATTGGCCCATGAGGAAACCTGAAGCCAGTCAGCAATCTCCCCTGCCGTTAATTGTGTCTGCTTTTCCCGAACGGCAAGGTATTGCAATAAAGGCTGGCGGTCGCCATCGCGTGCCTGAATTATAAGTTCGTCGTAGGTCGACATCCCGGCGTATACCCATGTCGGGAATAACATGCTCACCATTAATAAATATCGTCCCGAACGCAAGGGATTAATAACGCAAGAGGGGCAGGAAACTCTGAGCATAGCTATCCCTTTATCTCTGTTTTAACGTGAGCTTTGCATTTATTCATGGCTAAAAGATGACGAAAATGCGATAGCTAAAAAATAAATAAAAAAGTACCGACAAATTTAAAATCTCATACTTTCTTCGTATTTATCATTATGCAATCAAAGGCTAATTGTTTAAAAAAAACACCTGAATGCCGCTCAAAAAAGTTAGCATCCACGGTGAACTTTTACCAACCTATAAAATAAAAAACACGCCGAAGCGTGCTTTTCATGTTAATTTCATCCTTTCGTATCAGACTTACTCTGCATACTCAGTAAAATGGCTTGGCAATCGTCTGTTAAAAATTCTTATCCAGAGAAAGCGTGACATTCCTCTGTCGATAATCATAGAAATCGATATTGCTATCGACCTGCTTATAAGTGAAATTCAGTTTCGGCATCACCCCAAAGAAATAGAGGTCGCGATGCCAGAGCGAGAGATTATAGATCTGTTCGTTATCTTTCCGTCGCGTCGAGAAGATATCACTGTCGGCCTGGTAATTGCGTCTGGCAATGGCCGTGGTGGCGGCAAAAGAGAGCTGCCAGGGCATATCCACCTGCACCCCGCTGCGCAAACCTACCCGATGGTTAGATTCACTGCGAGTAAAGGTCTGCTGATCGAGCAGATCGAAGCCGGCAAATCCTGACACCCGGTTACTGAAGGCATGGGAAAGGGTTGTGGAAGAGTAACGATTTTGCCCGCGCAGGAATCGATAATCTTCATTATCATAATCCAGTTTCTGATATTCCAGCGCCTGACTCACCTGCCAGGTGGGCGTAAGTAAATAACTGTATTCGGCGCGGACGCCAGGCCCAGAAGAATAGGCCTCGGTGCCATACCATCTTTTTTCATAAAAAGGTAACAGCGCGAATTGTTGCCGGAAATTACGCCATTGATAGCCAGCATAAGCACGGGTGGTAATATCATCAAAATCATGGTTATTCCAGTAACTCTTTCCGTTTACCGTACCCAGAAATCGCAAGCCATGCTGATCGTAGAGTTGAACATCTTTTTGTAATGCGCCATTGAACCAGAAACCTTCCCCGCGCTGAGGGAAACTATCTTTATTACGAATAAACAGACGATCGCCAACCCGAATGGTTTTACCCGATGACGCATTATTCACATTGCTGTCATTCAGATAGCTCACGCTGAATGAACTCGTTAATGCGCTGCCTTTCTGAATGCGCTCAAGATATTGCGCAATGACCTGCTGAACATTCTCAGGCGGATTGCTTTGTAACACACGACGAAACTGATAATCAGCCGCGTCAAACTGACGATTTTCAAACATGGCACGCGCTAAATCCAGACGCACCGCAGCATAGTCAGGATGTTGACTCAGAATAGCGCGATAGTGTTCGATCGCCTCTGCATAATGCCCCTGACTGCGTGCCAGACCGGCTTTTGCAAAAAGAATCAGGGTTGGATCCGGATTGGGTGACGCCGCATAGACAGGTAAAATGGCACGCACCATCGGCCACTTTTCTTCACGAATGGCCTGATCGAGCAGCGCCATCGCCAGCTCTGGCTGTTCCGCCAGTTGCGCATTGGTAACATGCAGCGTCTTATCGCCAGGCCCGGTGCGCTTTTCCGGCGTGGTCAGTCGTTCAAAGTGGGGAGCAGCAGGAATTGAGTCGGTTTCCGGCGGCGCAGCAAACGCAACGCTGAGCGGGCACAGCAAACTCAGTGCGCCAGTACGCAAAATATTCATAGAAAGGCTTACCATCTGAAGGTCCGGTCAGCCTGGCTGACCGGAAAACGATTTATTGACGTGTCGCGCCAAAGGATGCGTTTTTAGTCGTGTCTGCAAACTGCGCCAGACCGCCTAACTCTTCAGCCGTGGGACCATTGAAATGTCCGGTGAATGTCCCCGCCTGGCCGCCGGATTGCGCATTACCGGTGAAACCACCGTTGGCAATGTTGCCCTGCATCGCAATTTCGCTACCAAAGGTATCATTTCCAGCAATGGTGCCGTTGATGGTTTTCGCAGCAAAATCAATGTTAAAGCTGGCATCGCTCAGGATATTTTCACGCATACCGTGACCCACATAGGTCGCAGTGCCCTGGGTTGGCACGTTAGCCGCGAGCGTGGCATCCCCGGTGTAGAAGACCTCATGCTGACCTTTTTCATACTGTGTCCAGGTACCGAACGTGGTGTAGCTCATCCGGCCACAGCACCATGAGGTTGAGGAGACCGGGGTACGGTCGTCACGGGTGAGCCGCTGGGTTTGCACCAGGCCCGCAGAGATCCCGGTGCCGCGCATCACATATTCACGGCCCTCAGGGGTAGTGTAGGTCCAACCAGAAAGGGTACCGCCGGTGGTCAGGCTGACCGGTGCCGAGGCAGGGGTTTCCGGTGTAGTGGCAGGCGTTTCCGGTGTGGTCCCCGTGTTGCCGTTATCCGTTTCCACAGGCGCAGTGGTTACCGGGGGCGTACTGTCACCGCCGCCACCACCGCCTCCGCCTCCGCCACCACATGCAGTCAGTACAAAAGCGGTCAGTAATAAACCAGGTTTTAAGATCCCCATAAGCTAAACGTCCTTGGTTGTGAATAAATTCGCATGATTTGTAACATAATTTTTGCGAATGAATTTACGTCAAAACATTTAGCATCTCTAATGATTAGTTCTTATTGCCGCTCATTCTAAGATTAATCTTAACAACTACTTACACAACGTTGCGCCTGTGGTTATCCTAACCGGCGTTAATTTAACTTAAGGCGATTAATTAGCGCTTTTGTTACGCGCTTTATATTATGCGTCCTTATTCACCCTCTCTCCTGCTTATTACAAATCATGTTCGGGTTATAGCCGAAAGTAATATTGCGCATAGTAGTTACCCATGGATTTATTTAGCCCTTGAAGGCTAAAGCAGACGATACATATCTGGACTAAATCTTAACTCAGTAAGGGTCCGCTTCGTGCCAGAAAAGGACGATGTGAATGTGAGAGTTTTAGTACTTCAAATATCTCATATAAGCAGTCCGCACATCCTGTAGGTGAACGTGCAGACTACAGTAGTTCTGGCATTTACTCGTTCATAATTGGGAGCTTTTTAAGAAACTCTTTAAGATTCCAGGCATCCCACGGCAGATGTTCGGTAATACCTATGATCACAATTTCTGTTTCAGCAGAGACATCACGGATGATCCTGAGCGTCTGAGCAAGATTCAGTTTTCCTACCGGATACACCGCCTGCCAGTCAAACTCAGGTTCAGGCTCCGCGAACAGCAGCGAACGGAAGACGTCCGGATTAAGGACGTCCAAATCCAGATGCACTGCCAGTTTGCGGATACTCTGTTCTTTTATCCAGCGGGTGATCCTATCACTGTTTTCATAAAGCTCTTCCGGTCGAGCGACCTGCAGACCCAAATCGCTGACAACGGCCGTTTCCTGCTCCGTCAGCCCTTCTTCAATCAGGCCGGCATACATAACGCGCGAGGGAGCTACCGGGGTTTTCACTTTTGAAGCAAACTCCGGATCGCCAACACCTAAAAGATTGCCCAGCACCATGGTATGGCCGTTGGTAAAATCGCGCGGGGTTTTCACATCAGGGTGTGAATCGATCCACAGTACGCCCATTTCGCCATTGTGCCTGTCGTTCATCCAGGCAAAGGGGGCCTGGTCTACAAGGCAGTCACCGCCAAACACCACGATATGATCCGGTTCTTCTTTTTCCAGCACTGCCCAGGCCTCATCATGCTGCCTGAGTAACTGCCGGCGATAAAGCAGCCCCTCTTCAGGCTCAGGCGTGTCCGGGTTAAACTCCGGCACGCTGATAGTATGCAGAGGGGAGCGTGTCTGCGGAGAGAGCCAGTGCAGCAGCCGGGCACCAAACCCGTAGAGCTCCTGGTTACCACCCTGCCACTGTGGAAATAAGATCCTGATGGTTTTTTTCGACTTGTCAGTCATGTTAACTCCCTGGATTCAGCACAGCTGGTGATAACAATTAAAAACGCTCTTTTTCCTTAATGTCCGCAACCGGCGAAAGAATATCGCCAGGCAGATCGTGGAGTGGCAGACCGCTGCTGACTTTTCGTGGCCAGTCAGGATTGGCAAGCGCAGCCTTGCCAATGGAAACAAAGTCAGCCCCCATACCCAGAAGCTTTTCTGCCGTTTCACCGTCATCCAGCCCGCCGTTAGCAATGATGACAGTCTCCGGAGCGGCTTCACGGGCAAGCTCAACAAGGCTCTTATCGCCGTTCTCGAATGCAGGCAGCCAGGATTTGTATTCGGTCACATGGATATAGTCCACGCCGGCATCGGCGAGCAGGCCAAATATTGTCCTGGCGCCTGCCTCACCTTCTTTCCATTTATGATGAAAATCGTTGACTTTTCCCTGCGAAATTCTGACACCCAGCATCTTTTCTGCGCCAATTTTGCTGCGTACGGCACGGATAACTTCCAGCGTAATGGCCAGCCGGTTTTCCAGGGAACCGCCCCAACCATCAGTACGCTGGTTGGTATAGTCTGTCAGGAACTGGTCAAGCAGGTACCCGTTCGCCGCATGGATCTCAACCCCGTCAAATTTCGCATCACTGACGGCACGCTCAGCGCTCTCAGCAAAACTGGAGATGATGTCGCGGATCTGTTCTTCACTGAGCGCCTGGGGTGTACGGTATTCACCGGAACCATGATAGAACTCAAGCTGCTGACCTTTAGGTTTTACGGCAGAAGGACCGGCAGAGTCCGGACGGTAGATATTTTTCTGAGACAATGCCCCGGCATGAATAAGCTGGGCTATAACGCGTGCACCGTTATGATGAGCTTTTTCGACAATATTTTTCCAGCCGGAGAGCTGTTCTGCATTCACGATGCCTGGCTGAAACGCATAGGTCTGCGACCACGCCTGGTCAATATAGATACCTTCGGTGATGATGGCACCGAAACCTCCCCGGGCAAAGCGGGCGTAATAATCCTGCATTTTTTTACCCGGTACGCCAGTTTCAGACGCGGAGATACGCGTCATAGGGGCGACCATAATGCGATTGCGGAACAGGGCACGGTTAATGGATTTGGCTTCATATAAGGATGCGTGGTGCATGGTGACTCCCCGGTAACAATTATAATAAAAATAATTATAATGCCGTTATCATGAACGTTATACTGGCATAAAATGCATCACTGTATAACGGAAAGTGATAAAATGAATCTTCGGGATGTTGAACTGTTCACTATTCTTGCGGAAACTTGCAATCTTTCTCAGGCCGCACGCAGACTTGGCATGAGCGCGATGAGCGTGTCGCGTCATCTCGCTCAGCTGGAAAAGGATTTAGGTGCGCGTCTGTTTCAGCGTACGACCCGCGCGGTGTCGCTGACCAGCGAGGGCGAAGAATTTCTTCCTTATGCCAGAACCATGATGGAAGCAGAGCAAGGCGCGCGGATTTTGTTCAGCGAGGATGCTGCCGGGGCATCAGGCCTGCTGAAGATCACGGCGCCCTCCGGCATCGGCCGGCGTTATATACTTCCCCTGCTGCCTGAACTCATGGAACGGAATCCAAAGATGAAAATCGATCTCAACCTCAGTGATGACGTAGTGGATATCGTGGGTCAGGGATACGATGTGGCTATCAGGGTCGCCCCGCTCAGGGATTCGAACCTGATTGCCCATAGACTCAGCAGCAACCCCCGGATCCTCTGTGCCTCACCTGCTTATCTTTCCCGGCACGGGATTCCCACCACTCTGGCAGAACTGACCAATCATCAGTGCTTGAGAACGGCAATGGTGTCTCAGTGGACATTTGTGAAAGATGGGAACCTACTCAGTCATCTATTTGAGCCACGGTTCATTTGTAACAATGTAGAAGGTGTCCGAAGTATGTGTAAGGCCGGAGCGGGCCTGGCACAACTAACAAAAGCAGATATTCACACTGAACTGGCAACCGGAGAACTCGTCGAAATAACACTTAGTGATGCGGAATCCCACATGCTGGCAATATGGGCGTTGTTTCCGACAAAGCGCTACCTGCCATCCCGCGTTACTGTCTTTCTTGATGCTTTAAAGTCGTCCCTGAAGAGACTAATGTCATGAATACCTTTTCAGAAAGTGAAGAAGTCATAATGTCCGCCTCTCGCTCATTATTGACCTTCAGCTCGGTTAGCTCGTCCGCTTCGTGCCAGAAGCCGGCGTTCTTTACGTCGTGTTATTGGGATAAGTTCACCGAAAGTCATATCTTCAAGTAAGAGGCACAGTATATGAATTTAGAAACACCCCGTTTAAAGCTTGAACCCTATGATGACTCTCATTACGAAGGTTTGAGGGTAATGGATAGTGATGCCGGTGTGATGCGTTATATCACCGGAGGTATCGTTAAAACGCCCGAAGAAACCTGGGAAGGTATCAGAAGAGTCCAGGCACGTTGGGATAAGTACAACTTCTCATGGTGGGCTATCAAAGAGAAGTCCTCTGGCGTGATCGTTGGTGCAGCATGCCTCCAGCACCTGGCAAACGTGGATGGCGCACCATTAGAGATTGGCTGGCGTCTCGTCCCGGAGCATAACGGCAAGGGCTATGCAACAGAGGCAGCTCAAGCGATCGTTGATTACGCGGCGGAACAGGTAGGAGCAACTTATCTGGTTGCTGTTGCCGATCCTGAAAATATCCCCTCGCAGCGTGTGATGCAAAGGTTAGGTATGACTTACAAAGCAATAGAGCAGCATTACGATGTGCCATGTGTGGTGTATGAGCTTAAGATACGCAGGCCTGCTTAAATGTTGGCTACCCCGTGCAAACGAGGGTAGCGTTAAAGAAGTTATGCCCTGGACTACAAACAACCGGAACTAGACGTAATCATCTCTCTTTTGTCCGCTTCTCGCTCACAGCGGACCTTCAGCTCAGTTAACTCGTCTGCTTCGTGCCAGAAACGGACATTGGAATTTTTGCCGACTCGTAAATTGGCGACTGAATTGTCTGTTAAACCCGTGGCTCTTCAGAACACCCCGTTTTTCGCTCATTCGAAAACAGGATCGCCATCGCCGAGTAAAAAGTCATCCGCAGGTTTTACTGTAAGATCAATCACAGACGGACCGTATTTGATTGCCAGGAAGCGCTCACGATAAAGATGGTATGCCGCATCGCAGACGTTACTGGTGAAATAAGCGTTATAACCTCCGCCCACGGCCGCGCCTGCTATAGGAATCGTTTGAGCCAGTTTTGCCTTGGTGAGACGAATCCCTAAACTGTTGGCTATCTGTTTAATAATCTTCACAAATACTTGTTTTTCCAATTCTTCCCAGACTACTTTCTTGGCGACCTGCTGCGATATTTTTACCAATTGCGCCATGGCGACGTTTTTCGCCATAGTTGATGAAGCAGAAGATAGCCCTAATATGTTAAAGGCAAAAAGCCGTTCTTCCTGACGGGTGATGTCAAAACCGTAATAACTCGCATATTCTCCAATAGCTCTCAGATTCAATGTAATGAGGGTAGGTATATCGATGGCCATCCCTGCAATCCCTATAACGCCCGTGCCTGCACCTTCCGCAAGTGCGATGCCCTTGTACTTGGCTGCAAGCCAGCCGACGGTTTTATCGATGTCCTCAAGACGTAACGTTTCAATATCTTTGTAGTGATTGATGTGCAGATGCCCGTCGTTACGGAACTCTTCGAAAATCGCCTCTGGTCGTACTGACCAAAGCGCGGCATCGCTACAGACTCCCACTAGGCCTTGCACAGAAGATTGAATGGCTTCGCCGACGACAGGCGTTGAGAGAGCAAACTCTCCGGCTTTGTTTAGAGGTTTACTCATTAATTCAAATGATTTGGTCAGAAAACCGCGCGGTGGGTTTTTCCAGTCGTGGATTTGCTGAAGTGCATTTTTATCGTAATCGATCAGTTCCATATTATCCCTCGCCTGCTGGTAATCAGTATTTGTATGACGTGAATTAGATACTAAAGTTATCGGTCATAAAAACGTGCGCTTTAGTGTTTTAAAGCTCTGTTGAAAATTCCGCTTCTCGCTCATAGCAGACGTCTTGCCTCTGGGCATCTGTCGCTTCGTATTACAGGATGTTTTCTGAGCAATTCAACTCAATGGTGAAGGCTATGTGTAACTGCGGCAAACTACCATCATCAGTGGCTGAACCCGGATATCAAGATCGGGGGTTTCAGTTTGAGAGGAATTTATTTCTTAATCACTACTTCGATATACCCGATAGCGATCATTTCAAGCCACCCTTAATTACTCACAATTCATGTATTGCTGTCTGGACTGTGGACAATCGTGGTACATAGAGTGCACTCCAGACGAGATCCCTCTCGAGTTATGTCATTTGCATTTACCATTTCCCTGGTTCAACCGAATTAGCACTACTTTAGAAGTCATATTATAAAGCGGTAGCTTATTCACCTTAAAGAAGGCCTGTAACATGAGTAATGTGATAAGAAAGAACTATCCTGAATTAGGTGAGGTCAAGGCGCCTTACGTCCATTCAGTAAAGCATGGCAACACGCTCTATATTTCCGGTCTTACTGCCTTTGGCACTGCGGCTCAACATCATGGTATTACTGCGCAGGCTGAGGAAATATTCAGCCAAATCAGGAAAATCGCCAGCACAGAAGGCACTGATTTCTCCGCCCTGGTTAAAGTGACTATATTCATCACCTCTTTTACGGAGATCGACGCGCTACGTAAAGTGTTATACCGACATTACGGCGAGCACTTGCCTGCCAGTTCGCTCGTGGAAGTCAGCCGCCTCTTCTCTCCGGATCTCTCAATTGAAATTGAAGCTGTATTCGGCCTTTAATTCCTTGTTCACATCCCGGCGGGCAATTTCGCCCGCCAGTGCAGGCCCTCATTGATTAAGAAAAACGCGGGCGCTCGACAGTTTGCCGTCACTGACGGTAAACACATCTTCACCGCGCACCCGCCAGGGTTGATCTTGCGGGCCATAGCCCCAGGTCACGCGCGCCACGCCGTGATTCCACTCGACCGGTGCCGGGGTGAAGATGAAACCAGGGTGCTGCGTCTGCACTTTGTTGATGGCGGCATTGATGCCTTCTGTTCCTGTAGATAAACCATCGTAATCGGCAACGAAAAAGTCTGCGGTGTAGACGCTGGCAAATGCTGTTGCCCGCTCGGCCGCGCGGGTGTTATTCCAGATGGCGAAATGGCGATCGATAAGTTGCTGTAAATCTGCCGGTGCAGTCTGGTTGGTATTGTTGTTCATGGTTGTGCCCTCTGCGAATGTGGTGTGTGTTCCTGCCAGCAATGCTGCCAGCAGCAATCCTCTGGTAATCGATATTTTCATTTCACTTTTCCCACCAGCTCTATCTGCGAGCCCCACGGCGTCAGGAAATAAAACCACTGGGTACCATCAGCGTTGGTAATCGGTTCGTTCAGCGTTTTCAGCCCCGCTTTTTTGATCGCCTGATAGCTCGAAGCAACATCCTGCGTTTTCAGCGCGATATGGGTGGCGACGTCATCATCCTGATGTGGCCGGGTGTGGCTGATGTGTTCGCCGCTGTACTGGAACAGCTCCACGCCCGTGCCATCCGGCAGGCGCATCATGACAAAGCGGGTAAGCTCACTGGACTGATGCCAGTTAAATGCCGATTTCCACTCATCCGGGATGGCGCCCGGGGTCGTGTCGGCCTCCAATGTTGCCCCGAAGGTGGTCTGGAAGAAGGCTATAGCCTTGCCGAGGTCAGGTACGTTGATACCAGCATGATCCACCCCCGAAATCGGCACCAGCGGTGAGGTTGTCGCGCTAAATACCGGCGCAGAGAGACTGACCGCCCCCAGCAACAGTGAGGAAGCGAAGAGCGTTGAAGCGATGCGTTGCGTTTTCATCAATATATCCCAGTGATGATGCGTTTATGGTGAGCGACAGCGGCGCTATCGCAATGGGGAGAAGCATATCGACGGGAGTAAATTTTCAAAATAGAATGGTTTGAAACTCATCATTGCAAATTTGAAATGACAAGATTTCCGGATTTTGAAGGTCTCGCGATGTTTGCGAAGGTGGCAGAGGAAGGTTCTTTTGCCGCCGCAGCCCGTCTGATGGGCGTATCTGTTCCGACCGTATCACGCGCCGTGGCCCGGCTCGAGGAGCGTCTGGGCGGCAGGCTGTTTAACCGAACCTCCCGCCAGCTTGCCCTGACAGAGTTCGGTCAGAGCATGGCGGCAAAAGCTTCCGGGATGTACCGCCAGGCGGAAGAAATGGAAAGCGAAGCCCACGAACTGTCTGTGCAGCCGCGGGGCCATGTGCGGCTTGCCGTGCCTATGTCCTTTGGATTGCGTTGGGTTGCGCCGCTGATGCCAGAGCTTATTCGCCAGTTCCCGGAAATTAGCGTGGATCTGCATCTGTCGGACGCCTCCGTCGACCTGATTGCAGAAGGTTTTGATGCCGCATTGCGGATTGCCGCGCTGCCGGACTCCTCACTGGTTGCACGCAGACTTTGCGCGGTAACCCAGTATCTGGTGGCGGCGCCAGCTTACCTTGCTGAGCACGGTATACCGCAGCATCCACGCGAACTGTCAGACCGGCAGTGCTTCAGCTATGCCTACAGGGCGCGAAGCCAGGTGTGGCGCTTCGTCCATCATTCCGGTGTTCAGGAAGATATCGTCCCAAATGGACCGTTGCGGGTCACTAACTCCGAGGCACTGCTGCCTCCCCTTCTTGCAGGGCAAGGCATTGCCGAGCTGCCGGAATTTATCGCCGCTGAGTACCTTAAATCGGGCCAACTGGTGCATCTGTTGGCTGAGTGGACGATGACGCAGGGTGGGCTGTACTTTGTGACCCCCACCGCGCGCAGTCGTCCGTTAAAGGTGAAGGTCTTAGCCGACTTCTTCGCGAAACACCTCAGCGAGCCGGCATGGCGCATACCCGCCGTTAAGGATGAGCTCTAAGCCAGGTTCCGGGCGTGCAGGGTTGGGGTCGTTTAACCCACAGATACCTCGACACGCCTGCCTAATCGCCGGGCTAAACCCTTTGCGCCGTCGCGCATTACCCTGTCATGATTCCAGCGAAAAACGGGCCCCGCCAGCGGGGCAAGCACGTTCATCCAGCGGGCATTGGTGCGGATATCCCAGTCATACCGGACGATCGTCTCCCTCCCCCGTTCGGTCAAAGACCACACGCCACGCCCTTCCACCTCGCCGCTGGCTTCCCCTTCCAGCAGGCATAAAGGTTGAATCGTTAATACATGGATATCAAAGGTGATGCGATACGGGAGTGCCCCCTTCCAGGTATAGCGATGCAGGGCACCAATTCCCCGGCCATCTCCTTTCTTTAATTCGATAATCTGTTCCAGACTTTCCCACCATTCCGGCCACAAATCCGGATGGCAGAGGATCTCCCAGACCTCCTGTACAGAAGCCTCAACCCGCCAGACGGTGGAAAACTGATAGTCAGCCATAGAGCACGACTCCCGTCAGGGTGCGAAGAAATCAGGAGGGAAACGCACGTTGATGGTCATGGCCTCCATCGTGACGGTTTCCAGTAATTTACCCCCCAGCCCGTAGCTGACCACTTTGGTGGGCAATCCAGAGTGCTTATCAAACCACACCTCATAGCGATGAACCGCATCGACAGTCTTTCCTTCGGGGCCAACCACCGACAGATGCACCGCCGGTTTCCCGGCAACGGTCTCTTCACCAGGGAGAGTGGTTGTGCCGCCCTGTTGCAGACGGCGAATGTTATTCAGCAACACGCCAATGTCCGATTGATCCACCCGATGACCATTTTCATCCGTTATCAATGAATCCGTGGGCGACAGGTTCAGCACCGGAAACGTCCCCGCGCCGAAGGGCCACAGCTTGACGTTGCCCCTGGCCGGGTTATAGATGAGCACCGCCCCGGCATGAGGCGTGGAAAAATCCATCCGCACATAACCCGGTTTACGGTAGCTATAGCGGATGACTTTGGTTTCGTCCTGCGAGGAGACGGAGCGCACCATCACCTGGTAAGAGGCAATTTGGGCAAAACGTTGCAGGGCGCGCGCAAGGGGATCGGAGGGAGCAGCACCCTGCAAAAAGGCTGCGGCCACCACCAGTTTGTCCGCGGCGTGCGCAGGCTCGTGAACGCTAAAAAGCAGTAATGTTGTCAGCATTACCGCCACAGAGAGGAAGCCGCCGATAATGGTCTCCTGCAATAAAATGACCGGGAACAGGTATCAGTATGTCGGATAACCGCTGAACCTGCTGAGTGGCTTTTGCGGGAAACTTAAACGCGTTGAGCGGCCATCTGCCGTGCATCCTCTCCGGCTGGCAAACGGACAGGCGTATCTGGATCGTTTGCCATCTGCCAGATGGCTTTTGCCACATCCTCGGGTAAGGTTACACTCGCATGCGCATCCTGCATGCCCTTAAAGACACGCTCGCTCAACGCGGCATACTCTGCGGGAATCGAACCCATGATCCGTTGCGCATTTTCGCCGAAACGGGTTGCGGGTGAACGCCCGGGCAGGACCAGGCCCATGCGGATATTAAAGGGCGCAAGCTCAATTGCCAGGGATTCGGTGAACACATTAACCGCCGCCTTACTGGCGGTGTAGACCGCAAGCAGCGGTAGCGGTTTAAGGGTGACCGCAGAAGTGACATTCACGATCACGCCTGAACGACGTTGTCTGAACTGTGGGAGTACGGCCCGAATCATGGCGATGGTGCCAAGCGTGTTGGTTTCAAAAATCTCCCTCACCGCCTCCGGGGAGACGCCTTCCAGGGCGTTTAACATCCCTACCCCGGCATTGTTTACCAGAACATCGATATCGCCAGCGTCTGAAACAGCCCGCTCGATGCTCTGCTGAGAGGTGACATCGAGGCTTAAGAGGCGCAAACGATCGCTATAAGGAAGAAGCCCCTCCTGCGGTGTGCGTATCGTCGCAATCACGTTCCAGCCCTGTTCAAGAAAGTAACGTGCGGTTTCCAGACCAAAACCGGATGAACAGCCTGTAATCATAACCGTTTTCATAATCACTCCTGCATGTGGTTTACCTGAGCACATAATAGACAGCCCTGGCTGGACGATATATATTCAAAAGTCCGTCATTCTTTAGCAGGAGTCCGGAAATGAGCGATCCGTTAGCCGAAGCCATCGCCATGTTAAAGCTCAAAGCGGTGCTGACAAAAACGGTGACCGGCGCGGGCATCTGGCGGGTCCGCCGCTCGGATGAGGGGTTGTCCTTCTACTGCGCTGTTCTTGAAGGGACATGCCGCCTTGAGCGCGAAGGCGATGAGCCCCTCACACTGCATGCGGGTGATTTTGTTTTAATACCCGCAGCCTACAACTTTGCGTTGACGAGCCTCGTCCCCCCAGCCTCGCCAGGCGTCAACACTACTCCCATCGAAGTGGCAGAAAGACATTTCAGGCTTGGCGATCCCCATGCTGACCCTGAAATGCTGGCGTTGGTCGGTCACTGCATGTCTGAATCACCCGATGCGGGTTTGCTGGTTTCACTGTTGCCCGGGCTTGTGTTTGTGCGTGATGAAAAGCGTCTTTCGCTGCTGGTCGGATTGTTAAAGGATGAAGCCCAGGCGCAGCGTTCCGGAAAAGCGTTCATGCTGGCGCGCATGCTGGAACTGCTCTTTATCGAGGCTATCCGCTCTGGCACGTCTCTCGCCACGCCCGGATTAGTGCGTGGTCTGGCCGATCCCCGCATCGCCCAGGCGATACGGCTGATACATCAGGAGCCTGCCAGAAAATGGACGGTGCAGGCGCTGGCCAGTCGCTGCGCCCTCTCCCGATCGATGCTGTTTGAGCGCTTTACGGAGATGACGGGCGTCACGCCGATGGGATACCTGCTCTCCTGGCGCATGACCCTCGCCATGCAACTGCTGTGCGATACCGGCGTCACGGTCGCCGAAGTGGCAGAGCGCACGGGTTACGGCTCCGCCAGCGCATTCAGCGTGGCGTTTACCCGCTATGTTGGTGTGCCGCCGGGGAAATATGCGCAGCATCGCGCGGCGGTTAAACATGTCGGGCTCACCGACACCGGTTAACCACAGAGCGGGGATTGTCTGAGCTGGGCATCAATTTTCAGGCGGCTCTCCTCGGTCGCCGGGTTAAACACCAGCATCGCCAGATCCGGCCGTCCCTCCACGGCAAAGGTTGAGAATTCAAGCTCTATCGCGCCGGCCTGGGGATGATAGATACGCTTCACCCCCTCACCGTGACTGGCGACATCGTTGCTCTGCCACCAGGCATCAAATTCAGGGCTCTGACGGGAAAGTTCGGCAATCAGGCTGGCGGTTTCCGGCGATGTTCCCGCGCGCGCCACGTCAGCACGAAACGCGTAAACCACCAACCGCGCCACCGCCTGCCAGTCATCTTGCGCCCGGCGTACTGCCGGATCGGTGAACAGGCGGCGCAGAACGTTACGCTCTGTCGCGGGCAGCCGCGCATAATCGGTTAAAACGCATGCGGCGGCGCGATTCCAGGCAATGACGTCCCAGGTGACGGTTTTGACGATCGCAGGGATGCTCAATGCATCCAGAACCCGCTGTAATCGTGGCGCCATTTCGGCAGAAACAGTGAATTGCCTGTCGGGTGGATGGCCAAAAGCCAGAATAAACAGGTGCTCGCGCTCCGGTGAGGTCAGACGCAGCCCGCTGGCGATGCGATTAAGCACCTCCCGCGACGGCGCGCCGCCACGACCCTGCTCAAGCCAGGTGTACCAGACCGGGCTGATACTGGCGAGCTGAGCAACCTCTTCACGGCGCAATCCGGGCGTGCGTCGCCTGCCCGAGCTAAAGCCAAAGGAGGCCGGATCGAGGCGTAAACGTCGCGCCCGCAGAAAATCGCCCAGTGACTGCATAGCAGTGTGCATCGTCGTCATCCTGTTAAGGTTTATACCCTGATAATGTCTCTACTTTTCTCGTCTGACTATAGCGCTACTCTGTTCCGGAACCCTACTCTGGAGGTGTGTTATGCGAGTTTTTCTTACCGGTGCGAGTGGCTTTATTGGCTCCCGGATCCTTACTGAACTGCTGGCGGCCGGACATCAGGTTACCGGCCTCGCCCGCTCGGAGAGCAGCGCCCAGGCACTCATCGCTGCGGGTGCCGATGTGCATCGCGGGACGCTGGACGAGCCCGATACCTTAGCCACAGGCGCACAGGGCGCTGATGCGGTGATCCATACGGCTTTTGATCATGATTTTCACCGTTTCGCCGAGAACTGCGAAAAGGACCGGCGGGTGATCCACGCGATGGGCCAGGCACTGAAAGGCAGTGATCGTCCGTTGATCGTTACCTCAGGCACCGGCATGGGCGATGACAGTGCCACGGCCATTGCGCAGGAAAATCAGTTCAAAACCGGGAATCATAATCCCCGGGTGGCAACAGAAATTGAAGGCAATGCGCTGCTTGCTGAAGGTGTTAATGTGCAGGTTGTGCGTCTGCCACAGGTGCATGATACCCGGCGCCAGGGCCTCATCACCTGGTACATTCAGCACGCGGTTGAGAAAGGGGTCGTGGCCTGCATCGGTGAGGGCGATAACCGCTGGTCGGCAGTGCATGTCAGCGATGCCGCCGCGCTCTACCGCCGGGTGCTGGAACGTGGTGAACGCGGGAAGCGCTACCATGCCGTTGCCGAAGAAGGGATCCTCCTCCGCCAGATCGCGGAAACCCTTGCCCGTAAGCTCAGTCTGCCGCTGATATCCCTTCCGCCTTCAGAGGCTGAAGCGCATTTTGGCTGGCTCGCCATTTTTGCCGCCATGAACCTGCGCGCATCATCGGCCTGGACGCGTCAGCAGTTGGGCTGGCATCCCACCGGTCCCGGCCTGCTCGAGGATCTGGAGAAGATGGATTACGCGCCGCTATTATCGTCCCGATAGTTCCTTAACCCGGCTCCCTTTGCCGGAGCCGGGTTAAAGGGTTTAGCGGTTGTACGCCCAATCGGCAGAGCTTGCCAGCGCCCTCTCGAAAGCAGCCCGCCCGCTCCCCGCCAGCCAGGACTCAAAGGATTGCAGCTGCGGATTCAGCTGTCGCATCGCCTGCAGATCGGCATGCCCTGCCAGCCGTCCGTCATCCACCAGCGCCGTCAACTTTTGCAGGAAAGGGTTCGCGGCCAGTACCTCGTCGGGAAAACGGGAATAGCCCCGCCGCGCTGGAGAAGAGCGCCTGAAGCCGCAGGCCGGTGACGACATCGCTGGCGATCTCAAAGGTTTTGCCTGCAAACCGCTCCGGCCCGGCGAAGATCGCGGCGACGATTTTGCCGATGTCTTCCACCGCGATCACCTGCATGGATCCTTCCGGCGGCATGAAGAAATGAAAGTGTCCCTCATCCAGCCCGAACCCGGGCATCACCAGCAGCTCCATAAACGCGGCTGGCCGCACGATGGTCGCAACCAGGGGCAATGTCCGGATATGCCGTTCGATTTCCGCCTTGGTGTCGAAGTGCGCTACGCCCGTGGGTTTACTGCCCGCCGCGTTGCCTGAAGAATAGACCAGGTGCTGGACGCCGCACTCAACGGCAAGGCTGGCGATGGTTTTGCCATAGCTAACCTCATCGTCGTCGGTCACCGTCCCGCCGGGCGAACTGGGCTGGACGCTGAACACGCCGTATGCCCCTGCCATCGCCCTTCTCATCGCATCCCTGTCATCGAAGGTTCCGGTCACGATTTCCGCCCCGGCGTCCCGCAGGGCGAGTGATGCCGGAGAGGACGGATTGCGCACCATGACGCGCACAGACCAGCCGTTGTTAAGCAGCGCATTCGCCACCGAGCCGCCCTGCTGGCCCGTCGCACCAAAAACCAGAATCGTACTTTCATCTGTCCGGGAATGTTTCATCGCGCCCTCCGCGCATAATCTGCATGATTGCTTTTTCTCGGTGATGTTCACTATCCTGCTGGCACAACTAACATTCAAATTGATTAATATGATGAAGAAAATCATTGAAAATGATTTTAACCGGATAGATTTGAATCTTCTGACGGTGTTTCTGGTGTTATACCGGGAAGCCAGCGTCACCCGTACCGCAGAGGTGCTGCACCTTGGGCAACCGGCCATTAGCGGGGCGTTGAAAAGACTGCGGGAGATGTTTGATGACCCGCTGTTCGTTCGCGGTGCCCGGGGGATGCTGCCGACACCGCGCGCCGAAGCCCTGATGGTTCATATGCAGCCGCTGATGGAAAACCTGCATACCGTCATTTTTGGCGCTCAGGACTTCTCTCCCGCCACGGCAAAACGGACCTTTCGCCTGGGCATAAGCGACTGGAGCGAGCACTGGCTGATGCCGGATCTCCTGCCCGCCATCGCCCATCAGGCACCTGGCGTGGCGCTGCATAGTCTCCCCGCCGATCCCTTTCAGGTACGTCGATTACTGGAGGAGGATGCCATTGATATTGCCGTTTCGCTGAACAAGCAGAGCACGGGAGAGATCGTGAGCGAGCCCGTCATGACGATGGGCGTTTCCACGCTCTGGTCAGCAGAGCAGATCCCCTGTGAAGGGCCCTTGTCGGTAAACGACTTTATCGCTTATGAGCATGTTATGGTGTCGTATCGCGAATCAAGCCACAGTGAAATTGACCGGCAGCTTGCCAGCCAGGGGTTGCAGCGGCGCGTGCGTTACGTGACGGCCAATTTTTCCACCTTTCCTCTGCTGTTAACCACGATGCCCGTTTTCGCCACGGTTCCCGACGGACTGGCCCGACGCTGGCAGCAGCATTTTGCGTTACGTTCCAGCGCAACGCCCGTGAAGTACCCCACCTTTACGCTGTGCATTTTGCGCCACAAGCGCCGGGTGCAGGATCCCGCCCTGGAGTGGCTGATGGCGCAGTTAAAAGCGACTATGCTGCGCCTTTAGCAGGTTGAGAGAGCACCGTGCGACTCCAGTCATAAAAAGCGCGCACCGCAGGAGGAAGATACCGGTTTTGCGGATAGACCAGCGACAGGGGCAAATCATACGAGACAGTCTCCATGCAGGGCACAAGCGCACCGCTCCGGAGCCAGGACGTCACCAGATAGCTGGCCACGCGAATTAATCCGAGCCCTTGTATCCCGGCCTGAATATAGGCGTCGGTATCATCGACAACCAGCGTCTCTTTCATCCGGATCGCGCAATCGCCCTCCTCAAGGGTAAAAAACCAGTCGGTGGTGCGTCCGGTGCGATGGTTGAGATAGCCAACGGCGTAATGCCTTTCCAGATCATCAATATTTTCCGGCTTACCATGGGCGGCAAGGTATGCCGGAGAGGCCAGAACCACCCACTTAAAGTTCGCGAGAGGTCGCGCCACCAGCGTGGTTGAATCGTCGATTCTGCCGGTACGAATCACGCAGTCATATCCTTCCTGAATGATATCTTCGACGTTATCGCTGGAACACAGGATCAATTCCAGCTCAGGGTAGCGCTGCAGAAACTCCGCAAGCCTCGGGAGAATGCAGTGCCGGGCCAGCGACTGCGGCATCCCCACCTTGAAACGCCCTTTGGGCTGCGCCGCCCGGCCAGGAAAAGAGGATTCTATGGCGGCAATATCAGCCAGCACGCGTTTGCACTCCTCGTAGTACCGTCGGCCATCGGCGGTCACGCTGAGTGTGCGGGTGGTTCGCTGCAGAAGCTGGATCCCCAGCCAGGACTCCAGCTCCTTAATCACCCGGGAGACCGTTGAACGCGGCAATCCCATCGCTTCGGCTGTCCTGGCGAAGCTATGGGTATCCACCACGCCGACATAGACCTGCATTGCTTCCAGCTTATCCATATTGCCCTCCAGACCAACTGATTATGCCATTTTTACGAACAGTCTAACCCGCGAGCAGCCTCTTATCGAATAAACATCCCGGCCATACACTTGCCTTAATCGTAGCAAACAGGCTGCTGGTAACCGTGAGGAATAAAAATGGCAGAGCGCAATGTTAATAAAGGCGAAAAAGTATTGGTGCTGGGAGCGGGACAACTGGGCACCGCCGTACTGGATTTTCTCATCCCGGCAGTCACACGGCGAAACGGCAGCGTCTCGGTTATCGTCTCGCCCGGGTCACTGGATCAACAGGGTAATCTGCTCTCCGATGACCATCAGCGACTGGCTGATTCAGGCGCAACATTTATGGCCGTTGACGTTGCAGCCAGTACGATTGAATCGTTAAAACCCCACTTTGCTGGCTTTGATACGGTGATCAACTGCATGGGTTTTATCGCCGGTGCAGGGACACAGATAAAAATTACCCGCGCGGTGCTGGAGGCGGGCGTGAGACGCTACTTCCCCTGGCAGTTTGGCGTTAATTACGATGTGGTTGGCAAAGGAAGCGGCCAACCCGTCTGGGACGAACAGTATGATGTCAGAACCCTGTTGCGGGAACAGCGCGCGACGGAGTGGGTGATTGTGTCAACCGGTATGTTTACCAGCTTTCTCTTCGAACCGGCGTTTGATGTGGTGAATCTAGCCAACAAAACCCTCCATGCTCTCGGAGGATGGAACACCCAGGTCACCGTGACCTCACCCGCGGATATTGGCCGACTGACCACGGCGATCTATTTGCAGCAGCCACGAATAATCAACGAGGTGGTATTTGTCGCAGGGGAAACGACCTCGTATGGAAAACTGGCGGAGACGGTTGAACGCGTGACAAAACAGACCTTCGCGAAAAGCGTATTCACGCTGCCCGCCTTACAGGAAGAACTGCGTTTACAGCCGGATGATCCGATGCTGCGCTATCGCGTCGCCTTTGCCCGGGGAGAGGGAGTGTGGTGGCCGATGAGTGAAACCTGGAATGCGCGGCACAATCTGCCCACGCAGGATATTGCCTCCTGGCTCAAAACGGCCATTTAACGTTTGCCCCCGGCCTCAGGCGCTGGCTTTAGCCAGCCGCCTGTCACGCCCCGGCGGCACGCCATACATCCGGGCATATTCCCGGGTGAACTGCGACACGCTGGCATAGCCTACCCTGTAGGCCGCCTGAGCGATGGCGGTTCCTTCTGTCAGCATCAGCCGACGGGCGTGGATCAGGCGCAGCTGTTTCTGAAACTGTAACGGCGAGGTGGTGGTGATGGCCCGGAAATGTTGATGGAACACGGAAACGCTCATTCCCGCCACGCCGGCAAGCTCTTCAACGCTTATCGTGCGGGTAAAATCCTTACGCAAAACCGCGACCGCGCGGCTGATGCGTGCGGAATAGCTCTCTACTGCGCCAAGGGCACGGATAGCCGCCCCGTGTACGCTACGGAGCAGCCAGTAATGTAGCTCTCTGCGTAATCCCTCCCCCAGGACCGCCAGCGCGGGCGGGTCGTCAAACAGCCTTGCCAGCCGGTAAGCTGCATCCGCCACCCCGGCATTCATTGGTTCAATGCCGACGTAAGGTCCGTCACCCTGCCCTGCGGGTGCCAGCGCCTGAAGCTCACGCAGGATGGCAGTATCCAGCTCGAGCACCAGGGAATAGTAGGGATGGCGAAGGCTGGCCTGCGTTATCTGGCTGATCGTCGGCACATCCGCAGCAATCACCATCGCCTCGCCCGGGCCATAGTCAAAACGTTCAGTACCGGTCGTGACGCATTTGCGTCCCTGCAACAGCATCGCAATCAGCGGTCTGTTGATGGCAGCCTGCAGCTCGCCGGGATGCAAAGCCCGGATAAGGGTTAACCCCGGCACCGGCGTAACCGCCACCCCGCTACGGTCGGCGTGGATATCAGCATAACGGCGACAAAGCTCGAACAGTGCAGCAGGCATAGGATCCTTTCGGGCAAGTTTTTAAACGATAGTATGTGATAACTGGCGACAGAACACCTCCCTGAAAGAGAAATGGGCAAAACTTCACAAGGATCGGGCAAGGGCCACAGAGGGGCTTCTCCTACTGTAGTGATACCACTCAACAGACAGGAGCTGTCATGAATAAAATCGCACTTATCACCGGCGCCAACCGTGGCCTCGGCCGTCGTACCGCCCTCGCCATTGCACAACAGGGGGGTGATGTCATTGTCGCTTACAGAGGAAACACTGAGCAGGCTGAAGCGGTTGTCGCGGAGATCCGCGCGCTGGGACGCAAAGCGATTGCCCTCCAGCTTGATATGGCGCAGACGGCAAGTTTCCCGCGCTTTGCCGAAACATTGCGCACGCAGCTTGCTGAAGTCTGGGCGCGCGACACCTTCGATCATCTGATTAATAACGCCGGTCACGGTGAGTTTGCTACCCTGGCCGATACGACCGAAGCGCAGTTCGACGGGCTGTTCGACGTTCACGTCAAAGGGGTATTTTTCCTGGTGCAGGCGCTGTTGCCGCTGCTGGCCGACGGCGGGCGGATCGTTAACTTTTCGTCCGGTTTGACCCGGGTTTCCTACCCGGGGTTTTCGGCCTACGCCGCGGCAAAAGCGGCCGTTGAGATGCTGGGCGTGTATATGGCCCGCGAGCTGGGCGGACGCGGTATCACCGTCAATACCGTCGCGCCAGGGGCCATTGAGACCGATTTCGGCGGCGGCCTGGTGCGCGACAACGCCGATGTTAACGCACAGTTTGCCGCCATGACCGCGCTCGGGCGTGTCGGCGTTCCCGATGATATCGGCCCGATGGTCGCCAGCCTGCTGCGTGACGACAACCGGTGGGTGACCGCCCAGCGTATCGAGGTGTCGGGCGGACAGACCATCTGATCCCCACGCAATAAGAACCGGGTCTGGCCTCAGCGCGAAAGTAACGGCTGCAGGGCCAGACCCGCCAGGCGCACGGTCTCCTGCAGACGCACCAGACTATCCCCTGCCCGCGCTTTCGCCGACAGTCCCGCCATCAATGTGCTGATAAAGTCGGTCAGCCGAACGGCTTCGTGCGGATAGTATTGAGCAATATAGGCCCGGATAGTCTCTTCCGCAGCCGTGTGCAATTCGCTTGCCGCCTCGCGCGCAGGCCGATCGTTGCAATGGATCCCTTCCAGTACCAGGCACCCGGCTGCCGTCGGATCGCTCACATAGCGTTTTGCCGCTTCGTGCAGAACATCCATCAGGCACTGCGCCACCGGGCGGTCGTGACGCAAGAGTTCAGTAAAGGGGATCGCGCCAGTATGGCTATACCGCTCCAGCACCTGGGTGTAGAGCCCCAACTTACTGCCAAAGGCGGCATAGAAGCTGGGGGGATTAATGCCGAACGCCTTTGTCAGATCAGCCACACTCACCGCGTCATAACCCTGCGAGTGAAAGAGGTGTTGGGCGGTTTCAATGGCCTGCTCAGGATCGAACCGGCGAGGCCGTCCTGGGGTACGGCTCTTTTTTGTAGTGATCACTACATTACTCCTTGACGGCACGCATAGCCGACGCATATTGTAATGATCACTACAATATCATAAGGAACGTTTTATGGCTGCACTGCAAAAGAGATCGGTACTGGTTTTAGGCGGAAGTCGTGGCATTGGCGCGGCTATCGTCAGGCGCTTTGCCTCCGAGGGCGCATCGGTGGTGTTCAGCTATGCGGGATCGCCAGACGCCGCCGCGCAGCTGGCCGCTGAAACCGGAAGTGTGGCGGTACAGACCGACAGCGCCGACCGGGATGCGGTGATAAAACTGGTGCGTGACAGCGGGCCGCTGGATGTTCTGGTCGTCAACTCAGGCATTGCGCTCTTTGGCGATGCGCTGGAGCAGGATAGCGACGCCGTCGATCGCCTCTTTCAGATCAACATTCACGCGCCTTACCATGCCGCGGTTGAGGCGGCCCGGCAAATGCCGGACGGCGGACGCATTATTGTCATCGGTTCTGTGAATGGCGATCGTATGCCCATTCCGGGGATGGCCTCTTATGCGGTCAGTAAATCGGCACTGCAAGGGCTGGCGCGCGGCCTGGCGCGTGACTTTGGTCCACGCGGGATCACGGTTAACGTCGTGCAGCCCGGCCCCATCGATACCGATGCAAATCCGGAGAGTGGCCCGATGAAGGAGCTGATGCACAGCTTTATGGCAATTAAACGACACGGGCGTCCTGAGGAAGTGGCGGGCATGGTCGCCTGGCTGGCGAGCCCGGAAGCGTCATTCGTGACAGGCGCCATGCACACCATCGACGGTGCCTTTGGCGCATAATCTTTCAGAGGGAGGGGTCAGCGAGGCGCTTGACGAAGCGCTTCCTGACCTCTTTATAACCTTATTTTCATAAAAATTATGCGCCCTGACGCGTCTTTCACTGCTTGAAAGCTCAATCTGCGTACAGCCTTTATCCAGGGCGAGACGTTCAGCGGCGGCGAGAAGTTTCTGGCCTGTTCCCGCCTAATCCGCCGACTTCACGATATAGGTCACCACGCCAAAGATATCGAGCGACTCTTCGCTGCTTACGAGGATGGGCGAATAGGCGCTGTTCATCGGGTTAAGCTGCACCCGGGGTCGGAGCTGCAGGCGTTTTACCGTAAATTCCCCCTCCACCGCGGCGATCACAATATCCCCATGCTGCGCCGTTCTGGCGCTGTCGACAATCAGCAGATCGCCGTCGCCGATCCCGGCATCAATCATCGAATCCCCGGCCGCCTTCACAAAGTAGGTCGAGTTGGGATGCTGAATAAGTAATTTATTTAAATCGATACGCTGTTCAACATAGTCCTGGGCCGGGCTGGGAAAACCGCACTGTACCACATCGCTGAAAAGGGGGAGCGCAATCACCTCGCGCAGCGCTGAAAGTTGGTAAAACTCCATGATTCGTTCCTCGAATACTGTTTTTATATACAGTAGTCGTGGCGCGAAGCGCAATCAAGTCGCAGGCCGACAACGACGGTTTATTACTTAACCGCTTCGCTTACAAGTGATTGTTGCAATTAGAAATATTTGTTTTGTAAATGTTTTCTGGCCTGGAGGCCTTCAAACAGGCTGATGAAGGATACAGAGGGTGCGGGCACGCTCCCGCTCCTCTGCCATCAATTCGGTGATATCGCCAGGCCGCCCGCGCATTGCCCGGCGGCGCTTCGCTTGCACGGGCCTACAAAACCCGCTCTGCCACCTCCTGCAACGCATCCCGCTCCGCCCCCGCCAGCGTCTGCAACGGAAAAGGTAAACACGGCGTCGCAACTCTCCCACGCAACTCCGCCACCGTCGCAATCACCCGCAAGCTCCCGTATCGACGGAAGAATCCCCATAACGGCTCCAGCGCGCCGTTAAGCCGCCGGGTCTCCTCCACATCCCCCCGCAGCGCCGCCTGCGTCAACCGCAGGCAATAATCCGGGAAAAGTCCGGCCAGCACCGAGTACCAGACGTCGCACCCTGCCAGCAGACCGGCAGCCGACTGCGCATCACCGCTGATGCCAATCGTCACCCCCGCTGCCACCTGATTTTTCAGCTTCGCCACACGGGCTGAGGCGTCAGCCGGATCGGCTGGCAGATCGCCGAGCTTGATGGACCCCATATTGGGTAAAAACGACAGCGCCACCAGCAGTTCATCATTAAATTCAAAGCCGCTGGTCGCCGGATTGTCGTAGATACAGAGCGGAACGGAAATTTCACCGCAGACGCGCTCGTACAGGCGGAACACTTCCTCCGCCGTCAGTTTTTGGTAACAGAGCGGGGCCAGCAGCAGGCCGCTCACCCCGGCCTTTTGCGCATCCTCTGCCAGTCTCACGATCTCTTCCGCGTTGACGCTGCCGATACTGGTCATCACCGGCACGCCCGCTGCGGCACTCACCGCCAGCCTTGTGGCGGCAAAACGCTGCTCCCGGGTTAAGTAGGCGTAACTCCCCGTGGAGCCCAGCGCGCCGATGGAATTTACCTCTGCCGCTGCAAGCGCCTCAATCAACGCGCCAAAGGCTTTCTCATCGGGTTTCCCCTGCACCAGTGGGGTCAGGGGAAATGCACTCAGACCATTAAACATTTTGGATCCCTTTTAAAATTCAGCGGGCATATTTCCGCGAAGCAATAACACACAGAATGACACCCAGGGTGATAAACACCATCAACGGGCTCACCCTCTCATGTAACAGCGTGGCGGACAGCCCCAGCCCCAGAAACGGCTGCAACAGCTGTAGCTGCCCGACCGCCGCGATCCCGCCACGAGCCAGCCCTTTGTACCAGAAGATAAATCCAATCAGCATGCTGAACAGCGACACATAGCCGAGCGCGGCCCAGGCCGGAAAACCGATGCCGCTAAAGGATACAGGCATCATCAGAAGGGAGGCCACCACCATAAAAGGCAGCGCCAGGATCAGCGCCCAGCCGATCACCTGCCAGCCGCCTGTCTCACGGGTGAGCGCGGCCCCTTCGGCATAGCCCAGGCCGCAGACGATCACCGCCGCGAGCATCAGCAGATCGCCGGTCAGGAAGAGCGCCGCGCCCTGCGAAAGAGCAAATCCCACCACCAGCAGGCTGCCCAGCACCGAGAAGATCCAGAAGGCCCTGGCGGGGCGCTCCTTGCCGCGCAGCACGGCGAAAATGGCGGTCATCAGCGGCAACAGCCCGAGAAACACAATCGAGTGGGCGGTCGTGACATGCTGCAACGCCAGCGCGGTAAGCAGCGGAAAGCCGACCACCACGCCCAACGAGACTATCATCAGCGGCACAATTTGCGCGGCTGGCGGGCGCTTCTCCCGTAACCCCACGATCAAGATCAGGGCCAGCCCTCCGGCAAGCGAGGCCCGGGCAAAGGTCAGGAAGAAGGGATCAAAGTCCTGCACCGCAATCCGGGTGGCGGGCAAGGAACCGCTGAAAATTACCACCCCCAACAGGCCGTTGAGCCAGCCTGACAGCGCGTTTTTATCTACCGCAATATCCATTCCCGTTACCTTCCCGATCTTGAGCCTCTGTGGAGCGGATGGTAGTCTCGCCAATCTAATACAATCAAATTATTGTCATGGATACATTTGATGAAAGCCCGTTACAAAGGGATCGTGGATCGCTACGCGCAACTGATCCGCTCCGCCACGCTGACAGCAGGCACCCGCCTGCCCACACACCGGACGCTCGCCGCCCGGGAGCGTATCTCTCTCGCCACCGCCACACGGGTCTATGCCGAGCTGGAGAAAATGGGGCTGGTCAGCGGTGAAACCGGACGCGGCACCTTCGTCAGGGAGATCCTGTTACCGTCAGGTCAGGGAATCGATCAACATGCGATCGCCACCGATGTACTGGATCTGAATTTCAACTATCCCGCCCTGCCGGGCCAGGGAGAGCTGCTGCGGGAGGCGCTCAGACAGATTGCTGCCGCGGGAGAAATCGAATCGCACCTGCGCTATCAACCCCATGCAGGCAGGCAGACGGAGCGGGAGATTGTGGCCGCACACCTTGCCGGGCCGTACTTTCAGCCGTCGGCAGACAACGTGCTCATTGTGAACGGGGCCCAGCATGGCCTGACCATCACTGTTATGGGGCTGCTTCGGCCCGGTGACGTGGTGGCGGTGGATGCCCTCACCTATCCCGGCTTTAAGGTGCTGGCAGCACTGTATCACCTTGAGCTTATCGCTATTCCTGCAACGGAAACCGGGCCCGATCTGGCCGCGTTACGCCAGATCTGTCAGAGACGCCACGTGCGCGCCATTTACACCATGCCTACGCTGCATAACCCGCTGGGCTGGGTGCTGAACCGCGACCAGCGTCAGGCGCTGGCAAAGATTGCCCGGCAGCATGATCTGCTGATTATCGAAGACACCGCCTACGGCTGGCTGATCCGCCGTCCGCCACCGCCTGTTGCCAGCTTCGCGCCGGAGCGAACGGTCTGTGTCACCGGTTTTTCAAAAAACGTGGCGACCGGCCTGCGGGTCGGTGCGGTGGTCTGCCCGCCCGATCTGCGCCCGGCACTGGAGAGGGCTATCCGGGCCACTACCTGGAACACGCCATCGGTGATGAGCACGATGGTCTGCCACTGGATCCAGGACGGCACCGTAGCCCGCTTTGAAACCCTGAAAAGGCGCGACGCCCGGCTGCGGCAGCGAGTGCTGAAAGCGGCCCTGGGGGATCTATCCTGTATTACCCATCCCGACTCTTACTTTGCGTGGCTGCCGCTGGCAGAGGAAGCCCGGGCCGATCGGGTGGTGAAGGCGCTGATGGACCTCAATATCTCCGTCTCCACCGCGGAACCCTTTTCGATCTCCGGTACAGTGCCGCAGGCGATCCGGGTTGCCCTCGGATCGGTGCCGGTTGAGTCGTTACGCCACGCGTTGCTGCAGGTCAGAGCAGCGATTGAGCTTGAACAAAGCCGTTAAGACTTATCTCAAATTTCCTCAGAGAGGGAATTATTTTATGAATCTGTAAACACCTTTTATCACCTGAAAACTATTCGTCAGATATATAAGGGAGGCTAACTTATTTATTAGCGAGGATATATTTCCTGGAGCCGGTAAAAATTAAAATTTGTTAGCCTTGAACAAGCAAAAAACGCATCGGGAGGCTTATTGACGTTTGTTCCGTTCTGTCTACATTTATTTGTGCACGCATTTGAGGAAGTTAGTTTTCCTTAAAGTATTCTCAACGAAAAACTGGAGACAAGTTATGGCTAATCATCGAGGCGGTTCCGGCAATTTCGCAGAAGACCGGGAGCGTGCATCCCAGGCGGGCCGTAAAGGCGGACAGAGTAGCGGCGGTAACTTCAAGAACGACCCGCAGCGGGCATCCGAAGCGGGGAAAAAAGGCGGACAAAATAGTCGTGGTGGCGGACGCAAACCCGCAGCGTAATCCGCTGCGATATATTTTCCGCTAACCGCGATATGTCAGACAATATATTCATGGACGTACCGAGCGGCAATTTTGCCACACTATGCAAACGCAGCCCGATAAATTATACGGAGGTTAGAGTATGCATTTAAGACGCAGAGTTCGTAACGCACGCAATAATCATCGCACCCGTGATGATGTCGGCTGGATAATTCCGGAGGATGCGGAGTGTACCCGCTCACCGGATAGCGGCGGTCCGGCGCTCAATATCATCAGGGGCCGTGACGCTGACAGTGAAGTGAGGCTCAGTCAGCGTCAGTCGTACCTGGTCAACGCCATGGCGCACCGAGATCTGAAGTAATCAGCTGTTAAGTGATGCAACATTTGTTGTGCTTTGTTATTTGCCCGGCCTTCCCCGCCGGGTTTTTTTATGCCGTACGTAGCGACGCAGCGGCAGTCCGGCGGTCTCTTTCGCCCGTAATACTGTCAGGAAGGTGATCAAGGCGGCCGCCATGACAAACAGCGCGGGTGAGAGCGGATTGCCGCTCTTTATAACCAGCCAGGTCGAAAACCACGGCGTGATGCCGCCAAAGAACGCCACCGCCAGGTTATAGGCGATGGCGATACTGCCAAAACGAATGCGGGTAGGAAACAGCTCCGCGATAGCCGCGCAGCTGGCCCCGTCAAAGGCGGCAATGCAGATCCCCAGCAGCAGCATCGCCAGTAGCGCGTAGACGATATCGCCCTGCGCCATCAATCCCATGGCAGGCCAGCTCAGGAGGATAAACCCCACGCAGCCCGCCAGCATCAGCGGCCTGCGGCCAAACCTGTCCGACAGATATCCCATAAAGGGCACCATCACCGCGACAGCCAGGAGCGCGAACGTGGTAATAATGTACGCCTGCGTCGTCTGAAAGCGCAGCTCCGTCGTCAGGTAGGCGGGAATAAAAGCCTGTAACATCCAGTGTCCCACCGCCTTGATCACCACAAAACCGATGCAGAAGCCCAGCGCGCGTCGCTCGGTGGTGACCGCCGTGTACAGCGGGGCGGCCTCCGTATGATTGCTTCTCTTTAAGGCCAGAAACTCGGGGGAGTCTTCAAGATGGGTGCGCAGGTAGAGGCCAATCCAGCCCAGCGGCCCGGCGAGCAAAAACGGAATGCGCCAGCCCCACTCATTCATCGCCGCCTCTCCCAGCACCGTGGTGAGCAGCAACACCAGGCCAGAGGCGGCAACAAAGGCCAGAAAGCCGAAGTTATCGATCCAGCAGGTAAAGTAGCCCCGGCGGTGGGCGGGGGCATATTCGGCCAGAAAGGTGGTGGCCCCTGCGCTTTCGCCCCCGGCGGCAAATCCCTGAATCAGCCGCACCAGCACCAGCAGCACCGTGGCGAGAAGCCCCACCTGCGAATAAGTGGGCAGCAGTCCGATCAGAAAGGTGGCGCCCGAGGTCAAAATGATCACGGTCGTCAGTACTTTGCGGCGCCCGAGGCGATCCCCGAGGGAGCCAAACCACAGCCCGCCCAGCGGACGCATCACAAATCCGGCGCCAAACACCGCGAACGACGACAGTAGCGCCAACGCCGGATCTTCAGCCTGGAAAAAGTGCAGGCCAATAAACGCGGCCAGCGTGCCGTAAAGCCCGAAATCAAACCATTCGACAAAATGGCCGATGCCGGTAGCAAACAGCACTTTACGCAGCTTACGGGACACAGGCGCCCCTTAGCGTTTTTTCGGCATCATGCGCAGGAGGGTGTTGTCTTTCCAGTAGTAGTGATGAAGCAGCGCGGCAAAGGCGTGAATGCCGACGATAAAGTACCCCAGCTTCGCCAGGGTGACGTGCCAGACTTTCAGCGTGTCCACGAGGTCAAAATTGGACCCGGCGGCGTGCGGCATCCCCAGCCCGAACGCAAACCAGGTATTACCCCGGTTATACATCATCACCAGCCCAATCAGCGGCAGGGCAATAAACAGCAGATAGATGGCGAGGTGCCCCAGATGGGATAAGCCGGTATACATCGGTTTTGGCTTAGGCACGATTGGCGGTGCGGGATACTTAAGACGCACCAGCAGACGCGCGACCATCAGCACCAGAACAGAGATCCCGCAGGAGACGTGGACCATATTGATCAGCGGGCGGTCGCTGCGCGGGAAAAAGCCGCGAAACTCCATGGCACAATAGGCCACGATCACCAGCAGAAAAACCAGCCAGTGGATCGTGATTTGCAGGCCGGTGTATTTATTGCGCATAGTCTTTCCTGAACAGAAGGCTAAAAAACGTAAAATAACCCAGCTTCAGCTAAAAATTCATTAATTATTGTCCCCTATTTTTCAAAAACTTCCGTGCAGATGAGCCATCTTCAATTGCCTCGCTGGGCTTCATGGTCTAATCCTGGATGAGTTCATCGTCCCGTACATCACACAGGAGAAGATCATGAGTAAGATTGGCATTAACGGTTTTGGTCGTATTGGCCGACTGGTTCTCCGTCGGTTGCTGGAAACGCAGGACAGTAATAGCGTGGTGGCGATTAATGATTTGACGTCGCCGAAAGTGCTGGCCTACCTGTTAAAACATGACTCTAATTATGGCCCCTTCCCCTGGAGCGTCGACTTTACGGAAGACTCGCTGATCGTCGACGGGAAGTCCATTTCGGTGTATGCCGAAAAAGAGGCGAAACACATTCCGTGGAAAGCCGCTGGGGTGGATCTGGTGGTGGAGTGCACCGGGTTCTACACCTCGCAGGAGAAATCCCAGGCCCATCTGGACGCGGGTGCCAAAAAAGTGCTCATCTCCGCCCCGGCCGGTGAGATGAAAACCATCGTCTTTAACGTTAACGACGACACGATCGAGGCCAGCGACACCATTATCTCTGTCGCCTCCTGCACCACCAACTGCCTGGCCCCGCTGGCAAAAGTACTGCAGGATTCCTTTGGCATCAAGGCAGGCACCATGACCACCATCCATGCCTATACCGGCACCCAGGCGCTGGTGGATGGGCCGCGCGGCAAGGATCTGCGCGCCTCCCGCGCCGCAGCAGAAAACATCATCCCGCACACCACCGGCGCGGCCAAGGCGATTGGGCTAGTGATCCCCGCCCTGAGCGGCAAGCTGAAGGGCCATGCCCAGCGCGTGCCGGTCAAAACCGGCTCCGTGACCGAGCTGGTCTCGATTCTGGAGAAAAAAGTGAGCGTGGATGAGATCCATCAGGCGCTGAAAAAGGCCACCGAGGGCAACGAATCCTTCGGCTATACCGACGAGGAGATTGTCTCGTCCGATGTGATCGGCACCCACTTTGGGTCGATATTCGATGCCACCCAGACGGAAGTCACCGAGGCGGGCGATGTCCAGCTGGTGAAAACCGTCGCCTGGTACGACAACGAATACGGGTTTGTTACCCAGCTGGTGCGTACCTTAGATAAGTTCGCTGCCCTGTAAACACGCTGCGGACAGCCCGGCTGTCCGCAACCTGTGAAACTGTTCAGGTTTTCATTCCGTTAACCCTGCTATAACAAACGCTTTCCAGAGAGGGAGCGTTAACATGGAAGCACTCAGCCGCGAGACACTCGAACAGAATATGGCCCACGCCGTCAGCCGTTCGGTCACCTTTACCATTTGGCCCGATAATGAAGCCCCGGGCGCACGTACCAGCGATGCCGTCTTTACCCCGGAACCCCACCATACCGGTACCTCCCACTTTGATCGCGCCGTCACCGGCATCCGCGCCCCGGAGATAACCGTCTATGCCCCGAGCAAACCTAACGGGGTGGGCATTCTGGTGACGCCGGGCGGGTCATACCGCCGCGTGGTGCTGGATAAAGAGGGCAGCGCGCTGGCCTCCTTCTTTAATGCGCGCGGCTATACCCTGTTTGTGATGACCTACCGCATGCCGGGGGATGGTCATGAAGAGGGTGCTGACGCGCCGCTGGCCGACGTTCAGCGGGCGATGCGGGTGATTCGCGCCGGTGCCGGGGAGTGGAAGCTGGATCCGGCGCGGATTGGGGTGCTGGGCTTCTCGGCGGGCGGTCACGTGGCGGCGAGCCTCGGTACACGCCATGACGAAACGGTATACGTCCCGCTGGACGCCGTCGACGAGTACCCTGCCCGTCCGGCCTTTATGGCGCTGGTGTATCCGGTGATCACCATGCGTGCCGAGCACCATCATTCGGGCTCGCGCCATGAGTTGATGGGCGACAACCCTGGCGAGGATTTGATCCATCGCTACTCGCTGGAAGAGCGCGTCACCCGCGACGCCCCGCCGACCTTCCTGCTGCATGCCGCCGACGACCCGGCGGTGAAGGTTGAGAACAGCATGGCGATGTTTACCGCCCTGCGCCGTGTTGGGGTGCCGGTTGAGATGCATCTGTTCGAGCGCGGGAAGCATGGATTTGGCATCCGCGATGCCCAGGGGCTGCCGGTGTCCGTCTGGCCGGAACTGATGATGAACTGGATTGCGACGAAGGTGTAAGCCTGGGGTGCCGGGTGGCGGCTTCGCCTTACCCGGCCTACGTGTATGATGCTGTTTGCCGGTTTTGTAGGCCGGGTAAGCGCAGCGCCACCCGGCGTGTTTATCACGACTGCAAATAGACCACCTGGGTTTGCAGGTATTCATGCAGGCCGTGTTTACCATCCGCTCCGCCGATCCCGGACTTACGCCAGCCCGCGTGGAAGCCCTGCATCGCTTCAAAGTTCTCGCGGTTAATGTAGGTTTCACCGAACTTCAGCCCTTTAATGGCCTTCATCGCCACGTTCAGATCCCGGGTATAAATCGAGGATGTCAGGCCATAGTCGCTGTCGTTGGCCATCTTCAGCGCCTCTTCTAAGGTGTCAAACACCACCACCGGCAGCACCGGCCCGAAGGTCTCTTCGTGCATGATGCTCATATCCTGACGCACGTCCAGCAGCAGCGTCGGCGGATAGAAGTAGCCCTTGCCTTCCACCGCTTTGCCGCCCAGCACCACTTTCGCCCCCTGCTCTACCGCCAGCGCCACCTTCTGCTCAACACGCTCCAGCGCCGCGGCGTTGATGAGCGGCCCCATGGCGATGTCGTTACGCTCGGCCGGGTTGCCAAACTGCACCGCTTTCATCGCCTCGCCCAGACGGTTTGCAAAGCGGTCGTAGATGCCCTTCTGTACATAGACGCGTTCGGCGCAGTTACAGACCTGCCCGGTGTTGATCACTCGGGAGTCGACAATAGCCTTCACCGCCAGCTCAAGATCCGCATCGTCCATCACGATAGCCGGGGCTTTACCGCCCAGCTCCAGGCACACTTTGGTGATGTTCTTCGCGGCGGCGGCCATGATCTTCTCACCTGCGGCCACGCTGCCGGTCATGCTGACCATCGCCACTTTCGGGTTGCCCGCCAGCTCCTGGCCCACGGTTTCCCCGCGTCCCAGCACCAGGTTAAAGACCCCTTTCGGCAGGCCGATCTCGTCGACGATTTTGGCGAAGGCGATGGCGTTATTTGGGGTGAACTCGCTCGGCTTAATCACGATGGTGTTGCCGGTCACCAGCGCAGGTGCCAGCTTGCGGGCAATCAGGAAGAACGGGAAGTTCCACGGCAGGATACCAGTGGTGACGCCCAGGGCGCGTTTGAACAGCAGAATGTTTTCGCCCGGACGATCGCTCTGGATAATTTCACCCTCGTAGCGGCGGGCCCACTCCGCCATGTAGTCGAGATAGTCGGCGGTGAAGGAGACCTCAACCTCCGCGAGCTGCTGGATCTTACCGCCTTCGGCCACAATCAGGGCGCTGATCTCGCTGGCGCGCTCGCGAATGCCTGCCGCGATTTTACGTAACCAGCCTGCGCGCTGGATGGCAGGCAGTGCCTCCCAGGCCTCCTGGGCGCGTTCGGCGGCGTCAATCGCCTTGCGGGCATCTTCGGCGCTGCCGTCGGGAATACGGGAAATGACCTCTTCGGTAGCTGGATTGATGACATCAATCCAGGCATCACCCTGCCAGGCTACAAACTGTCCATCGATATACATAGGATGTTGTACGGGTACTGTCATGACTCGCTCCTGTAATTACACTGTTTTTAACAAGTAAAATTATTGTTAAAAACTACAGTTCCCGATCCGCAATCCCAGCCTATCGCGCTGTTTTTGTGAGATATCTCATAAAAGAAACGGGTCAGCAGGCGTAAATCATTTCATCCCGACAACATCAGGTTGCCCGTTTGCGATGAGTTTCACGCAAACGGGCAAGGTTACAGCAGGGAGCGGCTCGCCAGCGCCTCGGTGAGAACGGCGTCATGACGCAGGATCTGCCAGGCCGCCTCCACCTCGGCCGGAATATCCACATGCACGATAAAATCGCGGCCAAGCGGACCGTAGCCATTGATGTCATCCCGCAGGCGCGGCAGCTCGCCCAGCACCAGCGACAGATAGCGCTCGACAGGCCACAGCCCCTCGCCGCCGCCGCGGAATACCAGGCCCTCATCACTGTTTTGCAGCTGCGGCACAATGCCGGGATGGCTGGTCCACGACGGGGCATCTGGCTTATCGCGCCAGACGCGGGCAAAGGTCGCCATGGTCCGCCGCTGCATGGTCGGGTCCTGCACCACAATCCCGCGCGTCACCCTTAGCTGATGATGGAGGATCGTCGCGGCGCTGAAGCGGGCATTTTCACCGCAGTTGGTGGATTGATCTTCCACCAGCAGACGCGCCGGCGGAATATGCCAGAACTCCCGGGCGATCTCCGCCAGAATGGTGGCCTCGGCTTTGCCGGTGGTGCGCACCTTGTTATAACGCGGATGCTGCGCGATGGCGGCGTATAAGAAGGTGGTGGAATGGCCTATCCCGCCGCTGATCAGCAGCGGCACGGCAAGCTCCGACGCCAGACGGCAGGCCGCGTCAATGGAGGGGATCACCGCATTACCGGCCAACACCACCAGATCCGGCTGTAGCGCGGGCGGATTGTAAGGCAGATTGTCTTCAGCGAGCCAGGCCCCGACGGTATTGACCGCGACCAGCGTTTTATCCGGCAGAGACGGGAAGATTGTGAGACTCATCGTTACCTCCTTCCAGCAAGTAAGTTAAGGGTAACGCGCGGGCCGTCGGTTAACAGAGGATCCCTCTGAAAGCGAAATCGGCAGTTACCTTATAAGAATAGTCATTAAACTGAAATAACCAGAAACGTCCAAAAATCAGGCGGTTGCACCTGCATTATATGCTGTAACTTAGGCCATTAAAAAAATTAAGCGCCAGAAATATCGCCATTAAAAGCAGTGATTGCTGCTTATTTCAGCGTGATCTGACCAGTTTTCACCTCGCCCTGCTTGCCAAAAGTAACAGCTCTCCCTAAGTTGCTTAACAATTCGACAACCTTTTACTTTCTGGGTTGCACCCGAAGCGCGCCGGGTGTCACCCGCTTCATCATCCACTGGGCGGGATCACGGTATGACACAACAACACGAAAGCAGTACCGCAGTTTTACGCAAAAATAAAAAGGTGCTGGTCGCCAGCCTCACCGGCAGCGCCATTGAATGGTTTGACTATTTTCTCTACGGCACAGCCGCAGCGCTGGTGTTCAACAAGATCTTCTTCCCGATGGTCGACCCGGTCATCGGCCTGATTTTGTCCTATCTCTCGTTCTCGTTAACTTTCTTTATCCGCCCCATCGGTGGCGTGATATTCGCCCACATCGGGGATCGTATCGGGCGCAAAAAAACGCTGGTGTTAACTCTGTCGTTGATGGGGGGTGCAACCGTGATGATTGGGCTGTTACCTACCTATGAGCAGATTGGCCTCTGGGCCCCGGTCCTGCTGATCCTGATGCGCATTATTCAGGGAATGGGAATTGGCGGCGAATGGGGCGGCGCCCTGCTGCTGGCCTATGAGTACGCGCCGGAGAAGCGCAAAGGCTTCTTCGGCAGTATTCCGCAGGCGGGGGTGACCATAGGCATGCTGATGGCGACCTTTATCGTCTCGCTGATGACGCTGTTTAGCGAAGAGGATTTCCTCTCCTGGGGCTGGCGTATTCCGTTCCTGCTGAGTTCGGTGCTGGTGCTGCTCGGCCTGTGGATCCGTCAGGATATCGACGAAACGCCGGAGTTTAAAAAGGTGAAATCCTCCGGCAAGGTGGCCAAAGCCCCGCTGCGCGATACGCTGAAATACCACTGGCGCGAAGTGCTGATCGCCGCCGGGCTAAAAGTGGTTGAGACCGCGCCCTTCTACATCTTCTCCACCTTTGTGGTCAGCTACGCCACCACCACGCTCAGCTATCAAAAATCGCAGGCGCTGGAGGCCGTGACCCTCGGGGCGCTGGTCGCCACCATCATGATCCCGCTGATGGGGCTGCTGTCGGATAAGGTTGGTCGCCAGCGAATGTATGCCGTCAGCGTCTTTGTCCTCGGCCTGTTTATCGTGCCGTGGTTTATGCTGCTCAACACCGGCACCACGTGGGGCATCGTGCTGGCTACCGTCATCGCTTTCGGCGTGCTGTGGGCGCCGGTCACCGCAGTACTCGGCACCCTCTGTTCAGAAATTTTCACCGCCAACGTGCGCTACACCGGCATCACCCTCGGCTATCAGCTGGGCGCAGCCCTGGCGGGCGGCACCGCGCCGCTGATTGCCACCGGCCTGCTGGCGAAATATAACGGCGACTGGGTGCCGGTGGCCTGGTATCTGGCGGTCACAGTGACCATCTCCCTGATTGCGATCTTCTGTGCCAGCCGGGTTAAACGCGCCCCGGTCATCAACGCACAAACCCACGAACTCTGATCCCCAGGCGGCCAGCACTTGCTGGCCGCTGTCATACTTACCGCTCACATTTGATTAACCCGCTATTATCATATTCACTTGAAACAGACTTTGCGTCAGACGTAGAATCATTAGCCCACTAACTATCATCAATGCGACAGGTAATAAACGCTATGCGACTGCCCCAACGCGACCCCTATGCTCCTCGCGAGTGGCAGCCTCACGAAAAGCCGATGCTGTTAGGCTCCCCCTCCACTCCGATCCACAGCACGCCCAAACGGGTAGCCTACGGTGTGGTGGGACTGCTGGTATGCCTTACCGGCGCGCTGGGCAATGCCATGGTTTCGGCCAACCTGCAAAATCTGCAGGGCACCTTTGCCGCCTGGTCCACCGAGATCGCCTGGCTGCCCGCAGTGTACGTAATGACCAACGTGTCGATTAACCTGCTGCTGGTGAAGTTTCGCCAGCAGTTTGGCCTGCGCGCCTTCACCGAAGGGTTTCTGGTGCTCTATGTGCTGGTGACCTTCTTTCACCTCTTCGTCAACGATCTCAGCTCGGCCCTGATGGTGCGCGCCGCCCACGGTATGGTGGCCGCGGCGCTCAGCTCGCTTGGGATCTACTATCAGATCCAGGCCTGGCCGGCGAAACACCGCCTGAAGGCTCTGACTATCGGCATCACCGGTTCGTCGCTGGCGATCCCCATTGCGCGACTCTTTTCAACCGAACTGCTGCAGATCGACGAGTGGCGCGGGCTCTACCTGTTTGAGCTGGGCCTGGCGCTGATCTCGCTGGGCTGCGTCATTGCCCTCAAGCTGCCTCCCGGCGACCGGCGCAAGGTGTTTGAGAAGAAGGATTTCATTACGTTTATCCTGCTGGCCCCGGGGATGGCGCTGCTGTGCGCGGTGCTGTCGCTCGGGCGTCTCGACTGGTGGTTTGAGGCGCCGTGGATCGGCTGGGCGCTGGCGGGCTCGCTGGTGCTGATTATCCTGGCGATTGTGTTTGAACATAACCGCAGCAACCCGCTGCTGAACACGCGCTGGCTTTCCAGCGGCAGCATTGTGCGCCTGGGGTTGATCATGCTGCTGATCCGCATCGTGCTGGCGGAACAGAACACCGGGGTGATTGGCTGGCTGCAGTATGTCGGCCTGCAGAACGAACAGATGACCCATCTGGCGTGGGCGATTTTAGCCGGTATCGTCTGCGGCATCACCGCCAGCTGTCTGACCATTAAACCGACCAGGCTTGCCTGGCCGATCGTCACCTCGCTGGTGCTGATGATTATCGCCTCCCTGCTCGACAGCCAGTCCACCAGCCTCACCCGCCCGGATCAGCTGATGCTGAGCCAGTTTCTGCTCGGGTTCGGCAGCGCCTTTTTCCTCGCTCCGGCGATGCTGGCCGGGATTGGCGGGGTGATTGCCGATCCGCGTAACCTGGTCAGTTTTTCGGTACTGTTTGGCATGAGCCAGAACATCGGCGGCCTGCTGGGGTCGGCCATTCTGGGCACCTTCCAGACCTGGCGCGAAAAATATCACTCCAGCCTGCTGGCTGAGCAGCTCACCAGCCTCAATCCGCTGGTCAACGAGCGGCTGCAGATCTACAGCCAGATGTACCGCAGCCTGATTGGCGATAACGCCCTGCTGAGCACCCAGTCGGTGCTCCAGTTGCAGACCACCAGCACGCTGGAAGCAAATATTCTGGCTTACAACGATACTTATCTTTTGACGGCAGGCATTGCCACCGCCACGCTGGTCTGGATCCTGTGGCGCTTGCTGCGGCTGCGCATCACTGCCCGTCTGGCGCTGAGAAAGGCCACCGGCAGTCAGTAATGGATAAAAATTAATGATGTTTCTGGAGAAGTTATGAGTCAGCAGGATGCCGCTAAAGAGCAGGCCAATACCCGTAATAATCTGCGCGTAGTGTCGATATTTACCGCCGCCGCCATCGGCCTCGTCGGCGTGCTGGTGATCCTCTACGCCTGGCAGCTACCGCCGTTTACCCGCCATACCCAGTTTACCGATAACGCCTACGTGCGCGGCCAGACCACCTTTATCAGCCCGCAGGTGAACGGCTACATCATCGAGGTCAGGGTGCAGGATTTTGAGCAGGTAAAGAAAGGCGACCTGCTGCTGCAGATTGACGATCGTATCTACCGCCAGCGGGTACACCAGGCTGAAGCCCAGCTGGCGATGAAAATAGCCGCGCTGAACAACAACCTGCAACAGCGTAAAAGCGCCGAAGCGGTGATCCAGCGTAACGAGGCGGCACTGAAAAACGCCCGCGCGCAGAGCCAGAAAACCCAGGCTGACCTCAAGCGCGTAAAAGATCTTACCGCCGATGGCTCGCTGTCGATCCGTGAGCGGGATGCTGCTCTGGCGAGTGCCGCCCAGGGCAGCGCCGATATCGACCAGGCGAAGGCCACGCTGGAGATGTCGCGCCAGGATCTGCAAACCGCCATCGTTAACCGCGCCGCGCTGGAGGCTGACGTCGAAAACGCGAAGGCGGCCCTTGAGCTGGCGCAGATCGACCTGCAAAACACCCGCATCGTGGCGCCGCGCGACGGTCAGCTCGGGCAGATTGCCGTCCGCCTGGGCGCCTATGTGACCGCCGGAACCCACCTCACTACCCTGGTGCCGCCGCAGCACTGGGTGATCGCCAATATCAAAGAGACCCAACTGGCGAACCTGCGCGTCGGCCAGCCGGTGAAATTCACCGTCGACGCCCTGAACGACAAAGCCTATGAGGGCCGGGTGCAGAGCATCTCCCCCGCCACCGGGGTGGAGTTCAGCGCCATTACGCCGGATAACGCCACGGGCAACTTCGTCAAGATCGCCCAGCGTATTCCGGTACGCATTGAGGTGCTGGGTAAGGCAGAAGACGCCGCGCGGCTGCGTCCGGGGATGTCGGTACAGGTAACTATTGATACCCGGGAGGCAGAATGATCCGCCGCCCGCTAACCGCCCTGCTGATTGCCGCAGCCCTGAGCGCCTGCCAGTCGGTGGATGTTGAGCCAGCGAAGCCGACGCTACAAATCCCCGCCCAGTGGCGCGCCGCTACCGGCCCCACCAGCCCGGCGGAACAGGTGTGGTGGCGCAATTTTCACGACAGCCAGCTCAACGCTTACGTTGACCAGGCCCTGCGCAACAACAGCGATGTGCTGATTGCCCGGGAGCGGATCAACGAGTATCAGGCCCGGGTCTACGCCAGTGAAGGCAGTCTGTTTCCGACCCTGGATGCCGATCTGAATGCGGGTCGCGCCCGTTCCCAGTCGGCGGCGACCGGTCTGCCCACCTACGGGGCGCTCTACAAAGGCAGCCTGACCGCCAGCTATGACGTGGACATCTGGGGGGTGAACCGCCGCACCACCGATGCCGCCCGGGCGAGCCTCGAGGCGCAAAAAGCCGCCGCCGCCGCGGCAGATCTGACGGTGGCCTCCTCAGTGGCTTCGGGATACGTCACCCTGCTGGCGCTGGACGAGCAGCTTAAGGTTACGCAGTCGACCCTGAAAGCGCGGGAAGAGGCCTTTAATCTGGCACAGCGGCAGTATCAGACCGGCTACAGTTCGCGCCTGGAGCTGATGCAGTCCGACTCCGAGCTGCGTTCGACGCGGGCGCAGATCCCGCAGGTGCAGAACCAGATTGCCCGTCAGGAGAATGCGCTCAGCCTGCTGCTGGGCAGCAACCCGGGGAGCATCGCCCGCAGCGCGGATTTCGATGCCCTGACGCCGCTGCGTATCCCTTCGCAGCTCCCTTCGTCGCTGCTCAATCGTCGCCCGGATATTGTGCAGGCGGAACGCCAGCTTATTGCCGCCGATGCCTCGCTTGCGGCCTCGCGCGCCAGCCTGCTGCCGTCGATCAACCTGACCGCCACCGGATCGATTCAGGATCGTACTCTGCCCGGCCTGCTGGACAACCCGCTGGAGCTGTGGAGCATCGGCGGCAGTATTCTGGCCCCGCTGCTGAACCGTCAGGCGCTGAATGCCCAGGTGGATATCGGCCAGTCGCAGCGCAATCAGGCGCTCTACAGCTATGAAAAAACCGTGCGTAACGCCTTTAAAGAGGTGAACGACAGCCTGGATGCCATCGCCCGTTACGGCGAACAGCTGACCGAACTGGTGGCGCAGCAGGCGGTGGCCCAGGAGACGCTGCGGATCGCCCAGAACCGCTATAACAACGGCTATTCGTCCTATCTTGACGTGCTGGACGCCCAGCGCACGCTGTTCTCGGTGCAGACCAGCGTGGTGCAGGCGAAAAATAACCTGCTGCTGGCGCAGATCGATCTGTATAAAGCGCTGGGAGGTGGGTGGTCGGCATCGTAAACGCCGGGCGGCGCATGCGCTTGCCCGGCCTACAGGTTTCGTAGGCCCGTGCAAGCATAGCGCCGCCGGGCAATATACGCACTAAGGGGTCAATCTATGCAACAACTGTGGTCTGACGTAGATAATTTCATGATTTCCGAGCTTATTCCTCAGGATGAGGTGCTGCAAAAGGTCCTTGAAAATAACCAGCGCGCTGGGTTACCAGCCCACGACGTCGCCGCTAATCAGGGGCAGTTACTGGCGCTGTTTGTGCGCATGACCCAGGCGAGGCGCATTCTGGAGATTGGCACTCTCGGGGCTTACAGCAGTATCTGGATGGCGCGCGCCCTGCCCGCGGATGGCAAGCTGATCACGCTGGAGGCCGACCCGGTTCACGCTCAGGTCGCACGGCAGAACATCCATCTGGCAGGGCTGGAGCAGCGTATTGAGCTAATCGAAGGTTCGGCTCTGCTCTCCCTTGAGCGCTTCGATACTATCCCGCCCTTCGATCTGATCTTTATTGATGCCGATAAACCCAATAACCCGGGCTATCTGGAGTGGGCGCTGCACTACTCCCGGCCGGGAACGTTGATTATCGGCGACAACGTGGTGCGGGACGGAGAAGTGGTTAACGGCCAGAGCGATGACGCCCGGGTGCATGGCGTGCGGCGGTTTATCGAGATGATCGGCGATAACCCGCGCCTGACCGCCACCGCGTTACAGACGGTGGGTGTGAAGGGATGGGATGGGTTTACGCTGGCGATGGTGAACGGGTAAACACCGCTTACCGGCCCTGCGGGAGGGGTGCTGTTACATGCGGCACCGGTGGTGGTTCCGTTCACCTCACGTTCCTTGCTTCTCTGATACATCCGAACCGGTGAACGTGCCAGGGCGGCTCAATCGCCACCGCCCTGGCAACCCGGGCTCCCGGCAAGAAAATCGCCGCTTCGCGGTCCCCTCAGCTTATTCCTTCAGGCTTTCGGGTCGGGCACCAGCCTGCATCCATGCAGGCTATGCCCTCTCGGCGCGTCCCTGCGCCTCGCCCCGGCCTTCCGGAAACGCTTCGGCGATTTTCAGCCGGACCAGGGAGCCGCTGTTAGCCTTTTATTAACCGAAACGACTCCATTGCTTCCATGCAATATTGTAGACCGGGCAAGCGCATGCGCCGCCCGGCGATTTTAAGCGGAGATCTGCTCCATCGCCTGCAAGATACGCTTATCGGAGATGGGGTATGGCGTCCCCAGCTGCTGGGCAAAGAAGCTGACGCGCAGCTCTTCAATCATCCAGCGGATCTCCTGTACATCTTCATCATCGCGGCGGGCCGGTGGCAGCTTGTTCAGCCACTGCTGCCAGCGCTGCTGCACCGCTTCCACCTTCAACATCTGCGCCCGGTCGCGGTGCGGATCGATCGCCATCTTCTCCAGACGTTTTTCAATCGCCTGCAGATAGCGCAGCGTATCGCCTAAACGCTTGTATCCGTTGCCGGTCACAAACCCGCGATAGACCAGCCCCGCCATCTGTGCTTTCACATCCGAGAGCCCCAGCGCCATGGTCATATCCACCCGCCCTTTCAGGCGCTTGTTGATATTGAACACCGCGGTCAGGATCTGCTCGACCTGCTTCGCAATGTTGACCACCGTCTCGTTGAGTTCAGCGCGCACTTTTTCGTGCAGTTGTGCAAAGCCCTCTTCGGTCCAGACCGGGCCACCCGCAGCGTTGATCAACTGGTCCACGCCGCAGGAGATGCAGTCATCGATCAGATCCAGCACCTTGCCGTACGGGTTAAAGTAGAGCCCCAGTTTGGCCTTGTTCGGCAGCTTCTCGTGCAGATATTTGATCGGCGACGGGATGTTCAACAGCAACAGGCGGCGCAACCCGCGCCACATCGCCTGCTGCTGCTCCTGCGGATTATCGAACAGCTTGATCGCCACGCTGTCGCGCTCGTCCACAAGCGCCGGCCAGGCTTTGACCTTGTAGTTGCCGCGCTTCTGCTCGTAGCTTTCCGGCAGCTGACCAAAGCTCCAGATGTGCAGTCCGCTCTGCTCGATACCGTCGTCGGCCACGGCAGAAAGAGTCTCCTGCACCTTGCCTTTTAAGGCCTCTTTCAGCTCGGTCAGGGAGCGGCCTTCCTGCAGCTTTTTATTCTTATCATCCACTACCCGGAAGCTGATTTTCAGGTGATCGGGCACCTGATCCCAGTGCCACTCTTCACGGTCAATAGTCACGCCGGTCATCCGGCGGAGCTCGCGCTCCAGCGAATCCAGTAGCGGCAGCTCTAGCGGCGTGGCGCGGCCTAAAAACGCCTCGGCGTAGTTCGGCGCAGGCACAAAATTGCGGCGCACCGGTTTTGGCAGCGATTTAATCAGGGCGATAACCAGCTCGCGGCGCAGGCCGGGGATCTGCCACTCAAATCCGCTCTCTTCTACCTGGTTGAGCAGCGGCAGCGGGATATGGACAGTCACGCCGTCGGCATCGGTGCCCGGTTCAAACTGGTAGCTCAGGCGCAGCTTGAGGTTGCCCTGGTGCCAGAAGTTCGGGTAGTCGAGCTTGCTGACCTGCTCCGCCCCCTCTTTGATCAACATGCTCTTTTCAAAGTTGAGCAGGTCCGGGGTCTCGCGGCTGACCTTTTTCCACCAGCTGTCAAAGTGGCGGGCAGAAATCACGTCGTGGCTGATGCGCTGGTCGTAAAACTCAAACAGCGTCTCGTCATCCACCAGGATGTCGCGGCGACGGGTTTTGTGCTCCAGCTCTTCCACTTCGCTGCGCAGCTTGAGATTTTCCCGGAAGAAGGCGTGGCGCGTCTGCCAGTCCCCCTCCACCAGCGCGTGGCGGATAAACAGTTCGCGGCTGAGCGCCGGGTCGATCTGGCTGTAGTTGACCTTACGCGCCGCCACCACCGGCAGACCGTAGACGGTGACCTTCTCGGTGGCCATTACCGCCCCCTGCGCCCGCTCCCAGTGCGGCTCACTGTATGAGCGCTTCAGCAGATGCTGCGCCACCGGTTCGACCCACTCCGGATCGATGCGTGCGGCAATGCGGCCCCACAGACGGCTGGTCTCCACCAGCTCGGCCACCATCGTCCACTTCGGCGGCTTTTTAAACAATCCGGAGCCGGGGAAGATGGCGAAGCGGGCGTTACGCGCCCCGGTAAACTCCTGCTTGTCGGCATCTTTCATCCCGATATGCGACAGCAGACCGGTCAGCAGCGCGATGTGAATTTCGCGGTACTCCGCCGGTTCGCTGTTGACCGGAATGCCCAGCTCTTTTACTACCTGGCGCAGCTGGGTGTAGATATCCTGCCACTCGCGCACCCGCAGGTAGTTAAGGAAATCGACCCGGCACTGGCGGCGGAACTGGTTTGAGGAAAGCGCTTTCTGCTGCTCACCGATGTAATTCCACAGGTTCACAAAGGCGAGGAAGTCAGACTCTTTATCGTGGAAGCGGCGGTGCTTCTCGTCGGAGGCCTGCTGTTTGTCCATCGGACGCTCGCGCGGATCCTGTATGGAGAGCGCCGAAGTGATAATCATCGCCTCGCGCACGCAGCCATGTTTTTGCGCCTCCAGCACCATCCGCGCCAGACGCGGATCCACCGGCAGCTGGCTGAGCTGACGGCCCATCGGCGTCAGCTTGTAAACGGTGGCCTGCTCGTCGGTGGTGATCGCCCCCAGTTCCTCCAGCAGGCGCACACCGTCCTGGATATTGCGCTTGTCCGGCGCTTCCACAAACGGGAAGGCGGCGATATCGCCCAGCCCGAGAGCAGTCATTTGCAGAATAACCGACGCCAGGTTGGTACGCAGAATTTCCGGGTCGGTAAACTCCGGGCGCGAGAGGAAATCGTCTTCCGAATAGAGACGAATACAGATCCCTTCCGAGACACGTCCGCAGCGGCCCTTACGCTGGTTGGCGGAGGCCTGAGAAATCGGCTCGATCGGCAGTCTCTGCACCTTGGTGCGGTAGCTGTAGCGGCTGATGCGCGCCGTGCCGGGGTCGATAACATATTTAATGCCCGGCACGGTAAGGGAGGTTTCCGCCACGTTGGTCGCCAGCACGATCCGGCGGCCGCTGTGGGCCTGGAAGACGCGGTTCTGCTCGCTGTTGGAGAGACGCGCATACAGCGGCAGGATCTCGGTATGGCGCAGGTCGCGCTTGCTCAGTGCGTCGGCGGTGTCGCGGATTTCGCGCTCGCCGCTCATAAAGATCAGGATATCGCCCGGGCTTTCATTCCCCAGCTCATCCACCGCATCGAAAATGGCCTGGAGCTGATCGCGCTCGGTGTCGTCGGCGTCTTCCACCATCGGACGGTAGCGGACCTCAACCGGATAGGTGCGCCCCGAGACTTCGATAATCGGCGCATTGGTGAAATGACGCGAAAAACGTTCCGGGTCGATGGTCGCCGAGGTGATGATGACTTTCAGATCCGGGCGACGCGGCAGCAGCTCCCGCAGGTAGCCCAGCAGGAAGTCGATGTTCAGGCTGCGCTCGTGCGCTTCATCGATGATGATGGTGTCATACTGCATCAGCAGCCGGTCCTGCTGGATCTCCGCCAGCAGAATGCCGTCGGTCATCAGCTTGACCATGGTGTTGTCGCTGACGTGATCGCTGAAGCGCACCTTATAGCCGATGCAGCCGCCCGGCTCGGTTTGCAGCTCTTCGGCAATACGGTTCGCCACCGTTCGCGCCGCCAGACGCCGCGGCTGGGTGTGGCCGATCAGGCCCTTGATCCCGCGCCCCAGCTCCATACAAATTTTTGGCAGCTGGGTGGTTTTGCCCGAACCGGTCTCACCCGCCACAATCACCACCTGGTGATCGCGCACGGCTTCGAGGATCGCCTGTTTTTTCTGGCTGACGGGCAGGTTGTCCGGATAGGTAATGGCCGGGCGCGCGGCTTCGCGCAGCACAACCTTACCCGCCGCCTGTTCAATCTCTTTCGCCATCTCCTGGAAAATGGCCTGTTGTGCATCAGGATTTTTAACCTTCTTTACCCCATGCAGGCGGCGGGCAAAGCGCTGTTTGTCACGCAACATCAGCGGATCCAGCTGTTGCATAAGCATCGGGAAGGTTAATTTCTGTTGTTCTGTCATAGCGTTAACGGGCAGTGCACTGCCGGATAAAATCTCTTTGTAATGATTGCTATAGAGTACCACATCGCGGGTTTTTGCGCCTTATTCAAAAAATTCGAACATAGACTTCGATATATTGCGCTATCCCTGCGACAGGATTGTGAATAGAGTGTCAGCAAGCAACGGGGCAACCCCCTCATCAAATACAACAAAGGAATCACCCATGAGCAAAGTATTAGTTCTTAAATCCAGTATTCTGGCAGGGTACTCTCAGTCTGGTCAGCTGTCTGATTATTTCGTTGAACAGTGGCGTGAACAGCACAGCGGTGACGAAATCACCGTCCGCGATCTGGCCGCTCAGCCTGTTCCGGTACTGGATGGTGAGCTGGTGGGTGCCCTGCGTCCGAGCGATGCGCCGCTGACGCCACGTCAGCAGGAAGCGCTGGCGCTCTCCGATGAGCTGATTGCCGAGCTGAAAGCCCACGACGTGATCGTGATTAACGCGCCGATGTATAACTTCAACATCCCGACCCAGCTGAAGAACTACTTCGACCTGGTAGCGCGTGCGGGCGTCACCTTCCGCTACACCGAGAAAGGACCAGAAGGTCTGGTCACCGGTAAACGTGCGATTGTGCTTTCAAGCCGTGGCGGTATTCACAAAGATACCCCAACTGACCTGGTGGCGCCGTACCTGACCCTGTTCCTGGGCTTTATCGGCATCACCGACGTGAACTTCGTCTTTGCTGAAGGTATCGCTTACGGTCCGGAAGTGGCGGCCAAAGCGCAGAACGATGCGAAAGCGGCTATCGACAGCCTGGTCGCGGCGTAAGATTCAACGCTGAAAATCTCGCCGGGGAGTGGTGCACGCATCACTCCCCGGCGCTTTTATGTCTCCTGCAAACGTGCCAGCATCCGTGCCCCGCTGAGATAAATAATCGCGCACAGCAGCAGGCTGAGCAAGGCCGTGCAGATAAATACCCCCGCCCCGGTCATGGCGAGCATCACCCCGCCGATTAACGGCCCGACCGCAACCCCCAGCGTCGATAACGTTGAAGCCCCAAGATAGGCACCCCGGTGCTCCGCCGGCGCGAGCTGATCGAGCAAAATATTCAGGTTTGGCATCAGAATCGCCTCCCCCATACTGAAGACGGCGGTAAAGGTCAGCCAGATCCACACCTCCGTTGAACGGGTGGCAAAAAAGCAGAGCTGCGATAAGGCGAAAATGGCGCCGCCCAGAAGTATCCGTTTCGGCAGGTTAATCTGCGCCATAAACCGCACAATCAGGCTTTGAAACACCAGCACGGTGCAGGCATTGGTAACCAGAATCAGGGTGATGAGCTTCACCGCCCCGTTGCCATCAAGTAGCATCAGATACTGCGGCAGTACGGCTTCATAATGGATAAAAACGATACTGCACAAGATGCTACACAGCAGCGCCGCAACATAGATTCGGTCTTTGGCGATAATCCCCATCATCTGATGCAGCCTGATGGCCGGCGCGCTGCCGGACTGTGGCTCACCCACCAGTTTCCCCGCCGGGATAAACAGCAGTACATAAACGAAAAATGGCAGATAGGTTAAGCCCGTGATCAGGAAAGTCCCCTTCTGGGATGTCAGGCCAAAGACCAGCCCCACCAGCGGGCCAAACACCGCCGCGACGTTGATCAGGTAGTAGCGCATTTGCAGGGCCAGCGCCCGGCGACGGCGGTCACCCAGCAGATCGCTCATCAGCGCGCGCACCGGGGGATCGACCCAGGCAAAGCACACCCCGATGATCATCAGGCCGGTGATAAACAGCCCCATCCCGCTCGCCTGCGCCAGCGTGATATAACCCACGGCAGAGAACCCGCACCCCAACAGAAGGATTACCCGCCGCCCCATGCGGTCCGAAATCTGCCCGCCGTACATGCCGAGCACCACGGAGATCAGGGCGCTGCTGGTCATCGCCACGCCAATGGCGATGGGAGACATATGGTAATTCTGGGTCATGATCACGGCGATAAAGGGCCATGCCATAAAATAGCTAAACCGTATGACGAAGGTAAAAAAGAGCAGCGCGTGTACGGTTGCAGGAAATGTTTTTAGCGTCTGAAAAAGCCCCGGTGCCGCGCAGATTTCAGCGGCGGGTTTGGTTGTCATAGGTTGTCCTGTTGGTTATTTTTAATTGTTCTGTTGGCCACGAAATATACCTGGCTAACTAGTAATAAATTTAATTACCCGCAGGTGCAATAAAAAACTTAACAAAAAGTTAATAGTTTTTTTTATCTTGAAATTGTGAATTTTACTTTTGCAGGATTTTTTTCAGCGGTGCTTGACTCGCGTTCAGCGTGCAGTATTATCTCTCATTAGAGAATTTTATCTCACATGCGGGAATCAGGTATGAACAATCAGGACTACAGGGAAAAGCTGGCGGCACGTCTGGCCGCGCTACGCCTGCAGCATAACCGTTCGCTGGAGGATCTCTCCGCAGCGTCGGGAATAAGCAGAGCCTCACTGTCACGCATTGAACGGGGTGAAGTCAGCCCCACCGCGGAAGTGCTCAACCAGCTCTGCAGCGTATACGGCATGACCATGTCCCGGCTGATCAGCGAGGTTGAGCAGGTCGCCGATAACCTGTTCCGGGCCAGGGAGCAGAGCCTGTGGCATGATGAACACAGCGGGTTTGAGCGGCGTCTGTTAATACCACCGTCTAACGCTTTCCGCTGCGAAATGATTGACGGGAAATTACGTCCGGGTGCTTTTATTGAATATCTTCAGCCACCGGTTCAGGGGCTGGAGCAATATATCTGGTTACATGCAGGGGAGTTGATTATTACCATGAATGCGGAAACCTGGCATCTGAAAAAAGGTGACAGTTTACGTTTTCATTTATCGGGAACCTCATCATTCAGGGCACATGAAAATCTTGGCGCCCACTATATTCTGGTGGTATGTAAATCATGATTGAATATAAATGTCTGACTGCTGACGAGGCACGTCAACGCTTCTCAGAATTAGGTGATGTTTTGCAGGCGTGCGTAAAAGATGGCGCGAGTGTCGGTTTTATCGATCCCACCGACCGTCCTGCCATCGATCGTTTCTGGCAGGAAAAAATAGATAGCCTTGCGCGCCGCGATTGCGATCTTTTCATCGCCCTGGATAACGGCACGGCAGCCGGTACCGTCATGGTTAACTATTGCGCCACGCCTAATGGCCGCCACCGGGCAGAAATGACCAAGCTGCTGGTTCACCCACAATCACGTCGCCAGGGAATTGCACGAGCGCTGATGATGCAGGCAGAACAGTTGGCCTGGGAAAAGGGACTCGTTTTGCTGGTGCTGGATACACGCAGTGGCGACGTGGCCAGCGATCTCTACCGCTCGCTTGGCTGGCAGACCGCGGGGTCGATTCCGTTTTATGCGCAGTCGGTTGAAAACACCCTGGATTCGACCACATACATGTACAAAGTTAACGAAAACGCAAAAGCCGCTATCGCCAGCCCGTTGACCGCGTAAGTTTGCCCCTCTCACCGCCCGGTGGGAGGTTTTTGCTTTTCAGCCCTCACCACCCTTTTTCCAGCACCGCAATATTCTTTCCGTCCCGGCGTTCGAGGTCAAAACTGTCTACCGACAGCAGGATCAGTCTGAGCCCCCGGCCATTTTCTGCGAGCAGCGTGTCGTCATCAAACGCCTCATTACGCGCCTCGGCCAGGCGTTCAGCGGGAAAAGGCGTCCCTGCATCGGTAAAGCGCAGGGTCACGCCAGCGTCCGCGGCGATAAAGGTCACGTTAAAAAGCTGGCATTGATCCTCGTGCAGCGCATAGCGGATGATATTGGTCGCCGTCTCGCAGGCGGCGAGATCCAGCGCAAAGCGCCAGGTTTCGTCCACGGGCAGCGAGGCCATCTGTTGCGCCAGCCACTCCGCCAGCGGCGAGAGCGAACTTAACGCGGCCGAAAGCGCAATCTCGTGAGCCACGACCATATCATTGATTCAGCTGCGCCAGCGCCGCGGCGCGGTCCGGACAGATGCGGAAAATGCGATCCATCCGGGTCAGGGTAAACATGTTGCGGATGCCGGGGTTCAGCGCGCAGAGTACCATATCGCCTTTACCGTTCATCATTTTCAGCAGGGAGACCAGGGTCCCCAGACCGCTACTGTCGATAAAATCGATTTTGCTGAAGTCGACGATCAGGGCTTTGCGATCTTCACCGATCTCGCGGGTAATCGCCTCCTTAAACGCCGCCGCCACCGAGGCATCCAGCCGGCGCACCGCCGGGGTCATAATGTTCACATTGGGCTGCCGCTCTGTATCAATATTCATTGCTCTTCTCCTTTACGCTCAATCACTAAGAGTGAAACATCATCGGCCATCGATGATTGCTCCTGGTTTTCCCCGCTACGCCAGTGAATAAGGTGCCGGGCAAACTGCGCCAGGAGATCGTTCAGCCCGAGGGTGGCCCCGTGCCTCAGCGCCTCCTGCAGCCGCTGCGGGCCAAACTGTTCCCCGGTGAGGTTTTCACATTCGGTAATGCCGTCGCTGAACAGGCAGAGCCGCTCGCCTGCCGCCAGCGTGAAGTCAACATCCGTCCAGCTGAGATCCGGCATCAATCCTACCGGCGCTCCGCCGCTGCCGACGGCTCTGACCTCTCCGTCCGGGCTGACGATAAAGGGGGTCGGGTGACCGGCCTGGCACAGTTTCCCCTCGCCGGTATCAAGATCAATGACGCCGTAAATCATAGTGAAATAGCTGACTATCTCTACCTCATCGCTGCAAAAACGGCCGTTGAGGATGCGCACCACCTCGGCGGGCGACGCCACCTCGTCGTCGTCGGTAAAGAGAAAGCGCTCTACCGCCCTGCCGTGCAAAAACTGGCGGGCCACCGCGAGGGACATCATTGCCGCCCCTACGCCGTGGCCGGAGACGTCCACACAGTAAAAGCCCAGATGGTTATCCAGCGGGAAGACGTTAAAGATATCCCCGGAAACCCAGGCCGAGGGCAGAAAGAGCCAGTCGGAAAAGTAGTCCCGGTAGCGCTGCTGGTGCGCGGGCAGCACCGACTGCTGGATACGTGCCGCCACCTCGAGATCTTGTTCAATCTGGCGCAGGGCCTCACTAAGGCGGGCGTTGCGGGCGGCGAGGGTCGCCTCCAGGGAGAGAATACGCGCCCCCGCATGCAGCCGCGCCCGCAGTTCGCTCTGCTCGACAGGCTTGCTGAGAAAGTCATCCGCACCAGCGTCAAACCCCAGCGTCAGATCGTCTGGATTTTCACGGCCGGTAAGGAGAATGACATAGATATAGTGACCAATCTGGCGGCTGCGGATTTCCCGGCACAGCGTCAGGCCATCCATCTCCGGCATTTCCCAGTCGCTGATGACCAGACTGACCGGCTGGCTTTCGAGGATCTGCAGCGCGGCGAGGCCGTTTTCCGCCTCGCTGACCTTATAGCCCCACTGCGCCAGCATCCGGCTCAGCAGCCGACGATAGACCAGCGAATCTTCCACAATCAGTACATGCTGCGCCACTCTCGCCCCCTAAAGCGGTAAGAACCAGATAAGGCTAACCGTTCCTTCACGAAACTTACCGTTGCCGCTCTGGTGGCCGGGATAACGGGTGCCGGAATAGTTGGCATACTGAACGGAGAATGAGCCTGGCGTATAGCCTGCATAGCCGAAGCTGTAGCTGTAATCGCCGTTCCAGGGCTGTTGCTGGCTGCTGTCCGGGAACCAGAACGCCGTGGCGCGCACAAAGAAATGTTGTTTGAAGGTGTAACCGCACCCACCCAGCATCACGTTTTTGTTTTTGCGGATGTCGTTGCTCTCCAGATCGTAGTAGCGCGGTACCCAGCTGTAGCCCACCTGGCAGATAATGGAGTCACCTTTGTTGATCAACAGCGTATTCTCCACCGGTTTCGGCAGCGAGAATTTGTAGGCCAGGGTTACCGCCCCCTGCTCGAAATAGGTGTGACGACCGCTGCCCGAGGTCCAGAAGCGGTTATCCCCGTAATTGCTGTACACCAGGCTAAGGGTATTGGCGTGCCAGTCGTCGTAGCCGAAGCTGTAGCGAAAGTCAGCGGTATAGCGGCTGGTGTCGGTGACCGGTAGACGCGACGTGACGTTGGCAAACCAGTAGCTGTAAGGGGAATATTGCAGACTCAGGTTCAGCGTCTGGTTATATTTTCGCTTCTGCTCCGCGCTGTCTGAGCTGTTGGGGATAGTCATCCACTGCTCTTTCAGGCCCGAGCTAAAGCTCAGCGCGCCGGAAAAAACATCCTCATTGCCTGAGAAAAGCCGCCCCCAGCGGCTGGTAAATACCCCCGCCTGCACCGGCTCGCCGTTGTTGTCGCGCAGTGTCCCGGCATCCTCCTTCGGCGCCGCCTCTGCGCCGATGGCAATGCACAAGAGTGCGCAGGCCAGCAAATATCTCTCCCGCATCTCCCCTTCCTTAGTTAGGTATCCAGCGTGCGGCGACGTTATATTTCGCCAGTAGCCACAGCACACCAAGCGCCGCTGCATGTACAAAGGTGTTTACTATCCAGTCCTGACGCCACAGATCGAAGGTCACAAACTGGCTTACCGCGAGCACGACGTAGACGTGCAAAATAAAGGTATAAAGCGAGCGCTGGCCGAGCGGGATAAGAAACCAGCCTGCCAGCCGGTAAAGAGGTTGCCAGCACCAGGTCAGGAGGAGATAGACCGTCACCATCAGGCAGATATCGTTCAGCACCCTCACCGGGCCCAGCCCGTTTTTTGCCGCCCAGGTATGGTAAAAAGCGTTGAAGTCCGCCGCAGGGATGGTATGCATCAGGAGCGCGGGCGGCATAAAGGGGTTGGTATGATTCTGGGCGACAAAACCGAGGGCCAGTGCAATCACCACCAGCGCCGCGACCACCACTTTGCCAGCGGGGGTGCGAGCGAAAGAGAGCAGCTCCTCTTTATACCAGCCGCAACTCATTCCCAGCACAAAAATAAACTGCCACGCCAGCAGCGGAAAGGCGAACTCAAACTGCGACGGGGTTATCCGTACCGGCCAGCGCTGCCAGCAGCAGTAAACCAGCAGCGAAAGGCCCAGCAGCCAGTACACTTTATCCCTTTGCAACATGCCTAAAAACAAAGGGCTTAACAGCAGGAGAAAGATATAGAGCCCTAAAATTTGCGTCTGGTGAGGACCAATTTGCAGATAGAGAACAATGTTAAACCAGGTCTCTTTTATCTGCGGCGTCACCGGATAAAGGGACCAGGTGGTTCCCGAAAAACGGTCGGTAAAATGGGTCACTTCAAAAACGTTTATAAAAGGCAAATACCCCAGCAACAGAAAGGATAAAATGATAATAATATTTACCCGGTATATTTTCCACGCCCTGAGGTAAAGCCCCCAGGAAATAGTGAGCAAGACAACTTTTTGTAATCTGGCACGATTTAACATCCCCAGCATAAATCCGGAAAGAATGACAAATCCTTCCGCACCGGTCGTCAGACCAAAACGCTCCCAGGTAAATATATTAAATATCGACATCACCTCTGTATGCGCCACCACCATCATTACCAGCGCAATTCCGCGCATAAAATCAATACGCAGATCGCGATTCCCGGCAAGAGAATAGCGCCATGCCCTTGATTTTATGTTTTCTTCTTGCGGTATTGCAGGCGCAATCTGGCTCATAGGGAGTCCTGTTAATGATCCTGAAAAAGCATCGTGCTAATAATTTAGATAGCGTAAATGCCTTCATCTGGCAATTATTGCGGTACGCAGGAAAAAACCTTATTAATAATTAACTTTTATTTAAGCGCCCCTAAACTGTTGCAATTTAACCTGCTGGATTATTTTTATCCGCGTTCTACACTTACCTTAAATTATGTTTTTGTGAGCGTTATTTCCATGGCGTTCTCCCTGTCGGTAACAGGCTATTAATTTATTGTCATCGTGGAATCAGGATATCCTTCGCTATGGATTTTTATTTTTCCCGTTTTGAACATCGTCGTCCGCCTGAACCGCTTAAAACGCCGCGCTGGGTCATGATGACCTGGCAGGTATTAGCGGTGGCCGCGCTTATTCTTGGTGCCAACTATATTTACTGGCGCTGGACGGCCTCTTTAAATACCGACGCGCTCTGGTACGCCATTCCGCTGGTGCTGGCGGAAACCCTGGCCTGGATCGGCACGGTGCTGTTCACCATTAACTTGTGGAAGGAAGAGGATCCGCCGCAAACGCCCCCGCCGTCTGAGATCAACGACTGCCTGCGGCCGGAAGATGCCGAGGAGTCCAGGCCGATAAAGGTCGATCTCTTTATCGCCACCTACTCCGAAGATGTAGAGCTGGTGCGGCTCTCCATCCGCGACGCCATGAAAATGGCCTACCCTGTCCCGCTGGATTACAAGGTCCATGTGCTGGATGATGGCCGGCGTCCGGAGATGAAAGCCGTATGCGAAGAGGAAGGCGCCAACTACATTACCCGCCAGACCAATATCGGCTTTAAGGCGGGCAACCTGCGCAACGGACTTGAGCAGACCGACGGCGATTTCCTGATCATCTGCGACGCCGATACCCGCGTTTTCCCCACGCTGCTGAGCCATACGCTGGGCTATTTCCGCGATCCGGACGTCGCCTGGGTGCAAACACCCCAGTGGTTCTTCGACCTGCCGGAAGGGGAAAATCTGGCGCACTGGCTCGGGCGCAGGGCGGGTAAAGCGGGATACGGTCTCGGCTGGCTCGCCCAGAAATTTATCGGCCCGGTAACCCTTGGCCGGGATCCCTTTTTCAACGATCCGCGCATGTTCTACGACGTGATTTTACGCCGTCGCAACTGGGCTAATGCCGCCTTCTGCTGCGGCGCGGCCTCGGTGCATCGACGCGAGGCGGTGATGCAGGCGGCGCTGCGCAGCTACGTCTGGACCGTCGAAGAGGAGATCGACCGCCATACCCGGGACATACGCGATCCGGCGATGCGCGAAACCCTGCAGGAGGCAATGCGTCCCCACGTGGCCTTCGATACGGAGCTGACCCCATATAAATTCCACGTTTCCGAGGATATTTACACCTCTATCCTGCTGCACGGCGATGCCGCGCGCCGCTGGCGCTCGGTCATGCACCCGCGCATTGAATCCAAGATGCTCTCCCCGCAGGATATGCTGACCTGGATGATCCAGCGTTTTAAATATGCCGCCGGCTCGCTGGATATTCTGTTTCACGACAATATCTTCAGCCGCCGCCGCTTTAAGCTCTCTCTGCCGCAAACGCTGATGTATGCCACCACCTTCTGGTCCTACATGGCCTGCGTATGGAATACCATTTTCCTGGTCTCGCCGATTATCTATCTCTTTACCGGTATTCCCCCTGTGTCGGCCTGGTCTGAGCCCTTTTATCTCCACTTTTTGCCCTTTTTCATCGTCTCCGAACTGGCGTTTATGTTCGGCACCTGGGGAATATCAGCCTGGGATGGCAGGGCATCGTATCTCTCGTTTTTCTCCATGAATCTGCGGGCGCTCGATACGGTGCTGCGCGGCGAGCAGATAAAATTTCACGTCACCCCCAAAGAGCGGCAGACAGGGCGTTTTCTCTACCTGGTGAAGCCGCAGATCGCTATCGTCGTGCTCACCCTGGCGGGCCTCATCTGGGGCGGAATACAGGTAGCCCGCGGCCAGGTTGACGACCCTTCCGGCTACGTCATCAATATTTTCTGGGGTGCGGTGAATATTGCCGCCATGCTGCCGCTGATTCTGGCCGCCGTCTGGACCCCGGCCGAAGAGGAGGCGAGCCAATGAGAAAACGCGATGCGCTGCTGTCGGCCCGCAGCTACCTCACTATTCTGATCGGTTTCCTGCTGGGCTTCGCCATCGTCGTCTGGGTGGAGAAACAGATGCCTTCGCGCGTGGAGAGCAGCGCGGGCATGACCCTGAGTAAAGATTTCCCACCCCTGCCCGCCACGCGTGAACTCACCTTCGACGAGGCGATCTGGGCGCGGGTAGCCTGGCAATATTATGTCAACAATACCCAGCCGAACGGCCTGGCCAACGCCCACGATGGCGAGCCCTGGCTCAGCCTGTGGAGCACCGGCAGCTATCTCTTTGCGCTGGTGGCCGCCAAACAGCTCAATATCCTGACGACAGACGAATTTGATGAGCGCATCACCGCGGCGCTGTTTACGCTGGGGCAGCTCCCGCTGAATCCCGAAGGGCTACCCGCCGCTTATTATCATGCGGACACGCTGCAAATGCTGGGCAAGCCAGACTCCTCCGCTATTGGCATGGGCCGCCTGCTCAATGCCCTTCAAACCCTGCTGTGGCGCTATCCCCAGCATGCCGCCGCCGTGCGCGACCTCTTTAACCAGTGGAAGGTTGGGGCCCTGATCGCCAGTAATCCCGCGACCCAGGCCGCAGCGCCGCTCCACCACTGGGCACTGGCGGCGGACGAGCCCAGAAACAGCTTCGGTTATCGTCTGTATGCCAGCCATACGCTTCGGCTGATCGACAGCGCGGCGGGGCTGGCGGTGACCAACCCGCCGGAGGGGCAGCAGATGATCGATATCGACGGTATTATGGTGCCCGACGAGGGGCTACGTACCCCCTGGGGCCGACAGCCATCGCTTATCAGTCTCCCCTACCTGTTAACCGGCCTGGAGCTGGGCTTCGACGCCCAGAGCGCGGAGATCGCCTGGCGCATTATGCAGATCCAGCAGCGCCGTCACGGGCTGCGGGTGAGCAAGCCGCCCATCAGCACCGACTATGCCGAGCCCGCGCCGGATTACGTAAACGATCTGCCCGATCGCCAGCCGCTACAAACCAGCGCCCTGCGCGATGCCACCCCGGAACAGACTGCGATTACCTCCACCCGCTCCGCCTTCGCCTGGTACGCCCTGTTCCGCAACGGCTGGAGCGAAGCGCTGCGCCAGCAGGTTCAGACGCTGCAGGTGCCCGGCAAGGGGTGGCAGCGCGGACTTAACCTGAACAGCAGCGTGAATGATGTGATTGACGCTGATACCAATGCCATCGTGCTCGAAAGCCTGGCCTATATTGCCCACGGCCAGATGCTCTGTCTGGCCTGTCTGAGCCTGACGACTTCCCCTACTTCTTCAGCAGGAGCTACGCCATGAAGCTGAAATTTCTCCTCTTTTTTCCTCTTCTGGCCGGGCTTATGGCGTGCTGGCTCACGCTTTCCGCTGCACAGGCCGCCACCGGGCTGCCGGCCTCGGAGTACGAACCGCGCAACGGCGAGCTTACCCCCAGGGAGATGGCTATCGCCAAAAACGCCTGGCAATATTTTGTCGCCAACTTCCAACCCACCACCGGGCTGGTCAATGCGGTAAACAAATACCCCTCCACCACCATGTGGGACAGCGCCTCCTATATGGCCGCCATGACGGCGGCGCGGGAGCTGGGGATCATTGATAAAGCCGAGTTTGACCGCCGGATGCTGAAATTGCTCGCCACCCTGAACAAGCTGGATCTGTTCCGCAACGAGCTGCCTAACAAGGCCTACAACACCATTACCGGCCAGAAGGTGAACTACCAGAACAAACCGGGGGAGATTGGCTTCTCGGCGCTGGATATCGGCAGGATGCTGATCTGGTTAAAAGTGATCAAAGAGCGCTACCCGGAGTATGCCAACAGCATCGATAACGTGGTGCTGGGGTGGGACTTCAGCCACGTTATCGATCCCTGCGGCATGATGTACGGCGCCTACCTGGAGAACGGCCAGCCGAAATATGTGCAGGAAGGACGGCTGGGCTATGAAGAGTATGGCGCGGCAGGTTTCCAGCTCTGGGGGTTTAGCACCTGTCAGGCCAGCCGCCCGCAGCCTTACGAGCTGGCGGAGATCTACTGCGTGCTGGTGCCCTACGACTCGCGCGATCCGCGTCAAACCAGCCAGCATAACTACGTGGTGACCGAATCCTACGTGCTGTACGGCATGGAGTTCGGGTATGACAATCCGCTGGACCGGAATAACAGCCCGCGCGACTACTCCCACCCGTGGATGAAAAACTTTGCCGACCGGGTCTATCAGGCTCAGGAGAACCGCTACGCCATTACCGGGATACTGTCCGCCCGCTCCGAGCACCAGCTGGATAAGTCGCCCTACTTTGTATATGACACCGTCTTTAGCGACGGCTTTAACTGGAACACCATCACCGACAAAGGCCAGTATGTCCCTAACACCGCCGCCGTATCCCTGAAGGCGGCACTGGGGATGTGGGTACTCTGGAACTCGCCTTACACCGACCGCCTGCTGGACACCATTGAAAACGCCAACGAAGAGGGCAAAGGCTACTACGAGGGGCTTTACGAAAACGGCGACGGCCCGATTAAAGAGTTCACCGCCAATAACAACGGCATCATGCTGGAGGCGCTGCTGTTCAAGAAAGAGGGCAAGCTGCTGCGGTTTAATACCGACAACCCGAAAAACCGCGATTTCGCCCCTTCGCTCTGGGACAAAAAGCTGGTGGATCTTTTCGAGCCCAATAATACCCCGCGCAACCGCCCCTTCCTGAGCAGCACCCCGGCGGTTAAGAGCTGGTGTGAACAGACCGGGACCACCCAGCGCACGAAACCCGCCTGCCAGGCCTGCCAGTGCGCCGCCTGTAGTGCAGACGAGCCTGTCAAACTGCCGCCGGTGACCGCGCAATGCTTAAAACCGTAGCCCGCTGGCTGGCGGTCGCCCTCCTCCTAGTGCTTATTGCCCTCGCCCTCTTCAGCCGGGAGGGCGCAGGGTGGCGCTGGCTGACGAAGGGCGGCTGGCACACCACCGCGCGCATCGACAGCCTGACGTCGCAGGAGCAGGCGTGGGCCCGCATCGCCTGGCGCTATTTCGAAAATAACACCCAGCCGCAGACCGGGCTGGTGAACGGCAGCGACAAACAGCCGCGGGTCACCCTCTGGCAAATGGGCGACACCCTCATCGCCCTGCTCGCCGCCCGGGATCTGGGGCTGGTGCAGGAGTCTGAGTTTGACGCCCCCCTGACGCGCCTGCTCGGCACGCTTAACCGGCTGACCCTGACCGAAACCCGCACCCCGGGCAGGCTTTACTCCAGCCGGACGGCGACCCCCATCGACTTTACCGGTAAACCGGCAAAGAGCGGTTGGTCGGCAAAGGATATGGCCCGACTGATGCTGGCCCTGCGGCTTACTGCCGAACGCGCCCCCCAGTATCGCGAGTATCTGGATAAGATCATTCTGCGCTGGAACTTCTGCCGGGTGATGGATAACGAGGGGGAACTGTGGTCCGCCTCCGTTCAGAACGGCCAGCCGGTGCTGCGCGAGGAGCTGCGTATGGGTGAGAGTGAGTACGCCGCCAGCGCGTTTCGCCTGTGGGGATTCCCGGCAGGAAAGGCGTTCACTCCCCCTTCGCGTAATGTGATCCTCTTTCAGCGCAGCCTCGCCGTAGATGCCCGGGATCCGCGCACCACCTGGCAACCTTCGCTGCTGACCACCCTCCCCGCGATGCTGCCGGGAGTGGAGTTCGGCTGGCAGCCGCCCGGCGTACCGTCCGATGTGCAAAAAGCGCTGCGCGCCCGGGCAGAAGGGATATGGCTCTCTCAGAAATCGCGCTGGGAGCAGGACAAAGTGCTCACCGCGCGGGCCGATTTTTATCTCTCCCAGGCGCCCTGGCACGTTGAGGACACCGTCTGGGGAAACGGCTATGCCTGGAACACCCTGGGGGACGACGGCAAATACTACCCCCGGCTGGCGCAGGTCTCTACCAAAGCGGTCTTCCTGCTCTGGGCGCTGTGGGAAAACGACTATACCGATGCTCTGATGGCGGTCACCCGCCATCTCAACAACCCGCAGCAGGGCTGGTTTGAGGGACGCGTTGAGGCGACCGGCGATATCAACCCGACCCTCACCCTCTCCACCAACGCCATGGTGCTGGAAGCCCTCTACTACAAACACAACGCCGGGCCGCTGTTTGAAAACGGCCTTGCGGATGAGAACAGCTATTTCTCCCGCCGCACGACGGATGAATTTAACCCGCCCGGCCTCTGTCTGCCCGGCGAACGGGCCACGAGGGGTGCACCATGAAGTTTTATCGCGATCTCTTTGAGGCAAGCCTGAATCGCGTCTTGCCGGAGAACGACAAAAAACGCTTTTTTGAGGCCTTCCGGGAGACATTTATCCATATGTCTCCTGAAACGGAGCAGCACTTCGCCCGGCATCCGGAGGCGGAGGGCCAGCAGATGCTCTTTAAGAGCTTTTTCGCCATGCTGGCCGTCGATGGTGCGCTCTTCGTGCCGGACTTTCTGGAGCGGCTGGCGCGGGAGCAGAGCCATGAAGGGCTGCGCCTGCCGCCGCGGTTTTTCGCCCTCTGGCGGGAAGCGATGCTCAGAACCGTTCGCGCCTGCGATCCCCTCTGCGACGAGGAGATCCTCACCGCCTGGGCAATGGCGATCGCGCCCGGGCTGGAGTACCTGCGCCGCCAGGCGGAGCTGCACTATCAGGCGGGAGGCGAATAACCATGCAAGAGCGATCCTATTTCGATCTTAACGCGCTGCCCATGGGGGTAATGATCTACGATCCGGCGGAGCGCCTGCTGGCCTGGAACGACCAGGTGACGCGCTTTTACCCGGTCATCACCCCCTGGCTGGCCGTCGGCGCCACCCTGGAGAGCCTGGCGGAAAAATTTATCGATGCGGGCTATAACATCGATCCTGGCCGCCGCCAGACCCTGCGCGAAGCGATTATCCGCAACTGCCGTCAGCCGAGCCATCGCGAAGTGCGGCAGTCGGGTCAGCGGCGGCTCTACGTCCAGCATCAGCGGCTGGCGGACGGCGGCATTATCAGCCTGCATACGGACATCACCGAGCTGGACGAGGCCCAGCGCTCGCGCCACCAGCTGCACGACGATTTTTTACTTACCGCGGAGTCGATCCAGATCGGCATCTGGGACTGGCAGGTCTCCCACGACAGCCTGCAGGTGAACGATACTCTACTGGCGATGGTGGGCGAGTCACGCACGCAGTTGCTCTATCCGCTGCGCTTTTTGCTTAACCTGGTGCACGAGGAGGATCGCGCCACCCTGCGCCAGGCGATGATCGCCTCGCGCCAGGCGCATATGCCGGTATTCGAATGCGAAATTCGCGTCCAGCACGCCGCCCGGGGCTGGCGCTGGATGTTGATTTCGGGCCAGGTGGTGACTCTCAACATGCAGCAGCAGGCCGAACGGGTGATCGGCACCCTACAGGATATTACCCGTCGTAAAGAGGCGGAACTGCTGGCCATAGAGGCGGCGAAGGTGGCCCGGGAGGCCAACGAGGCGAAGAGCGCCTTCCTCGCCAACATGAGCCACGAAATTCGCACCCCGATGAACGGCATTCTGGGCATGACCCAGCTCTGTCTGGACACCCCTCTTAACCCGGAGCAGCGGGAGTATCTTTCGCTGGTCATGAGTTCGGCCCAGTCGCTACTGCATATTATCAATGACATTCTCGACTTCTCCCGCATCGAGTCGGGCAAGATGTCGGTGGATGTGGAGCCGCTGGAGATCCGCCCCTTTATTCAGTCGCTGATCCGCCCCCACATGCCCGCCGCCAGCGAAAAAGGCATTGAGCTGCTGGTGGATATTGCCCCCGAGCTGCCGGAGGTGCTGGTAGCGGACGGTCCCCGGCTGCGCCAGATCCTTACCAACCTGCTGGGCAACGCCCTGAAGTTTACCCACCAGGGCGAAGTGCTGCTGGCGATAGCGCCCGCTGACGATGAAGGTCGGTGGCGTTTTCGCATACGCGACAGCGGCATCGGCATTCCGGCGGATAAGCAAAAAGCGATCTTCGAGGCCTTCAGCCAAGCCGATAGCTCCACCACCCGCCGTTACGGCGGCACCGGACTGGGGCTGACCATCTCGGCCCGGCTGGTGAGCCTGATGGGTGGCGAGCTGACGGTTGAGAGCCAGCCCGGCGTGGGGAGCGAATTTGCTTTCACCCTGCCGCTGGAGAGCCAGCAGGCCGCCGCGCCTGTGGGGCGCTTCAATGGCGAACAGGTGCTAGTGGTGGATGACAACAGCACCAACCTGCGCCTGCTTGATACCATGCTTCACCAGATGGGGCTGGCGCCAACCTGCGTTAACAACGCCGCCGAGGCGCTGCGACGCGCAGCCGAAGAGAGGCGCTGGGCGCTGATCCTGCTGGACGCGCAAATGCCGGATATGGACGGCGTTTCGCTGGCGCTCGAACTCTCCGTGCTGCCCCAGACCGAGCAAAGCCATATCATTATGCTCAGCTCCATGAGCCGCCATTTTGACGCCAACATGCTTAAGCGCATCGGCATCGCCCACTATCTGCATAAACCCATTGCCCAGCGCGAGCTGCATCAGGTGATTGCCAGCGTGCTTGAACCCACCCCAGTCCTGACCCCGGCCCCCGCGACGGCGCCCGCCGTGCCGCAGTCCGGGCTACGCATTCTGCTGGCCGAGGATAATCTGGTGAACCAGAAAGTCGCCCGCCGCCTGCTGGAGCGGCTCGGCCACCGGTGCGAAGTGGTCAATAACGGGCGCGAGGCGCTGGAACGCTGGCGGGAACACGCCTGGGACATTCTGCTGATCGACCTGCAAATGCCGGAGATGGACGGCGAAACCGCTATCCGCCAGCTGCGGGAAGAGACGCAGGCCAAGGGGGGCACCCACCAGCCCGCCATCGCCATGACCGCCCACGCCATGCAGGGAGATAAAGAACGCTGCCTGGCGATGGGGTTCGATGGCTATATCGCCAAACCGGTGAGCCAGGAGGCGTTGCAGCAAGAGATTGCGCGCGTCGGCCCGGGGAGTCATAACCCGCAGAGTGATAAAGGGCTGCCGGACGAAGCCCGGCTATTAAAACAGTGCGCGGACGATCCCGCTCTGGTACAGGAGCTGCTGGATCTGTTCGGCGAGGGGCTCGACGAGGCGGTAGCAACAATCGCCCGGGCGATCGACCGCGACGACCGCGAGGCTCTGGGCCGGGCGGCGCACCGGCTTCGCGGCGAAGCCGCCACCCTCGGCTTTACCGGATTGGCAGAACGGCTCCAGCAGTTAGAGAGCCAGGCGGCAACGCTGGACCCGGCCGGGCTTAAAGCGCTGCGCGGCGAGCTCTTCAGCGAGGCCGGACGCGGTGCCGCCTGGCTGCACCACCGGGCGCAGGAGATAAATCATGATCCCTAAACTTATTCTGCCGCTGGTCGTCTGGCTTCCGCTGGCGCAAGCGGCGCCTGTGCCGGTCACCTGGTCGCTGGCCGGGCAGTGGCGCGTGCATGATGCCAACGACAACACTTTTAACGGGGCCAGCGCCCCTGACAGCGGCTGGCGCACGCTCCGGGTGCCCGCCAACTGGTACAGCGCCGGATACGATCATCAGGGCGCGCTCTGGTACCGTCATGAATTTACCCTGCCGGAGCGCGCGCCGGATACCATGGCTACCCTGGTGTTTGACGGCGTGGATTATTTCGCCGACGTGACGCTCAACGGCAAGGCGCTTGCCCGCCACGAAGGCTATTTCCAGCGCTTCCCGGTGGATATAAGCGACGCCCTGCGCCGCCATAACCGGCTCGCCGTTCGGGTGGAGAGCCCGTTCGAAGATCCGAAAACCATCTGGCCGCTGCACAAAACCCTGGTCAAAGGGGTGCTTAACCAGCACGACACCCGCCCCGGCGGCGCCTGGTCCGAGCACGGTCAGGATGCCAACTCCGGCGGCATCTGGGCTCCGGTGAAGCTGCACCTGAGCCGCGGCGTGACGATTGACGAGGTGATCCTGCGCCCGGACTGGCGCGAGGGGCTGGAAAACCCCATCTTGCGCGCCGAGATTCGCTACCGGGCGCTGGCGGATGGGCCCGCCATCCTGCGCCTCTCTGCCGCACCGGACAATTTCAGCGGCCCGGACTTTCAGCAGGACTTCCCGGTCACGCTCAAGAGCACCGCTGGCACCCTGAACGTCTCGCTACCAATGCGCTCCGCCAGGCTCTGGTGGCCGGTGGGCGTCGGCAAGCCGAACCTCTACCGGGTGCGAGCCTCGCTGCGGAATGAGCAGGGGCTGATGGACACCGCCCTCACCCGAACCGGGTTACGCAAGCTGGAGGAGCAGCCGGACAATAAAGGCTGGCTCATCAACGACCGTCGGCTGTTCATCAAGGGCCGTAACTATATTGGCTCCCCCTGGCTCGGTACCATGACGCGGGCAAAATACCGCCGGGATTTCGAACTGGTGGAGGCGATGAACGCCAACGCCATTCGCGTCCACGGGCATGTGGCAGGCCGCGCGCTCTATGATGTAGCGGACGAGATGGGGCTGATGATCTGGCAGGATGTGCCCCTGCAGTGGGGCTATGATGACAGCGTCGCCTTTGCCGATAACGCGGTTCGCCAGACCCGCCAGATGGTTGAGCAGTTCGGTAACTCGCCGGCCATCATCGTCTGGGGCGGGCACAACGAGCCGCCCTGGAACTCACCGTGGATGGAAAAACGCTTCCCGGACTGGAACAAAAGCTTAAACCAGTCCCTGACGAAACGGGTGGGCGACACGCTCGCGGAAGATAGCTCCCGCATCGTGCACCGTTTTTCCGCCGTGGAGGAACACTATTGGGCGGGGTGGTACTTCGGCACGATACGCGATCTGCTGGCGCCCGCCAAAACCGGGATTATCACCGAGTTTGGCGCCCAGGCGCTGCCGCGGCTCTCCACCCTGAAAACCTTCATCCCTGAGAGCCTGATGTGGCCGAAGAGCACGGCGGCGGACGATCCCGGCTGGACGCACTGGAAGTACCATAACTTCCAGCCCTTCCAGACCTTTAAGTTCGCCAACATTCCCCGGGGCAATACTATCCAGGAGATGATTGCCAATACCCAGGCGTATCAGGCGCAGCTGGTAGCGACGGCGGCGGAGAGCTATCGCCGACAGCGCTATCAGCCGGTGACGGCCCTCTTCCACTTTATGTTTGTCGAAACCTGGCCCTCGATTAACTGGGGGGTGGTGGATTACCTGCGCAAACCGAAGGCGGGTTACTACGCCCTGAAGCGCGCCTACCAGCCGATCCTCCCCTCCATCGAACCCGTTACCGATATCTGGCGTCAGGGAAGCGAGGCGACGGTGCGCCTGTGGGCGATTAACGACACCTGGTCAGCCTGCGAAGATTGCCGCCTGACGTGGCAGGTGAAGCAGAGCGGAAAACGGCTGGCTGAAGGCGAGACGATCATGACCCTGCCGCCCGACTCGGGTACCAGGGTAAAAGAGATTACCGTCACACCGACCAGTGGTGAACGGGTGACCATTGAGTATCGCATTGAGAATAACGCGCGAGAAACGGTGGGCAAAAACCGGCGTGAAGAGTCTGTCGAGGCGTCGCCCGCCAGGAAGTAAAGCGTAAATTTCCTGATAACCCTCTCCTCTGAGAGGGTTTACCTTCTGATAAACCCTGCAATTTTACGAGACGCCTCGTAGCGTCAGCACGTGTTTCAGCACACTCTCGCCATGCTCCTTACAATGCCGCTCGGTGCCAGCGCGCGTTTCAGTTCACGCGTTCTCTGGCAGCAAAATAATTCTGGATCTGTACTATGTACACCTGAAGGTGTACATGGTACCTTACATGGAGAGAGAATCGTGTGCCATGCGATAGAATTTATCGAGACGTCACTGTTTACGCGGCAAATCAAACAGATCGCGACTGATGATGAACTCCTGACGTTACAAAAAGAGCTCATTGCCTTTCCGGACAAAGGTGATGTTATTCAGAATACCGGCGGGCTGCGAAAAGTCAGGATGGCCACGGGTGGCCAGGGTAAAAGCAGCAGCGCCAGGGTAATTTACCTTCTGGCAACACGGGAGATTATCTGGCTGGTGCTCGCTTATCCGAAAAGCGCCAAAGAGAATCTGACTGATGCGGAAAAGGTTGAACTAAAAAAACTGACAACCTTACTGAAAAACGAGGTGTGAAATGCATTTTTTTGACGAACTCAAAACGTCCCTGGAAGAGGCGGTCGACATCAAAAACGGGACCAAAGCCCCTTCCCGCGTTACCCGCTATGAGATTGCCGATGTCAAAGCGATCAGAGAGCAGCTCAACGTCTCCCAGGCAGAAATGGCAAAAGCGCTGGGCACCAGCGTGGATACCATCAAAAGCTGGGAATCCAGAAGACGTAACCCCACCGGCCTGGCAGCCAAAGTGCTGGCCACGATCCAGGCGAACCCGGCATTCTTTTACGAACTGGCAGCGCATTAACAGGTCGTGTTGGGGATGCCAACAGCGACAGGTAAAATAAAAACGCAGAAAAAAGCCCCAGCGACAGCGTGCCGGGGCTTTTAGGGTGCCACTAAATTAACCCTTAACATCCTTCAATCTACACAAAGATGGCCTCACGCAGGATTAAGGGGTTTGCCGCTCAGCGGGCCGACTTGGGCCGCAGGTTCTCGTCAAACACCAGCCGCTTGCGATCCGGTTCCACCTCGTGCAATGGCTCCACCTGATGCATCGTCTGTTTGCAGCGCTCCACCAGCGTCTGATACTCACGGGTGCCCTGCTTTTTCCACGCCATCTCCTGCTCGCTCAACACGCGGATCGCTTTGGCCGGGCTGCCGATAATCAGATGGTCGGCAGGCATTTCCGCTTTCGCTTTCACAAATGCCGCCGCGCCGACGATGCTGTTCTCGCCAATCACGGCGCCATCCATGATCACCGCATTCATCCCCACCAGCGCATTGCGGCGGATCACGCAGCCGTGCAGAATGGCGCCGTGCCCGATATGCCCCTCTTCTTCCACCACCGTATCCTGCTCGGGGAAGCCGTGCATGATGCAGTTATCCTGAATATTGGCCCCGTCTTTCACCACGATACGGCCAAAATCTCCGCGCAGGCTGGCGTTGGGGCCCACGTAGACGCCCTTACCGAGGATCACGTCGCCAATCAGGACCGCTGTCGGGTGGACATAACTCTCCTGTGGAACAACCGGTGTCAGACCATCAATTTGATATACAGGCACATAACCTCCGTTACGCGGGCGTCAGGCCGCCGAAGCGCTGCCAGTAGGAGGAGCCGGGCGACGGCAGTTCGCCGACCGAGGTCTCCCCTTTCTCACTGACAAACGCCAGCGCACCCGGCGCGACGCGCTGATAAATGTTAATGCACAGCTGGCGGGCCGTCTGGCCTGCCCAGTGCGACGGGAGTAACTCTTCCGGCAGGAGCGGATCCTTAAGCACCACCCGGCGATAAAAATGGATCAGCAAGAGCTGGATATGGAAACAGCGCGCCGGCGTCAGCTCCTCCGGCGTGGCCTCCCGCAGCAGGGGCAGCAGGGGCCGGAACGAGTCGATAAAGGTTTCATACATCAGGTTCTGCTCGCTGAGCTGCCAGCACTCCTCCACCCGGGCGCGCAGCGCGGCGCGGGAGAGCGCCAGCGGCGAATGCGCCTCAAAGCAGATGACGTTTTCCGCCACGCCCGCTTCATGCAACAAGGTCTGTACGTCTGCCAGCTGTTGCGACGGCGAGGCCATCAGGCTCGGCGCCAGGGTGCCGAAGCCCTGCCAGATCAGCTGCTTTTTCACATCCGCCAGCGTGGTTTTGTCCATCCCTTCAGAGAGCAGCAGCAGCCATTTGCCGTCCCAGGCCGGTAGCTCTGCGCGATAAATTTTGGTTTCTGCCCGGCGGGTTAAACGCAATCCTTTGTCGCTCAGGCGGTAGAAGCTGCGCCTGCCGATGCGAACCACATCCAGCCAGCCCTCTTTATTAAGACGGAACAGCGCGGTACGCACGAAGCGCTCGCCGAATCCCATCCCCTCCAGCAGGGCCGCCAGGCTTCCCAGCCAGACTTCACCGCCGCGATGGGACAGGGCATCACCGTACAGGGAGGAGATCAGCGAGGTGCCGCTGACGGGAACGGAGCTGACAGCGTGCTGGATAAAGGCGTCGAGTTTACTCATGTGATTCATTCTGTTGTGATTATTTTCGCGGATGAATCATAGCATAGCGCTAAAAGCGCGACCCTCCCTAATACGCAGAGGGTCGCGGACAGCCTTAGCTGTTGGCAGCGGCTTTACGCAGATCGAAGACGCGGCAGGCTTTGCCTTCGGAACGTGGAATGCTGCCGCAGTTGACGATCGTCACGTCGGTAGAGATCCCCACCATCGACTTAATGCGGTGGCGCAGCTGGTGGCAGACGTTGCAACGCTGCTCGTGGGTCAGGGTTAAGCTGCTTTCTCTCAGCTCCACCTTCACCGAAAGTGAATCAAGATGGCCCCGACGGTTCACCTCCAGCTGATAGTGCGGCGACAGGTGCTCAAACTTGACGATCTCCTCTTCCAGCTGGGACGGGAAGACGTTGACGCCGCGGATAATCAGCATATCGTCGCTGCGGCCGCTGATCCTGTCCATGCGGCGCATGGTGCGGGCGGTGCCCGGCAGCAGGCGGGTCAGGTCGCGGGTGCGGTAGCGGATCACCGGCAGCGCCTCTTTGGTGAGGGTAGTGAAGAGCAGTTCCCCCTGCTCGCCATCGGCCAGCGGCGTGCCGTCGTTCGGGTTGACGATCTCCGGGTAGAAGTGATCTTCCCAGATGGTCGGGCCGTCGGCGGTTTCGATGCACTCCATCGCCACCCCCGGCCCCATCACTTCGGAGAGCCCATAGATATCCAGAGCGGTAATACCGAGGCGTTTTTCAATTTCCCGGCGCATCGCCAGGGTCCACGGCTCGGCGCCAAAAACGCCCACGCGCAGGGAGCACTGGCTGGCATCGCCGCCCATCTGGCGCTCAAGCTCTTCGATCAGGTTGAGGCAGTAAGAGGGGGTCACCATGATCATGTCCGGCTGAAAATCGCGGATCAGCTGGGCCTGTTTCTCGGTCTGGCCGCCGGACATCGGGATCACCGTGGCGCCCAGGCGCTCGGCGCCGTAGTGGGCGCCCAGGCCGCCGGTGAACAGGCCATAGCCGTAGGCGACATGAATTTTGTCCCTGGCACTGCCCCCCGCGGCGCGCAGGGAGCGGGCCACAATGTTGGCCCAGTTATCAATGTCGTTCTGCGTGTAGCCGACCACGGTGGGTTTACCGGTGGTGCCGGAGGAGGCATGAATACGCACCACCTGTTCCATCGGCACCGCAAAGGTGTCAAACGGATAGTTATCGCGCAGATCCTGCTTGGTGGTGCACGGGAACTTGCGGATATCCGCTAACTCTTTGAAATCGTCAGGATGCACGCCTGCCGCATCAAACTTGCGTTTGTACATCGGCACATTTTCATAGGCGTGTTTTAAGGTCCATTTCATGCGCTCGGTTTGCAGGGCCTGCAGCTCATCAAGGGAGGCGGTTTCGATGGGGTCAAGATGCGTTGCCGTCGAGGTTGCAGTTGACGTTGCGGTTGTCGCTGTATTTGTCATTGTCGTTGTCATCGTAGGGTACTCGCTTTTTATAATTGTTCAGACACGCTCAAGGATCATGGCAATGCCCTGACCGACACCAATGCACATCGTACAGAGCGCATAGCGCCCTTTACGACGATGCAGCTCATTGCTGGCGGCCAGCGCCAGGCGGGCCCCGCTCATACCCAGCGGATGGCCTAAGGCAATTGCCCCGCCGTTGGGGTTAACGTGCGGCGCATCGTCCGGCAACCCCAGCTCTCGCAGCACGCCCAGCGCCTGCGAAGCAAAGGCTTCATTCAGTTCGATCACGTCCATGTCGTTGATGCTCAGCCCGGCGCGCTCCAGCACACGACGGGTGGCAGGCACCGGGCCCAGCCCCATCAGACGCGGCTCAACGCCGGCGGTGGCCATCGCCACGATGCGGGTACGCGGGGTCAGGCCCTGGGCCGCCGCCATCTTCTCGCTGGCGACAATCAGCGCCGCAGCGCCATCGTTCACGCCGGAAGCATTACCGGCGGTGACCACGCCGCCCGCCCGGAAAGGGGCTTTCAGCCCGGCCAGCATTTCGAGGGTGGTGTCCGGGCGCAGATGCTCGTCATGCACCACTTCGGTGACCGCCCCTTTTTTGCCTTTAATGACGACCGGCACGATCTCCTGGGCCAGAATGCCGCTGGCCTGGGCCTGAGCGGTGCGCTGCTGGCTGCGCAGGGCGAAGGCATCCTGATCCTCACGGGAAATCTTTAACAATTCCGCTACATTCTCTGCCGTTTCCGGCATGCTGTCAGAACCAAATTGCTGCGCCATGAGCGGGTTCACAAAACGCCAGCCGATGGTGGTATCGAAAATTTCATTCTGGCGCTGGAAGGCGCTGGTCGCTTTGCCCATCACGAACGGCGCGCGGGACATCGACTCCACACCACCGGCGATCATCAGGTCGCCATCACCAGCGCGGATGGCGCGGGCGGCAAAGCCCAGCGCATCCAGACCGGAACCACAAAGGCGGTTCAGGGTGGTGCCGGATACCGTCTGCGGCAGCCCGGCCAGCAGCAGGGACATGCGCGCCACGTTACGGTTGTCTTCCCCCGCCTGGTTCGCGCAACCAAAGATCACATCGTCGATGCGCTCCGCATCCAGACCCGGGTTACGCGCCAGCAGTTCGCGCAGCGGGATGGCGCCCAGGTCGTCCGCGCGCACACCGGACAGCGCACCGGCATAGCGACCGATTGGGGTTCTGATCCCGTCACAGATAAAGGCGTCACGCATCATGCTTCTCCTGTCACAGTGCCGCCGATACGGTGGGATTTCCCACGGAACAGGGCAACCGTTTTCTGTTGTTGATTAACGATTTCAATGTCATATACGCCGGTCTGTTTCCCCTGATGACGCACCTGCGCGGTGGCGGTGAGCTTGTCCTGGGCAAACGCCGGACGGACAAAATCGATGGTGCAGCCCGAGGCCACCGCCGCCAGCCCCTGGCTGTTGCAGGCGTAGGCGAAAGCGGTGTCGGCGAGGGTAAACAGCTGTCCGCCGTGGCAGCTCTTGTGGCCGTTGAGCATCTGCGGCGTGACGGTCATGGTCAACACGGCGACGCCGTCATCCATCTCAATAATGTCGATGCCATAGGCCTGGGCGCAGGCATCGTTTTCATACATGGCGCGGGCGTTGCGCCAGGCGTTATGACTCATAGCTACTCTCCAGAAGCGCGCGCTGGCGCAGCAGGGATGAAGGACGGTAACGCTCTTCGCCGTAATGGCGTTGCAGGTTTTCCAGCAGGCGCAGCAGACGCTGCCAGCCAAACTGTTCTCCCCAGGCCAGCGGGCCGCGCGGGTAGTTCACCCCGAGGCGCATGGCGGTATCGATATCCTGTTCGCTGGCGACCCCTTTTTGCAGGGCGTCGAGGGCTTCGTTGATAATCATCGCCACCGTGCGCCAGATGAGCAGGCCGGGATAATCCGCCACCTGCAACACGCGCTTGCCCTGCTGCTGGAAGTGGCGCACCGCTTTCAGTGTCGCGGCTGTCGGGTTGCTGGCCGCGGCGGCAATCACCGCCACGTCGCTCTCCTGTCTGTCGAACACAACCACTGGCTGGCCGTAACGGTTCGCCAGCGCCTGAGCGGTCTCGCCCTGGGTTTCAATCAGCAGTACGCCGTCGATTTCAGTGACACCGTCACTTTTTTTCTGCTGATGCGTGACACTGTAACTATCGTCCACCTCTGCAAGCCAGTTAACGGCAGGCTTTTCGTTACGCCAGTTGTAGACCCCCTGCCCGCTCTTCTTGCCGAGACGTCCGCCCAGCACCAGCTCCTGCTGCACCAGCGACGGCAGGAACCGGCGCTCCTGCCAGAAAGCGTTAAATACCGAGCAGGTCACGGCGAAGTTGACGTCCTGGCCGATCATGTCGGTCAGCTCCAGTGGCCCCATCGGGAAGCCCGCCCCCTCACGCAGCGCCGCGTCGATGACTTCCGGAGCGGCAACCTGCTCTTCCAGCGCCCGCCAGGCTTCGGCATAGTACGGACGCGCCACGCGGTTAACGATAAAGCCCGGCGTGGACTGGCAGCGCACCGGCTGTTTGCCCCAGCGCGTCGCCAGCTCGCTCAGCTGTTCGACCACTTCCCCGGAGGTCGCCAGGCCGCTTACCACTTCCACCAGCTTCATCACCGGGGCGGGGTTAAAGAAGTGCAGCCCCGCCACGCGCTCAGGATGACGCAGGTCGGCGGCAATCGCGGTAATAGAAATTGAGGATGTGTTGCTGGTTAAAAGCGTGTTAGCCGGGCAGATCTCCGCCAGTTGGGCAAAGAGCGCCTTTTTAACGGCCATTTGCTCAGAGGCAGCTTCAATCACCAGGTCGGCCTTCGCCAGCGCGTGGATGTTAGTCGCCGGGATGAGGCGCTGGAGCGTCTGTTCGGCGTCATGGGCGGCGAGCTTGCCGCGCGCCACGCGGGATTCAAGACGGCTGCGGATGGCGTCAATGGCGCGGGAGATGGCGTCGGCATTGATGTCATAGACCAGCACCGGATGGCCGTGGCTGGCCGCCACTTCGGCGATCCCGGCCCCCATAATGCCGCTGCCAATCACCGCCACGGTATGAATTGTCGTCATCTTATTTCCCCGTAAACTGCGGCGCGCGTTTGTTGAGGAAGGCGCTGACCCCTTCCCGGTAGTCGGCGCTGCGCCCGGCCAGACGCTGATAGTCGCGCTCCAGATCCAGCTGCGCGTCAAGGGTGTTGGTTTCGGCGGCATTGATCGCCCGCTTGATCAGCCCCAGGCCAAAGGTCGGCTGGGTGGCGAGATGCACGGCCAGCTGACGGGCGGTGTCGGTCAGTTCGGCATCATCCACGACCTGCCAGATCATCCCCCAGGCGTGTGCCTGCTCAGCGCTGATCTTCTCCCCCAGCAGGGCCAGGCCCATCGCCCGGGCGCGTCCGGTCAGACGCGGCAGCAGCCAGGTACCGCCGGAATCCGGCACCAGACCGAGCTTGCTGAAGGCCATCACAAAGTTCACCGAACGGGCGGCGATAACGATGTCGCAGCCCAGCGCCAGGGTCGCCCCCGCTCCGGCGGCCACGCCGTTCACCGCGCAGATCACCGGCTTGGGCAGTTTTGCCAGACGGCGTACCAGCGGGTTGTAAAATTTCTCCACCGACATGCCGAGATCCGGCGCGGGGCTGTTCGGGTCGACGTTACGGTCGTTGAGATCCTGCCCGGCACAAAAACCGCGTCCGGCACCGGTAATCAGCAGACAACGCACGCTGTCGTCGCGCTCCGCCTGGGTCAGACATGCCGCCAGCTGCTGATGCATCTCCTCATTGAAGCTGTTGAGCCGATCCGGGCGGTTCAGGGTAAGGGTCATGACCCCCTGCTCAACGTGACTCAGAATGAAATCCATGGTTAGCGTCCTTTAAATTCAGGGGTGCGTTTTTGCAGGAAGGCGTCGATCCCTTCCCGGCGATCCTCGGTGGCCGCCAGCAGGGTGAAGAGCTGACGCTCCTGGGCCAGCCCGGCGGTGAGGGCCACCTCCTGAGACTGGCGTAACGCCTGCTTCGTCGCCTGCAACGCCAGCGGGGAGTGACGCGCCATCAGTGCCGCCTGTTTGAGAGCATATTCCAGGGTCAGGGCTTCGGGATGTACATCGCTCACCAGCCCGGCCGCCAGCGCCTGACGGGCGGTGATGCTTTCCCCGGTCAGCACCATTTTGCTGGCAAGGGATTTGCCGACGCTGCGGATCAGGCGCTGCGTGCCGCCCGCGCCCGGCATAATGCCTAAGGTGATTTCCGGCAGGCCGAAGCGGGCATTTTCTCCGGCGATCGCCACATCGCACAGCAGCGCCAGCTCGCAGCCCGCGCCCAGCGCATAGCCATTGACGGCGGCGATAAGCGGCTTACTGAAGGCGTTGATCCGCGCCCACAGCTGCGGGCGAATGTCGTTGAGGGTGGCGGGGAGATCTTTTTCCGCCATCTCGTTCAGATCGGCTCCGGCGGCAAAGAAGCGTTCGTTGCCGGTAATCACGCACACCGAAATCTCGCTGTCTACGGCGGCAGCTTCCAGGGTGGACGCCAGTTCGCTCAGCAGGCCATTGTTCAGGGCGTTGCGGGCCGCGGGGCGATTGAGGGTCAGGAGCAATACCCGACCGTGACGGGTGACAATCAGGTCGCTCATGCCATCCCCTTCGCATCAAAGTCCACCACCACGTCGCTGGTCAGCGGCAGGGTCTGGCAGCTCAGCACGTAGCCTGCCGCCAGTTCATCCGGCTCCAGACTGTAGTTGGTCACCATATCCACCTTGCCGCGCACCACCTTGCATTTGCAGGTGGCGCAGACCCCGCCTTTACAGGCGTACGGCAGGTCCGCCCCCTGGCGCAGAGCGGCATCCAGAATGCTTTCGTCTTCGGCGGTGAGGGTGATCTCGCGGTCGCGCCCGTCCTGGCGCACCGTCACTTTCTGTCCTTCCACCTGTACCTGGTGGGCGCGTTTCACGCTGGTGCCCGGCGTGTTGAAGCGCTCAAGATGCAGCGATTTCTCCGGCATCCCCAGCGCCTTAAGCGTCTGTTCGGCCTGGTCCATCATTGCCGCCGGGCCGCAGATAAAGGCTTCATCAAACTGGCTGAAGTCGATGAGGTGTTTGGCCAGCGCCTGCAGTTTTTCGCCGTCGATGCGCCCGTGCAGCAGTTCGCTGTCCAGGGTCTCCTGGCTGAAGATGTTGACCACCTGCAGGCGGGTCGGATAGCTGTCTTTCAGATCGGCCAGCGCCTGGCGGAACATCATGCTCTGGCTGCTGCGGTTGCCGTAGATGAGGGTGAACTGGCTTTTCGGTTCGGTTTTCAGGGTGCTGGAGATGATTGCCAGCATCGGGGTAATGCCGGAACCGGCGGCAATCGCCAGGTAGCAGCCTTCCCGTTCGGCCAGCGGCTGATAGCCAAAATGGCCCTGCGGCACCATCACCTCCAGCGCCATCCCCTGCTTGATTTCATCCCGGGCATAGCGCGAGAAGCGCCCGCCGTCGATGGCTTTTACCGCCACGCTGATTTCGCCCGGCTGAACGCTGCGGCAGATGGAGTAGCAGCGGCGCAGTTCTTCGCCCGCGAGGTGGGCTTTCAGGGTCAGATGCTGGCCCGGACGGAAGCGATAGGCCTCCTGCAAAGGCTGGGGAACCGCGAAGGTGATGGTCACCGCATCGCGGGTTTCGGGTTCCACTTTTGCCACCGTTAAGGAATGAAACGTTGTCATGGCGACCTCAGATACATTTGAAATAATCGAAGGGTTCACGGCAGCTGTCGCAGCGCCAGAGCGCTTTGCAGGCCGTGGAACCAAATTCACTGATCAGCGTGGTGCGGGTGCTGGCGCAGCGCGGACAGGTCACCTCAGCTGGCAGATGCGCATGGCAGCTGTGCCCGACCGGTGGGCTGATGCCGTACTGGCGCAGGCGCTCCCGGGCGTCCGGGGTCATCCAGTCGGTGGTCCATGCCGGGTTGAGCTGGATGGTGATCTGCACCGGGCCATAGCCGTGGGCGGTCAGGGTGTCGCGGATCGCCCCCATCAGATGGTCGGTAGCCGGACAGCCGGAATAGGTCGGCGTAAAACCGATGGCCCAGCCCTCATCCTGCGGCGTCACGCTGCGCACCATCCCTAAGTCGGTGATGGTCAGTACCGGGATCTCCGGGTCCGGGATTTGGCTTAACAGAGACCAGATCTGCGGGACGGCGGCGGGGGTGAGTTGGACGGCATGTTGCATGGCGCTCTCCTGGGTTACCACTGCTGGCCGGGATAGACGCGCTGCAGATACTGCATCTCTGCCAGCATCGGCCCCAGATGTTCGGTGTGCAGCCCTTTACGACCACCGGTGCGGTAGGCGGACTCGCCCGGCACGCTCAGCGTCGCCTCGTTCAGCCCGGCAAAGACTTCCGCTTCCCACGCGTCGCGCAGGCTGCGCGGATCGACGGCGATACCTTCGGCAGCCAAAGTCAGGTCAATCTCGTCGGCCTCGAACAGCTCGGCGGTGAAACGCCACAGGTCATTGACCGCCTGCTGCATTTTTTGCCCGGAGATCTCCGTGCCGTTGCCCAGGCGTTCCAGCCAGCCGCGGCTGAAGCGCAGGTGGTAGCGGGCTTCTTTGATGGATTTGGCGGCGATGGCGGCAAGCTGCCCGTCGCGGCTCTGGGTCAGACGGGTATAGAGCGCCACGTGCCAGGCGTCGATAAAGTACTGACGGGTGATGGTGTCGGCGAAGTTGCCGTTGGGCTGCTCCACCAGCAGCAGGTTGCTGAACTGGCGCTCGTCGCGCTGGAAGGCCAGCGTGTCTTCGTCGCCCTCGCCTTCCAGCTCGGCGGCGTAGGTTAAGAAATTGCGCGCCTGGCCCAGCAGGTCGAGGCCGATATTGGCCAGCGCGAGGTCAATCTCCAGCTCCGGGGCGTGACCACACCACGCCCCCAGACGCTGGGAGAGCACCAGCCCGTTATCACCCAGGCGCAGAACATATTGCGTTAACGTTTTCATCCCTTGCCTCACATGTGCTCAATGCCATCAGGGATGGTGTAGAAGGTCGGATGGCGGTAGACCTTGCTCTCCGCCGGGTCGAAAAACTCACCACGCTCTTCCGGCTGAGAGGCGACAATTTCGCTCGCCTTCACCACCCAGATGGAACAGCCTTCATTACGGCGGGTGTAGGCGTCCCGGGCGTTTTCCAGCGCCATACGGTCATCGGCGGCATGCAGGCTGCCCACGTGACGGTGGGATAACCCCTGCTTGCTGCGGACAAAGACTTCGTACAACGGCCAGTATGTTTTGCTCATCTTGATTCCCCTTATGCGACCTTGCGGGCGTGTTGTTTTTCAGCGTGCGCCAGTGCGGCTTCGCGCACCCACGTCCCCTCTTCCCAGGCTTTACGCTTGGCGGCCAGACGTTCGTGATTGCAGACACCGCGCCCGTTAATCACCTCGTCAAACTCCTGCCAGTCGATCTCGCCAAAACGGTAGTGACCGGTTTCGGCATCGAACTGCAGATCCGCATCCGGGACGGTCATGCCCAGCATTTCCACCTGCGGCACGGTGTTGTCGACAAAGCGCTGGCGCAGCTCGTCATTGCCAAAACGTTTGATCTTCCAGGCCAGGCTGCGGGCGCTGTTCGGCGAGTTGTCGTCGTTCGGGCCAAACATCATTAGCGCTGGCCACCAGAAGCGGTTGATGGCGTCTTGCAACATCTGGCGCTGGGCTTCGCTGCCCTGGGCCAGGGCCATGCAGGCCTCAAAGCCCTGACGCTGGTGGAAGCTCTCTTCTTTACAGATTTTCACCATCGCCCGGGCATAGGGGCCGTAGGAGGTCCGGCACAGCGCCACCTGGTTAACGATGGCCGCGCCATCCACCAGCCAGCCGATCACGCCGATATCCGCCCAGCTCAGGGTCGGGTAGTTGAAGATGGAGGAGTATTTCATCTTGCCGTCGAGCATCTTCTGGTAGATGTCTTCCCGGGCGCAGCCCAACGTTTCCGCCGCGCTATAGAGGTAGAGCCCGTGCCCGGCTTCGTCCTGCACTTTCGCCAGCAGGATGGCCTTACGGCGCAGCGTCGGGGCGCGGGTGATCCAGTTCCCTTCCGGCAGCATGCCGACAATTTCGGAGTGCGCATGCTGACCAATCTGGCGGATCAGCGTTTTACGGTACGCGTCAGGCATCCAGTCCTGCGGCTCGATGGCCGTCTCTTGCGCGATGCGCTGCTCAAAGCGTTGTTCTTCCGTCACGTCATCACCCTTTTGATTCGTTTAACTGCTAAATATCATTCAATGATGAATCACTTTGTTTTATAAAAGTTACACAAAGGTTAATGAATAACCCAAGAAGCGTTTATTCGTTTTGTGATGAGGCTCGCAAGAGATTTCCACACCCCAGATACGACGCGGCCTGCGGGAGTTAAGAAGATTAAGCGAGATCACAATGTTAATAAAACATTAACAAGTCGCTTGCTTTTTATGATTCACAAACGAACTATTTATAGTGAAATTACGAACCATCTGGAGAGAAAGATGCAGCAGTTAGCCAGCTTCTTGTCCGGTACCTGGCAGTCTGGCCGGGGCCGTGAGCGCACCATTCAACACGCCATCAGCGGTGAATCCCTCTGGTCCGTTACCAGCGAAGGGCTGGACATGGCCGCCGCGCGTCGCTACGCCATAGAGAAAGGCGGCGAAGCGCTTCATGCCATGACCTTTATCGAACGCGCCGCGATGCTGAAGGCGGTAGCAAAACATCTGTTGAGCCAGAAAGAGACCTTCTATGCCCTGTCGGCGCAAACCGGGGCGACCCGCGCCGACAGCTGGGTGGATATCGAGGGCGGGATCGGCACGCTGTTCACCTTCGCCAGCCTCGGCAGCCGCGAGCTGCCGGACGATACCCTGTGGCCGGAAGATGAGCTGATCCCGCTCTCAAAAGAAGGCGGTTTCGCCGCGCGTCACGTCCTGACATCGAAATCCGGCGTCGCCGTCCACATTAACGCCTTTAACTTCCCCTGCTGGGGGATGCTGGAAAAGCTGGCCCCCACCTGGCTGGCGGGGATGCCAGCAATCATTAAACCAGCCACCGCCACCGCTCAGGTGACTCAGGCGATGGTGAAAGCGATCGTCGACAGCGGCCTGGTACCGGAGGGCGCCATCAGCCTGATCTGCGGCGGCGCGGGGGATCTGCTCGACCAGCTCGACAGCCAGGACGTGGTGACCTTTACCGGCTCCGCCGTGACCGGCCAGAAGCTGCGTGTCCACCCCAACATCGTGGCAAAATCGATTCCCTTCACCATGGAAGCGGACTCCCTGAACTGCTGCGTGCTGGGGGATGACGTCACCCCGGAGCAGCCGGAGTTTGCGCTGTTTATCCGCGAAGTGGTGCGGGAGATGACCGCAAAAGCCGGGCAGAAATGTACCGCGATCCGCCGCATCATCGTTCCGCAGGCGCAGGTGGAGGCCGTCAGCCAGGCGCTGATCGCCCGGCTGGAAAAAGTGGCTGTCGGCGACCCGGCTCAGGAAGGGATCAAAATGGGCTCGCTGGTGAACGCCGAGCAGCGCGCTGACGTGCAGGAGAAAGTGGATGCTTTAGTCACGGCAGGCTGCCAGATTCGTCTGGGCGGGAAAGCCGACCTGAACGCTGCCGGGGCCTTCTTCCCACCGACGCTGCTGTTCTGTCCGCAGCCGGATGAAACCCCTGCCGTACACGCCACCGAAGCCTTTGGCCCGGTGGCGACCCTGATGCCGTATCAGGATCGCGAGCACGCCATGACCCTCGCCCGCGCCGGGGAAGGTAGCCTTGCCGGGACGCTGGTCACCGCCGATTTGCACCTGGCGCGTCAGTTTATCGCCGGCGCCGCCCGCGCCCACGGACGTATCCAGATCCTCAACGAAGAGTCGGCCAAAGAGTCCACCGGCCACGGTTCCCCGCTGCCGCAGCTGGTACACGGCGGCCCGGGCCGCGCCGGGGGTGGTGAGGAGCTGGGCGGCCTGCGGGCGGTGAAACACTACCTGCAACGCACCGCTATCCAGGGCAGCCCGAGCATGCTGGCCGCCATCAGCCAGCAGTGGGTACGCGGCGCGCAGGTGCAGGAGGATCGCGTTCATCCGTTCCGCAAATACTTCGAGGAGTTACAGCCGGGCGACAGCCTGCTGACCCCACGCCGCACCCTGACCGAGACCGACATCGTTAACTTTGCCTGCCTGAGCGGGGATCATTTCTACGCCCACATGGACAAGATTGGTGCGGCGGAGTCGATTTTTGGCGAACGCGTGGTGCATGGCTACTTCCTGATCTCTGCGGCAGCGGGTCTGTTCGTCGATGCGGGCGTCGGGCCGGTGATCGCCAACTACGGCATGGAAAACCTGCGCTTTATTGAGCCGGTGAAGCCGGGCGACACCATCCAGGTGCGGCTGACCTGTAAGCGCAAGACGCTGAAGAAACAGCGTACAGCGGAAGAGAAACCGACCGGCGTGGTGGAATGGGCGGTTGAGATTTTCAACCAGCACCAGCAGCCGGTAGCGCTCTACTCGATCCTGACCCTCGTCTCCCGTCAGCGCGGAGATTTTGACGCCTGATTCCCCTCCATCCGGGTAACGTCGCGCACGTTACCCGGCTTCTGGCACATCTGACAAAACATCTGGCAAATGCAGGCAAACGGTACTTAACGCGTTATTGCTATGTTGGCAATGAATAAACCGCGCGCAGAACAGCGGTCCCGAGTGGATAACAACACATACAACAGAGGTTAATCATGGGAAGCTCCTCCATTTTTTCTCCACGTAAAACGGCGCTGGCGTTGGCCGTTGCCTGTCTCTTTTCCGGCCAGGTGCTTGCGCACGGTGGTGCAGCACATATGGTCGAAATGGATAAAACCCTGACCGAGTTTGGCGCTGATGTGAAATGGGACGACTACGCCCAGATGTTCACCATCAGCAAAGACGGGGCCTTCATCAAAGTGAAGCCGGGCGCCACGACCGCTATGGTCAACGGCAAACCGCTGACCCTACAGGCGCCGGTGGTGATGAAAGACAATAAGGCCTGGATCGCCGATACCTTTGTTAACGATGTGTTCCAGTCCGGCCTTGACCAGACCTTCCAGGTGGAGAAAACCCCGCACCCGCTGAACGCCCTCTCCGCGGATGAGATCAAAGAGGCCGTCGAGATTGTGAAAGCCTCGCCGGACTTTAAACCGAATACCCGCTTCACGCAGATCGCGCTGGCCGAGCCGGACAAAGCCAAAGTGTGGGATTTCGTGCTGAACGGCACGGCGGTGGATGCGCCGCGTCAGGCCAATATCACCCTGCTGGACGGCAAATTTATCGTTGAAGCGCTGGTAGATCTGCAGGACAAAAAAATCCTGCACTGGGAGCCGATCAAAGACGCCCACGGCATGGTGCTGCTGGATGACTTTATGTCGGTGCAGAAGATCGTCACCGGCAGCCCGGAGTATGCCGAGGCGCTGAAAAAACGCGGCATCAACGACCCGGCAAAGGTGATGACCACCCCGCTGACGGTCGGCTACTTTGACGGTAAGGATGGTCTGAAGCAGGAAGATCGCCTGCTGAAAGTGGTGAGCTACCTGGATACCGGCGACGGCAACTACTGGGCTCACCCGATTGAAAACCTGGTGGCGGTGGTCGACCTGATCGAGAAGAAGATCGTCAAAATTGAAGAAGGCGCCGTCGTGCCAGTACCGATGCAGTCCCGCCCCTATGATGGCCGCGACCGCGAACCGGTGGTGCACAAACCGCTGGAGATTGTGGAGCCGGAAGGCAAGAACTACACCATTACCGGTAATATGATCCACTGGCAGAACTGGGACTTCCACCTGAGCCTCGACTCCCGCGTCGGGCCGATCATCTCCACCGTCACCTTTAATGACAACGGCAAAAAACGCCAGGTGATGTACGAGGGATCGCTGGGCGGGATGATCGTCCCTTACGGCGACCCGGACGTGGGCTGGTACTTCAAAGCCTATCTGGATTCCGGCGACTACGGCATGGGCACCCTCACCTCGCCGCTGGTGCGCGGTAAAGATGTGCCCTCCAACGCCGTGCTGCTGAATCAGACCATCCCGGATTACACCGGTCAGCCAATGGAGATCCCGCGGGCGATGGCGATTTTTGAACGCTACGCCGGGCCGGAGTATAAGCACCAGGAGATGAATCAGCCGAACGTCAGCACCGAACGCCGCGAGCTGGTGGTACGCTGGATCAGCACCGTGGGCAACTATGACTACATCTTCGACTGGATCTTCCACGAAAACGGCACCATCGGCATTGATGCCGGGGCGACCGGTATCGAAGCGGTGAAAGGGGTGATGGCGAAAACCATGCATGACCCGAGCGCCAAAGAGGATACGAAGTACGGCACCCTGATTGACCACAACATTGTCGGCACCACCCACCAGCACATCTATAACTTCCGCCTGGATCTGGACGTGGATGGCACCAACAACAGCCTGGTGGCGATGGATCCGGAGGTAAAACCGAACACCGCAGGCGGCCCGCGCACCAGTACCATGCAGGTTAATCAATACAACATCGACAGCGAGCAGCAGGCGGCGCAGAAATTTGACCCGGGCACCATTCGTCTGCTGAGCAACACCAGCAAAGAGAACCGCATGGGTAACCCGATCTCTTACCAGATCATCCCTTATGCGGGCGGTACGCACCCGGTGGCGACCGGCGCGAAATTCGCCCCGGATGAGTGGATCTATCACCGCCTGAGCTTTATGGATAAACAGCTGTGGGTGACCCGCTACCATCCAAACGAGATGTACCCGGAGGGCAAATTCCCGAATCGCTCCTCCCATGACCAGGGGCTGGGCCAGTTCAGCAAGGATAACGAGTCGCTGAATAACCAGGATAACGTGGTGTGGATCACCACCGGTACCACCCACGTGGCCCGCGCCGAAGAGTGGCCGATCATGCCAACCGAGTGGGTGCATGCCCTGCTCAAACCGTGGAACTTCTTCGACGAGACGCCCTCTTTAGGCAAGAAGAAAGAGGGGCAGTAGTGTTAAAAAGCCGGGCATCTTGCCCGGCTTTTTATTGTCTGTGCGGTTTGTTGTCGGGTGGCGGCTACGCCTTACCCGACCTACGGGTTCGTGCGGTTTGATGTCGGGTGACGCTGCGCTTACCCGACCTACGGGACCGTAGGCCCGTGCAAGCGCAGCGCCGCCGGGCGTCAGTAGCGCACGCACACCGATTTGGTTTCACACCAGCCATCCAACCAGTCCGGGCCGAAATCACGGCCTGTGCCGGACTGCTTCATCCCCCCAAACGGCAGGTTGGCGTCGATCAGGGTATGGCTGTTCACCCACACGGTGCCCGCCTGCAGGCGGTCGGTGTACTCCAGCGCTTTACTGATGTTTTGCGTCCAGACGCTGGCGGTCAGGCCATATTCGGTATCGTTCGCCAGGCGTAGCGCCTCTTCGCCGTCGGCAACGCGCACCAGGTTGACCACCGGGCCAAACACCTCTTCGCGGGTCAGGCGCAGGCTGGCGTCCGGGTTCACCACCAGCGTCGGTGACACGTAGTAACCCTGATCGTTCGGGCCGCGGTTACCGGTGATTAGCTCCGCCTGGCGCGACTGCGCTTCGTCGAGGAAGGTCTGCACTTTGTCGCAGTGGGCGCGGGAAACCAGCGGGTTGATGTGCGCCTCCTGGGACATCCCCGGCCCGACGCTGAGGGATTTCACCGCCTGCTCAAAACCGCTCACCACGGTATCAAACAGCGGCGCTTCAATGTAAATACGCGAGCTGGCGGCGCACACCTGGCCCTGGTTGAGGAAACTGCCGGTCATCAGCCCTTCGATCACCCATGCCGGATCGGCATCTTTCAGGACAATCGCCGGGTTTTTACCGCCCAGCTCCAGCGTTACCCCCATCAGGCGATCGGCGGCGGCGCGCGCAATCTGTTTCCCGGTGGCGGTCGAGCCGGTAAAGCTCACCTTGGCGATATGCGGATGGTTGGTGAGCGCAGCGCCACACACCGCCCCGCTGCCGGTTACTACGTTAAAGACGCCGTCCGGGACCCCGGCCTCGGTTGCCAGTTCCGCCACGCGCAGCAGGGTCAGGGGCGTGGTTTCGGACGGTTTGATCACGATAGAGCAGCCGGCCGCCAGGGCGGGCATCACTTTCCACATGCCAATCAGCAGCGGGAAGTTCCACGGCACAATCCCGGCCACCACACCAATCGGCTCTTTGCGCGTCCACGCCTGGTAGCGCGCTCCCTGCGGCATAGGAATAGAGAGATCCAGCGTCTTACCGGCGATTTTAGTGGTCAGCCCGGCGGTGTAGCGCATCCAGTTCAGGGTGCAGCCCACTTCAAAGGCGCGGGAGATGTTAATGGATTTACCCTGCTCCAGAGTTTCGAGCTGGGCCAGCTCCTCGGTGTGCTGCTCCACCAGATCGGCGAAGCGCAGCAAAATACGTTCGCGCTCAGCCGGCAGTTTGCCGGACCAGCTGCGGGCGACAAAGGCACGCCAGCCTGACATCACCGCGCGGTCGACATCCTGCGCGCTGGCATCGGCGGTCGAGGCAATCACCTGCCCGGTTGCCGGGTTAAAGATATCCAGACGCTTTTCGCTGTCGGAGGCGGACGGTTGTCCCTCGATCCAGAGGCCATGTTGGCGATCCAGAAATTGCTGCACGCTGTGCAGTACTGCGACCTGTGTATCAGACATAGCGATTCCTTATTATTCGCAGGGTGTCATCGCAGTCTAAGATGGGTTTGCGCAGTGCGCTTTTATCTCTGTGACATTCGCTTTGTCGGCTGTGACAGGCTCCGCAAAACGCGACAATAACGCCGTTTCGCTCTGTTCCACCGCAAGGTTCTTGCCTATATTTCGCCCCATGTCACGGGTAATTAGAAACATAAATGCAACAATGTTTAAACATTCACGACGTAGCAGGTCAGACGATGGCGAGTGCAAAGGAAACGGACAATTATCAGCAGTGGCTGGCGCAGATTAATCAGGCTTGCGGAAGTTTTGCGGCCCGGCCCATGAGCGGCGAGTTTTACGGCGAGCTGGACTCCACCTGGACCGGCAACCTGAAGCTCAGCACCGTCACCGCTGGCGGCGTAAACCTGTTTCGTACCCGCCAGGAGATTAAGACCAGCAACGATGCCTGGTTCTACACTGTCTTTCAGCTGGAAGGTGAAGCGGGACTGGAGCAGGACGACCGGCAAATTATGCTCAACGCGGGGGATATCACGCTGATCGACGCCTCCCGCCCCTGCTCGATCTACTGGCCGGAAAAATCCCGGCAGATCTCATTGCTGCTGCCGCGCCAGATCCTTGAGCAGCACTTTCGTTTTCAGGAGGTAAGCTGCGCACAAAAACTCTCCCACAGTCTGCCTACCGTCCAGCTTAGCTATCGTCTGCTGCAGGAGAGCATGAACAATCCGCGATTGAGTGAAACCGAGAGCGAAGCCGCGCTGGAGGCGATGGTCTGTCTGCTGCGACCGGTATTGCAGCAACGGGAAAGCGTTCAGCCGCGCAAGGCGCGCCAGTTCAACCACGTACTGACGCTCATCGACGATCATATTCAGGCGGAACATTTGCGACCGGAGTGGATTGCGGCGGAGTGTGGGATGTCGGTGCGAAGCCTGTACCGGATGTTTGCCGAGAAAGGGCTGGTGGTGGCGCAGTACATCAAGAACCGTCGGCTGGATCTCTGCGCGCAGATGCTACGTGGCGCCCGTGACGACGAAAAGCTGGCGGGCATTGGCTACAGCTGGGGCTTTACCGACCATAGCCACTTCTCCACCGCGTTTAAGCAGCGCTTTGGGATCTCCCCTGGCGAATACCGCAAACGCCACCGCTAATCACTTCTGTAACCATTTGCCATTAACGCCCTGGACATACTCTCCGGGGCTGGCGCGGGCAACCAGTTTGCTCCCCGCCATTTTCGCCACCTCATCGACCGGAAGGTTATTGCTGTCGGCAAGCCGCTGATAACTCTCGGTGCGGGCCTTGTTGATCTGCTCCACCAACGCCAGGGTTTCGCGATCCTGGCTGCGCGGGGCGATATACCCGCTCAGCGTTTCCCCCACGCGCCCCTCGGTGCGGGCTTCGTTGAGGGTCAGGGCGAACGCGGGCGCACAGAGCCCCGGCGTCAGCAGAATGAGCGTGAAGTATTTTCTCATGGCGGCCTCAGAAGAGATCGCTGCGCGATTTCAGCAGCGATTCCACATCTTTATCCACTTTGATGTGGATTTCATGTTCAATTTTGACGTTCATGTTGATGGTGATGGGCTCCTTCGACGCCGCCACTTCTATCCTCGGCGTGCAGCCTGTCAGCGTCAGTATCACAATCGCGGTGAAGCCACCGGCCAGCTTTTTCATGGTTGTTCCTTACATTCCTTGCCTGTCGGACAGCGGTTATCCGGTAGTGCCGCGTGCTCCTCCAGCCACGTCTGCAGCTTGTCGCCAAAACGCAGGCTGCGCCAGAGGGTAAACACGTTCTCCTGATGGGTATAGTTGAGGTTGACGGCCTGTGTCTGACCCTCCACGCGGCTGGCGCCACGCAAGGTCGACGCCAGGGTTAATTCACCCAGGTTATCTAAATTGAGTTTCGTCCACGACTGCGAAATTTCCATATAGCGAAGCCAGTTAATCGCGCCGCCTGCCGCCCCATTCTCTTTCACCAGCGCATCGGCAGTCTCTTTATCGAGACGCAACGTCATCGGACCCGCATTGGTCAGCCAGCCATCTTTGATGATCCACTTGTCGTTGTCCAGCCACAAGGGCAGCGCCCCGCTGAACGGACCGGACAGGGCAAACTGTTTGGGATTTATCGCGCTGATAAGCTCGCTGGCGGAGAGATTATGCACCCGCAGCAGGGCCGCATCGTGCTGGGGCATGCGCAGCTGCTGCAGGGTCACTTTGCCACCCAACAGATCCACGCTGACGTCGCTCAGCAGCAGCGGATTGGCTTCGCTCCAGGGGTAATCGCCCTGGAGATCGGCGGTAATGTTGCGGGCCGTGACCTGGTTTTTCACCTCGCCAATGCGCAACGTCACCGGGCCGCGGGTCCCTAATGACCAGGTGCCCTGGCTGAAGCGGAACGGCAGGACAAAGTCGACCCCGTTGATTTTGTTGTCCGGCATCCAGACGCTACCGCTCTTCAGCACCCCGTGGCCCCCGGCCTCAAAGCCCTGATCCGCCGCTGCGGAATAAGCCACCTGGGCATAAAGCTCCCCCTCTCTGAGGGTCATCTTCCAGTCCGGTGGGATCAGCGGCTGAAAGACGGTCAGGGATTGCTTCGGCCACCAGGCCTGGCCGCGCATACGCTCCCCGTCCCAGCGCCCGTTCAGCTGCACCGGGCCGATGGCTCTGGCATTAAGGGTGCCTTTGTACTGGAAAAATGTCGGATCGCGACCTTCCACGCTGAATTTGATCGTTGAGGGGGGTAACACGCTACCACCGGTAAAAGTGGTCTCTCCGGCATCGAAGGAGAGCGCGCCGCTGAAGTGCGGATCGGCAGGGTCGCGCTGCCAGGGGATTGGGCGCTCAAGCACCATGCGCGGTGCGCTGGCATGCAGGGTGCCATATTTCAGCTGATCGAAGCCGGTGGAAAGCTCGCTCAGCTCAATCACGCTGTCGCGCCACTCTCCCCTGCCCGCCACGTCCCAGCGAGCCTGCATCGGGGTAAAGTTGCCCTCGCCCCAGTAGCGCCATTGCCACAATCCGTTGTCCGGCAGGAAATTGCTCGCCCGGCCATCCAGGTGCAGGGTGAAATCCCCCATCTCCTGTTCATGGGCGCGTAAGATGGCCTGCAGGCGACCGTCGATGCCGTTAAGGGTCAGCACCACGCCAGCCAGCGGCCAGCGCACCTCGTCGATATTCAGGGAGTCGATTACCCGCCCCCGGGAGCGCAGCAGCGCCCCCGGCGCAAATGCCAGCCGGGGATCGGCAAGGCTGCCGGTCAGCGTGGCGGGCAGCTTCGCGTACAGCGTCAGGTCGTTCTGTTTGGCAATGCCGGTGAGCTGCATTGGCATGGCGCTGTCGTCCATGCTGAGCTTACCGGGGCCAAAGGTGAGCACCGCGTTGCCCTTCCCGGCATCGCCCTGGGTCAGCACGTTCATTCGCCCGCTGACGATAGCCTTCTCTGTGCCCTGCTGCCAGTTGTCGATCTTAAGCCCCAGACGTCCACTCAGGGGAATACCAGCCTGAACCCAGCGCCAGCGTCCGTCGCTGATGGTGAACTGTTCCGGGGTGATCTGCCAGGGGAGATCCAGCAGCGGCTCGCCGCTCTCCCGGGCAATCATCACCAGCTGGCCCTGATTGTCCTGCCACTCAAGCTCGGCATCCACAAGGGTTGAGATCTGCGGCACGGTAAAGGTTGCCACCGTGTGCCCCTGCACCGGCAGGCCATCCGGCACCAGCGGCAGGGTAAATTCTCCGACCAGTTCTACCGGCTGGGGATTATCAGGAAGGTGAAGCGTGACGTCGGTTACGGTCAGCGAGCGCCCGCGTAGTTTTCCCCGCAGGCTAAACTTATCCCCGTGGTAGACAATTTCTTGCAGGGTCGGTGTTAACGAGGCGGTTAATTTCCCCTCCCACACCTGCCAGGGGGAGAGCGTCAGTCGGTCGATGTTAAGCCAGGTGTTGGGTAGCAGGGCTTGCCATTCGGCCAGGGTGCGCGGCGCGGCGGGCGTGGGCTCGCTGGCGGGGATTTTGCTCAGGCAGGCGCTGTTGAGATCCAGCGCACCGATGTTGATTTTCCAGCGGCTTGGGTGGCTGAGGGTGGCGTCTTTGACGCGGGCGATTTCGCACTCCTCCACCAGATAGCGCAGATCGGGGATGACCAGAGCGCTGCGGGTCAGGCGTGGGCTTTCTTCAAAGGCGATGCGGGTCCCGGCGGGGAGCCAGATCCCGGCAAGCGTAGGCACCCACTGCGCCAGCGTCAGTAGTAGCGTCAGCGGCAAAAGAACGATCAGAAGCAGTAGCGCGATCGCGGCTTTGTATATACCCCTCATGGGCAGTTAATATCCTGATTTAGCGAAAAAATTAGCCGACAGTATCGAATATTGTGGCATGTTTAGCCGATCAGTTGAAGCGAACGCCACTTTTAAGGATAGTTGCTACATAATTATCCATAGAACTTATTGAATTCAATAAAATTTTATAAATTGTAAGATTATTTTAATCATGCTACCGTAATTGAAAACACACTGGAGAAAGTCTTATGAAACTCGCGGTATACAGTACAAAGCAATACGACAAAAAGTATCTGCAGCACGTTAACGAGGAGTATGGCTTCGAACTTGAATTTTTCGACTTTCTGCTTAACGAAAAAACAGCCAAAACCGCCCACGGGTGTGACGCGGTCTGTATTTTCGTTAACGACGATGGCAGTCGTCCGGTGCTGGAAGAGCTGAAAAAACAGGGTGTGAAGTACATCGCCCTGCGCTGCGCAGGCTTCAATAACGTGGATCTGGATGCGGCAAAAGAGCTGGGTCTGCAGGTGGTGCGCGTTCCGGCCTACTCCCCGGAAGCGGTAGCTGAACACGCCATCGGCATGATGATGTCCTTAAACCGCCGTATTCACCGTGCTTATCAACGCACCCGTGATGCGAACTTCTCCCTGGAAGGGCTGACCGGGTTTACCATGTACGGCAAAACCGCCGGGGTGATCGGTACCGGTAAAATTGGCGTAGCGGCCCTGCGGATCCTGAAAGGATTTGGTATGCGCCTGCTGGCGTTTGACCCGTACCCAAGCGCCGCCGCGCTGGATCTGGGGGTGGAGTATGTCGACCTGTCAACTTTGTACGCAGAGTCCGACGTGATCTCCCTGCACTGCCCGTTAACCGCTGACAACTACCATCTGCTGAACCAGAGCGCCTTCGACCAAATGAAAGATGGCGTGATGATTATCAACACCAGTCGCGGTGGGCTGATTGACTCACAGGCCGCCATCGAAGCCCTGAAAACGCAAAAAATCGGCGCGCTGGGGATGGACGTCTACGAGAACGAACGCGACCTCTTCTTTGAAGACAAATCCAACGATGTGATTCAGGATGACGTCTTCCGCCGCCTTTCCGCCTGCCACAACGTGCTATTCACCGGCCACCAGGCGTTCCTGACCGCCGAGGCGCTGATCAGTATTTCGGAGACGACGCTGGGTAACCTGAGTCAGCTGGAGAAAGGCGAAAAGAGCCCCAACGCGCTCTTTTAATTCTTAAAGCAATAAAGATGCTTAAGGAAAGAGAAATCTGACAGCGGCTCCCTGGTCCGGCTGAAAATCGCTGAGGCGTTGACCGCAGGCCGGGGCGAGGCGCAGGGATGCGCCGAGAGGGCGTGACCTACAGGGATGTAGGATCGCGCCCGACCCGATAGCCGGAGGGAATAAGCCGAAGGGACCGCGAAGCGGCGATTTTCTTGCCGGGAGCCGGGATTGTTAAGGGGGCGGCGATAGCCCCCTTAACACGTTCACCGGTGACGTGGTTTACAGAGAAGCAGCGAACGCAAGGTGAACGGAACCACCTCCACCGCAACATGTTATTCCGTGCATTGCCCGGCGGCGCTACGCTTGCACGGGCCTACAAAACCCAAACCCCAAGCCCCAACCCCAAACCCATCTCCCTACATTTCAGATTAACCCGCAAGACAATCTCATCCCCCGCAATACACTATCCAATAGCTATTTACGAAGTGAATATATTGAGAAGAAACATGAAAACGCTCGTCGCAGTAACACTCCTCAGCATGGCGCTGACAGGCTGTGTTAACCCAGGGAAAGCCTCTGTCCAGGAAGAACAACTCCAGCAGCACCGCTTTGTGCTGCAAAGCATCAACGGCAACGCCGTCGCCCCGGTCACCACGCCGCCGGAAATCACCTTTGGCGAAAAAATGGCGGTCTCAGGAGTGATGTGCAACCGCTTCATCGGCCAGGGCAAGCTCTCCGATGGCGAGCTGAAGGTCAACGATCTCGCCATGACGCGTAAGCTCTGCACCGAACCCCAGCTCAATGAACTGGATCACGCCATCGGAACGATGCTGCGCAGCGGCACAGAAGTGGATCTGACGGAAGATGTATTAACCCTGGCGACGGCCGAGACGACGCTGGTCTTCAAACGCGCAGAATAATCAGTAACTGCCGCACGATCCCACGGCAAGCGACTGTTCACTGCAGCGTTTGCCGTTAGGCAGCGCACACATGCCGATGGCGGAGCCATCGAGCTGACGCGCAACGGACAGCGAACCGCCAATCATGGCGCAATTCGCCTGGCCCGAACTGGACATCGCCGCCTTCATCCCCGGCGCGACGTGCGCGGCGGTTGCCTGCTGAACAGGTTCATTGCTGCAGGCCGACAGTAACAAAGCGGCACACCCAACCCAAAATGCTGCGCGCATAATCTCTCCCCTCGTTGAATTGCAAAACCTATGCATAATAGGCACCCCGTCCGCGTCCGTCGAGAGCGAAACCACGATTTTCCGTGTTGTAAAACGTTTTGTTCGCTATTTTTACGCAAAAGTTTGATCGAGCCATTGGTAGCGTCAATAAGCAGGACACAAAAGCGAAAATCGTTTCAGCGCCCCTTTGCTAAACTCACAAGATAATTACAGGACCCGCCGATGCGTTACGGGCCCCTCTTTCTTTGCGCAATGTAAGGGTGTCATATGCAAACTATTGACGGCAATGGCGCAGTCGCGTCCGTCGCGTTTCGCACCAGTGAAGTGATCGCCATCTACCCCATTACACCCAGCTCGACCATGGCGGAACAGGCCGATGCCTGGGCCGGTAACGGGCTGAAAAACGTCTGGGGTGATACCCCTCGCGTGGTTGAGATGCAGTCGGAGGCCGGGGCGATTGCCACCGTTCACGGCGCGCTGCAGACCGGCGCGCTCTCCACCTCGTTTACGTCGTCGCAGGGTCTGCTGCTGATGATCCCGACGCTCTACAAACTGGCGGGACAACTCACGCCATTCGTGCTGCATGTCGCGGCGCGCACTATCGCCACCCATGCCCTGTCGATTTTTGGCGATCACTCCGACGTCATGGCCGTTCGCCAGACCGGTTGCGCCCTGCTCTGCTCCGGCAGCGTGCAGGAGGCGCAGGATCTGGCGCTGATATCACATATGGCGACGCTGAAAAGCCGCGTGCCCTTTATCCACTTCTTCGACGGCTTCCGCACCTCCCACGAGATAAATAAAATTGTCTCGCTCTCGGATGAGACGATCCGCACCCTCCTTCCGCAAGCGGAGATCGATGCCCACCGCGCCCGGGCGCTGAATCCGGAGCATCCGGTGATCCGCGGCACCTCCGCTAACCCCGATACTTATTTCCAGTCCCGCGAGGCGACCAACCCGTGGTATGACGCGGTGTATGACCATGTGGACCAGGCGATGGCCGACTTCGCCGCCGCCACCGGGCGCGAATACAAGCCGTTTGAATATTACGGCCACCCGCAGGCGGAACGCGTCATCGTTATCATGGGTTCTGCCATCGGCACCTGTGAAGAGGTGGTGGATGAACTGCTGCGCCGGGGCGAAAAGGTGGGCGTGCTGAAGGTGCGTCTCTACCGTCCGTTCTCGGCCAAACATCTGCTGGCGGTGTTGCCGGAAAGCGCGCGATCTGTGGCGGTGCTGGACCGCACCAAAGAGCCCGGCGCGCAGGCCGAACCGCTCTATCTGGACGTGATGACCGCCCTGGCGGAAGCCTTTAACGGCGGCGAGCGCGAGACGTTACCGCGGGTGATTGGCGGACGCTACGGGCTGTCGTCGAAAGAGTTTGGCCCGGATTGCGTGCTGGCCATCTTTAACGAGCTGAGCGCCGCGAAGCCGAAGCCGCGCTTTACCGTTGGTATCTATGACGATGTGACCAATCTGTCGCTGTCGTTACCGGAAAATACCCTGCCGTCAACCGCGAAGCTGGAAGCCCTCTTTTACGGTCTGGGCAGCGACGGCAGCGTGTCGGCGACCAAGAACAACATCAAGATCATCGGTAACTCCACACCGTGGTATGCCCAGGGCTATTTTGTCTATGACTCGAAAAAAGCGGGGGGGCTGACGGTATCCCACCTGCGCGTCAGCGAACAGCCGATCCGTTCGGCATATCTGGTGTCGCAGGCCGATTTCGTCGGCTGCCACCAGCTGCAGTTTATCGACAAATACCAGATGGCCGAGCGCCTGAAGCCGGGCGGGATTTTCTTGCTCAATACCCCGTATAGCGCCGATGAGGTCTGGGCGCGCCTGCCGCAGGAAGTGCAGGCGGTGCTGAACCAGAAAAAAGCGAAATTCTGGATCGTTAATGCGGCGAAAATCGCCCGCGAATGCGGCCTGGCGGCGCGTATCAACACCGTGATGCAGATGGCCTTTTTCCATCTGACCCATATCCTGCCCGGCGACAGCGCCCTGATGGAGCTGCAGGGGGCCATCGCCAAAAGCTACAGCAGTAAAGGTCAGGAACTGGTGGAGCGCAACTGGCAGGCGCTGGCGCTGGCGCGGGAGTCGCTGGCGGAAGTGCCATTGCAGCCGGTCAACGCCCACAGTCCGAACCGTCCGCCGGTGGTGTCGGACGCCGCACCAGACTTTGTGAAAACCGTCACCGCCGCGATGCTGGCCGGACTGGGCGATGCTCTCCCCGTCTCCGCCCTGCCGCCGGACGGTACCTGGCCGATGGGAACCACCCGCTGGGAAAAACGCAATATCGCTGAAGCGATCCCAATCTGGAAAGAGGAGCTGTGCACCCAGTGTAACCACTGCGTGGCGGCCTGCCCGCACTCCGCTATCCGCGCCAAAGTGGTGCCCCCTGAAGCCATGGAAGCTGCCCCGGCCAGCCTGCACTCTCTGGATGTAAAATCCCGCGATATGCGCGGCCAGAAATATGTTCTGCAGGTGGCCCCGGAAGACTGCACCGGCTGTAACCTCTGCGTGGAGGTCTGCCCGGCGAAAGACAGGCAGAACCCGGAAATCAAGGCCATCAACATGATGTCGCGCCTTGAGCATGTGGAAGAGGAGAAAGTGAACTACGACTACTTCCTCGACCTGCCGGAGATCGATCGCAACAGCCTTGAGCGCATCGATATTCGTACCTCACAGCTGATCACCCCGCTCTTCGAGTACTCCGGCGCCTGTTCCGGCTGCGGCGAGACGCCGTACATCAAGCTGCTGACCCAGCTGTATGGCGACCGGATGCTGATCGCCAACGCCACCGGTTGTTCGTCGATCTATGGCGGCAATCTGCCGTCAACGCCGTACACCACCGATGCCAATGGACGCGGCCCGGCGTGGGCGAACTCGCTGTTCGAAGATAACGCCGAGTTTGGCCTCGGGTTCCGCCTGACGGTGGATCAACACCGCGTGCGGGTGATGCGTCTGCTGGAACAGTTCGCCGATACGATCCCGGCGGAGCTGAACAGCGCCCTGCACAGCGAGGCAACGCCTGATGTACGTCGTCAGCAGGTGGCCGAGCTGCGTCAGGCGCTGGCGGGCGTGGAAGGTGCAGAAGAGCTGTTAACCGATGCCGATGCGCTGGTCGAGAAATCGATCTGGCTGATTGGCGGTGACGGCTGGGCCTATGACATTGGTTTTGGCGGCCTCGATCACGTTCTCAGCCTGACCGAAAACGTGAACATACTGGTGCTGGATACCCAGTGTTACTCCAATACCGGCGGCCAGGCGTCGAAGGCGACGCCTCTGGGGGCGGTGACCAAGTTTGGCGAGCATGGCAAACGCAAGGCGCGTAAAGACCTGGGCGTCAGCATGATGATGTACGGTCATGTTTATGTGGCGCAGATCTCGCTGGGGGCGCAGCTGAACCAGACGGTGAAAGCGATCCAGGAGGCGGAAGCCTACCCTGGCCCGTCGCTGATTATCGCCTACAGCCCTTGCGAAGAGCACGGATACGATCTGGCGCTGAGCCACGATCAGATGCGCCAGTTGACCGCGACCGGCTTCTGGCCGCTCTACCGCTTTGATCCGCGTCGTGCCGACGAGGGCAAACTGCCGCTGGCGCTGGACTCCCGCCCACCGTCAGACGCGCTGGCAGAGACGCTGATGCAGGAACAGCGGTTCCGTCGCCTCAATGCTCAGCAGCCCGAGGTGGCTGAGCAGCTGTGGAAAGATGCCGCCGCCGATCTGCAAAAACGCTATGACTTCCTGGCGCAGCTTGCCGGGAAAGCCGAAAAGTCGGCCAGCGAATAACCCGAAGCCCGGCATGACCGGGCTTTTCTTTACCTATAAAAAAAGCCCGCCAGAAAGTGTCTGGCGGGCGGCTCCTGTTCAGTAATAAATAACAGTTTAAATATTAAAAAGTTATTTATGCTATAAACGGAAAAATAACTACAGGCATATAACGCCGCCGAGTGTACTGATTTTAGGGAAGAAAGAGTAATTTTACTTTTATATGGGTTAATTAAATACATTCACCATATTTATCATCATTTCTCTGGCAGTAATTCCTTTAGATTTTACTTACCTGGTAACAATTATGTTTTATCGCTAAAAGAGAGAGTGATTTAGCATGAGACATCTTTCCAGCGTAGGAAGTTCAGCGGAAAGTTAAAAACATTCAAATAAAAACACAGCGTAAGGATTAGTCACAATGCAAAGAAAAGTACTGGCTCTGATAATCCCAGCTCTTTTAATGGCTGGCGCAGCAAATGCAGCAGAGATTTATAATAAAGACGGCAATAAATTAGATCTGTACGGTAAAGTGGACGGCCTGCATTATTTCTCTGACGACAGCAGTGCGGACGGCGACCAGACCTATGTCCGTCTGGGCTTTAAAGGCGAAACGCAGATTAACGATATGCTCACCGGCTACGGCCAGTGGGAATATAATATCCAGGCCAATAATACCGAAGGCTCTGAAAATCAGTCCTGGACCCGTCTGGCGTTTGCCGGTCTGAAAGTCGGTGATTACGGTTCATTTGACTATGGCCGTAACTACGGCGTGCTGTACGACGTGGAAGGCTGGACCGATATGCTGCCAGAGTTCGGCGGCGACTCCTACTCCAAAGCCGACAACTTCATGACCGGCCGTGCGAACGGCGTGGCGACCTACCGTAATAACGATTTCTTCGGCATGGTTGAAGGTCTGGACTTCGCCCTGCAGTACCAGGGCAACAACGAAGATGCCGGTAACGGTAACGAAGGCACCAACAACGGTCGTGACGTGCGTCATGAGAATGGTGACGGCTTCGGTATCTCTACCTCTTACGACTTCGGCATGGGATTCAGCGCAGCAGCGGCCTACGCCTCTTCTGACCGTACCAACGACCAGGTTAGCAATACCACTGCGCACGGCGACAAAGCGGATGCCTGGACTACCGGCCTGAAATATGATGCCAACAACATCTACCTGGCGGCAATGTATTCTGAAACCCGCAATATGACGCCTTATGGTGACGGTAAAAAAGCAAACACTGTAGCCGACAAAACCCAGAACTTTGAAGTTACCGCTCAGTACCAGTTCGATTCTGGCCTGCGTCCGGTAGTCTCTTATCTGCAGTCAAAAGGTAAAGATCTTGATAACGGTCAGGGCGATCAGGATCTGGTTAAATATGCTGAAGTGGGTGCGACTTACTACTTCAACAAAAATATGTCTACCTACGTTGATTATAAAATTAACCTGTTGGACGAAGACGATCAGTTCTACAAAGACAATGGCATCGGCACCGATGACATCGTAGCATTAGGTCTGGTTTATCAGTTCTGATGAAATTAGCCCGCGTTACGACGCGGGCTAACTATTTATATTGGCAAAACTCCCAGCCTCTTTATTATTCCTGTCTGGCGTTCCAATATTCTGATATTGCGGCATTACCTGCTTTGTTGCACCGCTCAGACAAGTGAGACAAGAATAGTTGTGTATGCCCTTCTGAACCTGGCAGCGATTACTTTTCTGCTGTACCCGTTTCGCGATAGCTCAGCACGCCGGCAACGCCTCCTCCGCCATCGTTAGGGTGAACCCGCCCCTCCATTACCAACACTTCAGGGAAATCAAACGGCGAGACGCCTTCAATGCAGGCTACGTTGACGCCATACTGATTTGGATTTGAGCGCCGCTGGTGGAAGGTGTAAATCCCACAGACCGAACAGAAATAGTGCGCCGCCGTCTGGGTGTTGAACCGGTACTCGGTCAGCAGCGACTCGCCCTGAATAATAGTGATGCCAGATAATGGCGCGGAGACCGCAATCGCCCCACGCATCCGGCAGTATGAGCAGTTGCAGCGCCGGATGGTGTTGAACCCGTCTGAGAGCTCGACGGTGAACCGGACCGCGCCGCAGTGACACTGAGCAGAAACTCTATTCGCCATTACAGGCTCCTTGCGTTAACCATGTCTCACAGGCGGCGTGACGGCACGCCGCATACTGGCTAAGTGTACGCCAGGCTCCCCGTCAGCGCCGGATATATTCCTCCGCGCTCTTTTTCAGATATGCCTCCTGAAAAATCTGTTCTGAATAGGTGAGCTTCATGACGGATGATAAATAGGGGGCGTCGAGTTCGATTAAATCTTCATCATTCTGGTATTTAGCGTATTTATCACCGGCGAAGGAGATCTGTTTTTTCACCACCACATACTTATGCGCCAGCATACTCTCGATTTCATCAAAACGGCTCTTATCCAGCTCAAGCATAATCGCGGTAATTTTGCCGCCCTTATTGAAGATCACCGCGTTGTTTTTCACTCCCTCCAGACCCAGCTCCCGGTTCGGAATAGAGAATATGTCGCCGTCGCTCCACTTACTGCGCCCTTCATGCAGGGACGAGGGATAGGCTTTAATGAATTGCTGTAGCGTGGTTTTGCCTAACGTCAGCCCCATTGCGGTGGTGTTCGCCCGGGCGAATGAAGACACTGCGATCAAAATGAATATACCCACGATCAGTTGCCACTGTTTGCCCATCGTTATCACCTCATCGTATTAGTCTGTTTTTACTCACCATCGTCTCTGTTACCTGCCACTTCTCAATCGTACAGGGTCAATTATTAATGGCCTATGCGTCTTTATGGTGAGTGAGCGGTACAGATACAGTACGAGTTACTGAGCTACACAGAGACAACGTCGGGGAGGTATGTGGCGGGGAGAAGCGATAAAAAAAGCCACCAGTTAATACTGGTGGCGCGGGTACAACTCACGGTCAGCTATTTTTTGACGGGTTGAGGTTTTTTATCACCTGATTCCGGCGCCTCGCGCGGGTCATCTTTTTCAACATACTGCATGAGTACCTCCCGTTGTTGTGGATGGACTACTACTATAGCGTTGATTATCAAAATAGAGCCAAGCGGCAAACGGCAAAAAACCCAACCTTGTGGAACAGCGTGATTACGCGCTGTAAAACGTGCTGACATTCATCGCCGTAATCCGTACCATACACGCCATACTTTTTCATGTTGACCTGCTGCCCCCCTTCTTAATGGGTGAGCCGCCTGAGCTGCTTTAGCCACAAACGAATTGAGCCACTATTAAATGTCGCAAAATCAAGATATTACCAAGAAAGAACAGTATAATCTCAACAAACTTCAGAAGCGTCTTCGCCGCAATGTGGGTGAAGCCATTGCCGATTACAACATGATTGAAGAAGGCGACCGCATCATGGTCTGCCTGTCTGGCGGCAAAGACAGCTACACCTTGCTCGAAATTTTGCGCAATCTTCAGCAAAGCGCGCCGGTCAATTTCTCGTTAGTGGCCGTCAACCTGGATCAGAAGCAGCCGGGCTTCCCGGAGCATATCCTGCCGGAGTATCTGGAGAAGCTGGGCGTTGAGTACAAGATTGTCGAAGAGAATACCTACGGCATCGTTAAAGAGAAGATCCCGGAAGGGAAAACCACCTGCTCGCTCTGCTCCCGCCTGCGCCGCGGCATTCTTTACCGTACCGCGACCGAGCTGGGTGCAACCAAGATTGCCCTGGGTCACCACCGCGATGACATTTTACAGACGCTGTTCCTGAACATGTTCTACGGCGGCAAAATGAAGGGTATGCCACCGAAGCTGATGAGCGACGACGGGAAGCACATTGTGATCCGCCCGCTCGCCTACTGCCGCGAAAAAGATATCGAACGTTTTGCCGAGGCCAAAGCCTTCCCGATCATTCCATGCAACCTGTGCGGCTCACAGCCAAACCTGCAGCGTCAGGTGATTGCCGACATGCTGCGTGACTGGGATAAGCGCTATCCAGGCCGGATCGAAACCATGTTCAGCGCGATGCAGAATGTGGTGCCTTCGCACCTTTGCGATATCAACCTGTTTGATTTCAAGGGAATTCAGCACGGTTCTGAAGTGGTAAACGGCGGCGATCTGGCGTTTGACCGCGAAGAGATCCCGATGAAACCGGCGGGCTGGCAGCCAGAAGAGGATGATACCCAGCTCGATGAGATGCGTCTGAACGTTATCGAAGTGAAATGATTTTTAAGCGTCTCAGCATGCGTGTTGAGACGCTCCCGCCCGCTTATTTCAGCAGACGAACCCGGCAGCTTTTGCCTTTGATCTTGCCGTTTTGCAGCTGTTTCCACGCTTTCTGCGCGACAGACTGACGCACCGCCACATACACATGCGCCGGATGCACCACGATTTTACCAATGTCTGCTCCGTCCAGGCCGATATCTCCGGTCAGCGCCCCCAGTACATCGCCGGGACGCATTTTGGCTTTTTTACCGCCGTCGATACAGAGCGTTGCCATCTCTGCCGCCAGCGGCGTAATGGTGACGTTTGCCGGGGCATCAACCCAGTTCAGTTTGATTTGCAGCATCTCTGCCAGAATATTGGCGCGCTGTGCCTCTTCTGGCGCGCAGAAGCTGATCGCCAGGCCGCTATTACCGGCTCGCGCGGTACGGCCAATACGGTGAACATGCACCTCCGGATCCCAGGCCAGCTCAAAGTTCACCACCAGCTCCAGGGATTTAATGTCCAGGCCGCGGGCGGCGACGTCGGTGGCGACCAGCACGCGGGCGCTACCGTTGGCAAAACGTACCAGGGTCTGGTCACGATCGCGCTGCTCCAGATCGCCATGCAGCGCCAGGGCGCTCTGTCCGGCCTCGGCCAGCGCATCGCATACCGCCTGGCAATCCTTTTTGGTGTTACAGAACACCACGCAGGAGGCAGGCTGGTGGATGCTGAGCAGTTTTTGCAGCAGCGGGATTTTGCCCCGCTGGGTGGTATCGAAGAACTGCTGTTCGATGGCGGGCAGCGCGTCAACGGTGTCGATTTCGATGGCGAGCGGGTTTTGCTGCACGCGTCCGCTGATGGCGGCGATCGCCTCCGGCCAGGTGGCGGAGAAGAGCAGCGTCTGGCGCGTTGGCGGCGCAAAGCGGGTTACTTCATCAATGGCGTCGCTAAAGCCCATGTCCAGCATCCGGTCGGCTTCATCCAGCACCAGAGTTTGCAGCGCCTCAAGCGAGACGGTGCCTTTCTGCAGATGGTCGAGCAAACGGCCCGGCGTAGCGACGATGATATGCGGGGCATGCTGCAAAGAGTCACGCTGGGCGCCGAAGGGCTGTCCGCCGCAGAGGGTCAAAATTTTGGTGTTTGGCAGAAAACGCGCCAGACGACGTAACTCTCCTGCAACCTGATCCGCCAGCTCGCGCGTCGGGCAAAGAACCAGAGACTGCGTCTGAAACAGTGTGGCATCAATCTGCTGTAACAGCCCAAGACCGAAGGCAGCCGTTTTACCACTGCCGGTTTTGGCCTGCACACGGACGTCACGTCCTTCCAGGATCGCTGGCAGCGCGGCAGCTTGTACAGGGGTCATGGCCAGATAACCCAACTCGTTCAGGTTATCGAGTTGGGCGGCAGGCAGTACGTTCAGCGTTGAAAAAGCAGTCACAGTTATTCTCGCGGTAAAAGACTCACAGTCAGCAGGCGCGTATCCTCGCAGATCTCCGCCTCTGATGCGACATTTTAATCGGCACTTCATCCGGTGGCGGATCCGGCATCGGCTGCGGACGTGGAATCGGATCGGGAACCGGCACCGGATCAGTAGGCACCGGGTCCGATTGCCGCAGGGGTTGCAGCAGCAGTGATAAAAGCATGGCCATATAACCCTCCAGAAGAACGGGAATCTCTCTTTTAGGGTAGACGCTGCTGAGTTGCAGGCAAAAAAAAGCCGACTTATTTAAGTCGGCGTCGTACGAATCAATTTTGCTATGCAGTAATTCAAAAAAGGAAGTAAGACAATATGGAGCGCAACGCCCATCGCTTGACGTTGCATTCACCTGCGGGAGAGATATTGCACCTTATGGGTAAATCGTTTTTTGACTTCGCTCAATTAAAATGGCGTTTTAAGAAATTCATGGCGACGAAAAAATGTAAATTTACAACCATTTACTGCGATGCAACCACCATGCAACACCACCAATCAAAACGACTAACATGATGCAAAACAGTGAGAAGCCGAAGCGGAAATCGCCGCCGGGGATCCCTCCCAGGTTGACGCCAAACAGACCTGTCAGGAAGGTGCTGGGCAAAAAGACCATCGCCATCAGTGACATGGTGTAGGTTCTGCGGGAGAGCGACTCCTGCATCACCTGGGAAATTTCATCGGTCATGACCCCCGTTCGTGCGATGCAGGCATCAATTTCATCCAGCCCGCGCCCCAAGCGCTCGGCGATATCCTGCATTCTGCGGCGATGATCGTCACTCATCCAGGGGAACCGTTCGCTCGCCAGCCGGGCATAGACATCCCGCTGAGGCGCCATATAGCGGCGCATCACAATCAGCTGCTTTCTTAATAACGCCAGAAAACCGCGGGGTGGGATTTGCTGGTCGATGAGATTATCTTCCAGATCGATAATCTTATCGTGCAACTCTTCGATAAACTCGCTGGCGTGATCGGTCAGCGCGTCGCAGACGTCCACCAGCCAGCCCCCACAATCTTGCGGGCCGCTGCCCTCTTTTAAATCGCCGACGACATCATCCAGCGCCAGGACTTTGCGCTGCCGGGTCGAGACAATAAGCCGCTCGTCCATGTATAGGCGCATCGCCACCAGCTGGTCCGGGCGTTCATCGGTGCTGCCGTTAATGCAGCGCAGCGTAATCAGCGTCCCCTCGCCCATGCGGGTGACGCGAGGGCGCAGGCTCTCACCGGCCAGCGCGTCACGCACGTTATTGGGTAATAAGGGCGTCGAGGCCAGCCAGTGGGCGCTCTCCGGATGGGTATAGTTCAGGTGCAGCCAACAGGGATGCTGCTGATCGATAGTATCGTCGTCGGTGAGGGGCCGTGCCCCGCCTTTACCATCCAGTAACCACGCAAATACTGCGTCAGGAACGTTAACTTCCGATCCTTTTATGCCTTCCACAGCGCCTCCGCCAGTAGCTGTTCTTTGCTGTCAGTCTAGCCACCCTGCCAGCTTAAGCAACATTTTCTCCCGGCATCGCGCTGAATTTATTCATAAAAGAGATTAATCCGGTACCGTTTGCTCCCATGATAAAGCCTGGCGAGCCAGGCTTAATTATCAGGCACGTGCGGGTAAGGTTACACCGTCGTACAGAGGCGCAGTGGATGCCGGCTCCAGACGGAAGTTACGGGTACGGGTTTGCAGTTCAACGACCTGATTTTTCAGTACCGCTGATGAACCTGACAGCTCTTCAACCATCACCACGTTACTCTGGGTCACCTGCTCCAGGTCACTCAACGCCTGGGTGATCTGGGCGATCCCCCTCTCCTGCTCGTCGGTAGAGGTGGAGATTTCATCCATCAGCTTACTGACCTGCCCGGAACCGCTGACGATGTCGTGCATGTTCTTTTCAGCCTCTGCGACGACCATCGCCCCCTGACTGACGTTGCTGCTGGTGACGTCGATGAGTGACTTGATATTTTTAGCTGCTTCGGCGCTGCGATGGGCCAGGCTACGAACCTCACCCGCCACGACGGAAAAGCCTTTACCATGATCGCCCGCGCGGGCGGCCTCAACCGCGGCATTCAGTGCCAGAATATTGGTCTGGAAGGCGATGCCATCAATCAGCGAGATGATCTCCGTCATCTGCTGGGCACACTCAGTAATGGAGCGCATGTTATTGGCAACCTGCCCCATCAGCTCGCCGCCTTTTGTTGCCTGAAGCGTGGCGGCACTGGCTTTCTCATTGGCCAGACGGGTGTTATCTGCCGTATTTTTGGTGGTGACGGCCATCTGTTCCATGCTGGCGGAGGTCTGAATCAGGGACGCCGACTGTAGCTCGGTTTTAGAGGCCAGCGCCGTGCTGCGGGCGGCGAGCTGTTCCGACAGGGTCATTGCGGTATGAGAAGAAGAGCGGATCTCGCGCACCAGCGTAGCGAGATTGCTGGACAACGTATTGATTCCTGGGATCAATCGGCCTGCACAATTATTACCAAATTCAGGGATGCTTACCCCCAGATTGCCCGAAATAACCTCTTCGATACTCCTCTTGACGGTATTGATTGGCGCGACCAGATATTGCGTCATGTAAACCCACAGAAATACCCACGCGACGAGAAACAGAGAGTTTAGCAATATTAACAACGATGTTTGCGGTGCTAAAAATATAATCAAGCCATCAATGACAAGAAACACAACTAGCAGATAACTCAGAATAAAAGTCCTCACACTTATATTTCTAAGCATAATAGATCCTACAACGGTATTTTCAGAAGGTAACCACTATATAGCATTAAGTTTTTATTTTTTCACTCTGATTTCGTAGAGATAACCTTTTAATATTTAACATTTCGTAATTTGCGTTAGGGAAGACATTAATTCCATGGGTTTTGATATGAAGCAAATACTCTTTCAAAATCAGTATGCTATCTTGACCACTGACGCTATAAATGATTGGCATAGCTATTTCAATCCTTAAATTTAAGCCACAAACCAGTTTCATTGGCGCATATTTAGCCATGCTTCAATTAAGCAGGGTGGGAAACGAAAATAGGGTTAATGTTTTCACAGCAGCGATCCGATACTGAATTAAATAGTTAGTTTCAGGCGACAGCGACGAATAAAAACTTACCAGTTGGTAAAATTAATACGAAATTCATACGCCTATCACAAAAAAATCCTGTCCGATCGGATGAACTAGAGTATGTTTCAGATAAGCCCACGCGTACTGCGCCGTCGTGGCCCTCCGGTATTTGACGCGCAATAAATGAGACTGACCTATGTCGCCCTCAGGGTTTGATGCACTGGATATGCTTAGAACGCCCGTATGGTTGGTATCCCCGGTAACGGAGGATGTGCTGTTCGCCAATACGGCAGCCAAAATGCTCATGCAGGATGCAACGCTGGACATTCTGCGTAAAGGCATCTGCTCGGCCCACGCTCAGGCGACGCTTGCAATGTATGTCCCCGATTTAAAAGCCCGTCAGGAGATCGTGGAAGTCTGGAGCGTGCGGGTCGATGATCAGCAGACCAGCCTCACCTGTCGCCTCTCGCTGGCCGTTTTTGACACGCTCGGTGAAGTGATTGTCTTTGAAGGCATCGCCCGACAGGCAGTAACGGGTCTTAAAGCCACCCGTTCAGGCACCTATCAGCGCAAGAAACAGGGCTTCTACGCCCGCTTTTTCCAGACCAACAGCGCCCCGATGCTGTTAATCGACCCTGCCCGCGACGGCCTGATTGTGGATGCCAATCTGGCAGCTCTGAATTTTTATGGCTATAGCCACGAGGAGATGTGCAGCAAGCACACCTGGGAGATCAACACGCTGGGACGCAATATTATGCCGGTGATGATGGAGATCGCACGCCTGCCCGGCGGCCATAAACCGCTTAACTTTATCCATCGCCTTGCCGACGGCACGACCCGGCACGTACAAACCTATGCCGGCCCCATTGAGATCTACGGTGATAAACTGATGCTCTGCATTATTCATGATATCACCGAGCAAAAACGGCTTGAGCAGGAGCTTGAACACGCCGCGCTGCGCGACTCGCTTACCGGGCTGCTCAACCGTCGCCAGTTTTATCACCTCACCGATCAAACCTCACCAAACCATCTGCCCGCACAGCAGGAGTTCAGTCTGTTGCTGGTAGATACCGACCATTTTAAGCGTATCAACGATCTGTTTGGGCATCAGAAAGGCGATGAGGTGTTGATTGCCCTCGCGCGGATGCTAGAAAGCGGTAGCCGTAAAGATGATTACGTGTTCCGTTGGGGCGGCGAGGAGTTTGTCCTGCTGCTGCCCCGCACGTCACTGGATGCGGCCATGCAGATCGCAGAGACCCTGCGCACGGCAATCGCGCGCATTGCCATTCCCGGTCTGCCCCGCTTTACTGTAAGTATTGGCGTTGCACGGCATAACCCGGATGAGAGTATCGACGATCTATTTAAGCGCGTGGACGATGCGCTGTATCGCGCCAAAAATGATGGTCGTAACAAAGTGCTGGCAGCGTAACTGCGCCTGCTGGCGTCCTCTGTTTTTCACTTTATTTTTGAGGAGTGGTGATGATGAGCAAGAAGATCCTGATGCTGGTCGGCGACTACGCGGAAGATTATGAAACCATGGTGCCCTTTCAGGCTTTGCAGATGATTGGCCATCAGGTTGATGCGGTCTGCCCTGACAAAGCTAAAGGTGATTTTATCATGACGGCGATCCATGATTTTGACGGTGCCCAGACCTACAGCGAAAAGCCCGGCCACCGCTTTGTTCTCAACGCCGATTTTACTGCGGCGAAAGAGGCGGATTACGATGCCCTGTTAATTCCCGGCGGACGCGCACCGGAATATCTGCGCCTGAATGAGCAGATACTCGAACTGGTGCGGGCCTTTGACAAGGCAGGTAAGCCGATTGCCGCCGTTTGCCACGGCCCACAGCTGCTGGCCGCCGCTGGCGTCCTGAAAGGACGAACCTGTAGCGCCTACCCGGCTTGCGCGCCGGAGGTCCGCCTCAGCGGTGGCGAGTATGCCGATATTGGCATCGACCAGGCGCACGTCGACGGCAATCTGGTTACCGCTCCCGCCTGGCCTGCCCATCCGCAGTGGCTGGCGAAATTTGCTGAGGTATTGCAGCAGTAAGCGGTTAAAGAGAGACGGGACAGGCTCGGTGGTTTCAGGCCAGCCTGTCAACCGCTTCAAAAAAGCGCTCTTCGGTCATGATCACGTTATCTTTTGCGCTCTGATACTCCCGCCGGATGAACCAGCCCGTTTCCGGCGCCATGCTCAGAGAAAACACCTGTCGGAATCCAGGCGCCTCCACATGCAGGGCCACAATGCCCGTCTCGGCGCCATTCCAGAGCTGCTCGGGAAGAATAGAGACGCTACGATCGCCGTTCTGCAACCGGATGGCGGTGATGTCATAACGGTATATGCCGCTGTTCAGGCTGTAGCCCACCGTGCTCAGGTCGTGGATATGTTTGGTGGTTAACGTCACCTCAATACCGGAACCCGCAAACCACTGGCTTATTTGCTGCGCAAGGCGATCCATACGTAAGCAGAATGCCCTGACCTCAGCGTCAGCGGATTTTATATCGAATGATTGTCTGTCGTTTTTGAGTTGCACTTTCCTGAAAAAACGTTCTCTGGCTGACACGTTGTGGTTCCTGTATTTTTTATGCGCGGTTTGCTGCCCGGCTTTATTCAGCCGGGGTTTGTTTCAGCGCCGCATAAGAGGCAATCAGCTGCTGCAGATGCTGTTCCACCTGACGCTGCCGGACGGCATTACTGCTTTGCTCTGCGGGGGTAACGGAGAGCTGGCGCAACTGCTCCTCAACCGGAACGGTACGATTAAGCGACTGCGTGATGGCGAAAATCGCCGATTTCAGTTCGCTGACGGTCATATACTTACCCTTCTGCTCATCCAGGGCGTTAAGCCGCTTCGCCAGTTGCTCAAGCTGCGTCACGCCTTGATGCCAGCCGGTCAGGCTTTCTGGCGCCAGGGCAGAAGCATCCTTCTGCTGTTGCCACTGATGCGCCAGAGCTTTGCCCTCTTCGGGCGATAGCCTGAGTGCCTGCTGCACCAGGCTATCGCCATAGCTGAGAGCCCAGTCTGGCTTTAACTGCAATAACTGCTCTAACTGCTGCTGTGTCTGGCGAATATCTGTTTCAGATGTTGCGTGAAGCCGCCGATCGACAGAACGCGTTGCTGGCAAGGGAGAAAGAGTTACAGCAACCAGCTCCTGCGACGGGTCAGATTGGTGCATCGCCAGCCATCCCCCTGCGAGGATCCCGGCCAGCAGCAACATGGTCGCCATACCGCCAGCGAAAGGCTTCCAGGGATTCAAGGGCGGTGGGGATCCCTTCACTGCCTTCAGCAGCGGCTCAGGCTCATGCGCCCTTTTTACGCACCCGGCTGCCTCACCGGGATTCCCGCTGGCAGGGGTTTCCGCTTCAGCTGTTGCGGTAACCGGCTTCTCACCGATTTTATCGCTCTTACCCAGCCGCACCGTCGCGCTATTGATATGGCTGCGCAACGTGTCGAGTTGGCTGACAGGCGTTAATTCCAGACGTCTTAACGTCTCGTCCAGAACGAGCAGCTGTTCCCGGGCCTGGTTCAGTTGGCTGAGATCGGCAGACGTCAGGGGCCAGGATCGTAGAGCCTGTTTCAGCCGTTTACTGAGCGTAGCGAGGATTTCCATCCGGACAGGTACCTGTTGCGGCCACAGATTGCCCCAGTCCCGGGTGACCAGCGAGTTCATGATCGACAGTCCCTCGTTCAGGCCCGTCAGCCCGGACAGATGTGTGCGAGCAAGGGTGTACCAGGCGGCAGTCTGGAGTTCCGTGCCGTTTTGTTCAAAAGCGACAGGCAAAATTTTTCTGCCTGTTGCCAGTTCACATCCGGACGTGCCGGATGAATGAGTTTGTTCATTTCATTACGCAGAGCGACATAATCTGCGAGCGTGCGCGGGTCGCCGCCGGTTTTATGGTGGCGTTCAGAGAGTATTGTCATGAGGGTTCAGCCAGAATTAAAACTAAATCGCGGAACGGGCGTCCAGGTACTGCTGCTGTTTCAGGTGACGGATAAGCACCCGGCCTTCGGGCATAAATTCAGTGCCGTAGCGCACAAGGCCAATGCCTTTAAGTTCCGCATCGATAGCGTAACGCAGTTCGCCAGGCGTTTGCTGTTCAAGTAAGGTGACATTGAGTGACTGCAAACGGGGTTCGTATTTGAGCAGAACACCGGCCAGCGTATCGATCAGCTTGTGGGCTGTCCCAGGTATGCCTTGCAGAATTTTGGTCATATCGGGCAAACCATAATCTGGTAAATGGCTTATAGTTCCAGCACGGGCGTTCAAAATACGCTGGATATTATCTAGTACAGATAAAATGACCTGGTCTTCTTCGTTTACAACCTCAAGGGGAAGGTCTCCTGTAAAGTTGCCAGTAAGTATTTCATATAAGGAGGGCGCTTTTTGATTCATAATATATCGAATTATTTTAAATGATAGAGGCTTAGGTCCTAAGGGATAGAATTTATTCTATATTTCTTTTAAGTTTTTTTGCAAAAATAATTATTGCGTAACCGGACAATGAGTAACCAAACATCAATATTACTCGAAGTGGATTTGTTCCATACCATGTATAAAACATAAATACAAAAGCCAAGCCAAGCCAAGCCAAGCCAAGGAAGGACATTGAATATTTTAATTTAATGAAGATTGAAAGTAATATTATTAGGATTATAATATATCGCATATATAACATTACAAATCCAAGTCCGACACCTCTACTTCGAGGAGTGAAATATTCCATATAACATTTGTAGCCGAAATAATGAACAGTGACAACAAGAATGCACCCAAGGACTGCAATTAAAATATTCATTGCAACGATTGTATTTTTTCCAAATCCCATGTTTTTCCAACTCATTGTTTTTATTTGGGCACCAAGCGTTTCTGCTTTTACTGAGTTAATTGTTTCTTCAACTTCAACTGCTGGATAAGGTTTTCCCGTTGATGTTACTTTATATGTAAAATTCTTACTGCGCCTGTCAAAATTAAAACTCCGTCATCAATGGCAACAAGCCAAGATCCAGAAGCTTAATTTCAATATCGTTAGCTTTGCCTATGTGGTCTTTGTTATTTCCATCAAATACTTCTTCAGTTGAAACAACAATTGTTCCAATCTGTTTGTTATCCTTTAGAACAGGAATAACTTTGACTGCTTCTAGAATCAAGTCAGGTAAAATAATGGCAGGTATGAATAACATCCATCCGCAAGATATTCTATCGGGAAATACTTTTTTATATACTTCGTCATATCCATTCTCTTTAGGGATTATTTCGGAAAAACTATAACCGCCAGATTCCACACAAAAATAAGTACAGCCATCGGTTGAATGCAACAAAAAAGCTAAAAAAGCAACCATTTTTTCAACGCTAATACTTGTTTGATTCAACTCTATAGAAAAACTGACAACCAAGCTCAGAGGATTTTTCCTGCGGTGAGTATTAGAATATGACTGATAACAATCCACTCCTGCACTATCTTCATCAGACCCACCATCCCAAATACCAGCGGTCCAATTCGGATAGTCTTTTTTATACTCCTTCTCCCAACGGGCAAGAACATCTTCGGATAGCCCATCCTCAGTAAATATTATGTATTGCAGGGCCTGCTTTCTTGAATATCCTTGTTCATACCATGAACTTTTAGTCTCTAAAAGTTAATCCAATTGTTTTGCAACTCCTTGAAAAAGAGTTGCAAGTTCTACTGGTTTTATTGATTCACAGCGGTCAAACTCATGTTCTATTCGGTAATCTAACTTCATGGCTGATACCTTACAATTATGTCTTTAAATCCAATAAACATCCTTTGAAAGTAGGCAAAACTAATCGGATGCATAAAAACCCAAACCACTTTTAGTGGTTGATTTATTGTTGCAACAGCCTGATGTCGGCCAGCCTGTTTCACAGCATTCCTGTCCCCTTTCCACCAATGTTTTTTTGTCGAGAGCTGATCAAAAATTGATCATATCGCACCTTAGCCTCCCAGAACTGACACAACTTATCCTTCCAGCCATCAAACGATACGCCACAGTACTTATATTCCTGTAGCTACTTTCTTTTTGGGTTATAAAACGTGCCGCAGATACGCGTCTGGTAGTTGATTGTAACCATACTCCATCGCGAACAACGCCTGACCATCTGCATCACCTTCCCTTCCGGAGAACAGTTCTCACAGGTTTTTTCGTCCGTCTTCGCCTGTGCTCCTGCTCTGGTCTCGACGCCCTCATAACTTACCGTTTCTGAGTAATCCATATCATCTTCCCAGAAATCACCGAGCGTCTCTGCACTGGCCACCATGGGGTCATTCAGCATCGGATCATAAGGTTTTCCCTGATAGTCAAACCCTCCGGTCCCCTGACGCGACCCATTGCCTGAATTAGGATAAGACATATCCTCATCTTCCCAGCCGCCATGGCTGCCTACTGCTACGGGAAATGTTGCTGTTGCGGTTGAACCACCGGCCACACCGACACTTCCGGTTGCAGCCCCGCCCACTCCCCCTGTCACCACTGGTGGGATCATGACCATCAGAGTCCCCTCCTTTCCCTGTTTATCATCACATGCATATAATCTTCAACCCGCTGATCAACTGAATAACCATTTGGGGTTCTCAGCCATTTATCCACTTCGGGCTTCAGATAAAAACCCGGCCAGAACGCTTCCAGAAACAAAAAATCTCGCTTCACATTATCAGCGTCTGGTAATCGGCGGCATCAACCGCTTTACGATCCCTGAGCTGATAAACCCGCACCATTGTCGCCAGCGGCGTCTGTGCGCCATCGGCGTTAATGGCCGTGCGCGGGATAAGATCCAGATGCAGTATTTTAATTTTCTTGTAGAAGATGGATTTCGTGATGCTGACCGTACCGTCCGTGACGGTCTGAGTCAGTCCGCAGCCAGCGAGCAGGCTACAGGCAATAAGCGTCAGCGCCCACCTTTGGTCATGTCATTTTGCGGGAATGATGTTAGTTATGGAGAAGCAGGAATTCCTTAAGGTCGTTAGATATATTTCTTTGTTCAACATAATGTTTTTTCTCTTCTAGCGACAACCGCCCCCAGAAAGGAAACCAATATATATTCCACCACGTCTCTATATCTCCTTGTAAACTGCCGTAGGATTCAATATCCCGGTTAGGGAATACAGCGCCTGGTAATGGTGGTTCTAAAGCCAAAGCAGAAATATCATCAATGATGTTGTTATCATTGGTGATTATATCCACTATTATTTGTCCAAACTCTTTAAACTGGTAATAGTGAAGGGTTCTGTTTTTGAGCGACAAAATAGCCTCGTTGTCGTTTATTTTTTTGTTAAACCTTCCCTCTATTTTTTCAACTAGCTTTGGTAAATCATCGGATTTAATCATAAACCTAGTTGAGTATGCAAACACCTCACCCCCAACAAAAACAAATGAGGGATATCTTTTTTCTGATTCGGAGTTTGTGATAAAGATATTCTCAGGATAGATATCCTGAAGACTATTCTTTCTACTAAATAAACGACCAAAATTAATTTTCATCAATATAATCCGCAACCCAGTCCGCTCCATAATATCCAGCTGCTCCGAATATTATTCCCCCAACAAGTCCAGTTAGAAACGCTCCAGGACCAGTTTCTATGCCTACTGCTGCTCCTGCAACTGTTCCTATCTTCGCCCCTGCAACAAATCCTCCCCAGCCTCCCGCCTGACGTATAACTTCTGCGCTGACAGGCTTAACGCTTGCTGTAGCCACTGATTTTTCGGTTGCCTGCTCAAGATCATAAGCTGTCAATGCTATCCCAACAACCTTTACAACGCGCCCTACCTTTGACAGGCTTTTTACAATCGTTAACGACTCTGGGGTAAAAATTGCTTTTGCAGGTATTTTTTCACCTTTAACCAAGATCTCTTTGTCTATGTCTCTGACATATGAAGCAATTTTATCTACGCGTTTTGCTAAGTGAGGATTGTGCGATTTATATTCATCAAGGGTTTTAAGTATTTCATCAGTGGTTACCAGTTTGGCTCCTGATTTCAATGCTTTGTCTACATCAATATAAATAGTCTTGCCATCGAATCTTGGAGAGCCCCCGGGAAATATTGAACTAGTAGATATGTATGGTGACTTGTTATTCCCCATGACATGCTCAGCCACACTAGTTGATGAGTTAAAGTCTTTTGGGATTAATCCGTATCTTTCCGGGTCTGTTTCAGAAAGCATTCTGAAAGGTGATAAGTTCATTTTTGATAGGTATGGATTTGATGGTGAAGCATATATTTTCCTTACTAGAAAACCATCTTTTCCCGGTTCATCAACAATGATAAAGAAAAATGCGCGAGCAGGCATTAAAGAGCCTGTCACATCATAAATGGAATTTTGATTTTCATTTGTTACTGCTGTATGTTCACTCATTTACCATTTCTCCAGCGCATGCACTCCCAACCAAACAGTTAATTTTGATGGTTCGTTAGTGAACACTCGCTTACATAATCCTTGAGAATCTGTAAAACCTTTAAATATTTCCCCGCTTTCATTGCGAATAAAATATGGTATTTTACATATTGGTTTACCTTTATCATCAATTACGCGGAATTGTTCATCGTATAAACCCTCTTTTATTAAATCATCAACAAGTGGCATTGTTTTTGTGCTTAAAGGCGAACTACTAGAACTTGCTGCCATAGTCCGCTTCACCTTCCGTATATACGACGCTGTCGTGCCATACTCGACCTTCCCAGCCTCAAGTCGCAGATAGCTTTCCCCTCCGATGAGCGTTATACGTTTTTTCCCGGCAAACGAGATGTCACTCGCTGAGCTCAGCGTCAGCTTCTTCTCTGCAAACAGCCGCATACTGGCGTTCTGCGCCTGGACCTCCACCGGCCCCTCCCCGGATTTCAGGTTCAGTTGTCCGGTGCGGGCAAAGAGCCCCAGTTTCTCCCCGGTAAGCAGGGTCGCATTGCCCATTATTCTGGCGCTGATATCGCCCCCGGCGTTAATGGCAACGTTTTTTGTGGCCGTCATTTGCAGATGCTCACCGCTGGTCAGCGCCATCCCTTTCGGAGCGGACATCAGCAGCGCCTCATTGAGAGGCTTCAGCCGCTGCTCAAACATCTCTATCTGGCTGTCAACATCCGCCTTCAGCGCCTGAGCCTGCTCCGCCGCGATTTCCAGCTGCTGCAGTTGCTGGTTAAGCCTGTCGATTTCCTTCAGCGCGGCCTCCATGTCCAGTGCGTCGCCCTGCGCTTTGGCCTGGGCATCCGCGCTGACAAAGAGCCCCTTACCGGCACGCAGGGTTCCCCACTCATCGGTACGCAGCTCAGTTCCCTGACCGCGACGTTGCCCCTGGCTGTCCACCAGCAGCCCGCTGTTGAGCTGCGTTTTACCGTATTCTGTGGCGAGTTTGATGTGCTCCTCACCACGCCGGTCTTCCATCCGCAGCTTGTTGTTCGCCGGGGTACGCAGTATGTTGCGGGTGTGGTTGTCCCGGTTCACGAGGTCGGGATGTTCCGAGTCGTGCAGCGCATACGCGATGTACGGCAGGTCAATATCACCGTTGCTGTACGCAATCGCCACTTCGGTGCCATCGATGAGCGGCGTATGCCAGCCCAGCGTTTCTCCGGCATAAGGTTTCGCCATCCGCAGCCACAGGTAGCCGTAACCCGACTCTGTCCCTTCCCGGTCGAAGTCTAGTTTCACCCGGTAGCGCCCATGCTCGTCCAGGTGAGCGTAGATATCGTTCTTTTCTCTGCTCTCAATCCGGGCCGGAAGCGTGCCGTGAATTTCAGGACGCGGGATTTCCGCCGGGCGAAAACAGTAACGTTCGGTGTAGGGCATTCCCCAGACCGACACATGCAGACGGGAATCACGGGCTCCCCGGAAGGTCACCAGTGTAAGGATGACGCCCTCTTTCAGGGCCGTAATGACATCGCCCTGCGGCTCCAGCACCTGCCCGGGGGTAAGGTGTGAGGCGTTGCTGAACAGATGAATGCGGGCTGATTTATTGAGCTCCCGCTCATGGTGAAGCCGGGCATAAAATGCGCCGGATTCGGTTTCCGGCTCCGGGCTGGCGTCATTACCTGCGTCACGGTAAGGCGCTGCGTAGCGATAGTGCTCCCCGGTGGTGACCGCATCACTGCGCACGCTGACCATTGCATCCATCAGCGTGCTGGCTGTCCGGTAATTGTAATCCCGCGTGGCGACGCTCCCGGTGGCGATGTTGTGCCAGGTCCGCACATCCCACACCGATTCTGCCGCGCCGTCGAACAGGCCCGATGGCTCGCGGTACGGCAGACGAACATCAAACTGATAGTTAAGCTGGCTGTCGGCAAATATGTACGTATCCAGACCGCGCACATCGTCCATCTCCGTGCGCCAGTAAATTCCCACCTCAGACAAAATTCGCTGGATGAATTGCAGATCAGTTTCCTGCCACTGGGTGATAATTTCACGTGCCGGGTAGGTGCGCTCCAGTCTGAATTCAAAATCAGGTCCCTCCAGCCTGTGTTTGCGCAGCACCTGCTCCACCACTTCAGGGACGGACTGGTTCTGAAATACGGCGCACTGCCGGGTGTATCCCAGGAGCGCCAGGCGGGAACTGAGCGTGAGCCGGTAGTGGGACTGGTCTTTTGATGTGGACAGCCATTCCAGGCGGGTCACAATGCCGTGGACATTTTTACCGCTCCGCATCCGGAAAGAGGCATATTTCATCAGCACCTGTTCCGGGGGAATGTTCGCATGCAGGGAGGTGAACTCAATGTCCCATATGAATGGTTCGCTCAGGGCTTCCCTGCCGCGAAAGCGCAAGACATCCGGCTTCACTGTACTGTCATTAATATCCAGAAAGTAACGGGTCTGTCCGTCAAAAAGCGCTGACCAGTTATCCATCACGTCACTCCTTTACCGGCACAAGGCTGAGCCAGCCATCACCCAGTTCAATTGTGCGGGGTTTGTCCGGGTCAAGGTCGTCACGGGTCAGCACCAGGCGCCAGCGGTTGTCCTTCATATCGGGTCGGTTAAACAGTCCCACCACAGCCACAAACTGAGCGTCTTCGTCCATGGGCATATTGAGCGTCACGCTGCCGCCGGGCATCACCAGCAGCTCTTTCGATGCCAGCACGTCATCCTTAAGTACCGTATCGGCCCTGCGCAGCAGTGTCTGGTAATCAGCGGCATCAACCGCTTTACGATCCCTGAGCTGATAAACCCGCACCATTGTCGCCAGCGGCATCTGTGCGCCATCGGCGTTAATGGCCGTGCGCGGGGTAAGATCCAGATGCAGTATTTTAATTTTCTTGTAGAAGATGGATTTCGTGATGCTGACCGTACCGTCCGTGACGGTCTGAGTCAGTCCGCAGCCAGCGAGCAGGCTACAGGCAATAAGTGTCAGCGCCCACCAGCGGGTTACTGTTGCCATTCAAATGTTCCTTTAGTGAAAGTGGGAATATGTGATTATCGAAGCGATAAATTCCGTCTTCAGCGGACGGTAGCGCAGAACATTGCAGCCCTTCATAGCAGCCCAGACTGACGGTCAGAGTCTCCCGGTTATTGCTGAGTTTGCCCGATTTCAGACCCAGCAAACCGGTACGGCCCAGTTGGATACGCCTGCCTTTGCCAAGGCGGGGCTCAGGCAACAACCGCACGGGTACGGTGAGGCGCAATCGGGCGTCACTGCGGTAGCCGAGATAGACGCGCAACAGGACCAGCAAATCGGTATGGAGGACACCACCGGGTAACCAGCCTTCCGCCTCGTCCGGATCCGCTGTCTCCAGCGTCACCAGTACCCGGCTGCATGCTTCCTTTGCCGTTTTACCCAGGGTAGCCCGCTGCGAAAGATGGATGCGGTTTCTGGCCCCCAGTCCACTGCGATTATCGATATGGACCTTAACCGGATCGGGTTCGGTGATACTTGCCCGGGTATTCGGTACCAGCAGGCTCACCAGGGCCCGGATACCTTCGGCATTGCGGGTGGGTAATCGCATGGTGCCTAGCAGGGCCAGAAAACGGGAAACAGGTGTAGCCACCTGTTCCGCCGTGCCTGGTATACCGAGTCCGACCAGCCCCAGCAGACACTGTGATGTGGCGTCACGGCCACCTGCCTCGAAGGTCGCCGGATAGGCGTATTTTCGCCAGATCCGGTAATACTGCGTGATGATCCGGTGGCTGAAAATGTCCAGGAATGAGGTGACCGCCTCATGTCCTTCGCGGCGCTGCGCAATGTCATCCAGGTAAGATGTCGGCAGAGGGGAGTCCACGCCATACACCCCGAGAAATGTCGTGCGAACCGTTGGGGGTAATGTCGGATGGTCTTCGTCGGTCTCAACCGCTTTCAGGGTATTGACCGGGAATCCCATACCAGGCCATGGTCTGAATCGTACCGGATCGTCGCCCGGATTGCTGGTGGTGCCCAGTTTCGGCGCGTCCGGATTTTCCTGTTCCAGCAGCTGGCAAAAACGATAGAAATTGGCCCGCCAGATATCTTTGTTAAGGGCCAGCGTTAGCCCGGTACATGCTGGCTGTGATTCTCGCGCCATCTCAGTCGTTTCCCTGTCGGTTGCAGTACCAGCGTAAGCTGGTTAAAGAGGTGAATATCGGCATAGAGCGCGAAGAACCGATGCAGCATCTCCCCGAAGAGATTCACATCGCCCTCGCCTGCAAAATTATCCATATTCAGCGTGACCTCAATGTCCACGCCCCGGAGCATAAAGCCCTTTTCAAAACGCCGGATCAGTGTGTGCTTCACGGCAACGATTGCTTCAAGCCGACGGCGGTTCATTTCATCGTTGGTCCAGTCATAGAGCGCCAGCGTACCCCGCAGCACTTCCGGATTGTCCATCATGCTGAGGAAGTTTGATCCGAGGTGACTCATCACCCGCCAGTGAAATCGGTCGTTTGCCGGGGGATATAGCGGCATCGTCGGTGCTGTGACGTTCAGTACTCTGACGGGCACTTTGCCGGATTTGACCACCCTGTCCAGGAGCGTACTTTCCAGCGCTTTGCGCGGAAGCTGGCCATTGGTCCCGGTTATTCGCATCGAGAGGGATTCCGGTTTATCGGACAGCTGCTCCAGCTCGAACGAACGTCCCCCGAGAATTAACCAGGTGTCATACAGGCCAGAGGGGCCGCGTTTCACGCGGGTGTGGTAATAACGTTCAGGGGCATCGTGGCGCATCATACCGCCCCGGTGCCGGAAGCTGGTGAACGGTACATAGGGATGTTTGCCATTCTTCACCGCGCCATGAATATTATCGACGCTGTAAATCTCGGTATGTCCATCCTGAAGACGCAGCGGCCTGAGCAGGTATTCGTTATCCAGCGGGTTAAGGGTCAGCGGGTCGGCTTCCAGGGTAAAGAGATTGATGACCGGTGCACAGTGCAGCCGGAAGTTTTCTGTCTCAAAAGGCAGATCGGATGACCAGGCTTCACTGAGCACAATGTCGATTTCAAACCAGGTGCTGGCCGCAGTGAGCCCGATGGTATCGAGACCGCGCAGCTCAACAAACATAAACTTCGGACGGAAGCTGAAGTACTCTAGCAGCAGCTGGTAACCACTGAAGGCTGTATCGGCTTTTTTCCAAAGGCCGTCATTGTCGTCAAAGCCCATGGGTTTGCACCAGCCGTCAAACTGATGACGTTCAGAATGTGTACCGGCATGACGGGCATACATGGCGTGTACACGACGGGTCAATGCCAGATGTAGCGCTGAGCTAACTGGACTCTCTGCGTTAAGAAAAATGGCGACTTTGTCGATCCCGGCTTTAAGCCAATCCACTTTTTCTGGGCATTCGAAGCGCAGACGGATAGCAGAGCGGCCATCAGTTTCCGTGTGCAGGCGAGCATCTGCAAGGTACAGCGGCTGTAGCAGCACATCGCGGGTTGTCCGGTACTGACAGGCTGTTTTATGTGGCCCGACAGGACGTGACAGCACGGAGAAGCCTTCAGTCAGCATTTCGGCCTGACGAAGACTACGCCAGTCAGGCGAAAACTCGACGATGGCCAGCGACGGGATGGTCCGCATATAGTGTGGCCACAGCAGACTGACCAGCCCTTCAGTAAGCTCCGGCAGGTCATCATCCAGCTTTTCACGCAGACGGCCCATCAGGAAGGCAAAACCTTCGAACAGGCGTTCCACATAAGGATCGCGAGCGCCGGGTTTATCCAGATTAAGCATTGCTGCCCGGTCCGGGTGAGCCCGGGCAAATTCTTTACCGGCTTCACGCAGGTAGCGCATCTCTGCTTCGTAATAGCGCAGGGTTAAATCATCCATGCACGGCATTCCTGAAAATTATTAAAGAGAACATTATCCACAGAGCACCATGGCACGGGCCGGGTCAATGGCGATCAGCCCCGCCAGCAGCGTATCCATTTCGGGCATCAGACGGGCTTTATCAGATTCGCTGCGACTGGCTTTCATCCGCAGAAGCTTCAGGCGTCGGGCCTGGACCTCAAACAACAGAGCGGGTTCCCAGTCTCCCAGCGTCAGCTGTGGTGCACAGGTAGTCAGTTCGCCAAGCAGATGAAGCGCCATTTCGTTTCGGCCATACTGCTCAGCCACCCGGGCCATCAGCAGGCGTATCAGCCAGCGATGGCGTGGTGTGTCCATTCCCGGTCGGGACTGGAGCCAGGCAAGCGCCGCTTCGGGACCTTCCGTGTCTCCCTTTTCCATGGCTTCGGACTCAAGGAGCAGCACATCATCAGCCTGACCATTAACGACGGTAGCGGGTTCATCGCCGTACATCAGGCCCTCTTGATTCACTTTTTCAGCAATCCAGGCGGTGGTGACTTCGTCGGCAAAGGGGGTACCGTCATTCCAAGCCAGCCCTTCAAGACCTGGGAGGCGTTTAAGGAGCAACCGTAGATCGAACAGGATGCAGTCTGTCCAGGTATCCCATGGCTGACCGGCATAGCTGAGCCCCTGCCAGAGGTACCACTGAAGATCGAGCCAGAAATGGTTGACCCCTTCGCAATACATCTGGCTGGCCTGCTCAACCAGCTCGGTCCAATTTTTCTGAAGATATAGTCGCTTCAGTTGTGCGCGATACTCGGGTTTCGGCGGTACCAGACGGGTGCGACCGCTACTGTCGAGAGCGGGGATCTGATCGACCGTATCCCACCGCACAGTCTTAATCAGCCGGTGAGAAGCCAGCCAGCCCTGAGGTTGTTCGCTCAGCCAGCGGGAAAGTAGCTTTGCCTGGTCGAGTAAATCGCGGCCCGATTTCACTGCTGACAGTTGCGGTGAATCTGAATGGGCAGTTTCACGCCTGTGCTCCTGGACGCTGCTGTTCTGGGGAACCAGTGCTTCCATGCCACCTGAGCGTGCCAGGCGGTTTTCAAGAGCGGTACAGAGGCCTGCAAATGACGGTTTTTCAGATTCCGGCCAGTCTGCCAAGGCGGATTCAAGCAGGTTTATGGCGCCAGCCGTCAAACCGGCATCGTTGCTGTCCACCTCGGGCCATAACAGTAGTGCATCAATAACTTTTGCACTGTTCAGCCACTCCAGCGCAGCTTTACGGGCAGCGGGACGCTGGGGATGACATGCCTGCCCGTAGCGAGTCAACATCGCGACAAGAAGCAGTAAGCCTTCGGACAACCCTTTTTCGCCGTCGCGGCTGAGTCGGGCTTGTACGTACCAGGTCACCACACGAATATCTTTAGCGCATTCGCAAAGACACTTCTGGGCCAACTCGCACAACAGCGCTGAATCGGTCCCTGAAAGCTTATTAATCTCTTCACGCATCAGCTGAAAATTATCATCGTATGCGGGGTCGTCCCCGGTTTCAGCCCCGGAGGTGAACGGGTGCAGCCAGTTATCCCAGAGCGACAGGGCGTCATTTGCGCAAGAAATGAGGCGTTGCCTTTCTTCCTGGCTTGTGGCGCAGGCGGTTAACAGATCTTCCGGTGAACTCATTCTTTTTCCCGTTTGTTAGTCTCTTTCATAAATCTCACGACCGCTTCCAGAGAATCGTCGTCCTTGCCATTGACGATTTGCGGTGGCTTCCATTTCAGCAACATACTTTTCTCCTCCCCCTGGGTGGGTTTGCCCTTCCAGTAGCTTTGCCAGTGGGCTTTTCTGACATGGGGGCGAAGGCGCCGATGGGGCGTGGAGGGGTTGTCCCCTGAGGGACTGGCTTCCGGCGCTCGCGGTGCCTGCCTGAGCGCGGAACCGGCCCGGACGCATGCAAAAATCTGCACAGGCTTGTCCGGCGGGATGAGACGTTGATGCTTTCCGACACGTCTGGGTGCGGGTCTCACCGGTTTCCCCTCCCTTCCCCATTCGCCGCTCTCCGAGCAAAGCCAGAACAGCACCGGCAATACGGCGTGCTAAAGCCCACGGCTCCCCTCTTCCTGCTGGCTGATGGCCATGGAGGCAGGATTGGTTAACGCAAGATAATCTATCTCCATCGGATCGTACTCCCGGGAAAGCGGATCCTGAGCGAGCGTCAGGGCGAGCAGCGCATCCGTCTGGTTATCACGATCGACAAGGGTGGAAAATGCGTCCATCAGCGCACCCTGGCCTTCAGCAAAGGTTGTGTCAGCCGTAAAATCGAGCCAGAATTCCCAAAATGACAGGCGGTGAAACATTTATCCTGTCAGTGCGTTGGTCTGGCGGGTTTCTCCCGTGATCCGAAAGAGAGATTCATCGCAATGGAGGAGCGTTATACCGGTTCGCCAGGCCGCAAGCGTCATATAAAAGATATGTGGCGGGAAACGTTTTATGATCACGGGACAAAAGAATCCTTCCACTGGCGCTGGGTTATGCTTCAGCCAGTCACTGAGCCATGCCCGACACTGCCGAAAGGTCATAAATTGCCTGGGAGCCGATGATTCAGCCTCCCGCCATTTATCTACCTCGCTGAAAATACCTGGTGACCAGCCTTCAACCTGTTTTGCAAAAGCCAGTGCAGGGTGAGTTTTCCCGCACACCGTTACTGGCGCTCTTCTGCGCCAGCGGCGACGCTGAAGATAGTGTCGGGCAGCGTAAACCCCTTAAGCTTCAGTAAAGCAAGCGGACCGTCGCCCAGTTCGCTGCGTATAACAAACTTCAGTGGATTACCTTCAGGGGTGATCCATACCAACTGCGTGCGGCTCGCATCAAGAGATGTGTTCTGGGCCATATCCAGCAGACGAATGAAACCCCAGTTCCCTTGGTTGTTTGCGTAAAGCTGCATCCCGCTGCTGACACTACGCCAGCGGAGACTCACCCCTGGATAGTACGTGTTTCCCGGCCAGGTAAAGCTTTGCCAGCTTTCCATCTGGTTAAAGAAGTCCAGATTTTGCTCATCAAGCGTTAACTGCATACGGGCCACATCACGGGAAGGACGCGCCATTAATTCGAAATGTACGTTCGCATCCCCCTCTGCAAAAACGATATCCGACAATTCAGCCAGTTGGTTGATTGCCCGCAGGAAATCCGGGTTCACCTCCATCCCTTGGCTTGCTGAAGGGTCAACTACCCAGCGATTCCCTTCCTGATGAAGAATGCCGCCGAGGTTGGTTTGCAGGAACATAGCGATACGTCCTGAATCACTGCGCAGGAACTGAGCTAGCAAAGGTAGTGAGGCATCACTTCCGGTGGGTTTAAACGGATAGCGACCGGCAAAGGCTTTGTTCCATTGTTCGACAATGGTCGTCTGCCACCGGGTATTAAGGCTTCCCGCTGCCGGAGCCAGTATTTGTTGCCAGGCCAGATCCAACGGTTGCACAAACAGGGACTGACCGAAACCGTTCCACTCCTGCCCCAGGCTGGCTGCGACCAGACTGCTGTAATCACGCGTGTCGGTCAGATCGATAGCCTTACCCTGAAATACGGTCTGAGCTAGCATCTGAGACATGGCTTGCGGATCCGGCGCACTGGTAACCTGCTGAAGTTTAAGGCGTACTTGGGTGACGCGGGCAAGCCAGGACTGGAAACTCAGGTTACCGTTACGTCCCGTACCCTCTTTTCCTTCCATGAATCCCTTCAGCGGCCCAAAAACATCCTCCAGCGGTCCTTTTGGCCCCTGCGCCTGCTCAATGAACTGTCGGGCATATCTTTTTCGGCCAACCAGTTTTTTTGCTGAATCCACTATTGAATCCGCCAGAGCCTTGTCCTTATCTCCTGTTTTTCCCTGGTAGTTTAGGGTATTCATCAGCGCAACAAGTGGCGAACGGCGCACATCCCCGATCAGGTTGAGCTGGGCTATAGCTTCTGACAGCGAAGTCGCCTCCTGCCACTGAATGCTGTTAACCATATTCAGCCAGGCATTGCCAAAATCAGTAAAGTAACGCTCAGTCAGACGGGTCTTCAGTGCTTCAGGGGAGATATCGCTTCCCGGCTGGTGGGTCTTATCCGTCAGTACCCAGTCGATTTCATCCCGGCGGGTTTTAACCACCTCGTTAATGGCATCCTGTACCTGCTCTTCCCAGGCCTGGCGGGTAAACATTCCCGGCACCACTTCTTCCGTCCTGAACACTGTTGAGGCATCAGTATCGCCGGTCATATCCGCTAGCGTTAAATCCGGCCAATTGCTGGCTACACGCTTAAGCATGTCCTGATACAGACCGGATTCGGCGTTACGCTGGCCAATCTGTTTAAGCAGGATCTGGCGCACGGTCGCGACAAGTTCAGCATCCGGCTTAATTTTCCAGTCCGAATGCGAAGGGAGGTTCTGAGCATAAAAACCCAGCAGTTTCGGCGCCAGCGCCTGCCAGATGCCATCCGGCACGCCCTGTCGTTTCGGCCAGACCTTTAGCATATTTTTCGCCAGCCATCCGGCATCGGCTTTGTCCGGCCGGGCCATCATCAGATAACTTTTCAGCACATCGTAAGTACGCTGTGTACCCTGTGTGCGGGCATCACTTGCTGGAGGAAGTTGCACGAAGGCGTTCAGTTGATGCTGCAGGTTAGCTGCAACGGCATCACGCATTAGCAGGATATTGTTGCGGGCATACAACGGCCAGAGCGCCGCGAGCGTATCGCTGTCCTGATTGAGTCCAAAACGGGTATACCATGGCGCACCGGTCGCCTCGCGGTTTTGAAGACGGGCAATGACCTGCTGGAGTACAAGCTGGTTGTGCAGGCGTTCAGCCAGTGGTTTTGCAGTATCTGCTGCCTTCCTCGCCATTTCCTGCGCCTGATAAATTTGGGTACGGTTAACAATAAGGGACAGCAGTGTACCGGCCCCCCACAGGACAATCAGTGAAAGCAGAATTAACCGCAGCATCTTCAGCCAGTCGAAGCCTAGCTTCCTGCCGCTGACGGCATTACAGTCATCAATGACGGCTTTCCAAGTCGGTGTGTCGGCGTGTGTGTTTGGTACCGTTCCGGCAACGGTCAGTTCAGGGCTGAACATGACCCCACGTAAATGCAAGGCCGCAGATCCCTGCATCAGCTCGCAGAGCAAAACACCCAGACTGGCTTTCAGCTCCTGCCGCAGTCGGAAGGACAAGTGAAGTAGACCGTTATGAGCCGGATTATTCAGTATCTGTGCCATACCAGCTTTTTGCAGGTGTAGAGCCAGAGTAGAAAAGGCTTCACCCGCGCCTTTCACGGTGCCTTCCGGCCCGAATATGATCCCTGTCGCAGCCGTTTCCTCGTCCTGCTGAGCGCCAGTAGCGTTGTCAGTCAGCCACAGCCAGACAGGCGCCTGCCAGCCCAACTGGTGGTCGGCTTTCTGGCGACAACGCAAGAAGGCATCCCGTTCGCTATCCGTCGGGAGGGCTGAGGTACTGATTACATGAATGATGCCATCAACCGGTTGCCCGGATCGCAGGCGTTTCAGTTTTGAAAGGAAGACCTCATCCGGGAGGGACTGTGCATTACCTCCATAAATCAGCACGTTGCCGTCGCCTTCCTGCCAGAGATCATGGCACAGGCCCGGGGCTGCTTTATGGACGTCGTCCGGATTCCCCATTACCAGCAGGATTCGCACCTTACGCTGCCAGCGGCGCCCATAGCGAAAGCGCAGGTGTTCGGACACGGCGTCTTCGCTGAAGACCGGTTCTTCGTCATCTTCTTCACTGAGAATGGTGTTCGTCACCGGAGTGATACTCTCAGCCTTTTTCTGGCCCCACTGGAAATACAACCCGGATTTACCGGCGAAGTCGAAAGCCTTCTCTGTCAGCCAGCCGAGTAAAAACATCGCGGCAACCATAATGGCGCAGAATGTGAGTATTCGTTGACCGTCATACGGTCCGAAGCCGGTGGCTGAGGCCACATTTTCCGGAAAGGCATAAAACAAAAATGCCACGATGGCTGTCAGGAAAAAGGCGACAGTCACAACCGAGCCGATGAGTGTTTTGACTTTTACCTTAGACATTCTTAGGCGATTCCTTGCGAACTTCTTCTTTGGTGATGACGGCGACCCAGATGTCGTCCTTATCAGCGGCGGGTTGTGCGGCGATAACCTGCGCCCCTCGTTGTTCAACGTCAGCATTAGCAAGCGTGATGGCCAGCCATGGAGCAGCATGGCCGGTATATCCCAGCACGGGATCGATACTGGAATTGTCTTCTGAAAGACTAAATTCCACTTCGCTCTCTTCGCAGGCATTATTCCAGCCGCTGCCCGACGTCAATGTGGGACCGGAGATCCAGCTTCCTTTGAGTTCATTGGGCAGGATCTTCGACCAGAGCAGCGCCCGGGTGAGCGTCTTTGTGAGCGTTGTTTCTGTTCCCCTTTCGGGGCGATGGAGGCGGAGCGCATCCGGCAAGGCATTGGCTTTGCGGTTGCTCAATACCACCATTGAGACAGCATCAGCATATTCTTCCCGGGGAGACGCCGGTAACGACAGCGTGATGGCAACCAGAATGCCAGGGTTGTCCCATCGCTTGTCCAGCCAGGCATCAAACGCCCCCAGCCCTTTTCCGGCCATCAGGCGAAAAATCCTGCCCGTCTTGAGTGAGAGATCGGCTTTAAGCTGCTCTTCAATCAGGGGATACAGATCGTTATCACAATCCAGCATCAGCCAGCATGGCAGCTCGGGCGGAAGCGGCTTAACTATCCCCTCTACACGCGTGGTCAATTTATTAACCGCTGCTTTCAGGGCCTTCGTTAAATCTGTCTGATATTCTGGTAATGCCGCGTATCTGACCGGTTTGTCACATCCTCTTGGGCGATAGAAATCGATAACGGGAGCTGCGACTTTCATTGCCTTCAGCAGGTCATCGGCATTGTTTCCGGCCGGACTCTGAATATAAGTACCGAGGATCCAGGCGCAGCGCTGACCGCGCAGAATTTCACTGTTGATGAGTGCTTCCCGCTCGACATTCCGGGACTCGGCCCCCACCTGTTCGGCTTTATAGGCAAACCGGCGTAAACCGAAAATAAGCCCCCAGGTGCAAAATGGAAGACCCAGTGCGGTGAACCAGAAGACAAATCCGGTTCGCTCTGATGTCCAGTACCATAGCGTGAGTGTTATACCCCCCAGCATGATAAACGCCAGGAACAGCAGCCAGCGACGGGGGCCGGGACGCGCTATTTTTTGGGCCTTTTCAGGGATGGCATCCAGCCAGACGGGCATAATCAGGCAACCTTTGCTGCGGCAAATGAACTGATCAATGTGCAACCACAGGCACATTTGTGACCGTGAAAGGCAACCGGGATACCATGATCAAGGTAATCAGGGTTGCCTTCTACGATGGTTGTAGGGCCATGTCCCGGAACCGGGCAGGACACTTTGTCGCCTTTGCGGGCAACGCCGATACCACCGAATTTCATCGTTTCCGAAGCGGTCAGTACTGAGCCGCCGTGAGTGGTTTTATCGCCTTTGCGAATAATTTGAAGCATAAATTTACCTCATATCTGTGAGTTCCATGGAAAGATGCCTATGCCTTACATTTGCAATATGCGTTTCTTACCAGGTGCTCTTAAAGTCAATCTGTCTCAATGAGGCCAACTCAACCCAGCCTGTAACTGTAGTTCCTGACTTTGTTTGATAAGAAACTTGGGTATACGAGCCCTGCGTTTCTAATCGCTTAACATAATCTCCATTGACAATGAAAGTGTTTGTTTTTTCATGCCAGAGTCAGTTCTCGCAAAAAATTACACACGTTTCTTACTTTGAACCTGATAAATAACCTCACCTGAAAGACAATATTTTTGAGCTTTTTCGTATTCATTATTATAGGTCAGTTTAATTGGACTTTCCGGATCGATAGTTGTGTTAAGCAACTCTGCTTTGTTTTTGTCAAATAAAACCCATCCTATTGCGCCTGTGCCATCGGTATCAACCACTAATTTTGCCCTTATAATTGAATCATCATCTTCATCAATTATTAATTTTACTTTGTTGGGCTTTAGATTCCATTCATTAAATGGATAGTTGCTACTCCTCACTAACTCAGTAAAATATGAGTAGTACTGTTCCGGGCTTGCAGCAAAGGACATGGACAACGGCAACAACGAAAGTAATAGAGCCGTTATTCTTTTATAAGCCTTCATTTACTCTCCCTTTTGATTTCATCTACAAAAGTATGCCTCATTTTCGAAACGGCAGCTCTGTGGTTTTCTTGTGCAGTGAAGTTTTGTAAGCTCCAGGTTGCCCGTTTGCCTAAATGATCTATCGTAAATTCCATCATATCTAAGACTCATACAGGCGTATTATCTTCTCTCTATGAAAATCAGCATTTTATTCAATTGGGTGAAACTTATCTATTTCATCCCCTTGGTTTGTGTAAGTTTCTTGAGTCCCTTTTTTTACCAAGATGATAAAAGGAGTGAGTTGCACGTCTTTACATTCTTCAAGTACTTTTTTGGTTATAGCGAATTTGTAGTATTTATTGTCAGTGTCATCTCCACTGATGTTGATACATTCTTCAGGTGCTGTAGTTAGTTTGTTCTTCTTTATGATATCTGGAATAATATTAAAAACAGTTTGTTCGTCACTTGATGGACCACTTGTATATCCGGTATTTTTTAAATCTGATAGTTTGAGCCATCCATCGACCGAATCGCCATTTTTCTTGAAATATGATGCAAACAAATATCCATTGAGAGTGGTGTATCCTGAAACAACATCACCATTAACTAAAAATAAATTATTAATCTTGCATTGTTCACTTGGTGCGCTGTGGAAGTAAAGTCTTGTTTTCGATACAACCTTAAACATATTCATGGCATGATCTACATATGCTTGTTCCTTCTCGGCTGTTTTGGACAGTTCCGAACAAAAGTCGGTAGCATAGGAATAGCAACAAAAACCATATAATAAGATGGATAGCATGATCTTAATCATTTCAAACCTCTGCTTTTCATATAACTACCTTTCATTATAGCAATCAACTTTGAAGCATAATTAGGGTCTGTGGCATAGCCTTTATCCTGAAGACCATGAGCCCATTTTTCAGGATCATCGCTTTCAAATAGTGAGGCATATCTCTTGTTTTCAGTTAAGAATCTAGTTCTGTCGGAAATACTGTCTTCAAAAGAGTTATATGCTGCAAATTTATCCTTAATTTTAATGTTGCTTCCATTGATATGTTCAGTGGTCCATATCTCAACAAATTCCTGTCCGCTTTTAGCCTTTATTCCAAAGAGATTGAAACTATATGTCTTATTGTTTAAATCAACTGGGACCTTACGCCCATACCCCGATTCATCAATGGCCTGAGCAGTTGTTATTGCCGCAGGAATACCTGATTTTTCTTGTTCTTTAAGAGCGGCCTCATAAACAGCATCAGTAAACTGTTGTTTGGTCATCTTGCTCCAATCTATATCATTTCGTGGTTTTAGAGCACCAAGGAACATTATTGGATGCATATGCCATAACGAGGGGCCTAGCTTCTCCGTGGTGACATCCTGCATCCATGCCATTTTATCAAGAAAATCTTCGCTGTATTTCTTCCATTCCGGAGCGTCTTTCTTCAGAGCATTCAGGAATGGTTGCCAGATGGAATCACCTTTTTTGAAGTACCAGTCGCTGGGATGTTTTACGATTGTTTTCTGAATGACGTCACGATAGTCAGGATTATGAAGTGCTCTCCAGTATTCCATTGGAGAGTAACGGTCGCTTCCACTGTCAATTTTATCAAGAAGGCCCTGATAATTATGCTTCACCAGTGCATGGCTGGTTCGGGTATCACCGGTCGCTGCCTCGTAAAGTGCGTTGATAAGACTGCGGAAGAACCCAATAGGCTGGTTTTTCCCATCCAGGTAATCAAAGCTGGTTGGTTCAGCGGTTTCAGTCCTGAAACCCAACTTTGCCAGATCATACTGTGACAACAGTTGAGGCTCTGCCTGGCCTTTGGGGACGTAGGCATTCTCTGGCCGTAGCTGCCAGTATTCTTGTTTTGTTGATTTATCCGTTTCAGTTGTGACTTTGCTCAACGGAAGAATGCCTGTCCGCGTTGTCGACGTCGAGCCCTTTGAGAAGGTGCCTTTCGCGACATCTTTTGTGTACAGAGCAAGGCCAGGAGAATACTTCAGCCAGAGCGGGTTTTTCTCCCCCACTTTTTCTGGGTTGGTCAGGAATTTCTCCAGATTATCATCCATGCTGGTACATTCGATATGTACCTGGTATCGTGCCTCATAACCACCATCCTTTGGTGCCTGATAGTAGCCCATGTGCCCAATCGCGTCACCAGCCTTAATAGGGAGCGGTGAACTGAGACTAACTGTTTTATCGAGTACCATGACTTCTTTTGCTGGTGGAGCCAAATAATCCCACCAGCCAGGGCCACTTCCTGGCGCTGGTTTAATATTGTTATTGTCGACCAGCATCCAGACTCTTTGGCCCGATTTCAGTTTTCCGCTATCCGCGTTCAGGGTCGCCAGTACATAAGTACGTCCCCCTTGGGTGGCGGTGAGGGAAGTATTTGAGGCATCCCAGGTAACAGGAGTCCCTTTGTTTACATTGCCTGCACTCGCTGGCCTCTGGTCGCTGCGGCTCAAATCCATAATCAACCAGTCGGCTTCTGAATATCCAGAGAGCGTATCCTGAGTTATCCAGTGGATTTTTTTCGCACTTTCATAGGCTGAATACGGTGCAAGATGCATATAGAAGGTGTAGAAATGTAGTCCGCTGGACTCTTTCTCACCTGGTTGAATATAGTGTTTTACCAGGACAAATGACCCCGAAAAACTTAGTGGACCAGATTCCCAGCCTAGCGTCAGATAATCCTTGCAGACACGATAAGCAACGACTTCCCCATCAGCCATGCAACGTATAGCCTGCTCGCCTTTAAAAGCAACCGGGAAATCAAATGCCTCCAGAGGTGCTTTGCCACTGAGAGCACACCATGGCGTCGTTGCATGTGTGATATGTATACCGCCATGCCACATCCCGCTACGGCCAATCGCGTATTGTCCGGTTGACTCCCCCGCTAAATGGGAGAGAATGTCTTCCAGGTTACTAAATTCATTTCCCCGGTTATTAGAGGGGATCGGCCAGACAATTTTGATAGGCTGTTTTTTCCTGTCAATATTACTATCAGAAGCAGTATCTTCAGAGTAACGATAAAGAATATATGCGGGTTTTATATTTCGATATTGCTGCCCAGGATAAAATCCTCTAAGTTGTATGAAGTCTGAAATCCAGTGCGTACCATTAAATAAAGCAATGTGTCCATGAGGATGCCCGTCAATAGGTTGGATGACAACAACATCACCTACTTGTTGTCCGGGTATAGCTGCTGTGTCTGTAGGGCCTGAACCTGTATAAGAATAAACAGGTTTAAAACCTACGGCTTCAAAAGATGGGCCGTAATCACATGCTGACGCGGAGCCGCCGATCCTTGGCGGCGGAATCTTAATTTTGACACCTCCAGCCTCTACAGCCCTTCTAACATATGCAGCGCATTTCCCATGACTTTTTGATTCAACATGACTATTTATATAACTAACTGATGCACGATTATTCCACATGGATTCAGCCTTTTTATTCCGTTACGCTGATGATTTTCCAGCCAGTGTTGATTTTATTAAGGGAAACTCTGAGTATTTTTTTAGGTTCAGAATCATCCCCCAGAACAACCCCAACCACCGACTTGCTTCCATTTTCCGTAATAGTGTGGGTCTTAATGTTCAACTTCCAGGAGGGGTATATATCTTGAGACTTTGTAAAATAATTAACGTCAGACTCAATCCAAACACCGTACCAGTCACAAACATAGTTCCCTTTATACTGTTTGCACTTGTGTTTATGTGAGCATTTTTTTTGTAATTCTGATAAAGACATCGAATCGTCTGAATCATAATTACACATTGTAGAATCGCTAATGCTGTGTATTAGTTGGTTAGAGACGTATTTTTTGATCAAAGCATCATTATTCTTCGAGTCATCTTTAAGATACTCTGAGTAAAAGTCATGTACAATATCTTCCGGGCTTGTTGGTTCAGCAGCAAAAGCTAAATGAGAGCAAGTAAAGAGGAGTGCATAAATAAATTTATAAAATATATTATTGTTTGATAATTTCATTTTAAATTCTCAGCCGTTAAAATTTGCAGCTTTCAAAATCCATTTCATTTCCCATCGCAACAACTGCAGCATGTGCTTGTTTGAAAAAATCGCAAAAACTCAAAGCAATAACAGCAATAAATTTTTGAAATTCTATATCACAGTACATATTCTCTGTTTACTATCTTTTATTTCAATCATTAAAAGACTTGCTGCTCATTTTGTTTTCCTGAATGATATCCGTAAGGCTGAAATTGGGTGTTTCAATGGGTAGATTTGCACCGGCACTCGGTACAAGATAGTCCGAAGTTTTCATAATGAACTCACCAAATGAACCATGCTCAATACCGTTCTTACTCAGCCGCAGGTAAGACCCGCCACCGTTCAGCGTCAGCGTTTCGGGGGTGCTGATAACAATTTCGTCTTCACTGCTGGTCACCGTCAGTTGCTTTTCAGAAAACAGGGCCATCGTGTTGTGCTGAGCCTGAATTTCGATGTCACCCTGGTTGGCGACCAGTTTCGCCCCTTCTTTATGTACAAACAGACCGAGGGCCTTTTCTACCGTCACGGACAAATTCTTCATCGCACCGATATCAAGATGCTGACCTGCATTGATCATGGTGTTGCGGGTACTGCTGATCTGAAGGTGTTCACCTGAGGTCAGTGCAATCCCCTGTGGAGCGCTACCCAGCAGGACCGCAGACTGGAGATGTTTGATTTTGTCGGTTACAAGACTAATCTGGGTATTGATGTCACAGACCAGCGCTCCGGCGGCTTCGGCAGCGCTGTTCAGCGCCTGCATCTGGCGGTTGGCCTGGTTAATCTGGTTAATCGCTGGAGCCATTTCCAGCACCGGTTCCTGCGCTTTGGCCTGTCCATGCGCGGTCAGAAAAATTCCTTTTGCTGCACGGATCGCACCAAATTCATCCGTGCGCAGTTCAAAGCCGGTACCTCGGCGTTCCCGCTGCGCATCAACCAGATGGCCTAAATTGAGCTGGCTTTTGCCGTACTCCGTGGCGAGCTTAATATGCTCCTCACCACGCTTATCTTCCAGCCGCAGTTTGTTATTGGCCGGGGTACGCAGGACATTGCGCGTGTGGTTGTCGCTGGTGACATGGTCAGGATGTTCAGAATCATGCAAAGCATATGCGATATACGGCCGGTCAGGGTCACCGCTATCAAACATCACCGCCACTTCCGTGCCGTCAAGCAGCGGCGCATGCCAGCCGTAGGTATCTCCGGCATACGGTTTTGCCAACCGCAGCCACAAATAGGCATAGCCCTGTTCGGTGCTGTTACGGTCAAAGTCCAGCTTCACCCGGTAACGCCCCTGTGAGTCGAGCCAGGCGTAGGTGTCATCTTTTTGTGTGCTCTCAACCCGCGCCGGTAGCGAGCCGGAAATAACCGGACGGTTAAACTGCTGCGGACGGAAACAGACATTTTCGCTGTACGGGATACCCTGGAATGTCATCCTGAAGCTGTCCTCACGCGAGCCGCTGGCATTTACCGCGGTGATAACAATCCCATCCTTCACCACTGCTGGTAACCGTGCATCGCTTTCCAGCACCTGGCCTGGCGCCAGATGGGGACTGGAGGTATGCCCGCTCACGGTATACTGCTCATTCAAAATGCGCTCGTGGCGCAGTCGGGCAAAGAACGCGCCGGTCTCCGGACTATCCGTATCACCTGCTGTTAGAAATGGCTCTGCGTAGTGGTAAGTTTCACCCGTTGTGATACCTTCCTGCCCGCTGATGCTTACCGTGCTATCCTGTGGCGTCAGCGCTTCCCGGTAGTTGTAATCTCGGGTTGTTACCCCGCCGCTGACAACGTGGTACGCGGTGTGAATGTCCCAGACACTCTCCTTACCACTGTCACTCATTCCGGCTGGATTACGTAACGGGATGGTCACGCCAAACTGGTACTGTTCCTGAGAGTCCTGAAAGATGATGACATCCTGCTCAAGGCGGCTGTCCATTTCGAAACGCCAGAAAATACCCACTTCGGCCAGCAAACGCTGGATAAACTCCAGATCGGTTTCCCGCCACTGGGTGATCAGTTCCCGCGCCGGATACTCCCGGGACAGACGGAACTCAAAGTCTGCCCCTTCCAGCCCATGCTTACGTAGCACCTTTTCCACAACTTCCGTCACGGACTGGTTAAGGAAAATATCGCAGCCCTTCGTATGGCCTAACAGGGCGATACGCGGCACCAGCGCCAGGGCGTAAACGGTGTCCTCTTTCGAGGTGGAAATGCGTTCAAACGATGTCACCACACCATAAACATTACGAACAGGAACAGCCGGCATGCCGTCATACACAGGGGTCTGAAACGTAAAGGATGCGGGTTTTAACAGTACAGAATCACATGCGATATCCGGTGATGCGCAAGTCACGGAGATATCATACCGCCAGGGTTTGCTGAGGGACTCGACCGAACTGAATTTCAGCACATCAAGAAATTCAGCGCAGTTATGAATATCCAGCCGGTAACGGGACTGACCTGAGAGTTGCTGTACCAGGTTCGCCGAATCGTTTATCAATAAATCACTCATGGCTGCATTCCTTTATTCGTACTGTCAAACTCCAGCACAATCCCCCCCTCTTCATCCCAGCCCATCGTCAGGTGCTGCGGCTTTTGTCCTACCGCTATATGCGTCAGCAACTGCTGGCTCAGTACCGGCAGGATTTGCTGGTTAAGCAGGCTGTCGATATTGCGCGCCCCGGTGTCCGGCAGCAGGCAGGCGGCGGTCAACGCGTCATACAGGCTTTCGCCGATCTCTGTCGTCATTCCGTAGTGTCGTTGCAGACGTGTGCTCACCTGTGCCAGCTTCATACCGACGATGCTGCGCATGGCGGCTTGTGCCAGCGGACGGTAAATCACGGTCTGGAAGCGGGCCAGTAGGGCTGGCTGAAAGTGGTCGCGTAAAATCGGGCGCAGCAGTTCGTGCAGGTCACCTTCGGTGGCTTCCGGCTGTTCGTCCAGCATCTGCATGATGTGGTCGCTGCCGAGGTTGGAGGTCATCAGTATCACCGTGTTGCGGAAGTCAATTTCCCGCCCCTCGCCGTCGCGCATAAAGCCGCGGTCGAACACCTGGTAGAACAGGTTCATCACATCCCGGTGCGCCTTTTCCACTTCATCCAGCAGCACCACGCTGTATGGGCGCTTGCGTACCGCTTCGGTGAGAATGCCGCCCTGGCCGTAGCCGACGTAGCCCGGAGGCGACCCCTTGAGCTGGGAGACGGTGTGCGGCTCCTGGTATTCGGAAAGATTGATGGTGATAAGAGATTTCTCGCCGCCGAACAGTTCATCGGCAAGCGCCAGCGCGGTTTCGGTTTTGCCGGTGCCGCTTGGTCCGGTCAGCAGGAACACCCCCTGCGGGCCGTTCTCCGGCGCAAGACCTGTTTTTGAGGCGCGCAGGCGCTGCGCAATAGCGTTCAGCGCCGCATCCTGGCCCACCACACGTTTGCTCAAACTGGCTTCCAGACTCAGCAGTTCGGTCTGCTCGTCCTTCATTAATGATGAAAGCGGCACCCCGGTCCAGTCGGCAATCACCGTGGCGACAGTACGCGTGTCCACGTCCAGCCCAAGCAACGGGTTACCCTGCTGAACCTCTCTCAGTTGCTGTTGCAGGTCTGCAATCTCCGCCTGTCGCGAGATATCCGCGCGGCAGGCGAGCAGTTCTTCTGTAAGTTTCAGCTCCTGGCCGTACTGCGTTTCCAGCGCGTCGAGTTGCAGGATAATGTTGATTTCGTCCTGTTCGATGGCGGCCAGGCGCTCTCCGTGGGTGGCGTTACCCACCGCCATATCCTCCAGCAGCGCCTGCTTTTCCATCGCCAGGGCCGTGAGCTGCGCCTTCATCCGGGTTAGCGGTTCCGGCACAGTGTCAAGGCTCATGCGAATACGCGCCGAGGCGGTGTCCAGCAGGTCCACCGCCTTGTCCGGCAGTTGACGGCCGGTGAGGTAACGCCTGGAGAGAGTGACAGCAGCCTTCACCGCCTCATCCGTAATGTGCACCCCGTGGTGCTGTGCATAGCGGGATTTTAGCCCCCGAAGCATCAGGCAGGCGGTGTCGTCGTCCGGTTCGTCAACCTTAACCATCTGGAAGCGGCGCTCCAGTGCAGCGTCGCGCTCGAAGTACTGCTTGTACTCGCTCCAGGTGGTGGCGGCGATGGTGCGCAGTTCACCGCGAGCCAGGGCCGGTTTCAGCAGGTTGGCTGCATCCGCCCCGCCCGCCTGATTGCCTGCGCCGATAATGGTGTGGGCCTCGTCAATGAAAAGGAGAACCGGCAGTGGCGACTGCTGCACCGCGTCTATGATGTTTTTCAGACGCTGTTCGAACTCACCCTTCACACTCGCCCCCGCCTGCAGCAGGCCAAGGTCAAGGGTGCGCACGGAGACAGGTTTAAGCGCATCCGGCACATTGCCTTCCGCAATGCGCAGCGCCAGCCCCTCCACCAGCGCGGTCTTCCCGACACCCGGCTCGCCCACCAGAATCGGGTTGTTCTTGCGGCGTCTTGAGAGAATGTCCACCATCTGGCGGATTTCATTATCCCGGCCAAACACCGGGTCGATTTTACCCTCGCGAGCGCGGGCGGTGACGTCGAGGGTGAACTTATCCAGCGCGTTCTGCAGGGCCGGATTCAGTTCCCCTTCTTTTACACCGGCATCAACCGGCCGGCCGACAAATTCCACCTCACCGCCCTGCGTCATCTCAGCCTCCTGCTGCACCTCCGGACGCTCGTCCGACTGCGCATCCAGCAACGGACGTAAACGCTCCAGCTGGCTCTGGGCCAGCGTTAACAGCGGCCACAGACCATCGCAGCGGGCCAGGCTCTGTTTTTCCACCAGCGCCATCAGCAGGTGAATGCTGCGAATGTGTTCCTCCCCTGCCAGCGAGGCGCGCAGCCAGGCATCCTGCATTAACGACTGCACCGCGTCCGAAAGCTGCGGACGGCTGCGCACTGAGCGTGGCAGCGAATCCATGAACCCCAGCAAATCCTGCCAGATGGCGTCCATATCCCACTCATAACGGCGCGCCAGTACCGTGAGATCGCCCTCGCCCTGCTCCAGCAGTTTCAGCAGCCAGTGCTCCGGCAGGATTTCCGCGTGCGCGCGCGTCTGGCACAGGGAGGCAGCGCCCTCCATCGCACGGGCACAATAAGGATTAAGACGGCGTAACAGGATGGCTGGATTTTCCATGAGATTCTCTCTTTATCAGTTCCGGACACGCTACCGCCCGTCGCTTTTCCTCATTTAAGGAACCCAAAGCGCACAAGGTCAGGCAGGCAGATTGTGTTTTTTTGCTGAATACCCGGAGGGCCAGGTATTCAGCAAAAAAAGCAGACGGATAGCCGTCTGCTCAGGGAATCAGGCGGTAGCGCGTTCATTCCAGGAATCGGAATGAATGATGTTGCCGTCTTTATAGGTCCAGGTGATTTTTTCGTAGCGCAGCTCAATCTGTTCCAGATGGTTGTGCTTCTCTTTGGAGGGATCCTTGATGTCATGCATCAGCGGGTTGACCTTCACCACCTTCACGTTCTCAAGTTTCGTGTTGAAGTACTCCACTTCCTGACCCGCATCGTTGATTTTGTACCACTTGAATTCCGCAGACTTTAGGGTCTGACCAGTGGTCACCGCCTTGTACAGGTACGGGCTGGAGGAGTCGATTTCCTTGGTGAACAGGAACGGGGTGTGGATACGCGTGCCGGTCAGCTTGCCAGTGTTGTTATCGGTCGGGATGTACAGGTTGTGCTCCTGCGCCACCACCTCGATGCTGCCTTCACGTTCCTTCACGTCTACGGAACCTTTAATGTCCGCGCCGCCGTCATCCTTCAGCCACAGATAAACTGGAATTGCCATATTAATTACTCCATTTCATTTTTTGATACGTCATCATCCTGAGATGACGCAGGGGTGTTGCCCGGTAACTGACAGGCATTTGCCTGCGGTACCAGACTGATTTCGACACGGCGGTTAAGCGCGCGGCCTTCCGTAGTGTCGTTGGTGGCGACGGGTCGGCTTTCGCCGTAGCCCTGCACCGCAAAACAGCTCTCCGGCACGTCGCCGGTGTCGCGCATCCAGTCGCGAACAGATTCGGCGCGTTTCATTGAAAGCGCCTGATTGGATTTTTCATCGCCCACGCTGTCGGTATGGCCCGCCACCACGATCAGCCAGCCGGGCTTCGCCTTAATACCGACCAGCGAGTTCACTAGTAGCCTGGTAGAGCCGGGTTTCAGCGCCCATTTGCCAGTGTCAAACAGAGACATGCTGTCGAGGCGGATGATTTTTGGTTGTGGCTCTGGCTCAGGTGCCAAAGGGGGCACATACGTGTCAATGGCCTTCTGTAACGCCAGCCATAAACGCTGGCCAGGGTAATAACCCAGTGCATACCGGAGGGGTTCCCCCTGTCGCTGCCAGCGCTCCAGCAGAAGAGCATCCTGTTTCAGCGCCGCGAGGGACTGCGCCTTGGGCTCATAATGATTCATAGGAATGTCATACCAGCGCTGCAAATCCGTTCCGACGTGGCGAATCAACGCCGCGTTATTCAGAGCAGAAAAAGCCAATGCAATCAGAACACATACCAGAATCCATAAGGCGAGACGACGAGTGCGCTGCCCACCCTGCATGGGAGCACAGTAAGGCGCCAGCATCGGTAACACCGCATCAGGAAAACGTCCTGATGCTTTCGCAGCTCCGACTGCCTGCGGTAAAATCAGATGCGTCATGCGATACAAGTGGTGCGACCACAGTGAAGCCGCGTCAGCAGATGCCTTACCACTTCTTAAAAGGACAGCAAACGGATGAACCGCCGGAAACAGCCGATCGTCTTTTGCCAGTTCATCCATCAGAATGATGCGCATAAAAGTAAAAGCTTCCCGAATGACTGGCATCAGCACCAAAGGATTTTCTTGTTGCCAGTCATCCAAAGCCTGTGGCGTATCATCAACCGGATAAACAACTGATTTGTCGCCGCGCACAACAATCCATGGGGTTTCTGGGCCGGAAAACTCACCATTCAGCATCACCGGCACAGAAAATCCGGCAATCTGATTAAGTTGCTTCATTTGCTGGCGCAACGTTTTCAGTGACGCGCGCAACACGGCTTCATCCTGATGTTTGTCGGGCTGGCAGGAATACATAACAGAAAGTTGTCCGAGCTGACGCGGCTGTTGTTCATGAATGCCGCGAACAACGTCGCTTAGCCTGTTGACGTCATTAACCCGAAACCACCAGCCCTGTGCGGTTTTGCGCATTGTTTGTCCAGAAAATAATGCGTCCAGTTCATCCCCGCAGACGAGAACAACAGGACCTCCGGCATCAAACACAGGCAGCTCACAGAGAAATGCTTCATCCTCGGCTATCATCTTGCCAGTGCTGCTTTTTAAGCAGACCAGCCAGATCGCCAGCGCAGCAATGCACAGCGTTATCACGCCTTTAAACAGCGTACCTACAGGAATAAATCCCCACAGCAGCCATAAAAGTGCCGCGACACCCACCAGAACGTGAAAGGTCAGAGATACCAGGGCTGATTTACGCATTAGTGAGACAACTCCGGTAATTGCTCTGACAACAGAGCCTGGAGCCAGAGGTTCCCTCCCCACCACACAATGCCAGTGACCACAATAGCCGCAGCAATCCAGAACCAAACGGAGCGCAGCAGGCTATAGCGATGCTTGCCGGCCCCACGCACCACCAGCGAGATGTCTGCATCCAGAGGCGGGACTCGCTCAGCAAGCGCGTTAATCACTTCTTCACGCTGTAACTGGCTGACTGAACGGCTATACAATCCGCGGAACCCCAGTGCTATTACCCGGTGGTAACAGATCAGAACAGCCATAACCGGCGCAGGCTGGCGTAATATTTCAGCGATACGATCCCAGAGAGCTTCCCCTGCGTATAGCGAACCAAAATATCGCGCCTGCAGCGGCGCTTTTCGCCAGGCAGCCTGACCTGCCTCGACATCGTCGCCCTCACGCGGCGTTCTGCTCATTACCACTTCGTCAAGCAACGCACATTGTGCATAGGAAATATGCTCAATACTGACCTCGTCGTATCCGGCACGATCCAGCGCCTCGCGCACGCTTTCCACGTGTTTGCAGCAGGTGTCGTAGAGCACATTACCGTCGGACGTTATTGCGCCGTTTTTGAGCATAGTGACGGTCAGCCAGGTTTCCGCCATCAGTTCATCAATATCAATGTCTTTTCTCATGATCGCAGTACCGCAAACAGTTCAAGCTCAAGCCGACCCAACAAAGCTGGCACGTAGAACATGCAAACGCCCTGCTCCAGCATGTTTCCGGCCGCAGCACTCTCCATGTCCAGCGCGAAATACTGGTTTTCCATCCGCACCGGCAGCGCTGCCGGAACGCGGTTGACGGCAATAAGCGGGATCCCCCGCAGTGCGACGGTGGAAATAGCATTCACATCATCCGGTGAACCTGCCTTACATAATGCAGGGAATCTCTCCGCCAGCTGCCAAGCGGGAACGTCAGACCTGACAGACAAATAGAGATCAGCTTCTTCGCGCAGACGAATATCGTGCAGCGAGGCTTTCCAGGTCTGCTCGTCCGGTCGAAGCATGTCCAGCGCGATAACACGGGACGGCAGACTGGCTTCCAGCAATCCAGTAATTAGTTCAAACAGTGGGGGAAACGTTTTTTCTGGTTCGGTATGGTCATAGCCGGGAATGGCGTCCAGGTCGCTGTCGAGAGAAAACGTCAACATGCTGCCAGCCAGCCTCGCGAGTTCCGCCCAAACCTGTTCCGGAGGGCGGGCTGGAAAACGTTCGAATTCTGTCAGTACCCGCGCATGAGAGTTCAGCGCATTGAGCAGCCAGAAAAGAGAGACGTCTGCCACAGCAAAATCGGCCAGTCGCTCATTGCTTTCACGTCGCATGGACATCAAACGCTGACGACGGGAACGAAGCTGACGGTTCAATAACACCAGTCTTTCACGCATCGTCGGGCTTGCAGAGAACAATGCCATTGGCGGTATAAATGACGGGTCCTGACGCCATCCTTGTCCATCGCGAATCAAACGCGCAACGGGGCAGCACTGCCACGACGCGTTATCTTCGTGTTCAAAACGTATCGCCAGATTAAAGCGGGCGACAGCGACGGATTCTTCCTCGCTGCCAAAAGCATCCTGAACATTGACCCACTCTTCGCGGTAGCGAAGCGGCCGATCGGCCATCGCCGAGTCCTGCTGCACGTTATTCAGCCCGGACTGCATGAGTGGCAGGGCAATCACTACCGTGACCGCCTCGGCCTGCTGCGCCAGCTCCAGCTCGCGCGGTTCAGGTGGCAGATCGCTGACGGCTGTATCTACCAACGTACCATCGGGCAGCCAGAGCCGCAGTTGTGTAATCTGGATCAGGCCTGTGCCCAGCAGCCTGTCATCAAATTCAACCCGCTCCACGCCCCACGAAAACGTCGTGGCGAGCGCCGCAACGCCTGTGCTGCGGAAAGTTTCCCATTCTGACTGTTGCTGGAATTGCTGAGGGGACAACAGCGCCCCCTCGTTCCACAGCGGACGATAAATTTTCATCCCTGCTCCCGCCTTATGCTTTCGCTTTCGGCATCTGGCTCACCAGCGACAGATTCACGTCCATGCCTTCCACCTGGAAGTGTGGCACGGCGTACAGCCGCACGCGGAAGAAGCCCGGGTTGTCCTCGATGTCTTCCACCACTACCTTCGCGTCGCGCAGAGGATGCGATGCCTGCAGCTCGTCGCCCGGATCGGTCATTTCGGTTACCAGACCGCGTACCCAGGTGTTGAGTTCCAGCTCAAGCAGACGGCGATCTTTCGTCGTACCGATGTTTTCGCGCTGAATCAGCTTCAGGTAGTGAGCAATGCGTGACAACAGGAAGATATAGGGCAGTCGTGCGTTGATGCGGCTGTTGGCGGTCGCATCGGCGGTGTCGTACAGGGCCGGTTTCTGGGTGGAGTTCGCCGAGAAGAAGCAGGCGTAGTCGCGGTTTTTGTAGTACGACAGTGGGATAAAACCGAGATTCGCAAACTCAAATTCGCGGGTCTCGGGGATCATCACTTCAGACGGGATCTTCACCTGGTTGCCGGTGCCAAGATCGTACAGGTGGATCGGCAGATCTTTCACCGCCCCGCCCGCCTGTGGGCCACGGATCTGTACGCACCAGCCGTTGTTGATGAAGCTTTTCACCATATTGGAGGCGAAGGAGAATGACGCGCTGGTCCACAGGTATTTCTCGTGATCCGGGCCTTTCACCTGCTCAACATAGTTGAAACTGCGCACCGGCACGGTGTCCGGACCATACGGCAGACGCCCCAGCACCCGCGGCATTACCAGGCCGATATAGCGGGCATCGTCGGTGTCGCGAAACGATTTCCACTTGATGTACTCGGCGCGGTCGAAGTAGTTGCCGATATCTTTAATCGCAGCAACCTCTTCCATCGACTCTTTCAGGAAGAACTTCGGACCGACGGAGCCGATAAACGGCATATGCGCCGCGGCAGACACTGTGGAGATGTTGCGTAACAGCGCCACGTCCTGCGGGCTGGCGTCAAACTCATAAGCCGATATCACCGAGCCAATCGGTTCACCGCCCGGGGTGTCGTATTCGGCGGTATAGGTGTGCCAGTAAAGCCCGCTCTGAATGAGCTCCGGCGCGTCTTCAAAGTCCTGGCGCAGAGCGTCTTTTGAAACATCCAGAATTTCGGTTTTCACATTCTGGCGATAGTCGGTGTTATCCACCAGCTGCTTCAGGCCACGCCACAGGGATTCCACTTTCTGGAATTCTGTATGGTGCATCACAGCATCGAGCTGGCGGCTGATCTGAAAATCGAGTTCAGCGATATGGTGGTCAATCAGCGTTTTGTCGAGCTTTTCCACCTGTTGTCCGGAACGGCGGATGCAGTCCATAAACACCTGCATCGCCGCAGTCAGACGTTCACCTGCTGACGCATCAGCCAGCGCGGCGTCATCCAGAAACGCATTAATATCGCCCAGGCTGGAGGCTGGGGTCAGATTGATTTTTTCAAACAGAGAGGCATACACACCCTCTTTTTCCAGTACAGTAGTTTGCCCCTGAGCAGAGCCATTTTCAGTATTTAAAGACATCAGCATATTCCCGGTTAATCCATTAAAAGAGACATCCACACATTATTTCGGGGCAAGCACACTCATTTCGTTACGTAATTCCTGAGTCAGCGCCGGATCCTTAAGAATTTTCTCGAGCTCTTTTCTGAAAGTGGCGTTATCCAGCAGATTGGATTTGAGATCGCGTAATAAATTACGCATGGCCAGCATAGCGCGGAGTTGAGGAATCTGACGGGCGACCTGTTCAGGTTCGAAGTCTTTCATGCAGGAAAACTGCAGGCGGATATTTTCTTCTTCACCGTCGCCAGTGAGCGTATTTTGTATGGAGAGATTAATCTCCGGGTTAAATTCCGAAAGTAAGCTGTCAAAGTTGTTTTTATTGACGTTAATTTTTTCACGTTCAGATAACACACGGGTTTCTTTACCGTTACTGAAATCTCCAACCGTCAGAATCTTAAGGGGTAATTCAACTTTCTTCTGTGCGCCACCGGTGTGGAGAGCCAATTTTAAATTTATTCGTGCCTTCGGCACTTCATTCTGGAAAGAATCAGCCATAGCGGTCCCTTTTCCTTAAGGAATAGTTATAGAGTTAAATCATGTTTATTCGCGAGTGCGATAGTAGAACAAATAATTACAATGGATCAACTAACTATTACTCCAAAATTAGCGTTTATCTACAGAATTACAGGTACCGCTAATTGCAAGTACCATTATCTGACCACTGTATATTAAAAACAACACTTGCCGCCAGCCAATAAATAAAAACCATCCCCTAAGAGGATTGTATATTATATTTATATTCCATTATTCTTTTTTAGCAAATCAACGAGAATTATGAATCCCGCCGTTTTATAAGAATAGCAGGCAGACATTTCTATATGGCTTTAAATATCCATCAATATCAGAAATAACCATAATGAATAAAACTGAGACAGAGGCAGGCAGAATATGAAATTGCGGGCAAAAAAAATGGCGCCAGATGTCGCGCCATTTACTGAGAGAGCACTATCGTACGGTAACACTTAGTGCTTCACGATATACATCGTGCGGCTGTACGCCACATCTTCCGGGTTGTTAATCGGATAGCCTTTCACCCAGGGCTTGATTAACCGCCCGTTGGTGTACTGGTAGATCGGCGCAATCGGGGCTTTTTCCGCAATGATTTTTTCTGCGGTATTGTAATCCGCATTGCGGGCCTGCTCGGTGGTCTCCAGGGATGCCTGGTTAATCACCTTGTCATACGCCGGATCGTTGAAACGCGAAATGTTGCCAGTATGTGTTGAGGTCAGCAGGGAGAGGAAGGTCGACGGCTCATTGTAGTCACCTACCCACGAGGCTCGGATCACGTCGAAATTACCGGTATTACGGCTGTCGATATAGGTTTTCCACTCCTGGTTCTGCAGCTTCACATCCACTCCCAGGTTCTTTTTCCACATCGACGCCACCGCGATAGCAATCTTCTGGTGGTTCTCTGAGGTGTTATACAGCAGCGTCAGCTTCAGCGGTTTCTGCGCATTGTAGCCAGCCGCCTGCAACAGCGTTTTGGCCTGCGCGTTCATCTCTTCCTGGCTCATCTGCTCAAACGGCGATGGCTCAGGGGTAAACCCTGCGGTCACGTCCGGCGTGAAGTGCCATGCGGGTTTTTCGCCGGTACCCAGTACTTTTTCAGCCATGATGCGCCGGTCGATGGTCATGCTGAGTGCCAGACGCACTCTCGCATCCGCCGTCGGGCCTTTCTGGGTATTAAAGGCGTAATAGTAGGTGCCCAGTTGCGGCGGGGTATACACCTGGCCCGGAATGTCCTTCATTAGTTTCTGATAAAGATTTTTCGGGAATGACTCGGTGATGTCGATATCGTTCGCCAGATAGCGCTTGGTGGCAGACGACTCCTGGTTGATCGGGATAAAGATCACTTTCTGCAGAACGGTTTTGTCGTTATCCCAGTAATGGCTGTTGCGCTCAACCACCAGCTTCTCGTTGACCACCCGGTCTTTCAGGATATACGCACCGTTACCTACCAGCGCCCCAGGACGGGTCCACTCCGGGCTGCTCTCCACATTCGCTTTTTGTACCGGATAGAAGGCGAAGCTCGCCGTCAGATTGGCAAACCACGGCAGGGGTTTATCGAGCTGCACGCGCAGGGTTCGGTTATCCACTGCCGTTACGCCCAGTTTATCCGGCGTTGCCTTACCGTCGATGATCGCCTGCGCGTTAACGATTCCGGCCAGGGTCGCAAACCAGGCGAACGGCGAGGTGGTTTTCGGATCGACCAGGCGCTGCCAGCTGTAGACAAAATCCTGCGCGGTGACGGGGGTGCCGTCAGACCACCGGGCGTTCTCGCGCAGAGTGAAGGTCCAGGCGCGGTTATCATTACTCTGCCAGCGGGTCGCTACGCCTGGCACCAGTTCGCCCTTTTCGTTTTGATTCACGAGCCCCTCGAACAGATCGCGAATCACCTGAATTTCAGGCAGACCCACCGCTTTAGCGGGATCAAGCGAGGCAGGTTCATCTTTGATATGACGCACCAGCTCCTGTTTGGATGCCAGGGTTGTCCCGGGGGGAACATCCGCCGCGAAGGCGTAAGAAGAGAGGCCACACAACAATAAGGCAGAACAGATCAACGAAACCGGATGCTTCATGAGATCCCCTTTGAAATGATGGGTACGAGCAGATGGGTAATTATTTGTTTCAGAACAGTGAAATGCAAACAACTTCCGTTGGAAAGTTGATTTCTGCCGGTTTTATCCCCTGTGTGAAACTGTTTGATTAACCGTGTTTTTTGCACAACACTGCCAGTAATACAATCTGATTCAGGAACGTCTATGTCACTTACCCGCCCAAGAACGGAACGTGGCGCTTTCCCGCCCGGGACCGAACATTATGGCCGCTCATACCTCGGCGCCCCCTTAATCTGGTTCCCTGCCCCGCAGGCCGATCGCAACAGCGGCCTGATCATTGCCGGAACCCACGGAGATGAAAATTCATCGATTGTGACTCTCTCATGTGCCCTGCGCACCCTGTCCTCGGCGCTGCGCCGCCACCATGTGGTATTAACCGTTAACCCGGACGGCTGTCAGTTGGGATTACGTGCCAATGCCCGTGGCGTGGATTTAAACCGTAACTTCCCGGCGGCCAACTGGCGGGAAGGCGAGACGGTCTACCGCTGGAACAGCTCAGCCGAAGATCGGGACGTGGTGTTGCTGACGGGGGACAAGCCCGGTTCAGAGCCGGAAACCCAGGCACTGTGTCATCTGATCCACAAACTGCATCCGGCCTGGGTTGTCTCGTTTCACGATCCGCTGGCCTGCATTGAAGATCCCGCCCACACGGTACTTGGGCGCTGGCTGGCAGATGCCTTTTCACTGCCGCTGGTCACCAGCGTCGGCTATGAGACGCCAGGCTCATTCGGCAGCTGGTGTGCCGATTTAAGCCTGCACTGCATCACCGCTGAATTCCCGCCGATCTCCTCCGACGAGGCCAGCGAGAAATACCTGAAAGCGATGACCGATCTGTTGCGCTGGGAACCTCAGAGATGAACGACGCCGGTACTGTATTGCAGCGCCGGAGAGACATCCACGGCGAGCCAGGTAGGGCCATCGAGATCGGCAAACTTCACCTCATTCGCCAGCGGCAGTGCGGCACCGATCGCTCGCGAGGTGCAGAGCATACAGCCGAGCATCAGTGAAAAACCACGTTGACGCGCCTCGGCGGCAAGGGAGAGCGCTTCGGTGATGCCACCGGTTTTATCCAGCTTGATATTGACCATATCGTAACGCCCTTGCAGGTCCGCCAGACTCTCCCGGGTGTGGCAGCTCTCATCGGCGCAGATGGGCAGCGGATGAATAAAGTTCGCCAGTGCGGCGTCCTTACCCGCGGGCAAAGGTTGTTCAAGCATGGCGACATCCAGATCCGCCAGCAGCTGGCAGCGGGCTGCCAGTCCTTCGCTGCGCCAGGATTCGTTGGCGTCGACGATAAGCGTCGCCTGCGGCACGGCGCCGCGGATGGCGACCATCCGCTCGCTGATCAGACGATCGTCCAGCTTCACCTTCAGCAGACACGCCCCGGCGTCATAGAGCGCTTTGGCACTGGCGGCCATCTGCGCGGGCTCACCGATGACCACCGTTTGCGCGGTGACCAGCGTCTGCGGCAGCGTCACGCCCGCCAGCGCCGCCAGAGAGATCCCCTGTTGACGGGCGGCTAAATCCCACAGGGCGCTGTCCACCGCGTTGCGTGCGGCACCGGCAGGCAATAACGTCTGTAGCGCTTCCCGGGTAAGGCCGCGCTCCAGTTCAGGCGCCAGCGCCATGATCTGCGCCATTACCGAGGCGATGCTTTCGCCATACCGGGGATAAGGCGTGCACTCCCCCACCCCTTTGACACCCTCTTCCTCTATCTCAACCACCACCACACACGCCTCGCTCCGGGTTCCCCGGGAGATCACAAACGGCGTATGCAGTGGCCAGGCTTCTTCGTAAACCTTGAGGGTTCTCATCACTCACTCCTGTATAGCGGCTTCGCGCAAATAGGGTTTGCTGTGCTATCGGCTGATGACATACACTAACGGCGACGTTAACTATATGTAAACAGGAAGATAACTATGTCACAACTCGTTCATTTCCAGGGCAACCCGGTTTCTGTTGCAGGATCCATTCCTCAGAAAGGCAGCAAAGCGCAGGCGTTTACGCTCGTGGCAAAAGATCTGTCTGACGTCGTGCTGAGCCAGTTTGCCGGCAAGCGTAAAGTGCTGAACATTTTCCCAAGCATTGATACCGGCGTGTGCGCCGCGTCTGTACGTAAATTCAACCAGCTGGCGACCGAAGTGGACAACACCGTTGTGCTGTGCATCTCTGCCGACCTGCCGTTCGCTCAGTCCCGTTTCTGCGGTGCTGAAGGTCTGAGCAACGTTATCACTCTGTCTACCCTGCGCAACCCGGAATTCCTGGAGCAGTATGGCGTGGGCATCTCTGAAGGCGCACTGAAAGGCCTGGCTGCACGTGCAGTTGTGGTGATCGACGAAAATGACACCGTCGTATTCAGCCACCTGGTGAATGAAATCACCACCGAACCAGACTATGCTGCCGCGCTGGAATCGCTGAAGGCGTAACGGCAAAAATGACATGAGCCTGTACAGCATCGGCTCATGTCATTCATTTGACAAGTTCTCATATACCTCGTCACCTTCCTTTCGATACTCTACCGGCGTACACCCCATCTCCCGACGATAGACAGAATACATATACTGAAGTGACGTAAATCCGCTCTGCATAGCCACATCGGCATAACTCAGTTGCGTCTCCCGTAACAAATTTTTTGAGCGCTCGAGTCTGAAGCTCAGTAATTCGTCGTGCAACGTCTTTCCGAGGGTACGCATAAAGTGCATGTCCAGGGTCGCGCGGGAACAGCCTACGTGCTCAGCAACCTGGGCGGCCTTGATCCCCTGGGTTCCGAACTGACGGATGAAGTAGCGGGCGCGCAAAATATAGGTATTCATTATAACGCTGTGTCGGGTAGACGCCTGGGCATTCACGCCTTCAGGCCCGACCATGACATGTTTTTCACGCAGCGGTGTACCCGTCAGCTGCCGGTGCAGCATCTCCGCGGCGGTGCGTCCCATCTGATGAGTACCCTGCGCAACCGAACTGATTGCGATGCGACTGAGGCTGCGCAACAACGGATCATCATCTATGCCGATAATAGCGATCTCTTCCGGCACGGCATAACCCGCAATGGAACACGCCTGCAGCACTTGTCTGGCGCGTGAATCCGTTACTGCGATGATACCAACAGGCTTAGGAAGCGTACCCAACCACCGGGCCAGATCCTCAAGGATGTTTTGCCACACCAAAGCGTGTGTCGGAATGCCTTCAAAGATCTCGGCCTGATGCCCGTCCGCCTCTACAAACTGGCGAAAGGCGTTTGCCCGTTCCACCGCCCAGGGATTCATAATTGTCGGCTCAATGGAGTAACAGGCAAAGCGCGGAAGGCCCATGTCGATGAGATGTTGATACGCCAGCCTCACCAGCTCAACGTTATCCGACGCCACGTAAGGAAGAGAGCGGATCGTTGGGCTGCTCAACTGCCAGGAGCCGCCAATTCCCACCACCGGCATCTCTACCTTCGTCAGTAGCGATGTCAACAAAGGATCGTCGAAATCCGCAATGACGCCATCCCCTTTCCATTCGAGCAGGCTGCCCGGGGATGAGCGGAAATCCTCTTCCAGCAGGAAATCCCAGTGGATGCGGGTCGATTTCATGTACTCGCATATTCCTTCAATGATGCTCCTGCCATAGCGCCCTTTGGCCTTCAGCATCAGTGCCACCCGAAACATGTCATGCTTTCGCGACGCCATATCGTGATCCCTGAATATAGAGAGGAAATATCACCCTATCATAAGCCGAACGATGGCTGTAAAGATATTACTGCCCTTAACCTAATGTTATTAAAGAGTAATTTGACCATTTAGAAAAATCATAAACCGATTTTGCAGCAGAGTTATGCCAGGCTGTTTTCCGTTCCTGAAGTGCAAAAAAATAAAAACCTCTGGAGGAAATGACTCTGCTATGAAATTGCAAATAAACGGAAAACCTCTTTTCCTGTCGCTGACGTTGCTCTTACTGGTTGTCACGCATGTATCGTTCAACCAGGTCCGCGCCGCAGTCAGCCCGGAAAATAACATTGTGGCCGCTAAACCGCGGGTGATTGTCTCAACGGACATCGGCGGGACCGATTTTGACGATTACCAGTCGCTGGTCCACCTGCTGCTGTACGCAGATGCGATGCAGCTCGAAGGCCTACTCTCCTCGCCGTGGGGGCCTGTACGAAACCGTGCGACGGAAATTCTGAAGACTATCGAGCGGTATGAACAGGATTATCCGAATCTGAAAAGCTGGTCCAGTGATTACCCGACCCCGGATTACCTGCGTTCCATTACCCGACAAGGCGGGATGGATTCCGCGCCGCCCGAAGGCTTTAGTCAGCCCACTGATGCCTCAAAACTGATCATTGAAGCGGCAAAACGTCCCGATCCCCGGCCGCTGTGGATCCTGATCTGGGGAGGGATTGACGACCTGGCGCAGGCGCTTCACGACGACCCAACCATCAAGCAAAAAATCCGCGTCTACTATATCGGTGGCCCGAACAAGAAGTGGTCGACATCCGCATACAATTATATTGTTCGCCATCATCCGGACCTGCACATCATTGAAAACAACTCCACCTATCGGGGCTGGTTCACGGGAGGTGATCAAACCAACGGTCTCGACGGCGCGACCTTTGTGGCTACGCATGTAAAAGGCCACGGCGCGCTGGGCGATTTCTTTAATTCTTACGGAGAGGGTCAATTAAAGATGGGGGATACGCCGTCGGTGGCTTATATCCTTGGGCCCAATCCCGACGATCCTCAACAAGAAAGCAAAGGCGGTGGACGGTTTGTGCGGGCATGGGATCGCCCCCTGTACACCTTCAAAGGCAGGCCAACCGCCTCCGACGTGGTGGAAACCTATGGCCTGGTTGAGCTGATCGTTCATCCCAAAGGGCAGGCGCCGGCGGGGACCACCGCAAATCTGGTCGTGCCTGCCTCCGGGAACAAAAGCGATCGTTTCCCGGGCTTCGCAGCCGCTGACGGGACGTGGCACTTCCGTTTCGTCCCGAAAGCATCCCAGACGTGGAAGTACACCATTGAATCTAACTGGGCCGGTCTGCAAGACCCGGTTGGCGGCAGCTTTACCTCAGCGTCCCCTGCGGCTTTACGGGCCACGCAGCCCTCTGGCCGCTATCCAAACTGGTGGACCGACAATCCTGATCCCGCGTTAAGCGAGGACGTACCGCCTTTTGGCCCGCAGCAGGGTATCAAAACCATCAATCAGTGGCGCGCGACCTATCTGGCTGACTTTGCGTCTCGTATCGAACGGCTGAAGCCATCAACACCTGATGTAAAAGAGAGCAAACAACGTCTGTTCGTGTTAACCGATATCGGTGACGATCCCGATGACCAGATGTCAATGGTGCGCCTGATGACCTACGCTAACCAGGTGAACATTGAAGGCCTTGTCGCCACCTCTACCGGCAAAAATAAAGACCAGGTAGAACCACAACGCATCATCGATATCATCAAAGGTTACGGATTAGTCCGCGACAACCTGGAAAAACATGAGCCCGGTTTTCCGCTAGCGGACGATCTGCTTAAGGTCGTGGCTCAGGGCTTGCCAGTCCACAATATGGCCGCAGTGGGTGAAGGCAAAGACTCGACAGGATCGGAACTGCTCATTAAGGCCGTTGACCGTCAGGACGATCGTCCATTATGGGTGACGGTCTGGGGTGGTCCGAATGTGCTTGCGCAGGCGCTATGGAAAGTGCGTCAAACCCGTACGCCTGAAGAGCTTGAAAAGTTTGTTTCCAGACTTCGCGTCTACGCCATCTCCGATCAGGACGACAGCGGTCCGTGGATCCGCAAAATGTTCCCGTCGCTGTTTTACATCGTCTCCCCGGGGCAAAACGCCGGGGGCGGTTTTCACCACGCTACCTGGATTGGCATCGGCGGTGACTATTTCCATGGCCGTTTCGCCGGGGCGGATTATCAGCTGGTAACCAACGAATGGCTGGATAAAAATGTACGCAGCAAAGGCCCTTTAGGGGCAGAGTACCCGCGCTGGAAGTTTATGATGGAGGGGGACACGCCATCATTTTTGAATCTGATTCATAATGGTTTGTCCGATCCTGAACATCCTGACTGGGGTGGCTGGGGCGGTCGTTACGAGCTCTATACGCCGCATAAAGAGCGTTGGTTTATGGCCCAGGAGACGCGCCCGATTTGGACCAATGCGCAGGATGAAGTGCTGGGCTTTGATAATCGCTGGCACACCACTAACCATGCAACAATCTGGCGCTGGCGTGGGGCTTATCAAAATGATTTTGCCGCCCGAATGGACTGGACCATCAAGCCCTACAGTGAGGCCAATCATCCGCCGGTACCAAAACTCGATCACCCTGCCACCCTGACGGTGAAGAAAGGGCAACGGGTGGAGCTCAGCGCAATGGGCTCCACCGATCCCGACGGTGATGCCCTCTCCTATGAATGGTTTGTCTATGCAGAGGCGGGAACGCGCGTATTATCAAATGCGGCCACCGGGGTCATGTTAGACATTAAAAACGCTGACCAGCCAAAGGCCTGGTTCGATGTCACCGATGCCCGGGTGATGCCACCTGGAACAGGTACGATGCATATCATTCTGGCCGTGACCGATCATGGCACGCCGCGCTTAACCCGCTACAAGCGCGTGATTGTCAACGTGGTGCCATAACCCCTCAAGCGGCGGGCCGAATGCCTGCCGCTTCACTTATGTACTGACAGGCGCTACTCGTCACCTTTCTTCTGGCTCAGACCATATTCGCGCAGCTTGTTGGCGATGGCGGTATGAGACACGCCCAACCGTTTCGCCAGCTTGCGGGTGCTGGGATAGTTACGATACAGCTGTGTCAGCACCGAGCGTTCAAAGCGGCTGGTAATGTCATCCAGCGATCCTTCCATCGCCTCTTCCCCTACCGCCACCGTTCCGGCGTCGTAGTCCGGCAATAAGATATCCTGCGGCCGCAGCTCATAGCCTTCAAGCTGGGTCAGGGCACGATAGATCGCATTTTTCAGCTGACGAATATTCCCCGGCCAGCCGTAACGGGTAAGAACCGTATTCAGATCGGCTGAGAACTTCGGTCTTGGGATACCCTGCTCATCGGCAAAGCGCGCCACAAACAGCTCGGTCAACGGCATGATGTCCTGCGGACAATCGCGCAGCGGCGGAATATTGAGGGTCAGAACGTTCAGGCGATAATAGAGATCTTCCCGGAACATCCCCTTCTGCACCAGCTCCACCAGGTTCTTCTGGGTGGCGCAGATGACGCGCACGTCCACATGCACCTCATGATCTTCCCCTACCCGGCGGAAGGTGCCGTCATTGAGGAAACGCAGCAGTTTGGCCTGCATCCGCGGCGACATTTCGCCAATTTCATCCAGCAGCACCGAGCCGCCGTTGGCCTGCTCAAAGAAGCCTTTCTTGCCTTCCGGCGCGTGGCCAAACAGCTCGCTTTCGACGGCATCTTCAGGGATAGAGGCGCAGTTCAACGCCAGGTAAGGTTTGCTCGCCCGCGGCCCCGCCTGATGTACCGCATGGGCCAGCAGATCTTTGCCAGTGCCGGTGTCGCCGGTGATCAGCAGCGGCGCGGCAAGGTTTGCCAGCTTACGCGCCTGCTCCACCACGTGACGCATTTTCGGGCTGACGGCAATAATCTGGCTGAAGGCGCCAACATCCTGGCTCGACAGGTTTTGCAGCTGACGTCCCATGCGGACCGTGGAGCGCAGCATGATCACCGAGCCGGTCAGGGTGCGGTCATCGTTGTCGCCCTGCAGATAGACCGGAGTGATCTCCATCAGGAAGTTTTGCCCGTTGATGATCACATGCTCGCTGTGGGTCGATCGCGGGTTGCTCTCCAGCCAGCGCTGAAAGTTAAAGCCGGGGATCAGCTGGGCGGCATTTTGGCTGCTCAGCTTATCCTGCTCCTGGGCAAAGAGCTGGCAGCTCGCCTGGTTAGCGCGGTCAATTTTGCCCTTCAGATCCAGAGATAAGAACGGCTCGGGCATCGCTTCCAGCAGCGCGCTCAGGGCCAGATGCTCGCGCTCGGAGGGCATCCAGGGCACGGTACGCACGTCCGTAACGCCAGCGATACGGCGGATTTCAGCCATTAAGCTGCTGAATGTTTCAAAGGCAATTTCAGCAAAATTCAGGTAAATCTTCCCGATTGGGTCAATCTCAATTCCGCGCAGGTCAATACTCCGCAAAACAAGGAGATCGAGCAGCTCGCGAGTCAGGCCGAGACGGTCCTTACAAAACACTTCCAGACGCATGGGAAAATCACTCTATAAGCCATTAACTCTGAAATGATAAGCCAGATATCTGCAATCGGGAAGATGGCTGTCAACAAATATTGACAGCCTGTGACCATAGTGACGGAATTTTGTGCGAGGAAGCGAGCTTACTGCGGTTTTTTATTGAGGGTATCTTTCAACTGGCCGATTAATTCCCGACGGAAATCCCCCAGCCGAGGTTTATCATCAGCCGTCCACGGCAGTGGACGGCACAATTCCATCGCTTTGATCCCCAGCCGCGCGGTGAGTAATCCTGCACCAATCCCCTGCGCCGCACGGGCCGAAAGGCGAGCGGCCAGATCCTGCGACATCCAGTCCATCCCCACCTCGCGCACCAGCTCACTGGCCCCGGCGAAAGCCATGTTCAGCAGCACCAGGCGGAACAGACGCAAGCGGCTGTAATAGCCCAGTTCAATGCCGTACAGGGTGGCGATGCGGTTAATCAGGCGCAGGTTGCGCCAGGCAATAAAAGCCATATCCACCAGCGCCAGCGGGCTGACGGCAATCATCAGCGTTGATTCGGCTGCCGAGCGGCTGATCTCCCGCCGGGCCTGGCTGTCCAGCACTGGCTGAACCAGGTGGGCATACAGCGACACTACTTCGCGATCATTTTGCGTTTCGTGAATGGCGGCGTACCAGCGCTGCAGCGCCGGATGAGATTGATCGAGCCCGGCCTGTTTCGCCAGTTTTTCACAAAACGCCCGTCCGTTACCGGTGCCGTGGCTGTGCAGCAGATCCCGGGCTTCATCACGCTCGTGAGCACGCTGGCGCAGTCGCCATAAACGGCGCCATTCGGTGGCAACAGAGCCCACGCCCGCGCCAACGATAAGCGCACCTGCCGCGCATCCCCCCAGCGCCACCCAGTCCTGGGTTTGCCAGGCGTTGATTGCCCACTGCACGCCTTGCCCTACTACCGCAGCGCCCGCCAGCATCAGGCCCGCGCTGACCATTTTGCGCCACAGGCTACGTTTAGGTCGCAAAGCGGCCTCGACGACGGCTTCGGCTTGTCCTTCTTCGGCGGGGACCATATCGGTCATCACCGGCGCGAAGTTTCCGGCCTGAGCGTCATCAAACGTTTGTGCCGCTTTGAAGGCCTCGCGATCCTCCTCTTCCAGAGTGCCGGTAAAATCCATTCGCGGTTTTAAGGGTTCGGTCATCGCAATTTATCTCCGATTAAAAACTCCAGCGCGGCATCCAGGCGAATATGCGGCAGCGGCTGGTCTACATTCATCGTCTGCGGGCGGAAGGCTTCAAACTGAAACCCCTGCTTCTGCCAGAATGCCTGGCCCGGCAGCCGGGCGGGAACCTCGCCAGGGTAGACCGTCAGCGGGGCACCATCGCTCAGACGGTGGCCGCGCAGCGCCGGGATCTTATCGCCATTAACGTCAATCAGGCCACTCTGGGTGGCCTGTACCGAGGCCAGCCCCAGGCAGTCCATGCTAATCCCCTCAAAGGCGGCGTTCTGCCAGGCATCCTGCACCAGCTGCTGGAGGAGCGACACCATATTGGCATGCTGATCCACCGTCACGTGATCCGCCTTGGTGGCGGCAAACAGCAGTTTGTCGATCACCGGGGAGAAGAGACGCCGGAACAGCGTGCGCTGCCCATAGTGGAAGCTCTGCATCAGTTGGGTGAGCGCGAGGCGCATGTCATTGAAGGCCTGAGGGCCGCTGTTGAGCGGCTGGAGGCAATCCACCAGCACAATCTGGCGGTCAAAGCGTAAAAAGTGGTTGGTGTAAAACCCCTTCACCACTTTTTCGCAGTAGTAGTTGAAGCGCTCGCGCAACATCCCGGCGTTGGTCTGTTTGTCCGCCTGGGCAAGCTTCGATTCACCAAAAGCCTCCACGTCCGGCCAGGGGAAAAATTGCAGCGCCGGGGCACCCGCCATATCTCCCGGCAGCACAAAGCGACCCGGCTGGATAAAGTGCAGACCCTCTTTCTTACATTGATGCAGATAATCGGTCCAGGCTTCTGAAATGGCCGCCAGCCGGTTTTCATCGGCGGGTGCCAGCGGATCCAGCCCCTCACACAGGGAGCGCCAGCGGGCGGACCACGCCGCGCGGGGCCCCTGTAACAGGCCGGTCATCTGCCGCGACCAGCTGAGATAGTCCTGGGTCAGCATCGGCAGGTCGAGCAGCCATTCGCCGGGATAGTCGACAATCTCCAGATAGAGGGTGGAGGTCTCTTTAAAGTGACGAAGCAGCGAGTCGTTGGAGCGGTACCGTAACGCCAGGCGGATTTCACTCACCCCGCGGGTGGGCGTTGGCCAGGTTGGCGGCGTGCCGTAAAGCTGGGCCAGCCCTTCGTCGTAGGTGAAGCGAGGAATACCAAAATCACGCTGAGGAACGCGCTTTACGCCAAGCAGGCGCTCTTCGCGCACCGCGCTCAACAGCGGCAAGCGCGCCCCGGCATGCAGGTTAAGGAGTTGATTCACCATCGCCGTAATAAAGGCGGTTTTGCCGCTGCGGCTCAGTCCGGTGACCGCCAGGCGCAGATGACGGTCAACCCCACGATTCACCAGAGAATTAAGTTCATTTTTAAGTCGCTTCATCGCCGTCCTTCATTGCGTGGTCCGCTGAATTAGCTTGCTTCAGAATACAGTAAATGGGGGCAGATCGTTGATTATCAATTCATAATTATTGCTATTGCCGTTTTCTCTCCAGTAAGATGAGCCAAATTGCTGTCTTTCAGGAGCGAGTAAGGCGTATGTCACCCACCATTTATGATATTGCGCGAGTTGCTGGCGTTTCGAAATCAACCGTGTCCAGGGTTCTGAATAAGCAAACAAATATTTCGCCCGAAGCGCGCGAAAAGGTGCTCAAGGCGATTGCAGAATTAAATTATCAACCCAATAAACTTGCCCGCGCCCTCACCTCTTCTGGCTTCGATGCCATTATGGTTATTTCCACCCGTTCAACCAAAACCACTGCCGGTAATCCTTTTTTCTCTGATGTGCTACATGCCATTACGGCGAAAGCGGAGCAGGAAGGTTTTGACGTTATTTTGCAAACATCAAAAAGCAGTGAAGACGATCTGCTGAAATGTGAAAACAAAATAAAACAGAAAATGATTAAAGGCGTCATCATGCTGAGCTCGCCGGCAAATGAATCCTTTTTCTCCAGACTGGATACTTACGGTATTCCGGTTGTGGTCATTGGGAAAGTAGAGGGCGATTTCGAGAACATTTACTCTGTCGACACCGATAACTATCATGACAGCGCCATATTAACAGAGACCTTTATTAAAAAAGGTCGGCGTAATATTGCCTGCCTGCATGCGCCACTTGATTATCACGTCTCTATCGACCGACTTGCGGGATATAAAGCCAGCCTGGAAAAATATCAGATCGCCATTAACCCGGAGTGGATCATCGACGGCGGTTATACCCATGAGAGTGCGATCGCAGCGGCCATTCAATTATTGTCCTGCGCCACCCCGCCGGATGCGGTATTTGCTACCGACAGCATGAAGTTACTTAGTCTCTATCGCGCAGCGGATGTGTTAAACATCACGATCCCTGAACAGGTTGCGGTAGCAGGTTACAGCGACCCAATGTTATCTCTCATTTTGACCCCTGCGCCTGATGGATTCGATATCCCGACGCGTGAACTGGGTGAAGAGAGCTGCGATCTCTTGTTCAGGCGCATCGCGGGTAAGCCCGCCCCGCATAAGGTGCTGGTTGATACCCATTTAACCCGAGCGAATGCGCTTCGTTAAAACCAGGGGCGTTAACCCCTGGTGTACCACTCATCAGAAGGCGTAATTTACCCCTACGCCCGCGTAGTGGAAGCGGTCGTTCTCACCTTCGTCATGGTTTTCCCATTCATAAGCATATTCCAGCGTCATGGACAAACCATTACTGAAATCATAGGCATAGAGAAGACCCAGGCGGTTAAAATCGTGACCTTCACGCTCAGGATCGTCCTGCCAGTCCCAGTTTGACCAGCGATCAAGACCCAGGCGGGTATAAGGTGTCAGCGTGGTACTGCCTAAAGAAATCGGCAAATAAGCACGTATTTCCTGCGTAGAAAATTCGCCATTATTACGCGAACCATCCATATTAAAACCGCGCTCTAAATAGTAGTTAATTTTTGCAGAGATCGTTTCGTTGAGGATCCAGGTAAAGCCCGTTTCGGTTTCGACACGGCTGTCAGCATAACCGGTTTTTTCCAGATCGTTGGCAAATTGATACATGGCAAACCAGCCGCTAAAACGCCAGTCATCGGTTAATTTAAGATCCCAGTCCGGCTGAATTTTATAGCGCTGCATATTTGCGCTTCCGTCTTTGGCGCCATGTTCATCTTTAAAATGATATCCATAATTACGGAAGCCGCCGGTGAGTCCGAACGTGAAATCATCAGTACCAATAAAGCGATAGCGTAATTCAAATTCTGGACGATCGAAATAGGTTCCCCGGGTCATGCTGCTGTAATCAACCGGCCCCTCCTGATACATAGCCAGTGAGAGGGTCCAGGCGTCCCAGGTAGCATTAAACCACACCGAGGGTTCATATAATCCATCTTTATCGTCGCCCTGGCCTTCGACGTTTTCAATTTCATACATTGCCCCAATATTAAAATCCCAGTGTTGTGCGGTTTCCGTTGCCTGTACGCAGCTGACCCCTGCGCACAGAACAAGCGCAGCACTTTTTAGTAGAGTACTCATTAAAATATTCCCTATATAAGTTACAAACAAAAAAACCGGGAATGTCTATTCCCAGCGAACGCTCTTATTATCGGATGGCCACTTCAGTTTCCGCGTCGAAGAAATGGCACTTATTCATATCGAAGCGGATGCCGATATTGTCTCCTGCCGCATAGTCATTTGCCGCCCCGGCTCGAACCACCAGCTCATGCCCCCCAACGCTGGCGTAGAGCATAAATTCGGCGCCTGTCAGCTCCGCGACGCTGACTTTCGCAGCGATGTTTTCCTCCTCGCCCTGCGGAGTAATTATATCTTCCGGCCGGATCCCGAATACCACGGCTTTACGCTGGTAACCCCTGGAATTGAGGACCGCGAGCTGGTCTTGAGGGATCTCAAGACGCAGCGTTTCGGTGACAAAATAGCGGTCGTCTATCGCGCCGCGAATGAAATTCATCGCTGGCGAGCCGATAAATCCCGCGACAAACATATTGGCCGGTTCGTTATAGACCTGTTTTGGTGCCCCCACCTGCTGAATGATGCCGTCTTTGAGGATCACAATCCGGGTCGCCATGGTCATGGCTTCGGTCTGATCGTGCGTCACGTAGATCATAGTGGTGTTGAGCTTCTGATGCAGCTTGCTGATTTCAGCGCGCATCTGCACGCGAAGTTTGGCGTCGAGATTTGAGAGAGGTTCATCCATCAGGAATACACCCGCTTCCCGCACAATCGCTCTGCCTAACGCCACGCGCTGGCGCTGGCCGCCGGATAAGGCGCCCGGTTTGCGCTTGAGGTAGTCGCGCAGGCCCAGGATTTGCGCCGCCCAGTTAACGCGCTCTTCGATGACCGCTGGCGCAATTTTTTGCATCTTCAGCCCAAAGGCCATGTTGTCGTAGACCGTCATATGCGGATAGAGCGCATAGTTCTGGAACACCATGGCGATATCCCGGGATTTGGCCGGCACATCATTCATGCAGACACCGTCTATCACCAGTTCACCGGCACTGATCTCCTCCAGCCCGGCAATCATGCGCAGCGTCGTCGATTTACCGCACCCGGAAGGCCCCACAAAAACAATAAACTCTTTGTCCTCTATTTCAAGATTGAAATCCTTCACCACATGAACGTGGTTATCATAGATTTTCTGAATGTGTTTCAGAGACAGTTGCGCCATTGTTAGTTCCTTATCAATACCGTCCGGGAGGCCCAGAAATCGGTCAGGCATTTCCAGGTCAGCTCCCGCGTTGAATGAAGTTGTAGTCCCGCACGATCAAGGCCAGGCCCAATCCCCACCGACAACATCCCCGCTGCGTTGATGGCTTCGACACCTGCGGCCGCATCTTCAATGCCAATGGCCTCATCAGGATGGACCTGCAGGCCAGCGCAGGCCGCAAGGAAGATCTCCGGATGCGGTTTGGAACAGGTAATGCGGGAAGCATCGGCGCAAAAATCAAACGCCTGCTCTATCCCCAGGGCGTGCAAAATGCCTGGCGCATTAAGTGATACGGATGCCAGCCCAATCCTGACGTCCGCCGCACGGATGTCCTCCAGCACCTCGCGGATACCCGGAAGCAGGGATTCATGCGTCAGCGAGGCCAGAGACTGCACGTAGAGGTCGTTTTTTTTACTCGCCAGCGCCAGGCGCTGCTGATGGTCAAACGTCTGCTCTTTGCCACCGTGGCGCAGGATCCGCAGCAGGGAGTCCATGCGGCTTATCCCTTTCAACTCTTCATTGAAGGATTCGTCGATGGTGATGCCAATCTCCTGCGCCACCGCACGCCAGGCCAGAAAATGAAGATGCGCGGTATCAGTGATGACGCCATCAAGGTCGAAAATTATGGCTTTAAGCATCACTCCCCTCCGTGGTAGCGCTCCCAGATACAGGCGTAATAAAATCTGAGTAAGACCATACCTGCCGCCCCGAAACGTTTAACCTTCTCCCCAACAGGGTCAGGATGACGGGAGCGGAGGTTTCGATTGTTAAGCGATCATGCTCACAGGTGACGTTCATATGCGCGTTCCGCCAGCGCAGCGGGAAAGTGAGCTTACGCCAGTGGGCGGGCAGTTTTGGCGCCAGATGCAATTCACCGTCTATCACCTGCAGACCGGCAAATCCCTGGATAACCCCGGACCAGATAGCGCCCGTCGCGGCAGCATGGATCCCCTCATCACTGCTGTGAGGATCGTCGCCAAGGTCGATGGCAATACCATCACGCCAGAAGGTGTAAGCCCGTTCTGTATCGCCGCAACGCGCAAAAACAATCCCGTGAATGGCTTTACTGAGCGACGAGTCATGAATAGTGCGTGGCTCATAGAACGCCAGATTGGCGGAACATTGCTGATGCGTAAACCGTTCCGGCAGCAGGTAGTTGAGCATGACCACATCCGCCTGCTTAAGGATCTGCATCTCGTTCACTTCTGCGCGAGAGTAATCCAGCAGGATGGTCTGTTTGCCCGCTTTCGCTTTATAGCGACTCAGATCGATTGCCGGTTTCGCCATGAAGGTATCATCCTGAGGCAACACCCCTTCGGCGTTCGCTTCCGGTAGCCATAAACGTGTCAGGAAACGTGTGGCGTTTTCGGTAAAGCGCGCATCTTCCCGCCCGAACATCAACATAAACTGGCGTGCGCTGGCGACATTATGCCAGGCCAGATAGTTGGTATAGGCGTTGTTATTGACGTGCTCGGTATATTCATCCGGGCCAATCACATCATGGATTTCCAGTCGCCCGTTGGCTTCCGTGGCGCGCCCCATCCAGAACGATGCCGTTTCCATCAACAGCGTCAGCCCTTCATTACGCATAAAGGCGTCATCGTGCGTTGCCTGCCAGTAAGCAACCACAGCCCAGGCGATATCCGCCACGATGTGGTGCTCCGCCAGTGCGGAAGCCACCTTCTGGCGTACGCCGGTGCGAATGTTGATCGCCGCGAACTCCGGTGTCTCTTCCTGCCCGCTTGCCGCGCTCTCCCACGGAAATAGCGCGCCGGGCCAGCCGTTACGACGTGCCTTTTCTCGTGCTCCCGGCAGGTTCAGCCAACGATAACGCAGAAGCGTGCGGGCTACCTGCGGGCGGGTAAAGAGATGGAAAGGCAGCATGAATATTTCGGTATCCCAGAAGACATGCCCTTTATAGCCCTCCCCGGTAAGCCCCTTGGCCGCAATACTGCTTCGCTCATCATGGGCGGGCGTCATGGCGGTGAGATGCCAGACGGCATAATCCAGCGCCATCTGATCCTGCTCTTCCGTAGAAGAGACCTCCACCCGACAGTCACGCCAGATGTGCTCCCAGGCGCGAGCGGAACGCGCCAGCAAAGCGGCGTAACCGCTTGCTGCGCAGGCCTCGAGTTCGGCCAGGGCACGACGGGCAAAGGTCTCCCTGGAGAGAGCTCTGTCCCTGCGGTGAGTCACCCACACCAGCTTCTCCAGAGTGACGGTTTCCTCTTTCGAAACCGTCAGCGCATGGTGAACCATGATGCGGCGATTTTTGGCCGTAAAGCAGCTGTCGCTCTCCATCGAGAGGCGACAGCATGCAGAGATCGCCACATCCGCAGCGCGATCCTGGGTCTCATACACCCCCTGCAGATAGTGCGGGTCGAAAACTCTGACAGAAATTTCATCCAGATGCTGTCTGCCGCTGTTGGTCTGGGTCGCATCAATCCCCGTTTTCAAAACCATCTGCGAGGATGCGTCCAGCGGCGTGATGGAAAGCTGCATCGCCACCAGCGGCAACGCATCCAGCGATACAAAACGACGGCTCTCCAGACGGTAGCGCTTCCCTTCAGGGGAGCGCCAGAGCACACAGCGACGCAACTCCCCGTTAGAAAAGAGCAGTTCGCGCTGCCAGCTCAGGATCTCTCCTGACAGCAGGGTAAAATTCTCGCCGTCGAGCTCGATATCAATGCCAATGATATCCGGGAGATTAACCAGCTCGCTGGTTTCGTTAGGTCCGGCCCGGTGATAGAGGCCAGCCAGATACATCCCCCGGGTCTGCTGGGTGTAATCTTCTTCGTGCGCGGCGCGAATGCCCATATAGCCGTTACCGCAGGCCATAATCGAGCCATATTTATTCAGACTGTGGGGGCAAAACGCCGGATCGGTTAATACAGAGAGGTTCAGCATAACGTCACGCTTTCCCCTTTTTCCGCCGCTTCATACAGCGCGGCGACTAATTGCTGGATCACCCACCCTTGTTCGGCATCGGCGATCATCACTGGCTCCCCCATCACGTGGCGCACAAAGGCTTCCATGCTGCGTAAATGCCGCTGGTCGTCAGCCTCTTCTCGCTGCGTGATGGTGCGTAAAATGCCGCCCTCGTCGTTGTAGATATGCGCCGGGAACAGCGTGGCGCCTGCCTTTTCACCGCAGAACGACACGTTCATGATGGATTGCTCGCGGATATTGAGCACAAAGGAGGTATCCAGGCGCAGCACCCCGCCATTGCAGAACTCAATCGTGCCAAACAGGGCATCTTCGACGGTAAATTGAGCAGGATCCCACTCTCCGAACTGGCCCCGGTTTTTACGGTGTCCCAGCTTTTGAAAGCTGTGCGCCGTTACCCGTTTTACGGCCGGGAAACCCAGAACATACATCGCGGCATCAAGCATATGGATGCCGATATCGATCAGCGGTCCACCGCCCTGGAGCGATTTGTTGGTAAACACCCCCCATCCGGGCACGCCGCAGCGGCGCAGCGCCTGCGCTGTCGTGAAGTAAATTTCGCCAAATGTCCCTTTCAGCACGGCCTCACGCAGCAGTTGCGTATCACGTGCAAAACGATGGTGAAAATCATACGCCAGCACTTTTTCCGTCCTGCGGGCAGCAATGCGCATCTGATCGGCCTGTTGCGGCGTCATGGCGGGAGGTTTTTCGCACATCACATGACACCCTGCCGCCAGCGCCGCAAGGACATGGTCAACATGGAAACGATTCGGTGAACAGACGCTCACCACATCCGCTTTTACCGCCCGCAGCATATCGTGGACATCCTGCCACGCCGAAGGAATCGCATGGCGTTGTGCAAATGCCTGCGCTTGTTCGAGGCGGCTGTCCATGACAGCCACCATCTGAACATCACTGCGCGTGGCGTAATAGGAGGCGTGCACTTTGTCCGCCACCTGCCCGGCGCCGATGATGGCGACGCGCAGCGGCGAAGGTGTTGAGGCACTCATCACGCTCGTCATCCTTAGCATTCACGCAAATAAGTGAGTGAGTCCCGGTAAGCCTTAGCAGGATCGTCGGCACGAACCCGGCATTCGTAGACCACATACCCCTGATAATTGTCGGCACGGAGCCGATCGAACAGAGTGGCAAAGTCCAGGCTGCCGCTGCCAGGCTGATAACGATGGTTATCGGCGATATGTACGTGCCCAAGCAGATCGCGGCTTTGGTGCAGCGCATCCGTTATCGAATCTTCTTCAATGTTCATATGGTAAAAATCGCCAATGATCTGCACATGCTTCAGGGCATTCTCTTCGATGTAACGACGTGCATCGGCCAGGGTGTTAATCATATGATCCTGATAGCGGTTCAGCGGCTCCAGGTAGACTGTGGTACCGGTGCGCGCCGCCACCTCATCCAGCCAACGCAGGGAGGCGCTTACCGCTTTACGGTCGCCTTCCAGGCTGCGAGGAGAGGTCATCGGCGGCAGACGGAAGGTAAACATGCCCCAGGCGGCAGGCACGATGATCCCCTTCCCGCCCACCTCTGCGAGCGCTTCAAGAATACGTTCAATCTGCTGTAAGCCGTTCAGGCGGCGCTCTTCGATAAAGTCGCCAATCCAGCCGTCGTAGCCGCCGCAGGCGGTGGTCACCGGTAACCCCGTGGCGTTGATGGCCGCTTTTACCTCGTCCAGATTGTCCACCAGCAATTTGCCGTCGATCTCGTAGCCATCAAAACCCATGGCTTTGATGTACTGGAATTTCTCCAGGATATTGGTCGGGAAAAAGGCCTGGTTTTGCGTTGCGATTTTCATGAATGGCTCTCCTTAGCTTAAAACGTGACGCCCATTTTGATGCTCAGCTCCGGGTGCTGATCGACATACTTCATGTAGCTTTCCGGGCTGGTGGTGAAGGTCACGACCGGGTCAATCAGATCCTCGCAGTTGAGATATCCGTTCATCAGCAGCTCCCAGCAGGTCTCTTCGATACGCTTGCGGCTCCAGCGCGGATAATCCGGGTTTGGCTCGCTGCAGGCGCGGGAGAAGACTATCTTCGCGTTGTTGAAATGCGCTTCGCGGCCCAGGTTGAAGCCCGCTGCAAACGGCTTGGCGAAAGCCACATAGGAGATGGTTCCGCCGTAGGCGAGCCCGCGCAGCGCAGACTGCAGGGCATCCGCAAAACCGCTGGTTTCAATGATCACATCCGCGCCCTGCTTGCCGGTCAGTTTTTTAATTTCCAGACCGACATCGGTACCGATTGGGTTCAGGCAATGGTCTGCACCATGGCGACGAGCGATTTCACAGCGGTGTTCGATAGGATCGACACCGATAACAATGGAAGCCCCGGCTTTTTTCGCCAGTTGAATGGCGATCTGCCCGATGGCGCCCAGACCAACCACCACCACGAAATCCCCTACCCGCACGTTAGCATCCCGTACCCCGCTCATGGCGAACTGCGCCGGGTCGTAGCAGACGGCATTTTTCCAGGACGCCCCCTGCGGCATTTTGCGCAGCTTGTAGTTATTGACGGCATTGACAATCACCGTCTCCTGCAGCGGCCCGTAACAGCAGACGCTGTCGCCGATCTGGTACTCCGTCACGTCAGCGCCGCATTCGATGATGTCGCCCACAATCATATTGCCCAGCTGAAACTTGCCGAACTCGATCCCACGGGCGGCCCCTTCTTCACGTGGGGTGAACATCTGCCACTCCGCGTTGAAATCCTCATCAATAAAAGGGCTTGCCGCACGAAAATCCACCACCTCAGTGCCGTGCTTCGGCGCGCCAAAACGGGCGCGAATTTTCACTTCATGCGCAGCAACAGCACGATCTTCATACTCCACCAGCGCCGCCACACGCGGCGCTGTCGCAACTAACTTCTTCATGACTTACTCCTTGTTAAACTGGCCGCCTCAGCCCTTAACGCCACCGGCGGTCAAACCACTTTTGATAAAACGTTCAGACAGCGCATACATGATCACCACCGGCAGTGCCGTCACCAGCGATGCCGCCATCATGCGACCCCAGATATAATCCGGCGTACTGAAGAGCGTGTTCAGCCCTACCGGCAAGGTGAAGTTGCTGGCGCTGGAGAGGAAAATGGAGGCGAACAGATAGTCGTTCCACGCCACCATGAAGCAGTAGACGAAGACCGACACCAGCCCGGAAATAGCCAGCGGCACGGTGATGCGAAAGATAATTTGCAGGCGGTTAAGGCCATCCATCATCGCGGCCTCTTCGATCTCGTCCGGGATGGTGTCGAAATAGCTGCGCAGCCTGAAGACCGCCCTCGGCAGCGTCGGGGTCACCCTGGTGATAACCCACGCCCGCCCGGTATCCTCAACACCTCGCGACGTGATGATTTTGGACAGCGGTACTCCCACCAGGCTCCCCGTGCCCCTGGCGCCGGCTTCCGA
>NZ_PQJY01000029.1:0-2622 GCF_002920195.1 Leclercia sp. LSNIH8 | reverse complement strand
GCTCATCATCACTAAGAGTCATCAGGGCTCCGGAAGAAAAACCAAACATGGCTTACCTACTGTTAACGGCAACGCAGAAGAAAGGTTTACAGGGTAGCGGGCAGGGATGAAAAAAAAAAAATTGCAGTCAGGCCGGAACGGCTGCTGAACCGGTACAGGCGGGTTCCGGGCGCAGCGCCGGACCAGTCACGGAGCACTAGCGGAGTGTATACTGGCTTAAGATGTAGCATGGCAGTAACACATAGCATTAATGCCACATAAGACAGGCGCAGAAAGTGAAAGAAAACGCGTCAGGAGAAAATGTGATACAGAATATATTCCGCTTCCTCGCTCACTGACTCGCTCCGCTCGGTCGTTCGGCTGCGGCGAGCGGGACGGGCTTACGGATGGATCAGAAATTTCCTGGGGGATGCCAGGAAGATACTTAACGAAGAAAGCATAAGGCCGCGCCAAAGCCGTTTTTCCATAGGCTCCGCCCCCCTGACAAGCATCACAGAATCTGACGCTCAAATCAGTGGTGGCGAAACCCGATGCGGCTTAAAGATACCAGGCGTTTCCCCCTGGTGGCTCCCTCGTGCTCCCCCGCATTCCTGCCTTTCGGTTTACCGGTGTCACTCCGCTGTTATGGCCGCGGTTTCTCATTCCACGCCTGACACTCAGTTCCGGGAAGGCAGTTCGCTCCAGGATGGACTGTATGCACGAACCCCCCGTTCAGTCCGACCGCTGCGCCTTATCCGGTAACTATCAACTTGAGTCCAACCCGGAAAGACACGACTAATCGCCATTGGCAACGGCCATTGGCAAACAGGATGTGCGAGAGATGTCTCAAGAGTTCTTGAAGTGGCGGCCTTAGTGAGGCTACACTGAAAGGACAAATTTGGTGACATGTCTCGCACAAGACTGTTACCACGGTTAGGGGATCTGCCAGGATTACCTAACCTTCGAAAAACCACCTGCCAGGGTGGTTTTTTCGTTTACAGGGCAAGAGATTACGCGCGGAAAAAAAGGATCTCAAGAAGATCCTTTATAAATTAGACATCCAACCTCACAAAGAGGAATACTTAAATCATCTTGGTATATGTATCGGCCGGATTACATCTCATATAAGCCTCCTCCCCGCCTGACACCACACTTTGACCATAGCACCTCGCGCCTAACTCGATATACAGCCCACCATCAAGCCTCTTTTCACATAAAAAATGACCTATAGTTAGATGGTTAGTGACCAAAACTGATATGGATAAAAGGAGCTGGCTTTGAAAAAGATTTTTGTTTCAGTGTTCGCAGCGGCAGTTGCGCTTTCAGCCCTCACCGGCTGCACGCGCACAAGCTATGCCATACACACCAATGACGGTCGCACTATTGTCAGCGACGGCAAACCTAAAGAATCAGACTCAGGCCTGCTTGGCTATACAGACGCGAATGGTGTCAAACAGCAGATCAATAAAACCGACGTTAAAGAAGTCTCCGAAATTCCGCACTGAGCATCTTCTCCGAAAAAGGCCGCTAATGTGGCCTTTTTCTTTACCTGTGGTTCTCCGCCAAAATCCCAGCAAATTGCATCACCAAAGCTAAAAGCTTTCAGGGTTGTCTAAAAAGCACAAGACATAAGAGGAAGTGCGGTATTTTATAATCAAGCCCCCAAGAATTTACCATAACATCCGTTGCCCGCACCGCCTGAGACGCGTTCAGCGCGTTCCTGACGAAACCATGACAAAAACCACAACAAACCACCCCGGAACCCGTCAGAAACGCGCCTGTTAAATTTTAACGGCATGCATGACTATGCACCAGAATGACGCCATGCTCTTTTCACGCAAAAATCATCACCAGACGGGGAAAATCACCAGTGACCAGACAGGAATCCGCCGCCCTCAATATGGCCAAATTTATCCGCGCACAGACACTTCTCCTCCTTGAGCGGCTCGAGCAGATGGATCTGGATGAGGCTGCCGGCTGCTGTGAGCACCTGCACGATCAGGCCGAAGCGCTTTACGCCATGCTGAACGCACAGATAGGCGAGGAAAATGCGTGAAAATCGGTGAACGGGTGCGCAATTCAGTGCGCGGCCGTGAGGCGATGGCGGGGTGTCGGGGCGCAGCCCTGACCAGGGTATTTGTGATGCCGGCGCGTGCGCGGTATTACAAATGCACATCCTGTCCCGGAACGGACACCGGGAAACAGCAAAAAAAACCGGGCGGCACGCCCGGAACTCAATCAAGTTAGATTAGATTACTCTCACTCGTCCATAACAGCATCATGGAACGACGACCACCGTCCGTGACGGCCGCCTCGTTTAAGTATGGACAGAAATACAGAAAATGCTCAGGACGAAATGTAATGAATGCGAACGGATTCAAGAAATTCGAGCATGACAGTCCTTACGGCCGGTTCGGTTTCAGACAAAATCTGCCGGTATGCATCCAGCATCATGGCTCCGGCATCCCCTCCGGCACGCCGTAGCCAGACCGAAACAACGGACACAAGCAGGTGTCGCTCATCATCACTAAGAGTCATCAGGGCTCCGGAAGAAAAACCAAACATGGCTTACCTACTGTTAACGGCAACGCAGAAGAAAGGTTTACAGGGTAGCGGGCAGGGATGAAAAAAAAAAAATTGCAG
>NZ_PQJY01000028.1:0-3110 GCF_002920195.1 Leclercia sp. LSNIH8 | reverse complement strand
CGAAGTGAAACAGCTTCGGGTTGTGAGGTTAAGCGACTAAGCGTACACGGTGGATGCCCTGGCAGTCAGAGGCGATGAAGGACGTGCTAATCTGCGAAAAGCGCCGGCGAGGTGATATGAACCCTTGACCCGGCGATGTCCGAATGGGGAAACCCAGTGCAATCCGTTGCACTATCGTTAGCTGAATACATAGGCTAACGAGGCGAACCGGGGGAACTGAAACATCTAAGTACCCCGAGGAAAAGAAATCAACCGAGATTCCCCCAGTAGCGGCGAGCGAACGGGGAGCAGCCCGGAGTCTGAATCAGCTTGTGTGTTAGTGGAAGCGTCTGGAAAGTCGCAGGGTACAGGGTGATACTCCCGTACACGAAAGCACACATGCTGTGAACTCGAAGAGTAGGGCGGGACACGTGGTATCCTGTCTGAATATGGGGGGACCATCCTCCAAGGCTAAATACTCCTGACTGACCGATAGTGAACCAGTACCGTGAGGGAAAGGCGAAAAGAACCCCGGCGAGGGGAGTGAAAAAGAACCTGAAACCGTGTACGTACAAGCAGTGGGAGCACCTTCGGGTGTGACTGCGTACCTTTTGTATAATGGGTCAGCGACTTATATTCTGTAGCAAGGTTAACCGTATAGGGGAGCCGGAGGGAAACCGAGTCTTAACTGGGCGTTAAGTTGCAGGGTATAGACCCGAAACCCGGTGATCTAGCCATGGGCAGGTTGAAGGTTGGGTAACACTAACTGGAGGACCGAACCGACTAATGTTGAAAAATTAGCGGATGACCTGTGGCTGGGGGTGAAAGGCCAATCAAACCGGGAGATAGCTGGTTCTCCCCGAAAGCTATTTAGGTAGCGCCTCGTGAATTCATCTCCGGGGGTAGAGCACTGTTTCGGCTAGGGGGCCATCCCGGCTTACCAACCCGATGCAAACTGCGAATACCGGAGAATGTTATCACGGGAGACACACGGCGGGTGCTAACGTCCGTCGTGAAGAGGGAAACAACCCAGACCGCCAGCTAAGGTCCCAAAGTCATGGTTAAGTGGGAAACGATGTGGGAAGGCACAGACAGCCAGGATGTTGGCTTAGAAGCAGCCATCATTTAAAGAAAGCGTAATAGCTCACTGGTCGAGTCGGCCTGCGCGGAAGATGTAACGGGGCTAAACCATGCACCGAAGCTGCGGCAGCGACACTTAGGTGTTGTTGGGTAGGGGAGCGTTCTGTAAGCCTGCGAAGGTGTACCGTGAGGTATGCTGGAGGTATCAGAAGTGCGAATGCTGACATAAGTAACGATAAAGCGGGTGAAAAGCCCGCTCGCCGGAAGACCAAGGGTTCCTGTCCAACGTTAATCGGGGCAGGGTGAGTCGACCCCTAAGGCGAGGCCGAAAGGCGTAGTCGATGGGAAACAGGTTAATATTCCTGTACTCGGTGTTACTGCGAAGGGGGGACGGAGAAGGCTATGTTGGCCGGGCGACGGTTGTCCCGGTTTAAGCATGTAGGCGGAGGTTCCAGGTAAATCCGGTACCTTTTTAACGCTGAGGTGTGATGACGAGGCACTACGGTGCTGAAGCAACAAATGCCCTGCTTCCAGGAAAAGCCTCTAAGCATCAGGTAACACCAAATCGTACCCCAAACCGACACAGGTGGTCAGGTAGAGAATACCAAGGCGCTTGAGAGAACTCGGGTGAAGGAACTAGGCAAAATGGTGCCGTAACTTCGGGAGAAGGCACGCTGATATGTAGGTGAAGCCCCTGCGGGTGGAGCTGAAATCAGTCGAAGATACCAGCTGGCTGCAACTGTTTATTAAAAACACAGCACTGTGCAAACACGAAAGTGGACGTATACGGTGTGACGCCTGCCCGGTGCCGGAAGGTTAATTGATGGGGTTAGCGGCAACGCGAAGCTCTTGATCGAAGCCCCGGTAAACGGCGGCCGTAACTATAACGGTCCTAAGGTAGCGAAATTCCTTGTCGGGTAAGTTCCGACCTGCACGAATGGCGTAATGATGGCCAGGCTGTCTCCACCCGAGACTCAGTGAAATTGAAATCGCTGTGAAGATGCAGTGTACCCGCGGCAAGACGGAAAGACCCCGTGAACCTTTACTATAGCTTGACACTGAACACTGGTCCTTGATGTGTAGGATAGGTGGGAGGCTTTGAAGTGTGGACGCCAGTCTGCATGGAGCCGTCCTTGAAATACCACCCTTTAATGGCTGGTGTTCTAACGTGGACCCGTAATCCGGGTTGCGGACAGTGTCTGGTGGGTAGTTTGACTGGGGCGGTCTCCTCCTAAAGAGTAACGGAGGAGCACGAAGGTCAGCTAATCCTGGTCGGACATCAGGAGGTTAGTGCAATGGCATAAGCTGGCTTGACTGCGAGAGTGACGGCTCGAGCAGGTGCGAAAGCAGGTCATAGTGATCCGGTGGTTCTGTATGGAAGGGCCATCGCTCAACGGATAAAAGGTACTCCGGGGATAACAGGCTGATACCGCCCAAGAGTTCATATCGACGGCGGTGTTTGGCACCTCGATGTCGGCTCATCACATCCTGGGGCTGAAGTAGGTCCCAAGGGTATGGCTGTTCGCCATTTAAAGTGGTACGCGAGCTGGGTTTAGAACGTCGTGAGACAGTTCGGTCCCTATCTGCCGTGGGCGCTGGAGAATTGAGGGGGGCTGCTCCTAGTACGAGAGGACCGGAGTGGACGCATCACTGGTGTTCGGGTTGTCATGCCAATGGCACTGCCCGGTAGCTAAATGCGGAAGAGATAAGTGCTGAAAGCATCTAAGCACGAAACTTGCCCCGAGATGAGTTCTCCCTGACCCTTTGAGGGTCCTGAAGGAACGTTGAAGACGACGACGTTGATAGGCCGGGTGTGTAAGCGCAGCGATGCGTTGAGCTAACCGGTACTAATGAACCGTGAGGCTTAACCTTACAACGCCGAAGCTGTTTCGGTGGGTTTGAGAAGATTTTCAGCTGATACAGATTACAGAATTTGCCTGGCGGCTGTAGCGCGGTGGTCCCACCTGACCCCATGCCGAACTCAGAAGTGAAACGCCGTAGCGCCGATGGTAGTGTGGGGTCTCCCCATGCGAGAGTAGGGAACTGCCAGG
>NZ_PQJY01000027.1:0-3504 GCF_002920195.1 Leclercia sp. LSNIH8 | reverse complement strand
GCGTCAGATTTCGTGATGCTTGTCAGGGGGGCGGAGCCTATGGAAAAACGGCAGCGCCGCATCCTTTTTTTTGCCCAGCTTGTCATGCCGTATGCCTTTGCTCTTATCCGTGTACTGGTAACGCCCGCCGCAGCCGAACGGCAGGAGCGGCAGCGACCGAGTGAGCGAGGAGGCGTAATATCACCGTAACCCCCATTTTCTCCCGTACGCCCTGTAGCTGCATTTTCCCCTGTTACATGAAGCACTTTCATTAAGTGTTACTCCGCCGTAACATATTAAGCCAGTATACACTCCGCTAGCGCTGCGTGACTGGTTCAGGGCTGCGCCCCGAAACCCGCTAACAACCTCTCCGCTACTGGATATCACCCCATGCCATCTGAACATGATGAACAACGGGATGCTGCTGATACGCAGCTTCCCGGCGAGTATGACCTTTTTGATTTAATGGCGAAGGTTACTGAAGATAACCTGCACGCCCCGGTGGATTCCGGGCCACCTGTCGGCCGGGAAGCGTTATAGCTTTTTCGCTGGCCAGCGTACGTGTAATACGGTGGTATTACATCTTATTTCTTTATTTTCATGTTCTTACAGTTGATTGTAATACCTTGCGTATTACCGTAATAAATGGAGTATCCCATTTTTTTTATGTAATTCATGCAGTTGCGATGAAAATCGCGGCTGCGTTAGGTGTATGACCATTTAAGGGTTAAAAAAACATCATTTTGACTGGGCTATCTGCGCAGGTTAAGAGGCTGATATGACAAAAAAGCGTCCTTCACTACTCCGTTCATGCTCGCATGAACGGAGTAGTTTTCCTGACTACAGGTAAACTACAAAAAGACTACAAAATCTGATGTTTAATCATGCCTTTCAGAGAGCTAACTACAGATAAACTACAAATCAACTACAGAATGACATCACTTTTACATCATTCTTACGTCAGATCTGACCTCTTAACTATTCGTACATCCGACCCCCCTTCCTGAACGTGCTGAAAACGGTTTTTCCGGCTGCGCCGGCAACGCCTCACGGCCACGCAATAAATTGCGTCCCCGTTCACCGTTTTCGGGTGGGAAGAACGTCGGAAACAGGACTTACCCCGGCTGAATGGCGTGAATTTCCGCACTATGCACTTGCGCGCATACTCATGCATGCCGTAAAAACAGAGCCTGCGCGTTTCTGGCGGGTTTTCGGGGGATTTGTTGCCTGTTTTGCCGGTTTCCCGTCAGAAACGCCCTGAGGCCGTTTTCGCGGTGCGCGTAAGTGGGATTATGTTAAACAATAAAAATTGGATATTATTTTGAAATTTAAAATCATTGATTGCATAAAACGTGGGTTTGGTTTTTACAAGTGGGATGTTATTTTAATTTCTTGGATTTCACTTGTTCACTTTTCTCTTGGGTATGGAGTTAAGGTAATATATGTATTATCTGTTTTTTTTGGATTGAAACTGTTATTTTGTTTTAGTAGATTCTTTTACAGTTCGATAATTTTAATATTATCATTGATAGGGTTTATATATTCCCCTGTAGGTATTATCTACGGTTACCCTGATATTAATGTTGTAGGTTCTTTTTTGTACACTGATAGCAGTGAAAGCAAAGAGTTTTTGATTGGTACGCCGTTTTATATATATTTAACTTCTTTTTTAATAGTGTTAATTGGTTTTTTCTTACTGAAAATGCCATTTTCAAAAAAAATATCCTCTAGTAGAGTTAAAGTGTTTTTTTTTGTTTTCTTTGTCATTTCCTCAACATGGTCAGCTATCAGGCAAGGTGGAATTTTAAATGGTGATATTGCACTGCCGGAAATTAGGTTTGTAAAAGATCTTTATTCCGCCTATAAGAAGGTGGAGGGTGATAGGGTTTCATATTCATTAATAATTAAATCAAAGAGTATTTGGAGTCCGAATAAATCAAGAGGGGAGTATAAAAATTACATTTTGGTTATAGGTGAAAGTGCTCGCCGTGATTATGTCCATTCATTCGGCGGTAAGTACAGTAACACTCCTTGGCTTGATAGTGCCCCAGCAATGATTTTTGATAATTACATATCTGCCGGTCCTTCAACAATGATCTCATTAACTAATACCTTATCCTTACGTAAGGGTAGTGTTTTAGAACTGAATAATAATGTTGTCACTCTAGCATCAAAAGCTGGTTTTGAAACGTGGTGGTTATCCAATCAAGGCAGTAAGGGGCACTTCGATTCACCAATTTCATTGATTGGGCATAGTGCAGATTATAGTGAGTTTATTAAATCTGGAAGCTCAGATGATAGGCTTATCTCGCCAGATGAAAATTTGTTACCCTTACTTGATGTAGCTTTAAATAAAAATAAAAATGAAAATAAATTGATTGTTCTTCATTTGATGGGATCACATCCAAAAGCCTGCATTAGAACTAATAATACCTATGATATTGATGTGGGCGCGAAGGAAGTATCATGTTATATAAAGTCCATAGAGATGACAGATCAATTTTTATCTAAAGTTATTTCTCTTGCAAATCAGACTGGTGAAAGTTGGTCTGTTATGTATTTTTCTGATCATGGATTGTCATACGTTAATAAAGATACACAAGGTGCTTACTTGACACATGGTGACAAGACTAAAGAGAATTATGAAGTGCCATTCTTTATTATTAATAGTAACTCAGAAATAAAAGAAGTTGTACATCAGCCACGTAGTGCACTTGATTTTATGACGACATTTTCTCAATGGTTGAAAATTAGCGATCGTAACATACCAAGTGCTTGTAATATGCTTTCTAATGAAAACTGCAGTAATGAAGATTATGTTATTGATTTTAATGGGAATTACATTAAATTTAATGACTTGCCTTCGGTTCCATAGACAGGATCTTCTTGAGATCCTTTCGTTCTGGCCGTAATCTCCTGACCTGTAAACGAAAAAGCCACCCGGTAAGGTGGCTTTTCGAGGGATCAGTTGAGCTGTAACTCTTCTGAACCGAGGTAGCTGGGTATACGAGACCGCAGATACCAAAACTGTTCTTTCAGTGTAGCCGTAGTCAGGCCCATACTTCAAGACCTCTGAATATCTCTCTCGTATACCTCCAGTTACTAATGGCTGCTGCCAATGGCGATTTGTCGTGCCTTTTCGGGTTGGACTCAAGTTGATAGTTACCGAAAAGAGCGTGGTAGTCGGACTGAACGGGGGGTTCGTGCATACAGTCCAGCTTGGAGCGAACTGCCTACCCGGAACTGAGTGTCAGGCGTGGAATGAGAAACCGCGGCCATAACAGCGGAATGACACCGGTAAACCGAAAGGCAGGAACAGGAGAGCGCACGAGGGAGCTACCAGGTGGAAACGCCTGGGATCTTTATAGTCCTGTCGGGTTTCGCCGCCACTGATTTGAGCGTCAGATTTCGTGATGCTTGTCAGGGGGGCGGAGCCTATGGAAAAACGGCAGCGCCGCATCCTTTTTTTTGCCCAGCTTGTCATGCCGTATGCCTTTGCTCTTATCCGTGTACTGGTAACGCCCG
>NZ_PQJY01000026.1:0-3668 GCF_002920195.1 Leclercia sp. LSNIH8 | reverse complement strand
AGTACCAGCGTACGGCCCACAGAATGATGTCACGCTGAAAATGCCGGCCTTTGAATGGGTTCATGTGCAGCTCCATCAGCAAAAGGGGATGATAAGTTTATCACCACCGACTATTTGCAACAGTGCCGCTTAAAACGCTTAACGAATGGAAGGGACTTCCCCTGGATATGCGCCTGATTAACTTTCGTGCAATCATAGGATAAACATTGACCCAGAGGGATTCGTTATGACCATCACCACTGTCGGTATCGATCTTGCTAAAAATGTGTTTGCTGTTCACTGCATTGACCAAAATGGTAAAGCTGTTCTGGTTAAACCCAAGGTGTCGCGTGCAGCACTTTCTGAACTCATCGCAGGTTTACCTCCCTGTGTCATTGGAATGGAAGCCTGCTCGGGTGCCCACTATTGGGCAAGATTATTCAGGCAGTATGGCCATGATGTCCGGTTGATGGCTCCGAAATTTGTCTCACCCTATCGCATGGCGGGTAAGACCGGGAAAAATGATGCAGCTGATGCAATAGCTATTTGTGAGGCAGTGCAGCGGCCGCATATGCGCTTTGTACCAGTCAAAGACGAAAGCCAGCAGGCAATGCAATGCTTACATCGGACAAGACAGGGATTTATCCAGGAAAGAACAGCAACGTATAACCGTCTTCGGGGCCTGATATCTGAATTCGGGGTTATTGCCCCACAAAGCACTGATGCTCTGCGTCATGTTGTTTCTGACCAGAAGGAAACTCTGCCAGTACAGGTTAGGCTGTACATTGATGATCTATTGACACATGTCACTAATATTGAAGAGAAAATCGCCGAATATGACAGGGTATTATCTCGTGTGGCCAAAACAGATCATCGCAGCCAGCAGTTAATGGAACTGAAAGGTGTTGGGCCCACCACAGCGAGTGCGCTGGTCGCCAGTATTGGCAATGCCCATGATTTTAAGAACGGGCGCCAACTGGCAGCCTGGTTGGGGCTAACGCCATCACAATACAGTAGTGGCGGAAAATCAAAGCTTGGCAGGATAACAAAAGCGGGTGATGCCTATCTGCGAACCCTACTGGTCCAGGGAGCCCGTTCTGTAATGGTAGGGGCAGAGAATAGAACGGACCCGTTTAGCCGTTGGGTCTGCTCGTTGATTGGTAGGCGGGGATACTGGCGTGCTGTCGTTGCAATCGCCGCCAAGAATGCGAGGTTGTGCTGGGCATCATTACATTACGGCGATGACTTCAGACTGTATTCAACAACATGAAAAATTTAACTGAGTAGTAACTGAACTGTAAATTGTTGATGGTAAAGGGTTAGACCCCCGTGAGAAGTATCTGCATATCCTACTGGATATCACTATCCGATTAACGAAGGAGGATCTCACGAGCGTCTTTCATCAGGGTCCGAATCACTAGCGATTCAGCATGACCGTTTATAGTAGCGCAGTCTTATCCCTTGCCTTTCATTGATGAACAGACAGAAATTAAAAACCGGCGTTGACTGTTCGGGGAAGCCCTTATAGTACAATAATTCTCTATATCCAAACTGACCCCATGTTGTCCGCATCATTAAAACCGCGGGTTTGCCGCTGACTCTGGCAGATATGGGGCTGAAACAATTCCGTGAGGAGGAGTGGCGTAAAGTTGCCGAAATCGCCTGCGCCGAAGGCGATACCATGGGCAATATGCCTATGGCGGTCAGTGCCGATGATGTCTATCAGGCAATGATCGCAGCCAATGCCATGGCCGAACGCTATAGCCACCAGAACTGACAAGATACAAAGGATGCAACCTCTCTCCCGAAAGCGAGGGGTTGCATCTTCCCTTGCGCAAGATCAAAACGATAAGTTACATTTTTGTTGGTCAATGCTGTTTTTAAGTTTTTTAAAAACAAAGAATTAACAAAAAAGGATTAAAAATCACCGAGACGGCTGCCGCGATCAAGATCACACAAATGTCGCCATTTAAAGCGTAGAAAGGTTTGAGCTTTTTCTTGCCACTCGCCTCTGGGGGGCAAAACCCACGATAACTTCAAACATTTTCACCCGATGCCAGGAGTTGGCATCAATACCCTATTACTTGCAACGCTGGGAGGAACACATGACATATGCAACGATCAATCCCTTCACGGGAGAGCTCATCAAAGAATTTCCCAATGCCACTGATGCCGAAGTCACAGAGGCAATTGAATCGGCCCACCAGGCCTTTTTGAGTTGGCGCAATACCTCTTTTGCCAACAAGGCTGAAATACTCAATCGGGCTGCAGCCCTGCTCAGAGACAGCAAGCGCCGCTATGCAGAGCTGCTGACCCTAGAGATGGGTAAAGTCATTGGAGAGGCCGAGGCCGAAGTAGAACTGTCGGCGCAGATCCTCGAATACTATGCCGAGCATGCCGAGAGACTGCTGGCACCGCAGAAACTGCCTGTGGCCGATCCCGCCGAAGGGGAAGCGCTGCTGGTCAATGAACCTCTTGGGGTCTTGCTGGCCATTGAACCCTGGAACTTCCCCTATTACCAGATAGCCAGGATCTTGGCTCCGCAACTTTCTGCCGGCAACACCCTGCTGCTGAAACACGCTTCCAATGTGCCTCAGTGCGCCGCCGCTTTTGAGAGCCTGATGCGGGATGCCGGACTGCCACAGGGCGCCTTCCAGAACCTGTATGCTACCCGGGATCAAGTCGAGCAGATCATCAACTCACCCAAGGTACATGGCGTGGCTCTGACCGGCTCTGAAGGTGCAGGCGCCGTTATTGCCTCTCAGGCCGGTAAGGCGCTGAAAAAATCCACTCTGGAGCTGGGCGGCTCTGACGCCTTTATCGTGCTGGAAGATGCCGAGCTTGAGAAAACCATAGATTGGGCGGTATTCGGCCGTCACTGGAATGCCGGTCAGGTATGTGTTTCATCCAAACGGATGATCCTGGTGGAAGCCATTTATGACAAGTTTATGGAAGGCTATACCAAAGGCGTAGCCGCGCTTAAAGCCGGTGACCCTATGGATCCGAACACGACTCTGGCGCCCCTGTCTTCCCAGGGTGCTGCCGATGAAGTGAAGCAGAAAATTCGTGAAGCGGTTGAGCATGGTGCCACAGCTACCGAAGTTGGTCCCAAAGTGCCGGAGCAAGGCGCTTTTGTACAGCCGACCATACTTACCAATGTGACCCCGGACAACCCGGCTTACTATTGGGAGTTCTTCGGCCCTGTCTCCATGATCCTCAAGGCAAAGGATGAACAGGAAGCGATTGCCATTGCCAACGATTCGCCCTTCGGCCTCGGTGGCTCTGTGTTCACCGCCGATGAACAGCGCGGTCTGGCGGTAGCCAAGCAAGTCTCTACCGGGATGATGTTCGTCAACCACCCCACCATGGTTAAGGCTGATTTGCCCTTTGGCGGCATCCGCCGCTCCGGCTATGGTCGTGAACTGATCGACTTAGGCCTGAAAGAGTTCGTCAACCACAAGTTGATCAACGTGGTGGATATCAACGCTCCCTTCTGATCGCGCTTGAAGCATATTTAGTTCGATAAAGACCCGAGCACCTGGCCGGGTCTTTTATCGCCACAGGGCTTTGTTGAATAAATCGAACTTTTGCTGAGTTGAAGGATCAGATCACGCATCCTCCCGACAACACAGACCATTCCGTGGCAAAGCAAAAGTTCAGAATCACCAACTGGTCCACCTACAACAAAG
>NZ_PQJY01000025.1:0-9473 GCF_002920195.1 Leclercia sp. LSNIH8 | reverse complement strand
AGCCCACACGAGTATTGAGCATAGTCGAGATTGGTGCAGATCACTTCTGATATTGAACTGTCAGGAGCTGGCTGCACAACAGCCATTACGCCCAATCAACTGGTGCAGTCGTCTTCTGAAAATGACATTTGGTATCTCTCATAAACGGATGTTTTTGAGAGAACTATCTTCGGCCTTCACACGCACGAAAGGCGGCGAAGCTCCGCCGTTAATCCGTCCGCCGGAGATCTCGCCCAGGCAGGCTGAAGGCCGAGCAAGCCTGACAGGCCCGAAAAGCCCGGCACGGGCGTCGGCGGCGATGACGGCGGCGGCATTATCCAGGGTTGATGATGGAAGTGGAGGATATCGACAACCTCTCGCGCAACCAAGACATCGCGGTCGGACTGCAAGTGATCTTGAAGCCACGGGCCCGTCCCACCCCGACATGGACCTCGATGCCCGAACGGACGTTAGATTTCGAGTTCTAGGCGTTCTGCGATGAAGGTTGGATCCCAGCCGGGATTGAAAGTGTCGACGTGGGTGAATCCGAGCCGCTCGTATAGGCCACGCAGGTTCGGGTGGCAGTCGAGCCGCAGCTTGGCGCACCCCTGCGTTCGCGCGGCATGGCGGCAAGCCTCGATCAGCGCGGAGCTGACACCCCGGCCCGCATGTGTCCGTCGCACCGCGAGCTTGTGCAGATATGCGGCCTCCCCCTTGAGGGCGTCGGGCCAGAACTCGGGATCCTCGGCCGACAAGGTGCAACAGCCGACGATGCCGTCGCTGCAACTCGCGACTAGGAGCTCGGATCTCAGGACGAAGGTCTCCGCGAATGTCCGGTCGATCCGCGCGACGTCCCAGGCGGGCGTTCCCTTGGCGGACATCCACGCCGCAGCGTCGTGCATCAGCCGCACAACCTCGTCGATATCACCCGAGCAGGCGACCCGAACGTTCGGAGGCTCCTCGCTGTCCATTCGCTCCCCTGGCGCGGTATGAACCGCCGCCTCATAGTGCAGTTTGATCCTGACGAGCCCAGCATGTCTGCGCCCACCTTCGCGGAACCTGACCAGGGTCCGCTAGCGGGCGGCCGGAAGGTGAATGCTAGGCATGATCTAACCCTCGGTCTCTGGCGTCGCGACTGCGAAATTTCGCGAGGGTTTCCGAGAAGGTGATTGCGCTTCGCAGATCTCCAGGCGCGTGGGTGCGGACGTAGTCAGCGCCATTGCCGATCGCGTGAAGTTCCGCCGCAAGGCTCGCTGGACCCAGATCCTTTACAGGAAGGCCAACGGTGGCGCCCAAGAAGGATTTCCGCGACACCGAGACCAATAGCGGAAGCCCCAACGCCGACTTCAGCTTTTGAAGGTTCGACAGCACGTGCAGCGATGTTTCCGGTGCGGGGCTCAAGAAAAATCCCATCCCCGGATCGAGGATGAGCCGGTCGGCAGCGACCCCGCTCCGTCGCAAGGCGGAAACCCGCGCCTCGAAGAACCGCACAATCTCGTCGAGCGCGTCTTCGGGTCGAAGGTGACCGGTGCGGGTGGCGATGCCATCCCGCTGCGCTGAGTGCATAACCACCAGCCTGCAGTCCGCCTCAGCAATATCGGGATAGAGCGCAGGGTCAGGAAATCCTTGGATATCGTTCAGGTAGCCCACGCCGCGCTTGAGCGCATAGCGCTGGGTTTCCGGTTGGAAGCTGTCGATTGAAACACGGTGCATCTGATCGGACAGGGCGTCTAAGAGCGGCGCAATACGTCTGATCTCATCGGCCGGCGATACAGGCCTCGCGTCCGGATGGCTGGCGGCCGGTCCGACATCCACGACGTCTGATCCGACTCGCAGCATTTCGATCGCCGCGGTGACAGCGCCGGCGGGGTCTAGCCGCCGGCTCTCATCGAAGAAGGAGTCCTCGGTGAGATTCAGAATGCCGAACACCGTCACCATGGCGTCGGCCTCCGCAGCGACTTCCACGATGGGGATCGGGCGAGCAAAAAGGCAGCAATTATGAGCCCCATACCTACAAAGCCCCACGCATCAAGCTTTTGCCCATGAAGCAACCAGGCAATGGCTGTAATTATGACGACGCCGAGTCCCGACCAGACTGCATAAGCAACACCGACAGGGATGGATTTCAGAACCAGAGCTAATCCGGCAGCACTATTACTCCCAAGGGTTCCAGCAGTTGCTCCTGTTGCCAGGCACAGATCTTGACTCCTTCGAGGTTGACCCGTCTGGGGTCGAGCCCATCCAGATCGGCAAAGGTTAGGTCACAGCCCCGCAGATTGACCTGTTGCCAACAGTCGCGGGAGAAGGTGCCGCGGCTGAGATCTGAGCCCATCAAGGAAGCGCCGCTGAGATTGGCATTGCTCCAGTTGTTTTCAAACAGCTCGCATTTTTCCAGGCATTGGCCACTCAAGTTGGTATAGGCCAGGTTGCAACCTGAGATATAAGCCGAGCAGAAGTACATCTTATGGCTGACTTGATTGTAGAAGCGGGCCCGGGAAAAGTTGGCGCCCTTGAGATCGCACTCCCTGAACTCTATGCCAAAGCAGTTGGCACCGCTGAAGTTGGCCAAAGACAGACGGCAGGCCTTGAAACTGGCATCGCGCAGATCGGCATAGCTGAAGTGACACCCTTCAACGGCGCCGCTTTCAATGAAACTGCAATCCTCGAAACTGGCATCCTGCAGCTGACAGTGGCTGAAGTCACACTGATAAAAGCGGCAGCGGCGAAAACGGCTGTCACTCAAATCCTGGCGTGAGAAATCCTCTTGCTGAAAAACTTTATCAATAATATCCATACGGCTTCCTTTAATCAGGGAGGGTGCTAACTCTTTCGGCGAGCTTTGCCTAGGCAGGCAAACATGGGGTTGGTTCGCGCCTTCCCAACAACCTTTGCAGGGGTATAGGAAGTATAAACCACCTTTTTGCTCCTCATCCGAAGTATCTTACCTGAAATTCCCTCACTCGTTTACCGCTCAAGCCCCAATTTTAACTGCCGGTCCAGCCTAAACCGCTCTAATAAGGTTCGATTTGGCGGTAAAATCTCTAGCCTGATAGCTCGAGAGATACAAACTGCCCCACCGCCCCGTTTAAAAGTTGGCAGTGTTGAGCAGTGTTGGATTTGGGGTCGTCAGTCAAAGAGACGACTCTGTGATGGATCGAACAGGCTGGGAGTCAGTGGCGGCGCTCGTTCTGGTGGCAGCTCACGCTGCTTGGCGGCATTCGCCTTGGCTGTTTTCTGTTTCAGATGCTTGAGAATCTGCTCAATGACCTTCGGATCTTCGATGCTGGCAATCACTTTGACGTGACCGCCGCAGTGTTCGCAGACTTCAATATCAATATTGAAGACTCGCTTGAGGCGTTGCATCCAGGTCATGGCGCGGTGGCGCTCTGCAGGACTCTTGTCACGCCAGTTAGTATCGAGACCTTCCGATTTGTCGGGCTTCTTGCCCCGCTTGGCGGGTGTTACTTGAACTCGGTGTTTGCTGTTCGGTGCAAAGACGCCGTGGAAGCGTGTGAGGTTGACTCGCGGCTTAGGTACCAACGCAGCGAGTTTGGCGATGAAGTCCAGCGGCTCGAAGATCACATGGGTGGTGCCATTGCGGTACGGAGTTTTGAGCTCGTAACGCACCTGCCCATTGGCGGTTAATGCCAGACGTTTTTCTGAAACCGCTGGCCGACTAATGTAGCGACACAAGCGCTCAAGCTTATCCCGCTGATGCGCTTCGGCCATCACACCGGCGTGTAGCGAGAAACCAGCATGGTTGGCTACTCGACTGCTTGAGTCGGCTTTATCCTCACGCCCTGGCAAGGTTTGCAGGGTGAAGACTTTGCGCCCTTGCTGGGGGCCGACGGCAATGCGATACGTAACCGAAGCACCATGTAATTGAGTCAGCGTATCGTCTTCGCCCTCTTCCAGTGTCAACCACGTATTCTCGGCATCACGCTCCAAAATCCCACGCTTTTCCATGCAGCGAGCGATGCGATGGCTGAGGGTGTGAGCGAGCGTATTCAGCTCATCGTAAGTGGGTGCCTTGACACGATGGAAGCGTTGCTTGCCATAGTCATCTTCGGCATAGACACCATCGAGAAACAGCATGTGGTAGTGGACATTGAGATTTAGCGCGGAGCCAAAGCGTTGGATAAGAGTCACTGAGCCAGTTTGTGCAGAGGCTTTGGTGTAACCGGCTTTTTTGATCAGATGAGTTGAGAGTGTACGATAGACGATACTCAAGACCTGGCCCATCAGCTGGGGATGGCGAGCCAGCAAAAAGCGTAGCTGGAAAGGAAAGCTGAGCACCCACTGGCGAATGGGCTCCTTGGGGAAGACTTCGTCTATCAGCAGCGCCGCACTCTCGGCCATCCGGCGGGCACCGCAGCTAGGGCAAAAGCCGCGTCGTTTACAGCTGAAGGCGACCAGACGCTCGTGATGACAATCCTCGCAGCGAACCCGCATGAAACCATACTCCAGACGGCCACATTGGAGGAGGTCGTTGAATTCTTGTTGGATGTAGCGAGGCAGGTGTTGACCTTGGGCTTCGAGTGAGGCTTTGAAGGCTGGGTAGTGCTGCTCAACCAGCTGGTAGAGCAGCGTCTGGTCGGGTTGGTGGCGTTCGTAACCGTTTGTTTGAGTGGGCGATTGACTCGCCGTGGCGTTCCTTGCCAGCGACATGGGTATCCTCCGCTGATACTGTGGTTATGTACAGTATCAGCGGCTTGCGTTCAGACGTCCAGTCTGGCCCTAGACATCGCTAAATGCTTAACCCGCAATAGCCCTCACGAGTTGTTATCAGCCACTACCGGTTGAGCGAGAAGGTTTTGGGTTCAGGGTGCTATTGCTCCACCAATCACAATACTGAAGCCCCAACTGTTATCAGTTGGGGCTTTTTCTTGTCTGTTTGCGGCGGTTGCGTTTTATCGGTAGTCGTCGAGCTCTGCACCATCCCACATAAGAGCTTAACGGTGCGATCTTCAACGCCATCACACAAAACTTTCTTTTTCACGCACAGTCAACTTATTGGATGTTTTATTAACAACCCAAAAGGAGATATTTAGCGGGCGGCCGGAAGGTGAATGCTAGGCATGATCTAACCCTCGGTCTCTGGCGTCGCGACTGCGAAATTTCGCGAGGGTTTCCGAGAAGGTGATTGCGCTTCGCAGATCTCCAGGCGCGTGGGTGCGGACGTAGTCAGCGCCATTGCCGATCGCGTGAAGTTCCGCCGCAAGGCTCGCTGGACCCAGATCCTTTACAGGAAGGCCAACGGTGGCGCCCAAGAAGGATTTCCGCGACACCGAGACCAATAGCGGAAGCCCCAACGCCGACTTCAGCTTTTGAAGGTTCGACAGCACGTGCAGCGATGTTTCCGGTGCGGGGCTCAAGAAAAATCCCATCCCCGGATCGAGGATGAGCCGGTCGGCAGCGACCCCGCTCCGTCGCAAGGCGGAAACCCGCGCCTCGAAGAACCGCACAATCTCGTCGAGCGCGTCTTCGGGTCGAAGGTGACCGGTGCGGGTGGCGATGCCATCCCGCTGCGCTGAGTGCATAACCACCAGCCTGCAGTCCGCCTCAGCAATATCGGGATAGAGCGCAGGGTCAGGAAATCCTTGGATATCGTTCAGGTAGCCCACGCCGCGCTTGAGCGCATAGCGCTGGGTTTCCGGTTGGAAGCTGTCGATTGAAACACGGTGCATCTGATCGGACAGGGCGTCTAAGAGCGGCGCAATACGTCTGATCTCATCGGCCGGCGATACAGGCCTCGCGTCCGGATGGCTGGCGGCCGGTCCGACATCCACGACGTCTGATCCGACTCGCAGCATTTCGATCGCCGCGGTGACAGCGCCGGCGGGGTCTAGCCGCCGGCTCTCATCGAAGAAGGAGTCCTCGGTGAGATTCAGAATGCCGAACACCGTCACCATGGCGTCGGCCTCCGCAGCGACTTCCACGATGGGGATCGGGCGAGCAAAAAGGCAGCAATTATGAGCCCCATACCTACAAAGCCCCACGCATCAAGCTTTTGCCCATGAAGCAACCAGGCAATGGCTGTAATTATGACGACGCCGAGTCCCGACCAGACTGCATAAGCAACACCGACAGGGATGGATTTCAGAACCAGAGAAAGAAAATAAAATGCGATGCCATAACCGATTATGACAACGGCGGAAGGGGCAAGCTTAGTAAAGCCCTCGCTAGATTTTAATGCGGATGTTGCGATTACTTCGCCAACTATTGCGATAACAAGAAAAAGCCAGCCTTTCATGATATATCTCCCAATTTGTGTAGGGCTTATTATGCACGCTTAAAAATAATAAAAGCAGACTTGACCTGATAGTTTGGCTGTGAGCAATTATGTGCTTAGTGCATCTAACGCTTGAGTTAAGCCGCGCCGCGAAGCGGCGTCGGCTTGAACGAATTGTTAGACATTATTTGCCGACTACCTTGGTGATCTCGCCTTTCACGTAGTGGACAAATTCTTCCAACTGATCTGCGCGCGAGGCCAAGCGATCTTCTTCTTGTCCAAGATAAGCCTGTCTAGCTTCAAGTATGACGGGCTGATACTGGGCCGGCAGGCGCTCCATTGCCCAGTCGGCAGCGACATCCTTCGGCGCGATTTTGCCGGTTACTGCGCTGTACCAAATGCGGGACAACGTAAGCACTACATTTCGCTCATCGCCAGCCCAGTCGGGCGGCGAGTTCCATAGCGTTAAGGTTTCATTTAGCGCCTCAAATAGATCCTGTTCAGGAACCGGATCAAAGAGTTCCTCCGCCGCTGGACCTACCAAGGCAACGCTATGTTCTCTTGCTTTTGTCAGCAAGATAGCCAGATCAATGTCGATCGTGGCTGGCTCGAAGATACCTGCAAGAATGTCATTGCGCTGCCATTCTCCAAATTGCAGTTCGCGCTTAGCTGGATAACGCCACGGAATGATGTCGTCGTGCACAACAATGGTGACTTCTACAGCGCGGAGAATCTCGCTCTCTCCAGGGGAAGCCGAAGTTTCCAAAAGGTCGTTGATCAAAGCTCGCCGCGTTGTTTCATCAAGCCTTACGGTCACCGTAACCAGCAAATCAATATCACTGTGTGGCTTCAGGCCGCCATCCACTGCGGAGCCGTACAAATGTACGGCCAGCAACGTCGGTTCGAGATGGCGCTCGATGACGCCAACTACCTCTGATAGTTGAGTCGATACTTCGGCGATCACCGCTTCCCTCATGATGTTTAACGCCCAGCTTCAGACGCGCGGAGGCCGTAAGGCCGTAGCGTCGGCTGGAAGCATTGGTTAGAGCATGAGCGATTTACTGTATTCATGGCTTTCGAAAAATTGTATCTGCACAGGTTGCTAGTACGACGTACACAATAGGCCCGAGCAGTATGAGCGCCGCCCAGCCCTGAGGAGAACTTGGCGCTTTACCCGCGTAGGTGACGATCTCCACCACCAGTAGCGCCCAGGCCGCAAGGAATATGGCGATGTTTCGCGGCCTTAACCAAGTGCGCTTCTGAGCCTTGTCTAGAAGATTCACCACGTCACTACCGTCAAAGAAGTGGTGGCCGCAGTGAGCGCAACGATGTGCATCTACGAAATTCTGGCGGCCACAGCGTGCGCAGTTCATTTTTGCTCTAACGCCCTAGCTAAGCCGACGGACAGCCCGCAGGGCTGGCCGGTCGGCTTGAGCGCCATGTTGGGCGACAACTGCCTTGCGCATTGCATACCTACGGAACATGACGCCTCCACGGGAGACATTTTGCTCCTCAACTACACTGAAACCATGCCGCAGGAAAAAGGGCTTGGCGACCAGACTGGCTTCTGTGAAGAGCGAAACACCTGGGAGGGCTTTCTCAACCTCACGGTACAGAACAGACGCGACGCCCCGACGCTCGGAACCCGGTGCGGTGTAAAGAAACTCGATGTGGCCGCTAAGCTCGTAAGAGATGAACCCGATAACCGCATCTCCCTCAATTGCTAGAAGAGTCTGTAGGCCAGATAAGCGAGCTGACCAAGCCTCTATATCTGCGGGACGCGGTGCCCACGCATTCCTGTGCGAAGCGTCATAGTGAGACGCTCCAAGTACATGAATAGACTCAGTAAATACGACTGCGATAGAGGCGACGTCAGATTCAGTGCAAGTGCGTACGTTCATATCGGTTTTCTTGTTGCCCAACGCCTGAGTTAAGCCGGAGCGCTTTGCGGCCGCGGCGTTGTGACAATTTTTCCGAACAACTCCGCGGCCGCGAAGCGATCTCGGCTTGAACGAATTGTTAGGTGGCGGTACTTGGGTCGATATCAAAGTGCATCACTTCTTCCCGTATGCCCAACTTTGTATAGAGAGCCACTGCGGGATCGTCACCGTAATCTGCTTGCACGTAGATCACATAAGCACCAAGCGCGTTGGCCTCATGCTTGAGGAGATTGATGAGCGCGGTGGCAATGCCTTGCCTCCGGTGCTCGCCGGAGACTGCGAGATCATAGATATAGATCTCACTACGCGCCTGCTCAAACTTTGGCAGAACGTAAGCCGCGAGAGCGCCAACAACCGCTTCTTGGTCGAAGGCAGCAAGCGCGATGAATGTCTTACTACGGAGCAAGTTCCCGAGGTAATCGGAGTCCGGCTGATGTTGGGAGTAGGTGGCTACGTCTCCGAACTCACGACCGAAAAGATCAAGAGCAGCCCTCATGGATTTGACTTGGTCAGGGCCGAGCCTACATGTGCGAATGATGCCCATACTTGAGCCACCTAACGTTTGACATGAGGGGCGGCCAAGGGCGCCAGCCCTTGGACGTCCCCCTCGATGGAAGGGTTAGGCATCACTGCGTGTTCGCTCGAATGCCTGGCGTGTTTGAACCATGTACACGGCTGGACCATCTGGGGTGGTTACGGTACCTTGCCTCTCAAACCCCGCTTTCTCGTAGCATCGGATCGCTCGCAAGTTGCTCGGCGACGGGTCCGTTTGGATCTTGGTGACCTCGGGATCATTGAACAGCAACTCAACCAGAGCTCGAACCAGCTTGGTTCCCAAGCCTTTGCCCAGTTGTGATGCATTCGCCAGTAACTGGTCTATTCCGCGTACTCCTGGATCGGTTTCTTCTTCCCACCATCCGTCCCCGCTTCCAAGAGCAACGTACGACTGGGCATACCCAATCGGCTCTCCATTCAGCATTGCAATGTATGGAGTGACGGACTCTTGCGCTAAAACGCTTGGCAAGTACTGTTCCTGTACGTCAGCAAGTGTCGGGCGTGCTTCTTCTCCGCCCCACCACTCGACGATATGAGATCGATTTAGCCACTCATAGAGCATCGCAAGGTCATGCTCAGTCATGAGGCGCAGTGTGACGGAATCGTTGCTGTTGGTCACGATGCTGTACTTTGTGATGCCTAACTTTGTTTTAGGGCGACTGCCCTGCTGCGTAACATCGTTGCTGCTCCATAACATCAAACATCGACCCACGGCGTAACGCGCTTGCTGCTTGGATGCCCGAGGCATAGACTGTACAAAAAAACAG
>NZ_PQJY01000024.1:0-9534 GCF_002920195.1 Leclercia sp. LSNIH8 | reverse complement strand
CTTGCCGGGCGCCGGTGCTGTGTGGAAATCCGCCCACCCTTTCCGGGCGCCGGAGCCGTGTGGGAATCCGCCCACCTTGCCGGGCGCCGGTGCCGTGTGGGAATCCGCCCACCTTGCCGGGCGCCGGAGCCGTGTGGGAATCCGCCCACCTTGCCGGGCGCCGGTGCCGTGTGGGAATCCGCCCACCTTGCCGGGCGCCGGTGCCGTGTGGGAATCCGCCCACCTTGCCGGGCGCCGGTGCTGTGTGGAAATTCGCCCATCTTCATGACAAAAATTTGTCAAATGACAGGCTCATGTGTGCTGATTTATGTCAGACGGGATTTTGCTTATCAATTATTGAGAACAGAAATTTTCCTGAATCATCAATACTATACTTAGCAAGTAAAGGTGTTTTCTCATTTATCTGCTTGAGTGCAGGATCAAGGAAAGATCGTTTCAACTCTGCCAAGTTCTTCTGTTGGGATTCCGGCAAAAGGAAACGGTCATTTAACCAAGCATGAGTAGTAACCCATAAGCCTGAAGATTTGAATTGAGCAAGACTTTCATAAAGGCGGATCGTCCGTGGATTTCGAAGACTGCCACAATCGCGGAGCGAGTAGGTGGTGAACTGGTTCGTCAGGCCGTAAATGTACCGCAGGAGTTTATGGTTAAATTCGATTTCCCAGATACCACGAGCTGATCGGCTGCCAGCCTCTGTTAGCCAGGGGCGCGCGACGCAGTCAAAACTCCCTTCTTTCGGGTAAAAGATTACCGCAGAACGGCTTAACTCAAACACGCCTTCTTTAACATCCTTGATAGCCTGGTTACGGCTTACCTGAAAAATTTGCTCATAGTCAGCCACCTTTACTTTGAAAGTAGAGTCACCGAGTACAGCCATCTCATCATCATCTTCGCTTACTGAAGCTGTGAAATACGTCTGCATAAGACATAACCAGAGAACGCGCTTTGCTTTTAGCGAGAGGTAGTAAGCAGCTTCGGTAAGCTCGTTAGACTGCTTAACTTTTATCTTTTTGTTCAGCAACTTATCCATGAGCCTTGCCTTTGTGGGTTAAAAATTACTCTCCACACTACCACAAAGTTCAAACAAGTAAATACATTTTTTACAGTTTCGTCTAAGGTGGGCCAATTCCCATAACAAGGTGGGCTAATTCCCATAGTAAGGTGGGGTGTTTCCCATAGATAGGTGGGCCAATTCCCATAACAAGGTGGGCGGATTCCCAGAGATAACACTTATTTATGATTTTAAATCAATGAGTTATATAGCTCTAAAAGACTTTAAAAAGATAAAAAATCTATAAAATACCTTTTAAAAATATGCCTGTGGATATGTGCATATCATCGCTTACCAGCGCCGCTTCGCGGCTCGGTCAACCCCTCAGAACCGCGAAAACAAGTTTCGCAGTTCTTCACGGTTCATGTTTTAATCCAAGCATGGCGCCAGCACCTTCGCGGCACCATCGAGGCCCGCGCTGCTGCCGCACCGGGCCTCACCCTCAAATAAAATAAAGTTTATAAAAATCGTACTTGTATTGACCCCAGTTTATTCTGAGTATATCCTTTCTGTAACCAAAACTACGGAGGCGCCACAGATGGCTCAGAAAAACAGAATTTCAGAAACAGAATGGAAACAGCTGCTGCCGCAAATGGCTTCCTTTGCACACATCACAACAGATATTGGCTATTCCGTGCTTGTCAAAGGTGAGAAATCATCAGACGTAGCCACGCGAGTAGGCCGTTCCAAGCAAAACATTTCCAGCACCGTTAAGCGAATCTGGGATTTGTACCAGAACACCACTCTTAAAGCCGAGAACGGCGAACCATTAAAATTAGTTCAGGTCTGGATACCAGCAAGCCTTGCTGAAACTGTTTTAAAAGAAGCCGCGAAGTACAGCATTAATAACATCACGACCTCGGAAATGGAAAAAAAATAAAGTCCGAAAGGACTTTATTTTAAGACTACTAACGCGGCTTTATTACAGTGCTCGCCACCACAGTAAACCACTATCCCCGGTTTACCCCAGAGATTGATATGACACACCGGGCAGCTGTACTTTTCCCGGTTTGTTTTGTTCACCGGCGCTTCAGGCGGCGGGGTTACAAATCGCATGGCCTCTATGATCTCGTCGTCGAGTTCAACCGGGTCGCGCCCTTCCTCCACCTCCTGTTCGTGTTCGCTATCATCTTCCTCGTCGTCAATATAGCCTTTTCCTGTAGGGCTTAGCACAGCGCCAGGCTTAGGCTGGTAAGGCGGAAACCTGTCCATCCAGGAAAGCCGGAAATGGCCTGTCAGCAGTTCATCACAGGCCATATCGAAAGGGCCACCGGCAATAATATAATGGGTCATGCTCTGGCCCACTTTCCTGCCTCCCGGTTCGCCGGTATCAGAAGGCATTAGTCCTACCCGTTCCATCCGGGCCGCCCACTGTTTGTTGTGATAGCCACGGCGGCCAGGCTCGCCAAAATGGAATTGCCACTGATGAACCATCTCATGCACCAGTGTTGAAAGCGTGGCCTTTATGGTTCTGATCGAGAAATACACCGGATTCATAGCGATCTCGTCTACCGTGTACCCACTCTCACGGCCGACGAAACGCTTAAAGGAACAATAGCCATACGTTCGCTTCTCACGCTGCAACGTTATCAGGCATGGCGGCAGCTCGTTGCTGAATAGCTTCTCATTAAAAAAATCGTAGGCTCTCTGAAGTTCATCGTAGGTTTCGGGCGTAGGCAAATTCACTGTTAACCTCACATATATGTATTGTGCAATACACATAATTTAGCTGATCTTTTATACAGATGAAACGCCTTTTACCGAAAACCGCGAAACCGCGCCGAAACTCGTTTCGGCCGGTTGAGGGGTTGACCGGCCCGCGTGCGGCGCCGGTAATTATTTGATGGTTGCTGTTGGTATCGAGCGCCAGTCTGTCGTGTAATCAGGTGACAACATCTGACGGCGCATGGCAAAGGAGTTATCGATGCCCTGGCCTGCAAAAAACAGCTGGCTCTTGCCACGCCGGTTTATGCCATCGAGAACAGCCATTAACGCCTCGCTGCCAGCTGAAGGCGTAGCAGAGTCGAATAAATCCAGCTGGGCCTCCTTTCCGCTGAAATCGGCCAGCATGATCCCTGCTTTTGCATACGCAATATCTTCCCGCCAGATCCGCGCCAGCGCGGCTTGTGCCGCCTGAATTATCGTGCGGCTGTCCTGGGTTGCCACCGTCAGTTTTTCGGTTGCCTGATTGGCATACTGTGTATCACGCACTGAATAAGGACTGGTGCGGATAAAGACGCTTATGACGCGGCAGTATTGCCGCTCATTACGCAGTTTTTCAGCTGCGCGCGCTGCAAATCCGGTGATCGCCTGCTGCATATCCGCCAGGGCTACTACGCGTTGGCCGAATGAGCGCGATACAACAATCTGCTGCTTCGCCGGAGGGTTTTCTTCCAGGCTGAAGCAAGCCTCGCCGCGTAGCTCCCGTACCGTTCTTTCAAGCACAACACCAAACGTCTTACGGATTAGGCGCGTATCTGCCCTGGCTAAATCCAGCACCGTTTTGATCCCCATTGTGGCGAGTGCTTTCTCTGTACGATGGCCGACGCCCCAGACTTCCGCAACCGGCAGGATGCTCATTAATTTCTTCAGTCTGGCGCCATCGTCCAGAGCAACCACCCCGCCAGTAGCGGGCCATGTTTTTGCAGCGTGGTTACACAGCTTCGCCAGCGTCTTAGTACGGGCAATACCGACCCCGCATACCAGCGTTGTGTGTCGCCTGACTTCCTCGCGCAGTTGGCGCCCGAAAGCGTCAAGGCTCATGGCGGCCGTTATCCCTTTGCAGTCAACAAAAAGCTCGTCGATTGAATACTGTTCGACGTGGCTTGCAAGGGACTCAACTACGGCCGCGAACCGGGCCGACATGGAGGCATAGAGAGTGTAATTAGAGCTAAAAATAGCGATGTTATGACGCTCGATTATGGGTCTGACTTTGAAGTACGGATCGCCCATTTTCAGGCCCGCTTTCTTCGCCAGGTAATTACGGGCCACAATGTTGCCGTCATTGTTGGATAAAACGGCCACTGCTCGGTTTGCCAGATCTGGCCTAAATGCCTGCTCACAGCTGGCGTACATGCCATTGACATCAATCAGCGCAAACATACCGGATGCTCGATAAGGGAATGCGTAACCACTCCCCAGATTTCAACGCTCTCATTATCCGGGTCAATGTAGTACACAGGAAAATCTTTGTTCATCGGCATCAGGCAGGGTCTGGGCCTCAGCAGTAGCCGCTTCACGGTAAATTCATTATGGATGCAGGCGACTACGATTGAGCCGTGGCTGGCCGTCAGCGAGCGATCCACAACCAGTACGTCACCATCATGGATGCGGCCATCTTCCATTGACGAGCCAGAAACCCGCAGGAAGTAAGTTGCTGAAGGGTGACGAACACAATACTCATGCAGGTTTAACTCCTGCTTTTCATAGCCCTGGGCCGGGCTGGGGAACCCCGCAGAAATTCTTTGCAGATAAAAAGGGATGCTGTGTACCCGGCTGGCGCCGGAGCTTTCAAAAATATCGACCTTCATAGCGATCTTCCAAATCACTGTTTACTTATACAGTATCGCTGTTATGGTCAGGTTGGCAAGTTTTACAGGTACTCTACTATATGTAGTGCTGCTTCAGCTGCCAACGAACGCTATATATAGTGTTTGTTGGCTTTCTGCTTTCTCAGTGTCCCCTGTAACCGGCCGCGTGGCGGCGGGCTAGCAGGGAGGGGGGTGGCCTGTCGCTCCGGTCAGTCCCGCAGTTTCCGGCGATTTGCCCCCGGTGTCCGGTGGAGTCCGGCGAGGTCGCCTTCCATGCTCTGACGGGCATAAAATTAGGTAAATATAATCCGTACTTGTATTGACTTTAACGCCCCATTGTACGATAATTAAAAAGTGGCAGGTGATGTGCCTGCCGCTTAACCATCGCCGGTATCGGCTTAAAGAGGAAGTATCATGGAAACTATCGAAATCACCGCCCGCTACATTTCTGAAAACGCCCGCATGAACTTCATGCCTGCGGCATTTCGTGGCGCTTTCTTCAGCGCAGATCACTTCATTCAGTCCTTTCTGAATCGTTACGCTAAAGACTACCAGGGAGGGTATTGGGAATACCTTCAGGCCAGCAATGGCGCGTTTTTTATGGAAGCGCCCCAACCTCTTTGGCTCTCGTTACCTAACTATTTTGAAGGTGAATGCAGCGCGCGCGAAGTAGGGATTATTGTTTGTCTGTATGCCTACAGTTACTTTTGCGGGCTGGCATATGAAGAAGGCAAAGCCGAACTGAACGAAACGATGGCTAACCGGTATCACCTGTTGCGGGAGTACGTTAATACGCTGGAGAACGAAAGCCAGAATCGTATTTATCGTGCCATTGATTAACTGATAACCAGGCGGGCAAAGCCCGCCTTATCGTGACTGTCACGCTCAGGGGAAACTATGTTAGCGACACTTCAACACCCTACCGCCTGGCAATTGCCAGATCGGTTAATGCTTTTGGAACTGTTAATGTTCGATTACCGTAATTCCGATCAGGAGCGCTACGGCCAGCAAATCTATCACCACTATCGTAAACAGGGTAATCATCGCTGGGATACTTCTGTTCATCAGGATAGCGGCGGCCAATACGCGATTATTTTCCGGCACTCCTTCAGCAAAAAACAGGCTGATGGCGTTAAGCGAACGATGATCCGCGATGAAACCGTTATACGGGCAGGTACGGCGCAGGAGCTGACAGAAGCGACATTTCCCGACTTCCAGGATAGCGATATTCTGAAGGCGTCGGATTTCTTTAAGTCGCTTATCCAGCGCAAAGCGGCAGACGTAACACAAACCGATATTTGAGGATCAGCGATGCTGAACAAAACCGAAAACAACACCAACATTAGTAGTATCAACCCCTGTTCTACAGAGAGCCTAATAGCCGTGACGGGAAATGATGGAGAGACGCATATCATTCAGCGTGAGTTAATATCCCACTCTGTTGAAGGGCATGAAGCCACAATCATTCACCTTGTAACCGGGAAGTCGATAAGGGTTTCTTTGTCATCTGAAATTCTGGCAAAAAAACTAGGCATTACCGTGTCTGAATAACGGGTTTTGTTGCTTTGTTATAAGGTTTTATCCGTGTGTGGCAGAGTTCTAAAAAGGGAAACGTGAGAGATTATGAATACGATTAGCATAACGGAAATCGTGTTGAGTGTGCTTCTTGCGGGCGCTTTGGGGCCGGTTTTATTACGTCGAAAAAAAGGTCTGCTGTTACTGTTGTTGATTCTGGTCTGCACGATACTTTTGCTTCATGGTGTCACTACGATTTACTGATGTGGTCGAAAATCTTTAAAAGCGAACCCCCGGACGTCACCCCTCCGGGGCCGTTCTGCTGTGCTGCGCATCGAGCCGCTACGCGTCTCGCCCCGCTCACGCGGGCAGCTGCCACTGACGCCTCCGGCCTGCGGCCTCCGCGCTCCGCTTGGCAACCCCTTCCCCTGCTGCCGCTCATTTCCCCTTCAGCCTCCTATCATGATTCGTCTCCTGCATTATCCGTGGATTGTGCAGCTCAGTGGGGCGCTGGCCGTGACGGTGCGGTGTCCCCCGTAACCGGCCGCGCGGCGGCCGCTAACTCGCAGTACGGCGCCGCGACCCGCAGGCGGGCCGCCGTACCCGCGCGCAGGCGCGCGGCGCCCACTGCGCACCCCCGTGGGGGACGTGCGGCAGCTGCGTGGCGGCGGGCTGGGTTATGGCTTAGCAGGAAGGGGGGTTGGCCTGTTGCTCCGGTCAGTCCCGCAGTTTCCGGCGATTTGCGGCCGGTGTCCGGTGGAGTCCGGCGCGGTCGCCTTCCATGCCCTGACGGGCATAAAAACATGTAAATAAATTCCGTACTTGTATTGACTTTAAAGGCGTAATCACCGATAATTAAATCATCGGGAGGCAACACCGCCACCCGAAAAATTGCCGGTATCGGCGCTTACAGGAGTCGTCATGCACTTTACTAACTTCCTTCAGCGTTACTTCGATATAGAGATTGAACATACCTTTGACCCTACCATTCAGGGCAGCAACGAAACGGGTAAAGACGTCACTAAAATCTGGATCTATGAGAAGGGCGAGGATAGCGAACCGCTGCTTACTCTGACAGAAGCATGGTGGTATACCGAGACAAAAACGGCTGGTAACTGGCTTATCGGCAACGTGTATTCAACGCTTGAGCATGGGCGTGAAATTCATGAAAGCGAATTTCGTAAACTGGTAACAGCTGGCAAGGTGATATCAGCATGAGTAAGGGGAATAAAATGCTTATTAATCGGATAGCGGTTATCGGGCTTGCAGTTGTCGCAGCCGCTACGCAGGCAGGTGTGCCGCCGGTTAAGTTTTTTTACCGGGATACAGTCCCGGTAAGCATTACGCTGGACGAACCCGCAACGGGTTGCAGCATGGCCGGTGTGATTGTTCATCCAGTGGATCGGCCAGCGGCAAAAGTGGCGTGGTTTAGCGAGCGGATTTGCGGTAAAAAACGTTACCCGGTTAGCTTTATCAGTGATGAAATTAGCGCCCCGCATAACGTGATCCATAAAGGGGAAAAGTTTCACGTTACCCCGGCTCAGGTCAATCTCCTGGACGCGCAAAACCTCTAATTAAATCATCGGGTGGCAATACCGCCGCCCGAACAATCGCCGGTATCGGCAACCATCAAGGAGTTCACATGTATCACTATCTCGTTTTTGTCCCTCTCGCATTAATTTTTAGCGCCGCTGCGCTTGCCCTGCCCTGGTTTATCGTTCGTGCGGGATACAGGGATCTGGTGCAGATCACCTGCGCCTGCGTCTCTGTTCTGGGCCTGTGTGCGGCGACAGGGGTTTTCAGCTACTTCGATAATAAGCCGCTTGCGTTTCTGTACGGTTGCGGCGCGCTGGCGTGCTTTTTGTACGCGGTAGACTGCGCGATACCGTTGTATATGACGCGTAAAAAGCCACGTAAGCAGCTGTAAGAAAAAAGGCGGGTAATCCCCGCCTTTTTTATTGAGGCTGTCAGAAAGCGATTCAGGCACTCTATGAACGCTTTGCAAGATATAAAATTTTGTATGCACATTCAGTACTTATATTGACTTTGAGGACATAATCACCGATAATTAAATCATCGGGAGGCAACACCGTCGCCCGCAAAATTGCCGGTATCGGCGCGCAAAGGAGTACATCATGGATTACCAGACCCGCTTAAATTCTGATATAACCAAAGAGATTGATTATCTGGCATCACTGCGTAAACAACGCATGGTGGCGGATCTGCGCACAGAGCTGGTTTACGGCTCCCTGGAGCGTCTGGCAGATATGATCTGCAACACCGTCACTGACTGGTCGCTTCCCTGCCCTGTTCTGCCGCTTTCTTCCGTACAGCAATGGCACAAAGCCCGCGAAATCGTCCTGGCAGATTATGAGGACTTCGGCCACGATGCCTGGGACTTTGCCCGCCACTATATGAAAACAGAGCTTAGCTTCGGTTATGCCTGCTACAAAGACGATATTGCCTGATGATTAACAACATGGGGGGCTAACGCCCCCCTGATAAACTGACCCTTTTAATGGCCTTACCGCCGATTTCAGATGGAACGAGAGATAAACAGCGGCAGACTCCGGGCGTTACCCCTTCGGGGCCGCTCTGCTGTGCTGCGCATCGAGCCGGTTCCCGTCTCGCCCCGCTTACGCGGGCAGCGGCCGCTAACGCCTCCGGCCTTCGGCCTCCGCGCTCCGCTTGGCCTCCGGGCTTCGCCCTCCGCGCTGGCGCTTGGCGGCTGGCGTCAGCCGCCAGCCAGGTTCGCCGGTATCTCAGCTGCCCGGTCATAAAGCCGTTCCGTTGGCGTGGGTCGTTCCGCCTATGACCGCAGTGAAACCGGGCGCGGCAGGTTGTCAACAGACGCTTCGCTCAAGCTGTTGACAACCTGCCTTATTCGCCCGGTTACAGTGCGGCCGTCGGAAACGACACCCCGCCAACTTCTCTACAGGTGCTATATGACCTCTACCATCCTCGAAAACCTACCGCAAATCATCACCTCGCTGGCCGCTCTGATTACGGCCGTAACCGGCCTAATCAAAGTGCTACGCGACAAAGACAAGTAACAGCCATCGGGGCGGCTGTGCCGCCCCTTTGCAGCTGCTTGCCGGTGATCTCTCCAGTTTATGTTCTGACATTGTGCTAAATCCTGATGCCACACAGGGCGTTACCCCTTCGGGGCCGCTCTGCTGTGCTGCGCATCGAGCCGGTTCCCGTCTCGCCCCGCTTACGCGGGCAGCGGCCGCTAACGCCTCCGGCCTTCGGCCTCCGCGCTCCGCTTGGCAGGCCACACCCTGCGCCGGACTCGCCCGGCCGCAAGCGGCCGCCCCGCCCCTTCGGGGTGCCAACGCCCTTCAGGCGTCGGCATCCTTTGCCAGTGCGCTATTGTGTTATCCGTGGATTGTGCAGCTCAGCGGGGCGCTGGCCGTGACGGTGCGGTGTCCCCCGTAA
>NZ_PQJY01000023.1:0-9548 GCF_002920195.1 Leclercia sp. LSNIH8 | reverse complement strand
CGGTGGAGTCCGGCGCGGTCGCCTTCCATGCCCTGACGGGCATAAAAACATGTAAATAAATTCCGTACTTGTATTGACTTTAAAGGCGTAATCACCGATAATTAAATCATCGGGAGGCAATACCGCCACCCGAAAAATTGCCGGTATCGGATCACTAAGGAGTAAGCATGACCACTGTTACCACCCCTTCCCAGCTGAAAAAAGAAGTCGAATCTCAGAAAGAATTATTGCTGCGCGCCTGCCTCGAAGCGTTCAACCAGCTGCCTAATCAGCGCCTGCAAGGCGCTTTCACATCGACGTATGCACTGGCGGCAAAATTAGACCAGCTGCTGCAACAAACTAAATAGCACTGACGACCCGGCCAAGCCGGGTCTTTAACAGAAAGATCGAGGACAAACGACATGACCACACAAACCCTTGAGCAGACTCTTGAAGATTTTCGTCGCCAGTGTGAGAGTTTTGCGCGCGAACAGCAGCCCCGCTGCGGCCTGATTTATGAACTGTATCAGCGCCGCCTGAGCGCGGTTATTGACGGCTATCTTGCTGGCGTTCCGGCCGAGTATCGGGAAGAACTGATCGCGGTAGCGCGGCGTGAATTTGACTATCTGACCCAAGACGAGATCGCGGAAGAAATCCGGCAGGATCGGGAAAACGATTATTGCAGCCACGGTATTGAGCGTAATTGTTGCCCGCTGGGCTGCGGAGATCTAGACGATTACTGAGCCGCCGAAAGAAAAAAACCCGGATTGACCGGGCTTTTTTCTTTCCGCTGCGCGGCCGTTTCAGTTATTACTCCGCGCTGCTTTTGGCAATTTCTGTATAGCACAATACACTACACATTAAGCTCGTTTGCTTCGACGGCTAGCCAGCAGTTAAAGGTTTCGCTCTGCCGTTCGCCGCCGCAACCTCCCTCCGCTTTCAGCTTTCCGCAAGCCTGGCATTTCCCCAGCTGCGCCTTTTGCTCCTGCCACTGTTGCCAGTTTCGGATCAGCAGCAGTTGGAAAAACTCATTCGTGGAATAGGCTGTTCGTCCTGGACGACGAACCCGGCAAAGCTCCTGTAACATTGCTTCTTCCTGTTTTGTTAGCGTGACTGTCACGCTAGCGCCTTCCTCTTTGAGTCGCGCGCGGCGCCGGGCCTGGCGAATACGGGCTTGTTCACGCTGTCGGTCATTCATATTTTTCCTCCACGTGACTGTCACGTTGAATTAAACCGGGCATTACCCCTGCGGGGCCGTTCTGCCGTGCTGCGCATCGAGCCGCTACGCGTCTCGCCCCTTCGGGCGGCGGCCACTAATGCCTCCGGCCTGCGGCCTCCGCGCTTCGCTTGAAAAAAAACCGGGACATGCCCGGTTTACATTATCTCAGTAGAATTATGGCTATCGCGGCACCCACGGCGGCGCCCACAATAGTGCAGCCAGCTGTAATAAAAAGGATCTGACGGGTTAACGTCTCAGCTCTGGACGCCTGCGCGCGGCGGAACTTCGTCAGAAATTCCTCACGCGCCTTAGCATCATCACTAATTGCCAGGCTAATTGAACGCTGGTTTTCTACTAAAGTCCGTTTAAGAGAGTCTGCCGTCTCTCCTAAACTTTCGGTGTCTTTTGCCAGCTTTTCCGAAAGCGCAGAAAGTATCTCAGTCATTTCTTTCTGACTTGCGGTGATTTCCTTCGCGTCACCTAAAAACCAATCCATCAGAACTTCAAATTTATCTGGCTGCTTTTCCATTTTATTCTCCCATTAAAGCCGCATATGCTTTATCGAGATTAGCTTTAACAGGAATTGCCTGTTTCATGTAGGTATAACGGCGGGCCAGTTTTTTGCGCTCGTCAGCATCCGTTGTTTGTTTAGCGCGGGCTTTAAATTCTTCTGGATCTTCAGCGGTCAATGCTTCGAATGAGATACGGTGATACGCGAGATATTCGAAAACTTCACTGTTATAAATAACAGATTTCTTGCTGATTTTGCCAACTTTCGTTCGTTTGACAAATTCAAATACCGGCGCCAGTACATCCTCTACTTCACTATCTGGACTAATGCGGTTTGGAACAAAGATGATTTTATCGCTGCTTACACCTGCCTTACTTAACGTATGTGCTGTTTTCAGGCTTTCATCAATGGCCTTATTATCAGGCGTAACCGGGATTACATACTTATCAAATTCATTCGCGCCACTGTCAAAGCGGGACATTGCCATCAGGAACGCTTCTACGTTTGACGCACCAATATCAATAATCCCGGCATCTTCAAAAACAATATCTTCAATCAACCGTGAAAAGTCATCACCTTTAAAAATGGAAACATTCTCAATCCCCAGATCGGAAGCAGACTGGTTGATAGTTTCAACCGCATAGAATTTTGCTCCAGTCAGACGCGGGGCTAACAGGTAGGATGAAATTAAGGTTTTACCAACGCTGCCACTGTAATTAATTACCGCTACTTTCATAAATCACCTCAGAATTTTTTATTGAACATCTTAGGGTCGAAATCTTCACTGATTTTATTGAAGAACTCTTTATCAATAATGCCGGGACTTTCTTTTTTTTCACTTCCTTGCGGTTCAGGCTCAGGCGGCGTTTGTGTATTGTGCAATACACTTTCCTCTGCACCTTTCTCGCTACCTCCTTTTTGTGTATTGTGCAATACACTATCATCATTGTTCGGCATCCTTTCATGTGTATTGTGCATTCCATTTTTCCGGATTTGCCGCGCTCTATATAGGGACGTATCAAAGCTACGAACGTTCACACCTTCCAGGCCGAAGCGTTCAGAAACTGCCTTATAAATTTCCTCCCTGGAAACTCCCAGTGACAGCATTTCTTCTATTTCCGGCAACATCAACTGAAGTGCCGCCCTGATACTTTTGGGCTTCATAGTACCCTCATTTAGAATGATGTAATTTTGATGTAATTTTGATGTACTTTTGATGTACTTTTGTTGTACTGGCTACCTCATGACCAAAGAATGATGTAATTTTGTTGTACTGTCAACCTTCAAGTGATGTAATTTTGATGTAATTTTGATGTACTTTTGTTGTACTGGTATTCATGCAAGCATGAATACGGAATATTGAACGCTTTTTAGCCAGTTAGTCCTTAACCTACGTAGATCGCCCCTACCAAAAAAGATGATTTTTTATCCCTTAACCTGCTATACACCTAACGCAGCGCGATAAATCACGCTATCATACTGATTTAAAAGATAAAAAAATAAATAGCAACAATATTCGGTAATAATTAGGTATTAAAAACACCCAATAACTCATTGTTTTATAATGAGTTTGCTTTATTACTTTGGTAATACTAAGATTTCAGCTTGTTAGATCCCAATTTTTTGTTTAAAAAATGCACAATGTGAGGACTGAATGCCAATAATAACCGCAAAAGTATCAGATGAACTTTTGGCCTATATAGACCTGGTTTCAGGAGGTAATCGGTCAGATTATCTGCGGCGCTGCATTGAAGCTGGCCCAGGTGATCGGGAGTCCGGGTTGAAAATAGTTGCCGACCGGCTGAGCGACGTAAATCGCAAACTGGATTATCTTTTTGACCGTGCTTCAGATGCGGATTTTGGCCCACTGCGCGATGAGCTGAAGGCAATAACCGAAACGCTATCTGGCGTAAAATTCCCACCGGCAGGACAGATGATGTTGCATGAATCACTCGCTATTGAAACGCTAATCCTCCTGCGCTCGATAGCAGAACCGGGCAAAACCAAAGCGGCAAAAGCAGAGGTTGAACGTAACGGCTACAAAGTCTGGGAACCAAAAAAGGAGCGCTGAAATGGACGATAGAGAAAGAGGCTTAGCATTTTTATTTGCAATTACTTTGCCTCCAGTGATGGTATGGTTTCTAGTTGCAAAATTTACCTACGGTATTGATCCATCCACGGCTAAATACCTGATTCCGTATCTGGTTAAGAATACTTTTTCGCTATGGCCTTTATGGTCAGCTTTAATTGCTGGCTGGTTTATTGGTGTTGGCGGTCTGATCGCTTTTATCATTTATGATAAATCACGCGTGTTTAAAGGCGAAAGATTCAAAAAGATTTATCGTGGTACAGAGCTTGTTCGCGCCAGAACACTCGCTGATAAAACACGCGAAAGAGGTGTCAACCAGTTAACCGTGGCTAATATCCCCATACCTACATACGCTGAGAACTTGCATTTTTCGATTGCCGGTACAACCGGTACTGGTAAAACCACAATTTTCAATGAACTGTTATTTAAGAGCATCATTAGAGGCGGCAAAAATATTGCTTTAGATCCAAATGGGGGCTTCTTAAAGAATTTCTATCGTCCCGGCGATGTTATTTTAAACGCCTATGATAAACGCACTGAAGGCTGGGTGTTTTTCAATGAAATTCGCCGTTCATATGATTACGAGCGCTTAGTGAACTCTATTGTTCAGGAAAGCCCTGATATGGCTACTGAAGAATGGTTCGGCTATGGCCGTCTTATTTTTAGTGAAGTTTCGAAAAAACTTCACAGCCTATATAGCACAGTAACTATGGAAGAAGTTATTCACTGGGCCTGTAACGTTGACCAGAAAAAATTAAAAGAATTTTTAATGGGGACGCCTGCCGAAGCTATTTTTTCCGGGTCTGAAAAAGCAGTTGGAAGCGCGCGATTTGTTCTCAGTAAGAATCTTGCCCCACATTTGAAAATGCCGGAAGGTAATTTTTCCCTGCGTGACTGGCTTGATGATGGAAAGCCGGGAACCCTGTTTATCACCTGGCAGGAAGAAATGAAAAGGTCACTTAATCCGCTAATTTCCTGCTGGCTGGATTCGATTTTTTCTATCGTGCTGGGTATGGGTGAAAAAGAAAGCCGCATTAATGTATTTATTGACGAGCTGGAATCACTCCAGTTTCTGCCAAACCTCAACGATGCACTGACCAAAGGGCGTAAAAGCGGTCTGTGTGTTTATGCTGGCTATCAAACCTATTCTCAGCTGGTTAAGGTTTATGGTCGGGATATGGCTCAGACAATTCTGGCTAACATGCGTTCTAACATCGTGCTGGGCGGCAGCCGTCTCGGTGATGAAACGTTGGATCAAATGTCGCGCTCACTCGGTGAGATAGAAGGCGAAGTTGAGCGTAAAGAATCCGATCCTCAGAAGCCCTGGATTGTCCGTAAACGCCGCGACGTTAAAGTTGTTCGTGCCGTAACGCCTACCGAAATATCAATGTTGCCAAACCTCACCGGCTATCTGGCGTTGCCTGGTGATATGCCCGTCGCTAAGTTCAAGGCTAAACACGTTAAATACCATCGCAAAAACCCTGTTCCTGGCATTGAACTGAGGGAGATCTGATGCTTGATATAACCACGATTACCCGCCAGAACGTCACTAGCGTTGTGGGCTACTACTCTGATGCAAAGGATGATTACTACAGTAAGGATTCATCATTCACGTCCTGGCAGGGAACCGGAGCTGAAGCCCTCGGCTTATCCGGGGACGTTGAATCAGCCCGGTTTAAAGAGCTGCTTGTCGGAGAGATAGATACCTTCACGCATATGCAGCGACACGTGGGTGATGCCAAAAAAGAGCGTCTGGGCTACGACCTGACGTTTTCAGCGCCTAAAGGGGTATCCATGCAGGCGCTGATACACGGCGATAAAACCATTATCGAGGCTCATGAAAAAGCTGTTGCCGCTGCTGTGCGTGAAGCTGAAAAACTCGCGCAGGCCCGGACGACTCGCCAGGGGAAATCAGTAACCCAGAATACCAATAACCTTGTCGTCGCTACTTTTCGCCACGAAACGTCCAGGGCGCTAGATCCTGATTTGCACACCCACGCTTTTGTCATGAACATGACCCAGCGCGAGGACGGCCAGTGGCGCGCGCTCAAAAATGATGAGCTGATGCGTAACAAAATGCACCTGGGCGATGTTTACAAACAGGAGCTGGCGCTGGAGTTGACCAAAGCCGGTTATGAGCTGCGTTACAACAGCAAAAATAACACGTTCGATATGGCCCATTTTTCAGACGAACAGATTCGCGCTTTTTCCCGCCGGTCGGAGCAAATTGAAAAGGGACTCGCTGCAATGGGCCTGACGCGGGAAACCGCCGATGCTCAGACGAAAAGCCGCGTCTCGATGGCGACGCGTGAAAAGAAAACAGAGCATTCCCGTGAAGAAATTCACCAGGAATGGGCCAGCCGCGCCAAAACGCTAGGCATTGATTTTGATAACCGTGAATGGCAGGGACACGGTAAACCTCTGGAGGCTGATATTGCGCGCAACATGGCCCCGGATTTTACCAGCCCTGAGGTTAAAGCTGACCGGGCTATCCAGTTTGCAGTTAAGTCGCTGTCAGAGCGCGATGCCAGCTTTGAACGCCAGAAGCTGATTCAGATCGCTAATAAGCAGGTGCTGGGCCATGCCACAATGGCCGATGTTGAAAAAGCGTACCTGAAGGCGGTACAGAAGGGCGCCATCATCGAGGGCGAAGCCCGGTATCAATCAACGCTGAAGGTCGGTGCTTCAGTTATGGCCGAAACTCTGACGCGCAAAGAGTGGATCGACTCGCTGACGAATAGCGGGATGCGTGCGGATAAAGCCCGTTTTGCGGTAGATGATGGTATTAAAAACGGCAGGCTTAAAAAGACCAGCCACCGCGTCACTACCGTGGAGGGTATTCGCCTTGAGCGTTCCATTCTGACTATCGAATCACGCGGCCGGGGGCAGATGCCGCGACAGCTGACCGCAGAGATTGCAGGCCAGCTGCTCGCCGGGAAAACCCTCAAGAATGAGCAGATGCGCGCAGTTACAGAAATTGTGACGAGCAAAGATCGTTTTGTGGCCGCACATGGTTACGCCGGTACCGGTAAAAGCTATATGACGATGGCCGCTAAAGAGCTGCTGGAGTCACAAGGGCTGAAGGTCACGGCGCTGGCCCCCTATGGGACACAGAAAAAAGCGCTTGAAGATGATGGATTACCGGCCCGCACCGTTGCCGCCTTCCTCAAAGCGAAGGATAAAAAGCTGGATGAAAAATCAGTCGTATTCATTGATGAAGCCGGGGTTATACCCGCCCGGCAGATGAAACAGCTGATGGAGGTGATCGAGAAGCATAACGCTCGCGCGGTATTCCTGGGGGATACGTCACAGACGAAAGCGGTAGAAGCCGGTAAGCCTTTTGAGCAGCTGATTAAAGCAGGTATGCAGACCAGCTACATGAAAGACATTCAGCGACAGAAGAATGAAGTTTTGCTTGAGGCGGTTAAGTATGCCGCTGAAGGTAATGCCGCGCGCGCCCTGAAAAATATCACCGGCGTGAACGAACTGAAGGAAGAAGCGCCCCGACTCGCTCAACTTGCCGATCGCTACCTGTCTCTGTCCTCAGAACAACAGGATGCCACCCTGATAATCTCTGGTACGAACGCCTCACGCAAAACCCTCAATGACTACATCCGGGGCAATCTGGGGCTTGCCGGAACCGGCGAAACGTTCACGCTACTTGACCGCGTGGATTCGACACAGGCGGAACGCCGCGACAGCCGTTATTTCAGTAAAGGGCAAATCATTATCCCCGAACAGGATTACAAAAATGGTATGAAGCGGGGCGAGTCTTACCAGGTTCTTGATACCGGGCCGGGCAACAAATTGACGGTTGAAAGCAGCAGCGGTGAGCAGATCGCTTTCAGCCCGCGTACACACACCAAGCTGTCTGTATACCAGGCAGTCAGCGCCGAACTGGCGCCGGGCGATAAGGTCATGGTAACGCGTAACGATAAAACGCTGGACGTTGCCAACGGCGACCGCTTCACGGTGAAAACCGTGGAGGGTGAAAAACTGACGCTTGAGGACAAAAAAGGGCGCACGGTTGAGCTGGACAAAAAACAGGCTTCTTATCTTTCCTATGCTTATGCAACCACCGTCCACAAATCCCAGGGGCTTACCTGTGATCGCGTGTTGTTCAACATAGATACCAAATCGCTTACCACTTCTAAGGACGTTTTTTATGTTGGTATTTCGCGTGCGCGTCATGAGGTGGAAATTTTTACCGACGATAAAAAATCTTTGGCATCGAGCGTGAGCCGCGACAGCCCGAAAACCACGGCCGCAGAAATTGACCGTTTCTTTGGGCTTGAGGCCAGGTTTAAGGATATTGGCCGCGATACCAGTTTAGAAACCCGATCAGCTGAAAAAGGTCTGCCAGAAGCCACGGGGGAAAGCATGGCGTTTAACCAGAAACCCGATGAACATAACATGACAACCGGCACTGATTATCAGCCGGTGAGCAACGCAGAGGACGCCTTTCATCTTAAGCAGAACCCTATGGATGATTCCGTTGGCCTGCGGCGTCATGAAGCACAGCAAAATGATGCAGAACTGGCCCATGATTATGCTGCTGCCGACGATCAGCAGTGGAGCGCGCAGGAGTATGCCGATTACGAGCATTATGCCGAAGCATCAGACTACGACTTTGACAGCAGCATTTACGACGATTACGCCATGCCGCAGACGTCTCAGGCGGAACAGAGCCATACCGGAAAAGAACACACCCATGAGCATGAGCATGAAGAAGGGGGCCATGAAATCTGATGGAGCAGACCGACAAGCGCAAGCAGGATAAACTGAAGTTCGACCGGGTAATTAATCTGGCGCGCAGACTGCCGCAACCGGCGATCCATGACTTACTACGCGCGCTGATACTGCCAATTCAGGCCGATTACTTGCTGGCCGTTGGCACGGAGGGCCAGGACGCGCGCCCGGACATGAACGAGCGCGAGTTCTTCTTCACAAAAATCATCTGGGCGATGGATTACACGCACATGAAATCACTCAGGCTTGCAGCTGAAGATTTTCCCCTGGCGCTTGCGACGGCCAAGATCCTGCCGTGGCCGTGGGGTGAATCAAGCTACCGGAGTGCTTTAGCCGATATAGGGGTTCGAGGTTCAATCGTGTAAAAAACCACGTTAAGGCAATAATTCATTGTTTGAATTGAAATTTAATGGCCTCAACTCTCCCTTCAGAATATTTTCCGGCAGCGTGAACGTATAATGTCCCAGCATGTTGATATGACCGTACATCAGTGGCGACAGGCGTGAGATATGCTCGTCTTCCGGGATCTCACCAGCGCTGCGCAAATGTGATAGCGCTTCCTGCATATAAAGCGTGTTCCACAATACAACTGCGTTAGTGACAAGCCCCAGCGCACCCAGTTGATCCTCCTGCCCCTCACGGTAACGTTTTCTAATCTCACCACGTTGGCCGTAACAGATCGCCCTTGCCACGGCGTGACGGCCTTCTCCCCGGTTAAGCTGAGTCAGTATCCTGCGACGATATTCTTCATCATCAATGTAGTTGAGGAGGTACAGCGTCTTGTTGACCCGTCCCACCTCCATAATCGCCTGCGCCAGCCCTGACGGACGGGAACTTTTTAAAAGCGAGCCCACAAGTTCTGAGGCGTGGACTGGGCACTGTTGCAAATAGTCGGTGGTGATAAACTTATCATCCCCTTTTGCTGATGGAGCTGCACATGAACCCATTCAAAGGCCGGCATTTTCAGCGTGACATCATTCTGTGGGCCGTACGCTGGTACT
>NZ_PQJY01000022.1:0-13714 GCF_002920195.1 Leclercia sp. LSNIH8 | reverse complement strand
GATAGTTTTCACCCCACTGGCGGCCTGGCATAGGCATTACCGTGCGGCGTGTTTCTAATCTCATACCTTTAAGGTATTGCTCGTGAGTTATATCCAGTGTCCAGATCACTTCAGCCTTATCCCCGCTAATAGTTCCGCAGCAGGTGGCACCGCCCTCGCCATGAGCAAATGCGTTCGCACCTGCAACACCATTCACGCTAAACCCTAAAACAGGCCTGTCGAGTTCATTGTGAATAATCAGCGTAACCGGCCCTGACGGCGGTCCCCAGACAGCCGCCCACACCGACCAGCCAAGATAGATCACCACCGGCAGTAACAGTGCCCCCCAGAGCCATTTTCCCCAGCGGGCATACCCCCGGTTAACCGCACCGTCTATTTTCCCGAACGCGTTAAAAAATCCCATTTTAATCCCTTAAAATCAGTGCATACTCTGGCGCTGCTTTTGTGCCACCTGTGCGGCAATATCTTCAGCGGAAGGGCTGTTAAAACCCGTGCTCCACCATAAGTAGACGTTGTCATCGGGCAGGAAATAGGCATGGAGATAGTTTTCACCCCACTCACGTTTTGGCAAAGAAAGTATTAACTTGCGGGTCTCTTTACGCAGCCCTGCGTCGTATTGGGCTCTGGTGGTGCTGAGTGTCCAGATCACTTCAGCCTTATCCCCGCTGATGCTGCCGCAGCAGGTGGCAGCACCTGGACCAGTCCCGTAAGGATTTGTTTTATCGCGTGCAAACGCATTTCCTCCTGCCATACCATTCACGCTAAATCCTAAAACAGGCCTGTCGAGTTCATTGTGAATAATCAGCGTAACCGGCCCTGACGGCGGTCCCCAGACAGCCGCCCACACCGACCAGCCAAGATAGATCACCACCGGCAGCAACAGTGCACCCCAGAGCCATTTTCCCCAGCGGGCATACACCCGGTTAACCGCACCGTCTATTTTGTCGAACGCGTTAAAAAATCCCATTTTAATCCCTTAAAATCAGTGCATATTCTGGCGCTGCTTTTGTGCCACCTGTGCGGCAATATCTTCAGCGGAAGGGCTATTGAAACCCGTGCTCCACCATAAGTAGACGTTGTCATCGGGCAGGAAATAGGCATGGAGATAGTTTTCACCCCACTCACGTTTTGGCAAAGGAAGTATTAACTTGCGGGTCTCTTTACGCAGCCCTGCGTCGTATTGGGCTCTGGTGGTACTGAGTATCCAGATCACTTCAGCCTTATCCCCGCTGATGCTTCCGCAACAGGTTGATTTACCGGGACCAGTCCCGTAAGGATTTGTTTTATCGTGTGCAAACGCGTTTCCTCCTGCCATACCATTCACGCTAAATCCTAAAACAGGCCTGTCGAGCTCACTGTGAATAATCAGCGTAACCGGCCCTGACGGCGGTCCCCAGACTGCCGCCCACACTGACCAGCCAAGATAAATCACCACCGGCAGTAACAGTGCCCCCCAGAGCCATTTTCCCCAGCGGGCATACCCCCGGTTAACCGCACCGTCTATTTTCCCGAACGCGTTAAAAAATCCCATTTTAATCCCTTAAAATCAGTGCATACTCTGGCGCTGCTTTTGTGCCACCTGTGCGGCAATATCTTCAGCGGAAGGGCTGTTAAAACCCGTGCTCCACCATAAGTAGACGTTGTCATCGGGCAGGAAATAGGCATGGAGATAGTTTTCACCCCACTGGCGGCCTGGCATAGGCATTACCGTGCGGCGTGTTTCTAATCTCATACCTTTAAGGTATTGCTCGTGAGTTATATCCAGTGTCCAGATCACTTCAGCCTTATCCCCGCTGATGCTGCCGCAGCAGGTGGCAGCACCTGGACCAGTCCCGTAAGGATTTGTTTTATCGCGTGCAAACGCATTTCCTCCTGCCATACCATTCACGCTAAATCCTAAAACAGGCCTGTCGAGTTCATTGTGAATAATCAGCGTTACCGGCCCTGACGGCGGTCCCCAGACAGCCGCCCACACTGACCAGCCAAGATAAATCACCACTGGTAGCAACAGTGCACCCCAGAGCCATTTTCCCCAGCGGGCATACCCCCGGTTAACCGCACCGTCTATTTTTTTATATGCGCGGAAAAATCCCATAGTTTATTTTCATCCCTGATGTTGAATACCATTTTTCAGGACTTGCTCCAGCGAGACTTTATCCTGAACTACATTTTCTAATGCAGATTGTATAGTTACTGATTCCAGTATTTTTTTACCGCCATTGAGATAAAAAAGGGCATACAATTTTTGCTCTGTGCCTGATTTCATTTTCGCTTCGCATGCTTTGTTCAGCGCTTTTTTGACCATGTCACGTTGTACACAAGGGGGAATATGCTGACTCGAGGGCAATTTTTGCCATGCGGTTAATACACTGGTTACCTCCGGTTCATCCGCGATGTATTGCCATTCTTCTTTATTCAGCCGTATAGCACTATCTCTGGCATTTATTATGAGTGAAGAGGGGATATTTACAGGATGCCATCCATTTTCTTCAGGTGACCACCACTGTGAAACCCCTCTAAATAATATACAGTGCCATTCCCGATCGTTACGGCTCGCCAGCAGATTAATGACATTACGGGTATAAAAACGCACCAATGCTGCTGCTCCATCGGGCGAAATAATGGTGCATGCAGCAGAAAGCTGAACGGACAGAGCCCCTCCTGAACGTGAAGAGGCAATAACAGCTGTTATACCCGGTATAGATTCAATATAACGTTGTAAAGCCTCTTTATTTTTTAACGCAAATAACCAAGGGCCATAGTTTTTGAACTCAGCAAGCTGTGGATGAAGATACAAAGAATACAGAGCCGATGCGTGTTCATTATAAAAATCCTGAAAAGCATCCGGTGTTTGCGCACCGCCTTCCAGTAACAGAAAGAGTTGTGTGGTAGTTGATTCAGGTAGCGCCTGCATCATCTTAGTGACATCCATTAACTATGCTCCCTGAACAATAGCGTCGTTGGCTTTGATGGCATTGAGGAAGCACTCAATACATATTGTGCCACTAAGCGGCGGATACTTGCCGGGGAGAAGCGGAATGGGTAGCGGCATGGTAGCCGCACCCGCCGCCATTGTCCGCTTCGTCCTTCTCAGGTACGTCCCCGTGGTGCCGTACTCGATTTTCCCCGCCGCCAGCCGCAGGTAGCTCCCCCCGCCAATCAGCGTGATGCGCTTTTTCCCGGCAAACGCGATATCACTCACCGACGTCAGGGTGAGCTTCTTCCGGGCAAACAGCTGCATCCTGCCGTTCTGCGCCTGCATCTCCACCGGGCCTTCGCTGGCCTTCAGGCTCAGCTGGCCGGTTCGCGCAAACAGCCCCAGGTTTTCCCCGGCCAGGGCCGTCATGCTGCCCGTCACGCCGAGGCTGATATCGCCCCCGGCGTTGATGGCAGCATTTTTTGTGGCCGTCATCTGCAGGTGCTCCCCGCTGGTCAGCGCCATCCCTTCCGGGGCGGAGAACAGCAGGGTTTCGTTCAGCGGCTTCAGCCGCGTTTCAAACATCGCTATCTGGCTGTCGATGTCCGCCTTCAGGGCCTGCGCCTGCCCTGCCGCCACCTCCAGCTGCTGAAGCTGCTGCAGGCAGATATCAATTTCCTTCAGGGCGGTCTCCCTGTCCAGCGCCTCGCCCTGCGCCTTCTGCTGCCCGTCGGCGGTGATGAACAGCCCCTTTGCGACGCGAATGACGCCGTGCTCATCGGTCCGGAGTTCAAAGCCTTTGCCCCGGGGGTTCTCCTGCGCATCCACCAGGTGTCCTGCGCCGAGCTGCGTTTTGCCGTACTCCGTGGCGAGCCTGATATGTTCTTTCTGGCGCCGGTCTTCCATCCGCAGCCTGTTGTTCGCGGGCGTGCGCAGCACGTTGCGGGTGTGGTTGTCGCGGGCGACAGGGTCCGGGTGTTCAGAATCGTGCAGGGCATGGGAGATATACGGCAGGTCGATGTCGCCGCTGCTCCAGGCGATGGCCACTTCGGTACCGTCGGTAAGCGGGGTGTGCCAGCCGTACGTCTCCCCGGCATACGGCTTCGCCATCCGCAGCCACAGGTACGCGAAGCCCTGCTCCGCATCGTCCCGGTCAAAATCCAGCCTGACGCGGTAGCGGCCCTGGTCGTCAAGGTGGGCGCAGATGTCGTTCTTCTCCCGGCTTTCAACCCGGGCAGGCAGGGTGCCGTGGATTTCCGGGCGCGGTCTTTCTGCCGGGCGGAAGCAGTGGCGTTCGGTGTAGGGTATCCCGTCGACGGAGACGTGCAGCCGGGTGTCGCGGGCGGCATGGTACGCCAGCGATGTGATGACCACGCCCTCCTTAAGTGCCCGGATGACCGCGCCCTGCGGCTCCAGCACCTGGCCCGGCAGCAGGCAGGCGGCGTTACTCTCAAGATGAACATGCGCCGAGGCGTTCAGCGCCCGCTCATGGTGGAGACGGGCATAAAAGGCCCCGGATTCGGTCTCCGGCTCCGGGTCACTGTCGTCCCCGGCTTCCCGGTACGGCGCCGTGTAGCGGTAGTGCTCCCCGGTGGTCACCGCCTCACTGCGCACGCTCACCGTGGCGTCCATCGGTGTCCCGGCGGTACGGTAGTTGTAGTCCCGGGTGCTGACCCTGCCTGTGACCACCTGGTTCAGGGTGTACACGTCCCATACCGACTCCTCTGCCCCGTCATACAGCCCGGACGGCTCGCGGTACGGCAGATGAACGTCAAACCGGTAGTTCAGCTGGCTGTCGGCAAAAATCACCACCTCCAGCCCGCGGGCCTCGTCCGTCTCCGTGCGCCAGAACACCCCCACCTCAGACAGGATACGCTGCACAAACCCCAGGTCCGTCTCCCGCCACTGGGTAATCAGCTCCCGCGCCGGATAGGTGCGCTCCAGGCGGAAGTCAAAATCCGCCCCTTCCAGCCCGTGGTCGCGCAATACCTGCTCCACCACCTCCGGCACAGACCGGCCCTGAAACACACGGCACCGGCGGGTGCGGCTGAGCAGCGCCAGACGGGAGCTCAGCTCCACCCAGTAATGCGACTGGTCGGCGGTGGTGGACAACCACGCCAGGTGCGTGATGATGCCGTGCACCGCCTTACCGCTGCGCATGCGCAGGGTGGCGTGCTTCATCAGCACCTCTTCAGGGGCGAGCCTGGTCTGCGGGGTGGTGAAGTCGATGGTCCAGCGGCACGGTTCGCTGAGGGCTTCGCGGCCGCTGAAGCGCAGGACATCGGGCGTGACGGGGGCGTCGTGTATTTCAAGGGTGTAGCGGGTCTGTCCGTCAAAAAGCGCCAGCCGGTTATCCATAACAAAGCCATATTTAACGTAAGGTTAATCAGGATGGTTGCACGGAGACGCGCCGGAGTAAATGCCTGAAACAGCAGTTAAATTCTGAAATATGCGGAGCAATTTCAGATTGCCATCACTTTCCCCAGCGCCTGCGCCAGCTGCGCACGGGTAAAAGGCTTACGCAGCAGCTCCACATCCGGCAGCTGTGGGTTATGTGCCGGGCGCAGATCCTGGCCGCTCATCAATAGCACGGGGAGATGCGGGAACTGCTGGCGGACCTGCTGGATCACCTCCGCGCCGCTCAGGGTGCCGGGAAGCATTAAGTCGCTAATAAACATCTCGATATCCGACGATGCGCTCAGCATTTGCAGCGCCTGCTCGCCGGTTTCCGCCTCCAGCGTCAGGTAGCCCAGCTGGTGCAGTTGTTCGCACAGGGTCTGGCGGACATCGCTCTGGTCGTCCAACACCAGTACCAGCCGGTCGCTTCGTACCGCTGCGGCTGCCGCCAGCGTCTCTGGCTGGGGAAGTGCCTGCTGGGTGGCGCGGGGCAGATGCAGCCGCACGGTGGTGCCCTGTCCGGGGGCGCTTTCGATCTCCACCCGCCCGCCGGACTGGCGCACAAAGCCATACACCATCGACAGCCCCAGCCCGCTGCCGCTGCCGGTCTGCTTGGTGGTGAAGAAGGGTTCAAAGACCCGGGATTTGATGGCCTGCGACATCCCACAGCCGTGATCGATCACCTCCAGCGCCACCATATCCTGCCTGCGTCCGTCGCTGCGGGTGACGCGCTGGTTCCAGGTGCGGATTTTTATCACTCCACTTTGCCCTTCCATCGCATCCCGGGCGTTCATCACCAGGTTGATGATGGCGTTTTCCAGCTGGCTGATGTCAATCCACGCCGGCCAGGCCGGGGTCTGCGCTTCGATCTCCAGCGAAAGGGTGGCGGGAAGGGAGTGGCGCATCAGCTCGGCCAGGTTTTCCAGCAGGGGTTTCATCTCCACCGCGTGCGGGTTCAGGGACTGCTTGCGGGAGAAGGCCAGCAGGCGCTGGGTTAACAGCGCCCCGCGCTCGGCGGCCTTCAGCGCGCGGCTGATGCGCGGCGCATCCGGTGAATGGGGGTCGGCCAGCTCCAGACTGCCGATGATCACCGCCAGCAGGTTATTGAAATCATGCGCCAGCCCGCCCGTCAGCTGACCCACCGCCTTCATCTTCTGGCTGTGGAGCAGCGCCTCCTCAAGCCCCTGACGTTCAATGCGATCCACCTCCATCTGGGAGGTTTTCTCTTTCAGTAGCCGGGTGGTGTGTTCCAGCGAGGCGGTATTGCGGGCAAAGACGTTAAATGCCCGCGCCAGCTCGCCCAGCTCATCCCGGCGTTGCAGCGCAGGCACCGAGACATCCTGTTCCCCGTGGGCCAGCTGCGACATCGCCCGGGAGATGGCGGTCAGGTTGGTGCCCAGGTTGCGGTAGATGTACCAGCAGGCAAAGGCGGTAATGATCAGCGCCAGCACGGCGGAAAGGGTAATAAAGACGCTGATGGAGCGCAGCTCCTGATGGCTCTGGGCGGTACGCAGCTGCGAGGCCTGCGCCACCTGCTCCACATACTGATTGATATCGCTGTTGAGGATCGCCACCAGCGCTTTGATGTGAAACATATACCAGCTGATCGACAGGTCGCTCTCTTCCAGCTGCCGGGAGAGCGGGCCGAGCTTGTTCAGCTCGGCGTTAAAATCGGGCAGCACAAAGCCCACCACCGGCTGGGTGGCCCCAGGGGGCAGCATCGCCGTCACCGTATCAAGCTGCTGGATGGTCGCCCGCGGCGAAGGAGTTTCGATGGCGGCAACGATCAGCCGGTCCATCTCGCTGAGGAGGCGGGCATCGGGCACGTTACTGGCGAAGCGGCGGTTGACCTCCTGGAGATGGCGGAGATAGCTCTGGCTCTGGTAGAGCGCGCTGAGCAGGGCATTACGCTCCAGATGGCGTCGTTGCCCGCGTTCCAGCATCCCGGTCACGCTTTGTTGCAGCTCGTTGCTGCGCCGGATGATCCGCGCCACCAGCGCTGGCTCCTGCTGCGCCAGCGGCGCATCGGCAAGCTGCGCCAGCGAATGGCCCAGCGCCGTCTGGGTCTGTTTCAACCGGTTGGCTTCGTCTTTATATTCCAGCGCCCCCACCACCTGCGACAAACGTACCGCCGCCGTCGCCACGTTGGCGGTTTCCCGCGACAAATTCATGCTGCCGGTCATGTCGTCCAGCGTCTGGCGCTGCACCTGCTCCTGGATATGGCTGGCGTGGCGAAAGCCCAGCACCGCCACGCCGCTGACCATTAACGTCACCGCCACCACCAGCAGATTGAAAATCAGCAGGCGGCCACGGGCGCTGGCGAAGAAGGGGGGACGGCGTGAGGGCATGTTGGCTCCGTGGCGTAACTGTGATCCACATTAACTATTCATAACTATGACAAATATGAACGACTTCTGACATTTTGCATTTACCGGGCTGTGATGAAGTGCGGATATCGAACGTCACAGGAGATCCGCCATGAGCAGGACCCCGGTTTTAGAGATGCGCAACATTGCCAAAACCTTTGGCAGCTTTCACGCGCTGAAGGGTGTGGATCTGACGGTCTTCCCCGGTGAGATCCACGCGCTAATGGGTGAAAACGGCGCCGGAAAAAGTACGTTGATGAAAATTCTCGCCGGGGCTTACATCGCCACCAGCGGCGAGATCCTGATCGACGGCAAGCCGTTTCACATCAAAGGCCCGAAAGATGCCCTGGCGGCGGGCATCACCCTGATTTATCAGGAGATGCAGCTGGCACCAAACCTTACTGTGGCCGAAAACATTTTTCTCGGCAGCGAGCTGTCGCGCGGCGGGCTGGTGCAGCGTAAAGAGATGGCGGCTCAGGCCCAGGCGGTAATTGACCGGCTCGGCGCCCAGTTTAAAGCCACCGATCTGGTGATGAAGCTGACCATCGCCGAGCAGCAGCAGGTGGAGATTGCCCGCGCGCTGCACCGCAACAGCCGCATTCTGGTGATGGATGAACCCACCGCCGCCCTCTCCTCTCGCGAAACCCATCGTCTGTTTGAACTGATTTTGCGCCTGCGCGATGAAGGGATGGCGATCATCTACATCAGCCACCGCATGGCGGAGGTGTATGAGCTGTCGGATCGCGTCAGCGTACTGCGTGACGGCCAGTATGTCGGCAGCCTGACCCGCGACAAGCTCAACGCTGCTGAACTGGTGCGGATGATGGTCGGGCGTCCGTTGAGCGATCTGTTCAATAAAGAGCGCGATATCCCTCTCGGCAGCCCGCGCCTGAATGTCCACCATCTCACCGACGGTAGCAAAGTGCAGCCCTGTAGCCTGCTGGTGCGCTCCGGTGAAATCGTCGGGCTCGCCGGGCTGGTGGGGGCCGGGCGCTCGGAGCTGGCCCAGCTGATTTTCGGCGTGCGCAAGGCCACCGGCGGCATGATTGAGGTGGATGGCGAGCCGGTGGTGATCCACTCTCCGCGTGCTGCCATTGAGCACGGCATCGGTTTTTTAACCGAGAACCGCAAGGAGCAGGGGCTGTTCCTTGAGCTGGCGGCGCAGGAGAACATCACCATGGCGACGCTGGAGCGCGACGCCACCTTCGGCATGCTGAACCGCAAAAAAGCGCAGTCGATCTCCGATGACGCCATCGCCCTGCTTAACATTCGCGTGCCGCATTCGCAGGTGCGGGCGGGCGGCCTCTCCGGTGGCAATCAGCAGAAGCTGCTCATCTCCCGCTGGGTGGCGATTGGCCCGCGCATTCTGATCCTCGACGAGCCGACCCGCGGCGTGGATGTCGGCGCCAAAAGCGAGATCTACCGGATCATGAACCAGATGGCGCGCAAAGGGGTGGCGATCCTGATGATCTCCAGCGAACTGCCGGAAGTGGTGGGCATGAGCGATCGCGTCTATGTGATGCGCGAAGGGAGCATTGCCGGCGAACTCCATCGGGCCGATATCACCCAAGAAAACATCATGACGCTGGCGACCGGCGTTAACGACTCTCATCACCAGGCGGTAAAATCATGAGCCAACAAAATAGTCCGCAACAGGTGGCCAAAGCGGCCTCCGCCAAAAAAATGCTGATGGGCGATCTGATGCAAACCATCGGGATCCTGCCGATATTGATCCTGATTGTCGCCGTCTTTGGCTTTATCGCCCCTAACTTCTTTACCGAAAGCAACCTGCTGAACATCACCCGTCAGGCCTCCATCAATATCGTGCTGGCGGCGGGGATGACCTTCATCATTCTGACCGGCGGCATCGACCTCTCGGTGGGCTCGATTCTGGGCACCACCGCGGTGGCGGCGATGGTGGTGTCGCTGATGCCGGAGCTCTCCATGCTCTCGGTCCCGGCGGCCCTGATGCTCGGGCTGGTGCTGGGCACCATCAACGGGGCGCTGGTGGCCTTTGCCGGATTGCCCCCCTTTATCGTCACGCTCGGCACCTACACGGCGCTGCGCGGGGCGGCCTACCTGCTGGCGGACGGCACCACGGTGATTAACTCCAGCATCAGCTTTGAGTGGATCGGCAATAACTACCTTGGGCCGGTGCCGTGGCTGGTGGTGATCGCCCTCGCGGTCATCGTCATCTGCTGGTTCATCCTGCGCCGCACCACCCTCGGGGTACACATTTACGCGGTGGGCGGCAACATGCAGGCGGCGCGCTTAACAGGCATCAAGGTCTGGATGGTACTGCTGTTTGTCTACGGCATGAGCGGCCTGCTCTCCGGTCTGGGCGGGGTGATGAGCGCCTCGCGGCTCTACAGCGCCAACGGCAACCTCGGCACCGGCTATGAGCTGGATGCGATTGCGGCGGTGATCCTCGGCGGCACCAGCTTTGTCGGCGGCATCGGCACCATCACCGGCACGCTGGTGGGGGCGCTGATTATCGCCACCCTTAACAACGGCATGACGCTGATGGGCGTCTCCTACTTCTGGCAACTGGTGATCAAAGGGGCGGTGATCATCATTGCGGTACTGATCGACAAATACCGTACCCGACACCATCAAAGTGCATAACAACAATACCCTACATAACGAGGACGAAAAATATGCGTTTAAAACCTCTTGTTACCGCGCTCTGTGCTGGCGCACTGCTTGCAGCAACCCCGTTTGTCCAGGCCAAAGAGCTGAAGTCCATCGGCGTGACGGTGGGTGACCTGGCGAACCCGTTCTTTGTGCAGATCACCAAAGGGGCGGAGCTGGAAGCACGCAAACTGGCGGGAGATAATGTGAAAGTGACGCTGGTCTCCAGCGGTTACGATCTCGGCCAGCAGGTGTCGCAGATTGATAACTTCATCGCCGCTAAGGTCGATATGATCATTCTTAACGCCGCAGACTCGAAGGGGATCGGCCCGGCGGTGAAGCGCGCGAAAGATGCCGGGATCGTGGTGGTGGCGGTTGACGTGGCGGCAGAAGGCGCCGATGCGACCATCACCTCCAACAACACCCAGGCGGGCGAGATGGCCTGTAAGTTGATTACCGACCGTCTGAAAGGCAAAGGCAACGTGGTGATCATCAACGGACCGCCGGTCTCTGCGGTACAGAACCGCGTGGAAGGGTGCCAGACCGAATTTAAAAAACATCCGGATATCAAGGTGCTCTCGGATAACCAGAACGCCAAGGGCAGCCGTGAAGGCGGGCTGGAGGTGATGACCTCGCTGCTGGCCGCCAATCCGAAGATCGACGGCGTGTTCGCCATTAACGATCCGACGGCGATCGGGGCCGATCTGGCGGCGAAGCAGGCGCAACGTAACGAATTCTTTATCGTTGGCGTGGATGGTTCCCCGGATGCGGAAGAGGCGCTGAAGCGCGAAAACTCCCTGTTTATCGCCACCCCGGCGCAGGACCCGCAGGTGATGGCGGCGAAAGCGGTGGAGATTGGCTATGGCATTCTGCAGGGCAAACCGGCGCCGAAAGAGCCGGTGCTGATCCCGGTGACGATGATCGATAAGAACAACGTCGGCACCTATAAGGGCTGGACGGTTAAGTGAGATCGGTGCGGAGCCTCTTCAACAGGGGCTCTGCATATCACGTAAGGAGTTACCATGAAACGCTCCGAAATTAACGAAATCCTCGGCCACACGCGGCAGTTTTTCTCCATGCACGATGTGCATTTGCCCCCCTTTGCCAGCTTCCCCCCTGCCCGCTGGCAGCAGCTCGACGCACAGGCCTGGCGCGAGGTGTTCGATCTTCGCCTCGGCTGGGACGTGACCGCCTTCGGCGGGGATAACTTCGCCGCGCAAGGGCTGACCCTTTTTACCCTCCGCAACGGCTCGCCCGGCGGCAAACCGTGGGCCAGATGTTACGCGGAAAAGATCATGCACGTGCGCGACGGCCAGGTCACGCCGCTGCATTTCCACTGGCGCAAACGCGAGGACATCATTAACCGCGGCGGCGGCAATCTGATTCTTGAGCTGTGGAACGCCGATGAAAATGAGCAGAAAGAGGATGGCGATATTACGGTCTCCATCGACGGGTGCCAGCAGACTCACGCGGCAGGCAGCCATATCCGTCTCGCGCCGGGAGAGAGCATCTGTCTGCCGCCCGGTTTGTACCACAGCTTCTGGGGTGAAGCGGGCTTTGGTGATGTGCTGGTCGGGGAAGTCTCCTCGGTGAATGATGACGATACCGACAACCACTTCCTGCACCCCACCGCCCGCTATAACAACATTGATGAAGACGAACCGGCCGTGCTGGTGCTGTGTAACGAGTACAGCCTGTTTCGTCTGTAAGGAGTGAACATGCCGCTTATCTCTCTCGCCGACGGGCTGGCGCACGCCCGGGAACAGCGTTACGCGCTGGGGGCGTTTAACGTCCTCGATTCTCACTTCCTGCGGGCGCTCTTTGCCGCGGCCCGCCAGGAGAGCTCGCCCTTTATCATCAACATTGCCGAAGTGCACTTTAAGTACGTGTCGCTCGATTCACTGGTGGAGGCGGTGAAGTTCGAAGCCGCCCGGCATGACATCCCGGTGGTGCTGAACCTCGATCACGGTCTGCATTTCGAGGCGGTGGTGCGGGCGCTGCGCTTGGGGTTCAGCTCGGTGATGTTCGACGGCTCAACGCTCAGCTACGAGGAGAACATCCGCCAGACGCGGGAAGTGGTGAAGATGTGCCACGCGGTGGGCGTGTCGGTGGAGGCGGAGCTGGGCGCGGTGGGGGGCGATGAGGGCGGCGCCCTGTACGGTCATGCCGACGAAGCCTTTTTCACCGATCCGGCCCTGGCGCGGGAATTTGTCGACCAGACCGGCATTGATGCCCTGGCGGTGGCCATCGGCAATGCCCACGGCAAGTACAAGGGGGAGCCGAAGCTCGATTTTGCCCGTCTTGACGCCATCCGCCAGCAAACCGGCCTGCCACTGGTGCTGCACGGCGGATCGGGGATCAGTGACGCCGATTTTCGCCGGGCCATTGAGCTTGGGATCCACAAAATTAACTTCTATACCGGCATGTCCCAGGCGGCGCTGGGGGCCGTAGAACAGCGCATGGCCAACCGGCAGCCGCTGTATGACGAGTTTGCTGAGCTGCTGCTGGGCATCGAAGAGGCGATTACCGACACCGTCGCCGCGCAGATGCGCATCTTCGGCAGCGCGGGGCAAGCATAATGGAACGCCGGGGCATTATCGCGGCGGGTAATATGCTGGTGGACCATGTCCACCAGATTGTGCAGTGGCCAGAGCGCGGCTGGCTGGCGGGGATCACCCATAGCGAGCGCGCCACCGGCGGCGCACCGCTCAACGTGCTGTTAACCGTGGCAAAAATGCATACCGGGATCCCGCTGCAGGCGGTCGGGCTAGTGGGGGAGGATAACGACGGGGATTACATTCTCGCCATGCTCGACCAGTATCACGTCAACCGCCAGCGGGTACAGCGCACTACCTTTGCCCCCACCTCCATGTCGCAGGTGATGACCGACCCCAGCGGTCAGCGCACCTTTTTCCACTCACCGGGGGCGAACCGCCTGCTGGATCTGCCCGCCTTTGACCGGCTCGATTACAGCATGAAGATCTTCCATCTGGGCTATCTGCTGCTGCTCGACAGCCTGGATATGCCGGACGACGGATATGGCACCCGCAGCGCGCGGCTGCTGGCGCAGATGCGCGATCTGGGGTTTAAAACGTCCCTCGATCTGGTGTCGCGTAAGGGCGATCCGCGCTATCAGCCGCTGGTGCTCCCTGCCCTGCGCCATCTTGACTATCTGGTGATCAACGAGCTGGAGGCGGGCGAGTTCAGCGGCCTGCCGATGCGCGATGACCAGGATGCGCCGGTGATCGCGAATATTGCCGCGGCGGCGGCAGATCTGCTGGCCGCGCGGCTGGCGTGGCGGGGATCACCCATAGCGAGCGCGCCACCGGCGGCGCACCGCTCAACGTGCTGTTAACCGTGGCAAAAATGCATACCGGGATCCCGCTGCAGGCGGTCGGGCTAG
>NZ_PQJY01000021.1:0-14283 GCF_002920195.1 Leclercia sp. LSNIH8 | reverse complement strand
GGCCAGGCCTCAGCATTTTATTATGGTGATCCCCTGGGCGAAATGCGCCTGGTAAGCAGAGTTTTTGAAATGTAAGGCCTTTGAATAAGACAAAAGGCTGCCTCATCGCTAACTTTGCAACAGTGCCTTTCGCCCTCATCCGGTTCATGACGGTCGGGCAGGGAGGCAATCTGAATATGGCGATACTGGCCGGCATATTCGGTAATAAGATGGCTTAAATTGCCGTCCACCTTCTGCGCGTGAAACAGATCTAACTGCACCGCCAGGTTCGGCCTGTCGACCCGTTTCACCATCGCCAGCGTCTGATATTGACTGTGGTAGAGATAGCCCGGTTTGGTCTGCGGATTCAGCGCTTCGATGAGTATCCGCTTGTCGTGGCGGGCAAAGCACTCCGCCGCGTAGCGCAGATTATCGATAAGCACGGCCTCGCAGGCTGCGCGATCCGCTCCCGGCGGCACCACGCCGGCCATGATATGCACCTGCGGGCAACCGAGCTGGCAGGCATACTCCAGCGCCAGCTCAATATCGCGTCGGGCCTCCGCGCTTCTCCCGGGGATGGCGGCGAGCCCCCATTCTCCGGCGTTGACGTCGCCGGGTGGGGTATTGAACAGCACCAGCTGCAGCTGGTTCTCCTGCAGGCGCTGTCTGATTTCCCCGGCGGCATACTCATAGGGAAACAGAAACTCAACGGCTTCAAATCCCGCCCGGGCAGCGGCGGCAAAGCGTTCCAGGAACGGCAGTTCGGTAAACAGCATGGATAAATTTGCAGCGAATTTTGGCATGGTTTTATCTCAGTTCTTTTACTTCGTCAGCGGTCAGGTAGCGGATCTCGCGGTTGCCGAGGGTAAATATCAGCCGTGCGGTCTCTTCCAGTTCCTCGGTATTGTTGGTGGCTTCGCGCAGCGATGAGCCAGTAACCACCGGTCCGTGGTTGGCCAGTAAAAAGGCGTTATAGCGGGGCGCCAGCCCGGCCAGCGCCTGGGCAATACGGTCATCGCCCGGCCGGTAGTAGGGAACCACCGGGACGTCGCCGACGCGCATCACCACATAGGGGGTAAAGGGGCGGATACAGTTGTGCGGATCGAGCCCCTGCAGGCAGGAGAGCGCGGTCAGATAGTGGCTGTGCAAGTGGACGATCGCCTTGCAGGCCGGGTTGTGCAAATAGACTGCCCGGTGAAAAGTGACCTCTTTCGACGGTTTGTCGCCGGAGATCCATTCTCCTTGCAGCGTCACCACCGACAACCGCTGAGCCTGCAGTTCGCCGAGGCAGGCGCCGGTCGGCGTCGCCAGCAGGTTGCCGTCCGGCAGCAGCAGCGACAGATTGCCAGCGGAGCCGGTGGCATAGCCGCGGCTAAATAACGAGGCGCCAATCTGCACCATTTCCTCTCGCAGTTGTTGCTCAGTCATGACGAAACTCCTGCTGGGCACGGGCAAAGAACTGGATATCGCCGAAGTTACCTGACTTCAGCGCCAGGGAGAGCGGCTGGCGGGTGTCACGCACCCAGGGCACGCCAGGGGAGATGGTCGGCCCAATATGGAACGCCTCAACCCCCAGGGTCTGCGCCACAATGCTCGACGTTTCCCCTCCGGCCACAATAAAGCGGGTAAATCCTTTCGCCTTCAGGGCGGCGGCAAGAGCGGCAAACAGCTGTTCCACCCGTTCGCTGCTGGCCTTGTCGCCATACTGCGCCTGGATCCGCTGCAGCGTTTGCGGCTCGGTGGTGGCATAGATCATCGGCGCCAGCGGCGCATCGCGCTGCGCGTCCACCCAGTCAGTCAGCGTCCTGACGTAGCTCTCCAGATCGGTAAAGCAGGCGCTTAAGTCGACGGCGCGGGCGGGGGCCTGTTGACGATAGGCCGCCACCTGGCTGTTGGTCATCACCGAGCAGGAGCCCGAGAGCACCACCGCCGGGCCGACCAGCGGCATGCCGGCCTGAGCGCTTTCACCCCGGGCGCCATGGCGCTGCGCCAAGTCGCGGGCGAGGCCGATGGCGAGGCCGGAACCGCCGGAGACCAGCTTCATCTCCCGCAGCGCCACGCCCTGGGTGAGCAGATCCTGTTCGCTGAGGGCGTCGAGCACCACATAGCGCACCGCCGGATCGTTGACTGCCGCCAGCGCGGCGGCGACCGCCTCCGGCCCCCGGTCGACAATCGGCCAGGCAATCAGCGCGGCTTTTCCGCGCCCCTGGCGCTCAATTAAGCGGCCCAGGTGCGCATCCTCCATCGGCGTCACCGGATGGTGGCGCATCCCGGACTCATTCAGCAGTTGCTCGCCGACGAACAGATATCCCTGATAGACCGTGCGGCCGTTAACCGGCAGCGCCGGGGAAATCACCGTCCGCGTCTCACCCAGCTCGGCCAGCAGGGCATCCAGCACCGGGCCAATGTTGCCCTGCGCGGTGCTGTCGAAAGTGGAACAGTACTTGAAATAAAACTGCTGACAGCCCTGGGCCTGCAGCCAGCGCAGGGCCGCCAGCGACTGGCTGACGGCCATTTCCGCCGGGCAGGAGCGAGTTTTCAGGCTGATGACCACCGCCTCGCTGGTCAGCGGAAGATCGCGGGTCGGCACGCCATTCAGTTGCACCGTCGGCATGCCGTTGCGCACGAGGAAGCTGGCAATATCCGTGGCGCCGGTGAAGTCATCGGCAATGACACCAAGCTGCATGTTGTCTCTCCTCACTGTTTATGGCCCGGCAGGGTGATGCCGTTGAAAATCTTGATCACCGCGCTGTCATCTTCCCGACCGAATCCGGCATTACTGGCGGAGGTGAACATATTCAGCGCGGTGGTAGCGAGCGGCAGCGGGAAGGTCAGCGCCCGGGCAGTGTCATTCACCAGCCCGAGATCTTTGACAAAAATATCGACAGCGGATTTTGGCGAGTAATCGCCATCCAGGACGTGCTGCATGCGATTCTCAAACATCCATGAATTACCCGCCGCGTGGGTGACCACGTCATACATCGTTTCGAGTGGGATCCCGGCGCGGGCGGCAAGCGCCATCGCTTCGGCGGCAACGGCGATGTGCACCCCGGCCAGCAGCTGATGGATAATTTTTACCGTCGAGCCAAGACCAATGTCGCTCCCTATGCGGTAGACTTTGCCGGCCACGGCGTCCAGCACCGGCGCGAGGCGGGCAAAGGCGGCATCGCTCCCGGAGGCCATCACCGTCATGTCGCCGGCGGCCGCTTTCACGGCGCCGCCCGATACCGGCGCGTCGAGCATCAATAGCTGGTACTCCGCCAGCGCCTCGGCAATGGCCTGAGCATCGGCGGAAGCGATGGTGGACGACACCATCACGACGGTGCCCGGCTTCAGATGGGCGGCGAGGCCGCTCTCGCCGAACAGGATCCCCCGCACCTGGGCGGCATTGACCACCAGCAGCACAACTGCATCCAGTTCCGCGGCGAACGGCACCGCGCTGGGGCCCGCGCCATTGGCGCCCGCCGCCAGCAGTGCGCGACAGTTGTCGGGATTGATGTCAACGCCCCAGGTGTTCAGGCCCGCCTGCAGGCAGGCGCGGGCGGCGCCCATGCCCATTGAACCCAGTCCAATCACGCAGACGTTAGTGTGTGCAGCCATGCTGGTCTCCTTGTGAACATTAGTTAATTAATGTGATTTAATGATAGAATAAAGCGTTATCATGTGAATTTATGTGAGAGTTATCACGAATAACCCACATGAATATAAAAAATTCACAGGCGGAAAGAGGCTGCACAACGGCGATTCTTGCCCTAAAATAGCCTAAAAACAGCGGCAAAGCGCGATAACAACACCGGGTGTCGCCAGGGCCGTAGCCTGGGTGGTGACGCCTGGTGTGAAAAAATGGTAAGGGGAGAGCGGTGATTCCAATAGAACGACATCAGCGTATTTTAGCCCTGGTGGAGCAGCGTGGGGCGGTAAGCATTAACGAGCTGACGGAGATCCTCGGCGTGTCCCATATGACCATCCGTCGGGACGTCAGTAAACTGGAGGAGCAGGGGCTGCTGGTCAGCGTCTCGGGCGGCGTGCGCGCCGTCAGCCGGCTGGCTGCGGAACCCAGTCATCTGGTGAAAAGCACGCTGCAGAGTGAGGAGAAACAGGCGATCGGCGCGCTGGCGGCGAGTCATATCGCTAAAAACAGTTGCATCTATCTGGATGCCGGGACTACCACCCTGGCGCTGGCGCGGGCGATCCTCGACCGGAACGATCTCCAGGTGGTCACCAATGATTTTGAGATAACCCAGCTGCTGATCGATGCCAGCCAGTGCGGCGTGATCCACACCGGCGGCACTCTGTGCCGGGAGAACCGCTCCTGCGTGGGCGAATCGGCGGCGCGTACGTTACGCCACCTGGCTATCGATACGGCCTTTATCTCCGCCAGCGGCTGGGACAGTCGCGGGATATTCACCCCTGATGAGAACAAGGTTACCGTCAAGGAGACCGTCAGCCAGGTCAGCGCGAGAAGCATCCTGCTGTGCGACAGTTCGAAATACAATCAGGTGGCCACGTTTATGGCGTTACCTTTGACCCGGTTCACCACCATCATTACCGACCGGCATCTTTCCGATGCCGCCGCCAGTCATATCGCCCGGCACGCCTGCGAGGTGCTGCGGGCCGGATAACGCGCGCGGCCACCGCCGGGTTAGCGTTGCCAGTGCTCGATCAGCGCCGCGCCGATCCCGGCGATTTGCTGATTTCGCTCGGCCATGCTCGCCGGGGTATCCCGCAGATAAATCACCACAATGCGCTCTGCTTTGTTATTCGGGCCAAGCAGGGCGACAATCCCGCGCGCACCCCGCTTGCTAGCTCCGGTCTTATCGGCGATAAACCAGCCCGCCGGCAGCACGGAGCGGATCAACGGTCCGGCGACCCGATCGTCCACCATCCACTGCAGCAGCTGCCGTTGCGAACGGGCGCTCAGACGCTGGCTGGTCAGCAGCTTGCGCAGGGTCGCGGCCATGCTGGCCGGGGTAGTGGTGTCGCGGGCGTCGCCGGGAAGCGCCTCATTCAGTTCCGTTTCCCAGCGGTCAAGGCGGGTGACGTTGTCGCCGATCTGGCGCAAAAAGGCAGTCAATCCTGCGGGGCCGCCGACGGTGGCCAGTAGCAGATTGGCGGCGCTGTTATCGCTCATGGTAATGGCGGCGGCGCAGAGTTCGCCGACCGTCATGCCGTCGGCAAGGTGTTTTTCGCTGACCGGCGAGTAGTCCACCAGATCCTGCTGGCGATAGTGGATCTTTCGCTCCAGCTGTTCGTCACCGGCATCCACCCGCGCCAGCACTGCGCCGCAGAGCACTACTTTAAAGGTGCTCATCATGGGAAAGCGTTCATCGGCGCGCCAGGCGGTCAGCGTGCGGCCGCTGGCCAGATCCATTTCTATCATGCCTACGCGGCCCGACAGCTGGCTTTCGCTTAGTTTAATTTGCTCAAGCGGCTGCGGGCTGGCGTGTACCGCCAGCGGCAGGGTGGCTAACAGGGAGATAATACACAGGCGAATATAACGCATAACCACAATACATCCTTGAGTGAGGGCCGATAAAGGCGAGTAAAGAAGCGACAAATAAGAATAACCCGGCGTTTTGCTGATTCACAATTCCTCTTTTTTCCTTCATCATTTTTCATCTTTTATTTCGAATAATCAATATCTAGCCCTGCCTAAGCACGCTATTTTTTGACTCAAGGCCGTGATGAACTATAAGAAAGTACTAAATACCGCACTCTGTCGGGCGTCGCTGTTTGCCGATCACCACGCCCGCCGGTCCCTGCGGTTCGCCAACGCTATATGCCATCCCGGGAGGAACTGGTGCACCCGATAATTAAGGTCATGCTGGTGGGCGGTAAGGCGGACGGGCTGTTGGTCAGCGTCGCCGATGACGCGACCGAAGTCTCGGTGACGCCTGCGCAGTACGGTGCGCTATCCGGGCAATCGTTGAGCTACCGAATTGTTAGCCAAACCATTGACGATGAACGCTATTTTTTTGGCGTTTTCAGCGACGCCCATCAGGATAGCGATAAGCTGACGCGGGTCGCCCTGACCCGTGGAATGAAAAAAATGTTCTGTTAAACCCTGCCCGAAAGGGGGCGTAAGAGGGTATGCCGGGCGCCGCTGTGCTACTGTGGCAGCCTTCTATTTCCAGGGCCGGACGCATAATGATTCAGTACATTCGTATTCAAAATTTTCGCTCAGTAAAGGATATCGCGCTGGAGCTCGGGCCGCTGAACATTGTCTTCGGCCCTAACGGCTGCGGTAAATCCAATATTTATAACGCCATCCACCTGCTGACCGCTGCCGCTGAGGGCAGGCTTTCGGGGTTTATCAGCGAAGAGGGCGGTCTGGAGAATATGATGTGGTCCGGGGAGCGTTCGCCCCTCGATCGTCACCCCCGCCGGCTGCAAATCGCCTGCCGGACCGACAGCTTCGATTATGAACTGCAGATAGGCTTCCCTGAAAAATTGCCCTATCCGACGCAATTCATGCTCGATCCTATCGTTAAAGAAGAGAATATCTGGCTGGCCGGCTACTCCCGCCGGCCTTCCTCCCGCGTACTGCAGCGCAAGAATCAGGCGGCGTTTCTCGTCGATGTCACCGGGGAGAAAAGTACTTTCACCGAGAGTATTTATGAAAATGAGTCGGTGTTCGGTCAGCTTGGCGAGCCGCACCGTTTTCCCGAAGTATCGCGAGTGCGGGAGACGCTGCGCCGTTGGCGGTTTTATCATGAATTCGCGATTGGCCGTCATTCGCCACTGCGTCAGCCGGCCGTGGGTTACCGTTCGCCAGTCCTCGACAGCGATGGCCAGAATCTCGCCGCCGCCTTTCAGACCATTGTCGAGATCGGCGCGGAGGAGATTTTGCATGAAATCCTTGCCGACGCCTTTCCCGGCTGCCAGTTTTATTGTGAAAACGAGCACTCGCGTTTCGCTCTGAAAATGCGTCGCGAAGGGATCCGCCGCCCGCTGCTGGCGGCGGAGATGTCCGACGGTACGCTGCGCTTTTTGTGCCTCGCCGTCGCGCTGCTCAGTCCGCGCCCGCCGGCGTTTCTGGCGATCAATGAACCGGAGAACAGCCTGCATCGCGACATGTTGCCCGCGCTGGCCCGGCTGATTATCGAGGCCTCGCGCTACAGCCAGATCTGGCTGACCAGCCACTCGGCGGAGCTGGCGGAGCTTATCGCCGCCGGGGCGCCTTGTCAGCGCTATGCGCTGGAGAATCGCGGCGGGGAGACGCGGATTGTCGAGTGAAGCCCGTCATCCCTGACGGGGGCGCTGGAGTCAGGCGGGGCTCTGCGTCTCTGCGGTCGGCAGCAGACGGTTGCCGCCGCGTAGGGTGACGAACGAGAGCAGGGTGAAGCTCAGGGTTATGCAGCCGAGGATCAGATAGGCCTGATGGAAGCCGACGGTGTCGTACATCCGGCCCACCCAGGCGGAAAGCACCACCCCGGACAGCTGTTTTGACAGATTAAAACCGATCAGGAACAGGGTGGCCGAGAGGCGCGGGTTAAAGGCGGAAGAGATATATTTAAAAGTTCCCACCAGCAGGAAGGGGATCTCAAACATATGCAGCATCTTGAGGATCACCACCTCGACTGCCGATGAGGCGAAGGACGACCCGAGAATACGCACCGACATGATCATCCCCGCGGTCAGCAGGGCGTTTTTGGCGCCGATGCGGTTAACGATGGCCGGCGCGCAGAACATGATCAGCGCGTTGAGCAACTCGCCGCCGGTGGTGACGAAGCCAAACACTTCGGTACCGCGCTGCGGACTGGCGAAAAAGCTTTTGAAAAAGTTGGCGAACTGCTGGTCAAACACGTCGTAGACGCTGGCGACACCCACCACATAGACGATAAAGCCCCAGAAGCGCGGCATACGCAGCAGCTCTGCCGCCGTACGCAGCGAAAAGGCCTGGCGATTGGCGCCCAGCGCCTCGATAACCTGGGCGCTGTTGCTGCTTTCCGGCCGCGACAGCCAGAGCAGCAGACCGAGCACCAGCGCAAAGCCGGAGGCGATCCAGAAGGTGATATTGGGATCGATGCCGAACAGCACGCCGGTTATCGAGGCGCATAGCGCCCAGCCGACGCAGCCTGCGACCCGCACTTTGCCATATTCAAAGCGGTTGGCCCGGCTGACGCGTTCGATATAAGCTTCCACGGCACTGTTGCAAATAGTCGGTGGTGATAAACTTATCATCCCCTTTTGCTGATGGAGCTGCACATGAACCCATTCAAAGGCCGGCATTTTCAGCGTGACATCATTCTGTGGGCCGTACGCTGGTACTGCAAATACGGCATCAGTTACCGTGAGCTGCAGGAGATGCTGGCTGAACGCGGAGTGAATGTCGATCACTCCACGATTTACCGCTGGGTTCAGCGTTATGCGCCTGAAATGGAAAAACGGCTGCGCTGGTACTGGCGTAACCCTTCCGATCTTTGCCCGTGGCACATGGATGAAACCTACGTGAAGGTCAATGGCCGCTGGGCGTATCTGTACCGGGCCGTCGACAGCCGGGGCCGCACTGTCGATTTTTATCTCTCCTCCCGTCGTAACAGCAAAGCTGCATACCGGTTTCTGGGTAAAATCCTCAACAACGTGAAGAAGTGGCAGATCCCGCGATTCATCAACACGGATAAAGCGCCCGCCTATGGTCGCGCGCTTGCTCTGCTCAAACGCGAAGGCCGGTGCCCGTCTGACGTTGAACACCGACAGATTAAGTACCGGAACAACGTGATTGAATGCGATCATGGCAAACTGAAACGGATAAGGGGTCTGACGCTCAGTGGAACGAAAACTCACGTTAAGCAACGTTTTCTGCCTCTGACGCCTCTTTTAATGGTCTCAGATGTCCTTTGGTCACCAGTTCTGCCAGCGTGAAGGAATAATGGCCGAGCATATTGATATGTCCGTGGCAAAGCGGGGAGAGGCGTGCGATATCTTCATCATTCAGTGTTTCACCCTGCGCCCGGAGATGATCCAGGGCTGCCTGCATATAAATAGTGTTCCATAACACGACGGCGTTAGTGACCAGCCCCAGTGTGCCCAGTTGATCTTCCTGACCGTCGGTATATCGTTTTCTTATCTCACCTTTTTGACCGTGACAGATGGCTCTGGCAACGGCATGGCGACTTTCTCCCCGATTAAGCTGGGTCAGAATGCGCCGGCGGTAATCTTCATCATCAATATAATTAAGCAGATACAGCGTTTTGTTGATGCGCCCCACTTCAATGATTGCCTGAGTCAGTCCGGAAGGACGTTCACTTTTCAGCAATGAACGGACCAGCACTGAAACCTGTACTTTGCCCAGCTTCAGGGAGCCAGCGGTCCGGATCATTTCGTCCCACTGAAGGACTATTTTTCGGGGATCTGATTGCCCTCTGGCAATATCATTCAGCACGCCATAGTCGGCATCATGGTCCATTCGCCAGAAAACCGAAGCACCGGCATCAGCCAGGCGTGGAGAAAACTGGTATCCCAGCAGCCAGAAAAGGCCAAAGACAAGTTCGCTGGCACCTGCTGTATCGGTCATAATTTCGGTTGGATTCAGCCCGGTCTCCTGTTCCAGAAGACCTTCCAGCACAAAGATAGAGTCCCTCAGCGTCCCCGGTATAACGATGCCATGAAAGCCGGAATACTGATCGGACACAAAGTTGTACCAGGTGATCCCTCTGTTATTACCAAAGTATTTGCGGTTCGGTCCGGCATTGATTGTTCTGACTGGCGTAACAAAGCGCATTCCATCTGCAGATGCCACTTCTCCTCCACCCCATATCTGTGCCAGTGGCAGCGTTGCCTGAAAATCAACCAGTCTGGCATTAGCGCTGGTGATAGTTTCAGCCCGCAGATAGTTCGCTTTTGTCCAGTTCAGCCGGTGTCGGGTCAGTGCAGGAACATTTGATCTGATCAGTGGTTCCAGACCGATATTGCAGGCTTCAGCCATCAGCACGGCGCTGATGCTGACGGGCAGATCATCAACTCTGGCACTGGCTTCACTAGCATGGAAAAACTCATCAGCAAATCCGGTATGGGCGTTAATTTCGAGCAGCAACTCCGTTAAATCCACCGGAGGGAGTAGATCACTGATCATTTTGCTCAGTCGTTTCAGACTGTCCGGCTCATCAAGACTGGCGAGGGGAGAAATTGTCAACCGGGGCTTCGGGCCAGAAACATCGAGTTCGACAGCCTCATTTTCGCAAAGACGTGCAGCAACCTGTCTGTAACGACTATCAAGCTGATGACCCAGAGATTTTATTGCTTCCTGCGGGTCTGTCGGGTGCCCCAAAGAACGATAAACCTTAATCCGGTTTGCCTGCCAGTCAGCACCCTGTAGTAATCTTGCACGAGGATCTCCCCACCGGTTACTGCCGGTAACGTAGACATCCCTCCGCCTCAGACTATCCTGCAGTTTACTGAGAAAGCAGAGCGTGTATCCCCTGCGGGTGATATGTTTTTCCTTGTTAATCACCAGCCGTTTCCATGACCGACTGATAATTTCCGTTGGTGCGTCGTCAAAAAACTGCCGCCGTGAGCTGAACTCCCGGCTGAGGTAGTCACAGGCATTCAGAGTGGTAACCCCGGCAGGTGCGGATGAAAATTTAACGGTATTCAGCAGATGGGGCAGGAAACGACGAACGCGCCCGTACTGCTCCACCATTTCTTCATGAAAATTATCGTCTGAGGGCCGGGCAATTTCACGGACAAGCGTGATGATTTCAGCCAGCTTTTGCCTTGGGATGTAGCTGAACACCTCAGCACGAATCGATTCGTCCGGTGTTTCTTCTTTCAGCAGGTACGAACATGCGCTGGCGAGCGCCAATGCAGATTTATCCAGATCCTTCAGCGAGCGGAGCCGTTTTTTCTGCCCAATCTTTCTGGCGTCACGGATGATAACGGCCAGCATGGCGTCCAGAACGGGGGGGTAAGCGGGAACCCCAGAAAATTCCGCCATTCCGCATTGTGGAATTTTTTGGGGGGGTGGTCCGCGGCATGACGACCCGCCAAAGGCTACCGCATCTATCTGAGGCGCTGTGGCGCGACGCTGAAACCCCGGGGAATTCCGCTACTCCAGTTCCAGGTCCGCAATAGTTCGTCCAGGTCGGGTGGCGTACGCCGGAAACGCCGATTTTTCCGCAACCGTTTCTGCGTTGTCGGCAAGGTGGTCTCAGAGAGCGCTCAAGAAGCGGTTTTTCTCGTATGTTTAGCTACGGTGGCCTAGGAGCCTGCGCGGCAGAAGCCAAATCGGCGGAAGATCGAGGACGATACGGGGATGGCTGCCAGTTACCTTCCTTACCGACCCGACCAATCCTATCTGCTGCCCCCTTCTCTGGGAGAGTGGCTACCTGAAGGGCATCTTGCCTACTTCATCAGCGAGACTGTCGATACGCTGGACTTGAGCGCATTCCACGCCCGGTATGCCGGCGGTGGTCCGGGCAATCAGCCGTTTCATCCGGCGATGATGGTCAAAGTGCTGATCTATGGTTACGCGAGCGGCGTCTTCTCTTCGCGCAAACTAGCCAGGAAGCTGTACGAGGATGTCGCGTTGCGTGTGCTGGCCGCTGGAAACTTCCCGGCCCACCGCACGCTGAGTGACTTCCGTGCCCTACACCTGACCGAGCTTGAGAATTTGTTCGTTCAGGTGGTGCAACTGGCGCGCGAATGTGGGCTGGTGAAGCTTGGCACGATCGCGGTCGACGGCACCAAGGTAAAAGCCAACGCCAGCCGCCACAAGGCGATGAGCTATAAGCGCATGAAGCCGGCCGAGGACGAATTGCATTGCGAGATCAAGGCGCTGCTTGATCGCGCCAAGGCTACCGACGACCAGGAGCGTAACGAGCCGGAGCTGGACATTCCTGCCGAGATTTCTCGCCGCGAGAAGCGCCTGGAGGCGATCCAGGCGGCAAAGGCGCGCCTGGAAGCGCGCCAGCGTGAAGCGGACCAGGCCCGGGGGCGCAGCGAAGACGATGGCCGCCGGCCTCGCCATCCGGATGGCTCGGACAAGGGCGGTGGCTCGTACAAACGCGAGTTTGGTGTGCCGGATGACCGTGATCAGGAAAGCTTCACCGATCCGGACAGCCGGATCATGAAACACGCCGGTGGTGGCTCCGAGCAGAGCTACAACGGGTACACAGCGGTCGATGCCGAGCACCAGATCATCGTGGCGGCGGAGTTGACCAACTGCGCCGCGGACAGTCAGGCGCTGCTGGGCATGCTGGCAGCAGTTCAGGCCAACACCGGAGAAATGCCGGCCCAGACGCTGGCGGATGCGGGATTCCGTAGTGAGGCTGTTCTGGCAAAGGTCGCCGATCACCACGGCGATGTCATCGTTGCCCTCGGCCGCGAGGGACGTGAAGATGCCAAGGTCAATGCCAAGACCCATCCGCATACGGCGGCGATTGCGGCGAAATTGAAAACGGAGCAAGGCGATGCAGCTTACCGCCGGCGCAAGTCGATCGTGGAGGCTCCGAATGGTTGGATCAAGGCGGTGATGGGATTGCGTCAGTTCAGCATGAGGGGCCTGGACAAGGTGCAAGCCGAGTGGAAGCTCGTCTGCATGGCGCTAAATCTGAGGCGAATGGCGTATCTGTGAGGGCGAAGGTTAAATGGGGCGGCTCAAATGCACCCCAGTCGTCATAACACGCCGCGCGCCGCAAGATTGGTATCCTTGGCGCCGACGCCTTGCCAATTGCAGAGAGCGCCGCCGCCATCGTCAGTGCTCTACAGAAAACCGGTCACACGGCTCTGCCGCGCAGACTCCTAGCCTAAATGTGACAGTGGTTGGTAATCCATGCCGCCCGCAAGGGCGGCGGTGGTGGGCCAATAGATGATTTTCAGAGCCTTACTGCCCGTTGACGCCCAATCCCTCGAGCGCGAGTCTAGCCGCAGCGGCGATGACGGCCTCGCTGTGCTTGTCATCCTTGTTAGGCGCCCGGGTGTAGACGGCCAACACAATAGGTGCGCGCCCAGTGGGCCAGACGACGGCATAGTCATTTGCCGTGCCATACACTCCGCAGGTTCCGGTTTTGTCTCCGACTGCCCAGTCTGCCGGCACCGCCGCGCGGATGCGGTGGTTGCCGGTCGTGTTTCCCTTTAGCCAATCAACAAACTGCTGCCGCTGCGGCGCAGCCAGTGCAGAGCCCAGTGTCAGTTTTTGTAAGCTTTCCGTCACGGCGCGCGGCGATGAGGTATCGCGCGCATCGCCTGGGATGGCGGAGTTCAGCTCCAGCTCCCAGCGGTCCAGACGGAACGTGGTATCGCCGATAGAGCGCATGAAGGCCGTCAGCCCGGCCGGGCCGCCCAACTCCTTCAGCAACAAATTGGCGGCGGCGTTATCACTGTATTGCACGGCGGCCGCGGACAGCTCCGCCACCGTCATGCCTGTTGTCAGATATTTTTCCGAGATGGGTGACCACGGAACCAGCGCATTTTTGCCGTAACGGATGGGTGTGTCCAGCAAGCCGGCCTGCTGCTGGCTGCGAGCCAGCACAGCGGCAGCAAGAAAGCCCTTGAATGAGCTGCACAGTGGGAAGCGCTCCTCAGCGCGGTAACTTACAGTTGCGCCTGAGCCGGTATCCATCGCGTACACACCGATGGAGCCGCCAAAGTCCTGTTCGAGTTTAGCGAATGGTTCCGCGACGAGGTTGGTCAGCGCGGTGGCAGAAAAGCCAGCCAGCGGCCATGAGAGACAAGACAGCAGAACTAGACGGCGATACAGTGACATCAACGATATTCCTTGTTTGAAGGTGGAGCTAGGTGTAGCGGCCGGATGTAATCAGGCCGCTACAGCTGGGATTATCACCGAGCGGCAAGCCGCTCCCTCTCCAGAGGCTGTAACGGCTGTAACTGCCCCGGATGGGCACACATCGGGTTGGTAAGTCCCTGGCACCACAACGTCCAGCGCTATTGAAAAACGAATCAGGTCGGCGTTCATGGGTCGGCCACCTCGCCTGACCTCGGCATCCACGTTACGGACGGCCTCAGGAAGTCCTGGCCAAGCCCCGACTATTGGGGCGCGAAGATAGCACCGAGGGTACGCCGGTGTCAACACCAACTGAAAACTGACCCACTTTACCCCTGAATCACCAAAGTAATACTGACCCACCTGGATCATTCGGGTTTGGAATTTTTCCTGACCACTCCCGCCTTCCTCTTGTCCTTCAAGCGGTAGCTTTCGCCGCTCAGGGTCAGGATATGGCACTGTTGCAAAGTTAGCGATGAGGCAGCCTTTTGTCTTATTCAAAGGCCTTACATTTCAAAAACTCTGCTTACCAGGCGCATTTCGCCCAGGGGATCACCATAATAAAATGCTGAGGCCTGGCC
>NZ_PQJY01000020.1:0-17477 GCF_002920195.1 Leclercia sp. LSNIH8 | reverse complement strand
GTGCACACGAGTATTGAGCATAGTCGAGATTGGTGCAGATCACTTCTGATATTGAACTGTCAGGAGCTGGCTGCACAACAGCCATTACGCCCAATCAACTGGTGCAGTCGTCTTCTGAAAATGACACTGTTTGTATATAATCATGAAAAAATGGTGAGTAGAGTTTCAGGGTAACAGGGGATGCTTATGTCGGTTTTCCACAACTGGCTACTTGAGATCGCATGTGAGAATTACTTCGTCTACATCAAACGCCTTTCCGCCAACGATACCGGCGCAACAGGTGGTCACCAGGTAGGGCTTTATATCCCTTCAGGTATCGTTGAAAAACTCTTTCCGTCTATCAACCATACCCGTGAACTGAACCCTTCGGTTTTTCTCACCGCACATGTGTCATCGCATGATTGCCCTGACAGCGAAGCCAGGGCAATTTATTATAACAGCCGTCATTTTGGTAAAACCCGGAATGAAAAAAGGATTACCCGCTGGGGTAGAGGCAGCCCACTTCAGGATCCTGAAAATACAGGGGCTCTGACGCTCCTGGCTTTCAAGCTTGATGAGCAAGGGGGGGACTGTAAGGAAGTAAATATTTGGGTATGCGCCAGCACTGATGAAGAGGACGTCATTGAGACCGCTATTGGTGAAGTTATACCCGGAGCGCTTATATCCGGCCCCGCAGGACAGATTCTAGGCGGACTATCTCTACAGCAAGCGCCAGTAAATCATAAATATATTCTACCTGAAGACTGGCACCTGCGCTTTCCGTCGGGAAGTGAAATTATTCAGTATGCAGCCAGCCATTATGTGAAAAATTCCCTTGATCCGGATGAGCAACTTCTTGACCGCCGGCGCGTGGAGTACGACATATTTCTATTGGTTGAGGAACTGCATGTTCTGGATATCATCCGGAAAGGATTTGGCTCTGTGGATGAATTTATTGCGCTGGCCAATTCTGTCAGCAATCGCCGTAAATCCAGAGCCGGGAAGTCGCTGGAACTGCACCTGGAGCATCTATTCATTGAGCACGGCCTGCGACACTTTGCGACGCAGGCCATCACAGAAGGTAATAAAAAACCCGATTTCCTTTTCCCTTCCGCAGGGGCTTACCACGATACTGAGTTTCCCGTAGAAAATCTGCGCATGCTGGCAGTCAAGACTACCTGTAAGGATCGCTGGCGTCAGATACTGAATGAGGCCGATAAAATTCATCAGGTGCATCTGTTTACACTCCAGGAGGGAGTTTCTCTGGCTCAATATCGGGAGATGCGGGAGTCGGGTGTCAGATTGGTCGTGCCATCATCTCTGCACAAAAAATACCCGGAGGCGGTGAGAGCTGAGCTAATGACGCTAGGTGCGTTTATTGCTGAGCTGACAGGGCTTTACGCAGATATTCCATAGATTATCTCCCGGCATAAATACCGGGAGGAGCGATCAGATTCGTTCAACCTTGCACGAATCGGCATTAACCGCTTTCAGGATATAAGGTTCAAGCAGTTTGGCTACGGCTTCAAACACGGGCACCACTACGGAGTTACCGAACTGCCTGTACGACTGAGTGTCTGACACAGGAATGCGAAAAGGCCTGCCATCTACTTTTTCAAAACCCATAAGGCGCGCGCACTCTCGCGGAGTCAGCCTGCGGGGCCGATGCGCCTGATTTTCTTCGTTCGCGAAGTCTGTTTCACCTGTGGCCATATCCCAGCCACGGTCTATCAGAATTTCAGACCCGTCTTTGTGATAGCGAGCAGAAAGCGTACGGGCAATGCTTTCTTTATTTTCAGGATTAACGAGGCCAAAACCGAATCCGTTACCCTTAGCTGCGTGCTTTTTGGCGTAGTTATAGAGATACTCCCAGAGTTTCGGCGTCAGTATATATTTGCTGTCAACCACGGGTTCCAGCAGTTCGCCAAATGACGGACGCTGTTCCGGATAAAAACGACTAATATCGCGCAGGGTAAAGCCCTGGTGAATGTTCAGATCACGGCGGAAACCGACCAAAACGATACGTTCTCGGTGCTGAGGTAAAAAGTGCTTTCCGTCGATAACTTTAGGATCGTTTTTGCCCATCTCAGCTGCATCCGCAACTTCATAGCCCAGTTCGTCGAGGGTATCCATGATGACTTTAAAGGTTTTACCCTTGTCATGGCTCTTCAGGTTTTTAACGTTTTCAAGAACAAAGATGGCAGGTTTTTTTGCGCGGATAATACGCGCCACATCGAAGAAAAGCGTTCCCTGAGCCTCACATTCGAAACCATGCGCGCGCCCGAGCGAGTTTTTCTTGCTTACGCCCGCAAGGCTAAACGGTTGACAGGGGAAACCTGCTAGAAGTACATCATGATCCGGCACATGCTCATTAATGTAAGCATAGGCATCGTTTTCAGGTACTTCAGGTTTATCACTGAGCGTGACTTCACGAATATCGAGATTGAAAGTGTGTTCCTGAGCATCGTTAAACCAGTTAGCTTTATATGTGCGCACAGCCTCTTTATTCCATTCACTGGTAAAAACGCACTGGCCACCGATGGTTTCGAAGCCCTTCCGTATACCTCCAATCCCAGCAAACAGGTCAATAAACCGGAAGGCATAGTCAGGGTGATGTGCAGGCGCTTCCGGAAGCATTTTTCGTAGAAGTTCCTCTTCGGCTAACGTCAGCGTCTTAGGTGAGCACTTACCATTAATCCAGCGATTAAGAGTCTCGCGACTCCACTCATTTTTACCAACTTTTCTAAGCAGTTCAGCCACGTACTTCTGGTCATAGATTTCCAGCACCTGCCCGAGCAGCTTTTTATCATTTTCCTGTCGCAGTTGTTCTTCCGCTTCTGCTTTCTCAAGCAGATCCTGCGCCAGTAATTCAAATTCAGACATATTGCCTCCATTGGGTCTTATGGGTGAAACTGTATCACTCATTTGACCCAGATTGAATGTTTTTATCTGGATATTTAAACAGGTTTATTGTTAGGTAACGCACGTTGGCCACGCTGGAGCGTCTTCTGGGCCTGCTGTCGGCCTTTGAGGTCGTGGTATGGATGACGGATGGCTGGCCGCTGTATGAACCCCGCCTGAAGGGAAAGCTGCACGTTATCAGCAAGCGTTACACTCAGCGCATTGAGCGACATAACCTGAATCTGAGACAACATCTGGCAAGGCTGGGACGGAAGTCACTGTCGTTCTCAAAATCGGTGGAGCTGCATGACAAGGTCATCGGGCATTATCTGAACATAAAACACTATCAGTAAGTTGGAGTCATTACCGGTTCTCTTTGTCTTTTAGTGATTCTATAAACCTCATTACGTCTGAATATAAAAATCTATTATTTGATTTATGTGGCTCATGAGGTTGTGGGATGGTCTTGTTTTTGAATGTGCCAGTTTTCTTAATGGCAAAGATTAACTCACCTTCTGTTATTCCTAACATTTCAGCAAATGTTTTTGCTTCTATAGTTACTGACTTCATTTAATTAACTCTCATGGTATCGATTTTCTTTACCGGCATCTTTAACAATGGTGCTCGTTTCTAGTGTTGCTGCGGTACGCTTCATCATCGTCTGCGGGGCGGTTGCGATAGTGAAGGAGCTGCCGGGCGTGAGCAAATCTATCAGGCGCTGGCCGCTGATAATCTCCATCCGTTCACTGGCAATACTGACAGATTTTGAACCTGCGCCGGTTTTCCCGGTATGGCAAAACAGACCGCGACAGTTATGACGTTTAAGCAACTTCTCGAACTCCTGTACGTGCTGTAAAGCAATATGGCCGCGATAGCGTTTAGCCTGAATAAGATAGCGATATTTTCCTATTATTACCTGGCCGTCAATGCCTCCATCGCCGGTATAGCGTTTGTTTCTGATGGTTCTGAAGCCATGCGCTTCAAATCCTTCCAGCAACAGTTCTTCAAACACAAAAGGATCAATTTTCCTCAGGTAGTCAATTTTTTGTGGGAAGCCCGGCAACGTCTTTATGCGCTCCAGCACCCGCCGCGCACTTTGCTGCTTCCTTTTGTGTCGCCTGTGCCGTACTGAACGCCGGAAGAATACAACGGCAAGCAGTGCGATGGCGCTGCAAGCCCATAGAATAAGGTTTTCTGTAGTGGGGAAGGGGATCATGGTCATAGTGGGCTTTCTGAGGGTAAAGAAAAGGGCGGTTAAACCGCCCTGGTGTTTAGCGACGGCTGTATACCTGCCACGAAGCGCTGCCTGACTGATTCTGGCAAATCCGCCCGTAAAGTACGGTGCCGGTCGAGTAGCGGGCGCCATTCAGATAGCAATAGCCGCTGGATTGCAGCAGTTCGTTGCGCAGCTTTTCTTCCTGCTTTGATAGCCGGGACTCCGCAGACTGCAAACGAACGGATAATTCGTTAATCTGGCGTTGCTGGTTATTCAGCTGGCTCTGCATCGCATTACCTTTATCCTGGCTGACGCAACCAGTTAAGAGAGCTGTACAGGCTAATGCACTTAATATTATTTTTTTCACGTTGGCTCCTTAAATTGAGATTATTCCTAGTTCGCCTATAAGCGAACTTTCCCGTATTTACTTATGATCTGGCTTATCATCGACTGGTTACTTCCACCTTCGCCATTATCCGGGCATTCATTAAGAAAAGCCTTCCTGGCATCCTTCGTGTGGTTGGGTAAAAAGCCGTGCTTGTTCTTTTTAACGATATTGAAGAAAGCAGCTTCAGCACTGTTACACTCGCTTCCGCCGCTATCGCCGGTGAGCTTGCCCGCCATGCACATAATAACTTTGCAGGGATCTTCAGCATGGCTGGCAGGAATATAAAGCAGACTACCAGCTGCTATCAGAGGTATTAAGAGTTTCTTCATTGTTTTGTCCTTAACAGTTTGTTCAGATATACACTCGCCAGAATGTTGATAACGGTAAGCAATATTAATAATAACGCTGCGTTATAAATAGATTTGTAACCTATATCGCCTGCAATATATTCGACAACAAAAACGAAAATCGTTAAAATTGTGTAAAACTTGATTAACTTTCCTGTAATTTTCTTAACAATATAAGCAACTGAATAAGAGCCGGATTTGATGATGCTGGCGAGTAACCTGATCGCATGGACACGAAATTTTCTAAAAATGGGCGGAATGGAAGATGCCTTTTTCTTCCTTCTGCTTTTTTGCCTTTCCGCAAAATCAATAAGTTCGCCCATTTTTATACCCTCCGGTTATATCTTCAGATCATCAAGTGATAAACCACTATCAAGCAGCTCTTTGAGCCATGTGGGTCGGCGGCCAGTCCCGGACCAGGTATTTTCTGCGTTCCTGGGGTCGCGGTATTTTGCTGGTCTATGTTCTCTGGGGTTGGCTACGCCCTGCATCTTCATGGCTTCCAGGCTAATGCCAGCGTCCAATTTTGCAGTTAGCCAGGCCGGGCGCTTCCCTATACCAGTCCACGTATTAAAAGGGTTATCCGGGTCACGATACACGGGTTCGCCTTTTGGTCGTTTTTCTGATTTCAGGGGAACCAGCATCACCTTCCTTCCTTCAGCGGTTTTCTTTTCGTTTCTTCTTGACACGATCTCATTAGCCCTTATCATAAACAAAAGTCGTCGAAATTACAATTACGCGGTGAAACATAAATGAGTAAACATCCAAAACTCCTGGTTCTCGCTCTGGCCTGCCTTGCTTGTGCTGGCCGTGCCAGTGCTGCGCCTGCCTCCGATGAAGTTGCCAGGCTTGCGCAGAGATGTGCGCCTGATGTTTCACCCTTAACGATGGCGTACATCGTCGGCCATGAGTCCTCAAATGGGCCGTACAGGATCAATATTAACGGTAGTATTCAGTTAAAACAGCAACCGCGTACTGAAGCTGAGGCCGTCAGCGTTGCGAAAGTTCTGCTGAAGGATAATAAAAGTTTTGATATGGGCCTTGCACAAATTAACTCAAATAATTTAGTGGGCCTGGGTCTTTCGGTTGACGATATTTTCAAACCCTGCATCAACCTGCGGGCGAGCCAGACCATCCTTAAAGCCTGTTATGATAGCGCCCTGAAATCCTACCCAGCCGGGCAGGTTGCGCTGAGACACGCGCTTTCCTGCTACAACACCGGCTCACTCACAAACGGGATTTCTAACGGGTATGTCACGAAAGTTATCAACGTGGCGCGTCAATCAACTGATTTGAAAATCCCTACGCTGCTACCTGACGGCCAGACCAGTGAGGACAGCACCGCGACTGAGCCTCAGCAGGCAAAAAGTACGGCGCCGCAGTATGACGGTGAACAAGATGTTTTTGGTTCGGGTGATGGCGATGCCTTCAGCCGAAATAATACGGATGCCTTTTTAACCAGACAGGAAACAGCGAAGGGGGAATGAGGTTATGGATGGAACGTTTGTACCTTGTATTGCAATCACAGATCCTGGAGCTATTTGAAGCAGGAAAAGTGAAGGAGGTAACGATAGAACGGGTTTCATTAAAGAAGTGGTATCCCGTTTTTCAGATAGACGATGAACAGCTGGGCCAGATCGCATGTTCCATTAGGGTTAACAAAGAGCATGAGCTACGAACCTGGGCTGATTTAAGGCTACTGGCAGAGTTTTTGAAAGATAAGTGTGGCGTTGAAGAATGCCGGTTAAATCTGCAATCAACAGAAGATAGTGAGTAAGGAGAAAGTATGACCACGTTGTTTAAGAAGTATGGCCCTGCGGTAGTTATGGGCGTTTTGTCCATTGCCCTGCCGCAAATTGCGCTGGCCGCTGGCACCGATACTGGTGAATCAACCGCTACATCAATCCAGACGTGGTTGAGCACATGGATTCCAATTGGTTGTGCTATTGCGATCATGGTTAGTTGCTTTATGTGGATGCTTCACGTAATCCCAGCCAGCTTTATTCCTCGTATCGTAATCTCGCTGATTGGTATTGGTTCTGCATCATTTCTGGTTTCCCTGACGGGCGTAGGAAGCTGAACAACGCGAAAAGGGGGGACTTTTGTCCCCCAAAGTGAGGACTACAAAGATGTTCGTTGACGGGAAAAGACCGCTTTTCAAAGGTGCGACTCGCTTACCTCGCGCGCTGGGTGTACCACGTAATGTAGCTATGATGATATTCATGATTTCTGCCTCGCTTTTTATGATTATTCATATGTGGGCGATTCTGGTGTTCGTCTTTTTGTGGATTCCTTCAGCTGCATTAACAAAATATGACGACCGCATGTTTCGAATTATGGGCCTGTGGTTGAAAACCAAATTCAGTAATTGGTTTGATTCTCCGTTTAAGCAGTGGGGAGGATCGTCTTATTCCTCTGTTGACTACAAACGTAAGGGTTTAAAATAATGAGAGCTGCCACCGCTACGAAGCCAAAAAAAATTGATGCCTACCGTAAGGAGCCATCAGTAAATAAAAAGTATTTGCCCTATTCTTATCACCTCAATGATTACGTGATTTCGATGGAAAACGGCGATCTGATGGCTTTTTTCAAGCTGGATGGCCGCACACATGACTGCGCATCAGATCGGGAACTGGTCACCTGGCATAAAGACCTTAATACGCTGGTCAAGAGCTTCGGAACAGACCATGTAGAGCTGTGGACGCATGAATATCACCATGAGGCTAAAGAGTACCCGGATGGTGAGTATGACCATTTTTTCCCTGCTTATGTTGATCAATATAACCGTAAGCTGCACGGTGATTCCAAGCAGCTGATTAATGACCTTTATCTGACCGTTATTTACAAACAGGTAGGGGATAAAACACAGAAGTTTCTGGCGAAATTTGAAAAGCCGACTCGTGACGAAATTCAGCAAATGCAGAATGAGGCGCTTGAAGGTCTGGAAGATATTTCTGAACAAATCCTGGAAGCAATGAAGCCGTATGGCATTCAGCAGTTGGGTATCTATTATCGTGACAAACGCGGTGTTGAAATTCCTGCGCCTGATAAAAAAGAACGTGAAGAACTTGCTGAAGTCGATGAATCAGACATTTTTGACGAAGCCATTGTTATCGAACGCAACGAGCCTGAACCTTCGCAGGCTCACGCTTATTCAAAAGCGCTGGAGTTCCTTTATTTCCTCGCAAATATGGAATGGGCCATCGTGCCTGTTTGCCGTGATCGTATCCGTGAGTACATCATGGACAACCGCCCTGTTAGCTCCCTGTGGGGGGATGTTGTCCAGATCAGAACGGTAGATCACAACTTCTATACCACCGGCATTGAATTTCGTGAATACGAAGAAGATACAGAGCCAGGCCAGCTTAACATGCTTAAAGAAGCCGATTTTGAATACCTTCTGACGCAGAGTTTTTCTTGCCTCTCTGAATCTTCAGCTAAAACGTTTCTGACGCATCAGGAAAAATCTTTGCAGGAAACGCGCGACCGTGCGCAAAGCCAGCTGGCACAGCTTGGTACTGCGCTCGATATGCTGACGTCCAGAGAGTTCGTGATGGGCTACCATCATGGAACCGTGCATGTCTGGGATAATGACCAAAACGCGGTACAGCGCAAAGCGCGTCGTGTGAAGGTTATGCTAACCGGCTGTGGCGTGGTTGGCGGGACTATCAGCCTGGCCTCTGAGGCTGCATATTATGCGAGACTGCCTGGCAACCAGAAATGGGCGCCGCGCCCGGTTCCGATAAACTCATGGAACTTCCTGCACTTCAGCCCGTTCCACAATTTTATGCGTGGCAAGCCTGACAATAACCCGTGGGGGCCAGCGCTGACCATGTTCCGCACGATCAGCGGTACGCCACTCTATTTTAATTTCCATGTGACCCCGCTTGAAGAACTTTCCTACGGTAAACGCCCGCTGGGCCATGCGTTAATAACGGGTATGTCGGGGGAAGGTAAAACCACGCTGCTTAACTTCCTGCTGGCGCAGTCAATGAAGTACAACCCGCGGCTTTTTGTTTATGACCGTGACCGCGGTATGGAGCCGTTCATTCGAAGCGTTGGTGGCTACTATAAAGTTCTGCAACAGGGTATGCCGTCCGGGTTTGCCCCGCTTCAGATTGAACCGACCAAACGCAATATTGCCCTCATTAAAAACCTGTTCCGCATTTGTGTGGAAACCACCAATAACGGGCCTATCAGCGCAACGATGGCTACCGAACTGGCTGAAGGCGTTGATGCGGTTATGGGGGAAGGCTCACTTATTCCACGCGAGGCGCGCACCGTTACTATCCTGGACGGGTACGTGAATGAAGTTGTGGAAAATGGCGTATCACTGAAAGGGCTGCTGCGCGAATGGACGCGCGAAGGCCAGTATGGCTGGCTGTTTGACAATGATAAAGACAGCCTGGATCTCAGCGCGAATGATATTTTTGGCTTCGATTTATCCGAGTTTATCGCAGCCAAAGAGGAAGTATCCAGCCCGGCCCGTACTCCGCTCATGATGTACCTTCTGTACCGGGTACGTGACTCCATCGACGGCAAACGCCGCGTCATTCAGTGCTTTGACGAGTTCCACGCCTACCTTGACGATCCGGTTATCGAGCGTGAAGTTAAGCGTGGTATCAAAACTGACCGTAAGAAAGACGCTATCTATGTGTTTGCCACGCAGGAGCCGAACGATGCGCTGTCCAGCCGTATTGGCCGCACGATCATGTCGCAGACCGTCACAAAAATCTGCCTGCGCGATCCGGAAGCTATCCGAGAGGATTATGCCTTCCTTACTGATGCTGAATACGACGCGCTGATGTCGATTACCGAACACTCCAGACAGTTCCTGGTTAAACAAGGGCAACAGTCTGCGATTGCTTCTTTCAATCTCTACCCTCGCAACAGCGACGATATTGATGCAGATATTAAGACAATGGACAACGTTCTTAGCGTGTTGTCCGGTGAACCACAAAACGCCGAAATTGCGCATGAGCTGGTTGAACGGCTCGGTAATGACCCTGAAGTATGGCTCAAAGAATACTGGCGCCTGACGGCTTAACAACGAGGCAAAACACCATGAAAAAAACACTGACGGCAGTATTGCTGACCACCGGCCTGATTCTGGGAGGCGCGCAAAGCGCTTCCGCAGGCATCATCGTGACCAACCCTACTGAGCTGGCTAAACAGGTCGAGCAGCTTCAGCAAATGGCGCAGCAGCTGGAGCAGCTTAAAAGCCAGCTGCAAACGCAGAAAAATATGTATGAGTCGATGGCAAAGACAACCAACCTGGGCGATCTGCTGGGGACGTCTACCAGCACGCTGGCAAATAATTTGCCGGACAACTGGAAGGAGATCTACAGCGACGCCATGAACTCCAGTTCTTCCGTCACGCCTTCAGTTAACAGCATGATGGGCCAGTTTAATGCGGAAGTTGACGACATGACGCCCAGCGAAGCAATTACCTACATGAACAAAAAGCTGGCTGAAAAAGGCGCTTATGACCGCGTTATGGCAGAAAAAGCCTACAACAACCAGATGCAGGAACTAACCGATATGCAGGAGCTGACGGAGCAGATTAAAACGACTCCAGACCTGAAATCGATTGCTGACTTACAGGCCCGTATCCAGACGTCACAGGGTGCTATTCAGGGTGAGCAGGCGAAGCTGAATCTGATGAACATGTTGCAGCAGTCACAGGACAAGCTATTACGTGCGCAGAAAGAACGTGCCACCCACAATTTTGTTTTTGGAACCGGCGGGGACGTTACCGCGTCACCTTCAATTAACTGAGGTAATTATGAAAAAACTACTGCTTGTTATCCCTTTCCTCCTGGTGGCCTGCGATGCCTCGCATGACGTGGAGTGGTACAAAAAACATGAGAAAGAGCGCAAGGCAACAATTCAGGAATGCAAGAAAGACGCGGATGAACTTCAGAAACCTGATTGCAAAAACGCGCGCGAAGCCGATCGTCAGCTGTTTGTGTTCGGCAAAAAAGACGGCGAAATCAATTCACCGAAAATTTAGGAGTAAGGAGGCAATATGGCATTCACCCTAGTCGCAGACATTTTCGCAAAAGTAGACGGGGCGATTACGTCAATGGTGAGCGCCAATGTTGCCACCATTATCTCTGATGTAACGCCTCTGATTGCCACCTGTCTGACAATCAAGCTGATGGTTCAGGGGATGTACTCAGCGTTTAATCCGGGGGCGGGCGACAGCCTGAGTTCGCTGATTAAAGAGTATCTTTCCATAGCCCTTATCCTGAGCTTTGCAACGGCGGGCGGCTGGTATCAACAGGAACTGGTCAACGTGGCGCTTCACCTGCCGGATGATTTTGCCGGGATACTGTCTGCCCCTAATAAAGTCGGTGCAAGTGGCGTACCGGCGATTATTGATAGCGGTATTGAAAAAGGTATCAAGATCGTCAACACCGCATGGGAAGCCGCAGACGTGTTTTCATCGAGCGGCCTGGCCGCGTATGCCATTGGCGGCATTATGATGATTGCTACCGTTGTGCTGGGCGGCCTCGGTGCGGGCTTTGTGATCATGGCTAAGATCCTTCTGGCCGTTACGCTTTGTTTTGGCCCGATTGCAATCTTCTGCCTGCTGTGGGGAGCGACAAAAAACATCTTTGCTCGCTGGCTGGCGTCGGTCATTAACTATGGCCTTGTCGTCGTCATTCTTGCGCTCGTGTTTGGTTTCATCATGCAGATGTTCGACAACCTCCTGTCCTCGATGAACTCTGATGCCGCTTACTCATCAATCACTGGTTCTATCTCCGCCTTATTACTGACGGTCATTTCCGTTTTCGTTCTGTTCCAGATTCCGCAAATTGCCGCCAGCTGGGGTAGCGGTATCAGCGCCGGAGTTGCTGACGCCGCACGCTCTACGGGTTCTTCCATGCAGGCGCTTGGCAATATGGGCAGCCACGGCATGTTTGGCGGTAATGCGTTCAGAGGCGGTAACAGTGGCGGCGGCCAGCAATCGGCAGGTGGAGGAAGTGGCAGCAACAGCGGAGGAAGCAGTGGTTCTAATTTAAGTGGTAAGGCAAGGGGCAGTCGCGGGAAGAAGGCTGCATAAAATTAAAACAAAAGTCGTTGAAATTGCAATTTCGGCGACTTATTATAATTAGTACGTTCAACAACCGATAATGGATGCCGTAATGCGCAGCTTATTGCTTATGGGAGTTCTTCTGATTAGCGCCTGTTCCAGCGGGCATAAACCGCCACCGGAGCCGGACTGGAGCAACACCGTTCCAGTAAACAAAACAATCCCGGTTGATACGCAAGGTGGTGCAAATGAAAGCTAATAAAAAAACAGGGCTTACACGTGAAGCCATTAAAGAGTTCAACGAAAGCCGTAAAGGGCTTGAAGTTGATCTGATGGATGAAGTGCTGAAGTCCCGGCGTACCGCCTGGATGGTTGCCACCGGTTCAGCGGTGGTAACTGTTTTTGCACTCTCTTTAGTTGGTTACGTGGTGCATAAGTACAGCCAGCCAATCCCCGCACATCTGCTAACGCTCAACGAGGCCACTCACGAAGTACAGCAGGTCAAGCTGACCCGCGACCAGACCTCTTATGGTGACGAAATTGATAAGTTCTGGCTGACACAATATGTCATTCACCGTGAGAGCTATGACTTCTATTCAGTTCAGGTCGACTATACGGCCGTTGGCTTAATGTCCACGCCGAACGTGGCAGAGTCTTACCAGAGCAAGTTCAAGGGCCGCAACGGTCTTGATAAGGTTCTGGGCGACAGTGAAACGACCCGCGTGAAGATTAACTCTGTGATCCTCGATAAACCGCACGGCGTAGCAACGATACGCTTTACTACGGTTCGCCGCGTGCGCAGCAATCCCGTTGATGATCAGCCGCAGCGCTGGATTGCCATTATGGGGTATGAATATAAATCGCTGGCGATGAATGCTGAGCAGCGTTATGTCAACCCGCTGGGTTTCCGCGTGACGAGTTATCGCGTCAACCCTGAAGTTAACTGAGGGCTGCCCCATGAAAAAACTACTTCTTTCAGCAGTCGTTTTGTCAGTCCTGGGAGGCGCGGCCACTAACGTTATGGCGCTTGAGGTTGGCCGCAATTCTCCTTATGACTATCGCATTAAAAGCGTTGTTTATAACCCTGTTAATGTGGTCAAAATTGACGCTATCGCCGGTGTGGCTACCCACATTGTTGTCGCGCCTGACGAAACCTATATCACTCATGCTTTTGGCGATTCTGAAAGCTGGACGTTTGCGCACAAAATGAACCATTTTTTTGTGAAGCCGAAACAGGCCATGAGTGATACCAACCTGGTGATCGTCACCGATAAGCGCACCTATAACATCGTCCTCCATTTCATCGGTGAAGAAACGAAGAAAAATGCAGACGGTACGGTATCAAAATCCTTTATTGAAACGCCGTGGGCTGTGCGCCAGGCCGTTCTTCAGCTGACCTATGAATATCCGTTTGAGCAGCAGGAAAAAGCCAAAAGCGCGGCTGATAAAAAACGCATTACGCAGAAGCTGAAGCAGACGGCTTTTGCGGGGGCGAAGAACTATCAGTACGTAATGAGCGAACAGCCTGAAATGCGCAGCATCCAGCCGGTTCACGTCTGGGATAACTACCGCTTTACCCGGTTTGAGTTTCCGGCCAATGCGGAGTTACCGCAGGTCTACATGATCTCGGCCAGTGGCAAAGAAACGCTGCCTAACTCTCATGTTGTGGGTGAGAACCGCAACATCATCGAGGTGGAAACCGTCGCTAAAGAGTGGCGTATTCGTCTGGGCGATAAAGTCGTTGGCGTTCGTAATAATAATTTCGCGCCGGGCGCCGGTGCGGTAGCAACCGGTACGGCTTCCCCGGATGTGCGCAGGGTTCAAATTGGGGAGGATAACTGATGGCCCGTAAAAGTGTCGATGTAGATCAGGAACTCGATGAAAACACCGGAGACGGTGAATTTGAAAGCGAGCGTGGCGGATTTAAAGGCAGTAACCGCCGTTCGGCTCCTGGTATGAAAGCCTTTGTCATACTGATGGCGCTGCTTGCTTTGGTATTCATCGGGATTACGGTCATGGGTAAAATTCGCACCCCGGCTAAAGCTGAAGCTGATAAAGACGGTGGTAAAGCGCAACAGGCCAATACACTGCCAAACTACAGCTTTAACAGCGATCCTGATGTTAATAAACCTGCAACTGCGCAGAATAGCGCCACTGATGCCCGTGCTGTGCAGGCTGCCGCACAGGCAGATGCAGATGCGGGCAGCAGCAATACCGCCGCGCGTACCTCTAATAAGCGTAAAGAACCTTCGCCTGAAGAACTGGCTATGCAGCGTCGTCTGGGCGGCGAGCTGGCCCAGACTAATCAGGCGGCTACAAGCAATAGTCCCGGAGTGCAGCCCCAGGACAACGAAACAAGCGAAGGTAGTTCAGCACTCGCTAAAAACCTGACTCCTGCAAGGCTGAAGGCTAGCCGCGCTGGAGTCATGGCTAATCCCAGCCTGACTGTTCCGAAAGGCAAAATGATCCCCTGTGGTACCGGCACCGAGCTGGATACCACTGTTCCGGGTCAGGTTTCCTGCCGGGTTTCACAGGACGTTTACTCAGCTGATGGACTCGTTAGGCTGATTGATAAAGGCTCATGGGTTGACGGGCAGATTACCGGTGGTATCAAAGACGGCCAGGCGCGCGTGTTTGTTCTCTGGGAGCGTATCCGCAATGACCAGGACGGGACAATCGTTAATATTGACAGTGCCGGAACGAACTCACTCGGCAGCGCGGGGATTCCGGGCCAGGTGGATACCCATATGTGGGAGCGTCTGCGTGGTGCGATCATGATTTCGTTGTTCTCTGACACCTTAACGGCGCTGGTTAACCAGACGCAGAGTAATAACATTCAGTACAACAGCACAGAAAACAGCGGTGAGCAGCTGGCGTCTGAAGCACTTCGCTCTTACATGTCTATCCCCCCTACCCTCTACGATCAGCAGGGTGATGCGGTGAGCATTTTTGTTGCCCGCGACCTCGATTTCAGCGGCGTTTATACGCTCGCAGACAACTAAAAAAGTGGGCGCTTAGCGCCCGCTTTTCTTCAGGAGTAATCATGACTGATGCAGCTTTCTATCAACTTGGCCCACTGCGCGAGTATTTAGAAGATCCTACTGTTTTTGAAATTCGCATTAACTGCTTTCAGGAAGTTATCTGTGATACGTTCAGCGGCCGCAGGGTTGTGCAGAACGCGGCAATTACGGCAGATTTTATTAGGAACCTTGCTAAATCGTTGGTGAGCAGCAACAAGCTGACCATGCAGGCCATTAATGACGTGATCCTGCCTGGCGGGATCAGGGGCGTTATCTGTCTGCCCCCTGCGGTGATTGACGGTACAACGGCCGTAGCGTTTCGTAAGGATTTGGCGGCCGATAAAAATCTGGAGCAGCTGACCAGCGAGGGGATTTTCAGTGACTGCCGGAAGATTACCGGCAGCAAGCAAAGCCTAACGGATGATGATTTTTTCCTTAAAGAGCTGCACAGCAGCGAAAAATGGCCCGCATTCCTGCAAACCGCCGTTGAGAAGAAACGCACTATCGTGATCTGCGGTGAAACCGGGTCGGGGAAAACGGTACTCACGCGCGCGCTGTTAAAATCGCTACATAAAGACGAGCGTGTAATTATTTTAGAGGACGTTCACGAAGTCACGGTCGATCACGTTGTAGAAGCCGTTTATATGATGTACGGCGATGCAGGAAAGATCGGCCGCGTCAGCGCCACTGATGCCCTGCGAGCCTGTATGCGTCTGACACCGGGCCGTATCATCATGACTGAGCTTAGGGATGATGCTGCGTGGGATTATCTTAAAGCACTTAATACCGGCCATCCAGGCGGTGTTATGTCAACGCACGCTAACTCTGCGCGCGATGCCTTTAACCGTATTGGGCTGCTTATCAAGGCGACCCCTATCGGCCGTATGCTCGATATGAGCGATATTATGCGAATGCTCTACTCCACCATTGACGTTGTGGTGCATATGGAAAAGCGGAAAATCAAAGAAATTTATTTTGACCCTGAATATAAAATGCAGTGTGTGAACGGGAGCCTGTAATGAAAAACTTAGCAACCTGGCTTCTGGCCGCAGCATTTACGACAGCCGCCCTGCCCGCCTTTGCGGTGGAACCATCCGTTCAGGTTGGCTACTCGCCTGAAGGAAGCGCCCGCGTTCTCGTCCTGAGCGCCATTGACTCCGCAAAAACCTCGATACGGATGATGGCTTATTCTTTTACCGCCCCGGATATTATGAAGGCACTGGTAGCAGCCAAAAAACGGGGAGTTGATGTGAAAATCGTAATTGATGAAAGGGGCAATACGGGGCGCGCCAGCATTGCGGCCATGAACTACATAGCGAACAGCGGCATCCCTTTGCGTACTGACAGTGATTTCCCTATCCAGCATGACAAGGTGATCATCGTGGATAATGTGACCGTTGAAACTGGCAGCTTTAATTTCACCAAAGCGGCCGAAACGAAAAACTCGGAGAATGCGGTGGTGATCTGGAACATGCCTAAGCTCGCTGAATCATTCCTCGAACACTGGCAAGACCGCTGGAATCGGGGGAGAGACTACCGTTCCAGCTACTGAATACTGACCGCCGAAAGGCGGTTTTTTTTGTTCAAAGAAACTGATCTCAGTATCGCGCACGGGGCAGCTGGCCAACGTCGCCGGCATCGCGCCGGCAAAAATCGAAAAACAGAAATATCAGCAAGATAGCTTAAACAGGTGTCGGGAAATTTCGTTGAGATATTTTGAAGGAATCACAGTGTAAGCAGGCGGCCTATTTCAAAAAAGGCGGCTGTACGGTAGTCACTGACTCTCTCGCAGATCTTCCCGCTCATGTACCAGTAATACCCGTCAGTGCTGACAATATCGAGCAAATACCGCATATCATAAACCGTATCGGGTATTACCTCACCCTCACCGGCCAGAACGCCGCTGGCAATAGAATGGTTCCCTCCTCGTACAAAGCCTATCCGCCAGGGCAACCACAAAGTAACGCGGTGGTTAATATCCTGTACCCACGGATTGCCCTTAGCGCTGCCTATATGGGGTCTGAGGTCCAACCATGCGAAAAACCACGTTAAGAAAGCAACCTTCTGAAAAGGCGACGTTTATCAGTTTTTTTTCCGGCCATAAAGGGGGCGGAAATTATTCCCTGCACGGGTATTCGCAAGGATTTCGGTAGTGCTCTGGCTCTGCCCCCCATAACCTGGCGGACAGAGCATGATTGGGAAAGCGGTACCCTCACGGCAGAAACGATTGACGCAGGCTATATTTCTATTATTCTGGAAATATAGATAAAGGAGGTATTATGGATTTAAACACTGCTGCAAACGCACTTCGAGAACTGGGCCACCCGACACGTCTCAGCATATACCGGGAGCTGGTCAGGGCGGGTCATGAAGGCCTGCCGGTTGGCGAACTGCAGAAGCACCTTGAGATTCCTGCCTCCACGCTCAGCCATCATCTTTCAGCGCTGATATCCGCTGGACGGCACTGTTGCAAATAGTCGGTGGTGATAAACTTATCATCCCCTTTTGCTGATGGAGCTGCACATGAACCCATTCAAAGGCCGGCATTTTCAGCGTGACATCATTCTGTGGGCCGTACGCTGGTACT